>NZ_BCXA01000010.1 GCF_001894865.1 Rhodococcus maanshanensis NBRC 100610 | reverse complement strand
GTCGCGGTGAGGGTGGTGGCGGTGCCTTCCTTGGCTCCGGGGACCGGGGCGAGGGTGGTGGTGGAGTCGACGTCGGCTGCGGTCACCGAAACCTGTTGGGTGGTGGTGGATCCGAGGACGCCGTCGCGGCCGGAGAAGGTGGCGGTGATGGTGTGCTGGTCGTCCCAGCCGGGGGTCCACTCGTAGGTGACGGAGCCGTTTGCGCCCACCTGCACGGTGTCCATGTCGTACTCGTCGTCCTTGAAGGTGACGGTGCCGCCCGCTGCTGCGGGGTTGACCGTCGCGGTGAGGGTGGTGACGGTGCCGACCTTTGCCCCGGTGACGGGAGCGAGGGTGATCGTGGAGGTGACGGCGGCCGCGGCGACGGTGGTGGTCTGCGGTGCGGACTGGGAGGCGTTGGCGGTGGCGGTGCCGGGGAATTTGGCGGTGAGTGTGTGCTGGCCGGCGGTGGTGGGTGTCCACTGGTATGTGGCGGTGCCGTTGGCGCCCACGGTGTTTTGGCCGATCTTGGTGGTGCCGTCGTAGAACTCGACGGTGTTGCCGGTGGCGGCGCCGGTGACGGTGGCGGTGAGGGTGGTTGCGGTGCCGACCTTGGCTCCGGTGACGGGAGCGAGGGTGGTGGCGGTGTTGGCCTTGGTGGCCGTGATGGAGGGGCCCTTGGTCTTGAAGTCGGCGGAGCCGAGGTTTGTGCCGTACTCGATGCCGGTGTTCATCGCGGTGCCGAGGGTGCAGTTGGCGCCGACCGTGTATTGGGCGGTGAAGACGGGCGACTGCACGTCGCCGGGGTGGTTCTTGGCGATGACCTGGTAGCTGGTGGCGGCGAAGTCACCGGCGATGAAGTCGGATGCGATCTGGAGGTAAGGCTCGACGGGGCGGTCGCCGCTGTTGAGCGTCACCTTGGCGGTGCTGGGGATGTAGGTCAGGCAGGCGGGGTGCCAGTCCTTGAACCAGTTGAGTTTTTCGTCGGTGCTGTTGGTTCGTTCGAGTTTGGTGCTGACGGTGATGGTGTCGCCGATGCCGGGGGTGGTGTTGCTGATGGTGCGGGTGTAGTGGGATGCGCCGTTGTCCCAGGTGATGGTTTGGGGGGCGGCGGTGGCGACGCTGGTGCCGAAGATGGTCAGTGCGCCGAGTGCAAGTGCGGTGGCGGCGCCGCCGGCGACGGTGCGTGTGGTTGCTCGATGTGCCATGAGGGTTCCTTCACTTGGTGCGGCCAGTCAGCGTCGCCGCGGGCGGTGGGACCGGGCTCCGGCGCGGCAGGTGCGCCGGAGCCCGGTGTTCAGGGGGTGGTTTCCGCTTAGGAGCCGAGGCCGGCGAGGAGGGAGCGGAGCTTGTCGAGCACGGAGTCGACGCTGTCGTTGCCGGTGCTGCCGGTGGCGCCGGGGTCGGTGCTTGTTGTGACGGTGACCTGCTGGGTGGTGGTGGATCCGGCGACGCCGTCACGGCCGGAGAAGATGGCGGTGATGGTGTGCTTGCCGTTGGTTTCGGGGTACCACATCACGGTGGCGGTGCCGTCGGTCTCGACCTCAGTGCTGTAGTAGACCTTGTTGTCGACCTTGAATTCGACGGTGCCGCCTGCTGCTGCGGGAGTGACCTTCGCCTTCAGCGCGTACTCGTTGGTGTCGGGTGCTGCGGTGATGGGGTCGAGGGTGATCGTGGAAGCGACGTTGGCTGCGGTCTGGACGGCCGGTGGTGCGGACGGGGCGGCGTAGGCGGTGCCGGCGACGCCGGTGCCGAGGAGGGTCAGTGCGCCGAGCGCGAGTGCGGTGGCGGCCACGGTGCGTGTGGTTGCTCGATGTGCCATGGGGGTTCCTTCCTTGGTGCGGCTATTGGCGTCGCCGCGGGCTTTGGGGGCCGGGGCTTCGGTGCCCGCGAGGGCTGGGCGCCGAAGCCCCGGTGTCAGGGGTGGTTGCCGGCTAGGAGCCGAAGCCGCCGAGGAGGGAGCCGAGGCTGCCGGTGCTGCCGTTGCCTTCGGGGTTGGTGCCGGCCTTCGCGACGGTGACCTGCTGGGTGGTGGCGGATCCGGTGATGCCATTGC
>NZ_BCXA01000009.1 GCF_001894865.1 Rhodococcus maanshanensis NBRC 100610 | reverse complement strand
TGCTGCTGCGGGGGTGACCTTCGCCTTCAGCGTGGTCGCCTTGTTTGCGGTGGCTCCGGTGATCGGGGTGAGGGTGGTGGTGGAGGCGGTGCTGCCGGCGGGTGCGACGGTGACCTGCTGGGTGGTGGTGGATCCGGTGACGCCGTTGCGGCCGGAGAAGGTGGCGGTGATGGTGTGCTGGCCGTCCCAGCCGGGGGTCCACTCGTAGGTGATGGTGCCGTCTGCGCCCACCTGCACGGTGTCCATGTCGAACTCGTCGTCCTTGAAGGTGACGGTGCCGCCCGCTGCTGCGGGGTTGACCGTCGCCGTCAGGGTGGTGGCGGTGCCTTCCTTTGCCCCGGTGACCGGTGCGAGGGTGATGGTGGAGGCGACGCCGGCTGCGGTGACCGTGGTGGTCTGCGGCGCGGACTGGGAGGCGTTGGCGGTGTCGGTGGAGGGGAATTTGGCGGTGAGGGTGTGCTGGCCGGCGGTGGTGGGGGTCCACTGGTAGGTGCCGGTGCCGTTGGCGCCCAGGGTGTTTTGGCCGATCTTGGTGGTGCCGTCGTAGAACTCGACGGTGTTGCCGGTGGCGGCGCCGGTGACGGTGGCGGTGAGTGTGGTGGCGGTGCCGACCTTGGCTCCGGTGATCGGGTTGAGGGTGGTGGTGGTGTTGGCCTTGGTGACGGTGACGGCGGGGCCCTTGGTGCTGAAGTCGCTGGGGGTGCGGCTTCCGCTGTAGGACATGCCGCTGCCAAGTGCGGTGCCGAGGTCGCAGTCGGCGCCGACTGTGTACTGGGCGCTGAAGGTGGCGGGATCGTTCTGCGAGATGGTCACCTGGTAGCTGGTGGGGTTGAAGTCGCCGGCGACGAAGTCGGGTGTGATCTCGAGGTAGGGCTCGACGGGGTGGGTGCCGAGGTTGTTGGTGAGCTTGGCGGAGCCGGGGACGTAGGTCAGGCAGGAGTCGTGGTGGTCCTTGATCCAGCTGATTTTCTCGGTGTAGGAGTCGTTTCGTGCGAATTTGGTGCTGACGGTGATGGTTTCGCCGACGGCGGGGGTGGCGTTGCTGACGGTGCGGGTGAAGAGGGTGGTCCCGTTCCAGATGTCCCAGCTGATGGTGGCGGGGGCGGCGTTGGCGACGCCGGTGCCGAAGATGGTCAGTGCGCCGAGCGCGAGGGCGGTGGCGGCGACGGTGCGTGTGGTTGCTCGATGTGCCATGGGGGTTCCTTCACTTGGTGCGGCCATCAGCGTCGCCGCGGGCTGTGGGACCGGGGCTTCGGCGCCCGCGAGGGCTGGGCGCCGAAGCCCCGGGGTCAGGGGTGGTTTCCGTCTAGGAGCCGAAGCCGCCGAGGAGGGAGTCGAGGCTGCCGGCGCCGCCGGGGGTGGTGCCGGCCTTTGCGACGGTGACC
>NZ_BCXA01000008.1 GCF_001894865.1 Rhodococcus maanshanensis NBRC 100610 | reverse complement strand
CGCGGTGCCGAGGACGGTGTCACCGTCCTTGAATTCGACGGTGCCGCCTGCTGCTGCGGGGTTGACCTTCGCCTTCAGCGTGGTCGCCTTGTTTGCGGTGGCTCCGGTGATCGGGTTGAGGGTGGTGGTGGAGGCGGTGGCGTTGCCGCCGGCGGGTGCGACGGTCACGGTGGCGGTGGCGCGGGATCCGACGGTGTCGCCCCGTCCGGAGAAGTCGGCGGTGATGGTGCGCTGGCCGGCGGTGGCGGGGGCCCACTGGGCGGTGGCGGTGCCGTCGGAGCCGACATAGGCGGTGCTGATGATCCTGTTGTCTTCCTTGAAGGTGACGGTGCCGCCAGCTGCTGCCGGCGTGACATTCGCGATCAGCACCGTGTTCTTGCCGACGGTGGCTCCGGTGATCGGGTTCAGGGTGGTGTTGGTGCTGCCCTTGGAGACGGTGAGGGTGGGACCCCTGTTGAGGTAGGTGCCGACGCCCCAACCCTTCGAGCTGAAGCTCATGCCGGTTTGGAGGGGGACGTTGCGAGGGCAGTTTTCGCCGACCCTGTACTGGGCGACGAAGGTGGCGGGTTGTTCTTTGTCCCCACGGATTATCACCGGGCTGCCGGCCGCGTTGAAGTCGCCGGCGATGAAGTCGGGCTTGATCTCGAGGTTGGGCTCGAGGTGGTCTCCGTTCATCGTGGCCGTGCCGTCGACGTAGGTCAGGCAGGTGGGGTGGTGGTCCTTGACCCACCAGATCTCCTGCTCGCTGCCGCGTTCGAACCTGGTGGTGATGGTGATGGTCTCGCCGACGGCAGGGGTTTCGTTGTCGATGGTGCGCCAGAAATGGGTCCACCCGTCGCCCCAGTCGACTGTTCTGGAGTCTGCGTTGGCGGTGCCGGCGCCCAGCAGGCCGAGTGTTCCGAGGGCGAAGGCGGTGGCGGCGCCTGCGGCGACGATGCGTCTGATTGCTCGATGTGCCATGGATGTTCCTTCACTTGGTGCGGCCATCAGCGTTGCCGCGGGCTGTGGGACCGGGGCTTCGGCGCCCGCGAGGGCTGGGCGCCGAAGCCCCGGGGCCAGGGGTGGTTTCGATCTAGGAGCCGAAGCCGCTGAGGGAGTCGAGGCTGCCGGCGGGGCCGGGGTTGGTGCCGGCCTTGGCGACGGTGACCTGTTGTGTGGTGGTGGATCCGGTGACGTTGTCGCGGCCGGAGAAGGTGGCGGTGATGGTGTGGTTGCCGTCGGTGGTGGGGGTCCACAGCTGGGTGGCGGTGCCGTCGGCGCCGACCTGTGCGGTGCCGAGGACGGTGGTGCCGTCCCTGAATTCGATGGTGCCGCCTGCTGCTGCGGGGGTGACCTTCGCCTTCAGCGTGGTTTCCTTGGCTGCGATGGCTCCGGTGACGGGGTTCAGGGTGGTGGTGGAGGCGGTGGAGCCGCCGCCGGCGGGTGCGACGGTCACGGTGGCGGTGGCGCGGGATCCGACGAGGTCGCCCCGTCCGGAGAAGTCGGCGGTGATTGTGCGCTGGCCGGCGATGGCGGGGGCCCACTGGGCGGTGGCGGTGCCGTCGGCGGTGACATAGACGGTGCTGATGACCCTGTTGTCTTCCTTGAAGGTGACCGTGCCGCCTGCTGCGGCCGGCGTGACCTTCGCGATCAGCGTCGTGGACCTGCCGACGGTGGCCCCGGTGATCGGGCTCAGGGCGGTGCTGCTGCCGCCCTTGGTGACGGTGATGGAGGGGCCCTGGGTGGTGTAGGTGCCGCTGCCGCGATCGCCGTTGTAGCTCATGCCGGATTGGAGGGCGGTGCCACGAGCACAGTTTTCGCCGACCTTGTACTTGACGGTGAAGATGACGGGATTTGCCCCGTTGTCCCCCCAGAATTTGATCGGGTTGCTGGCGAAGATGCCCGCGGTGAAGTCGCCCGCGACGAAGTCGGGCTTGATCTCGAGGTAGGGTTCGACCCCTCTCTCGCCCGTCGCGGTCGAATCAATCTTGGCCGAGCCGGGGACGTAGGTCAGGCAGTTGTTGTGGTGGTCCTTGGCCCAGTAGATACGTTCTTCGCTGCCTCGTTCGAACCTGGTGGTGATGGTGATGGTCTCGCCTGCGGCGGGGGTTTCGTTGCTGACGGTGCGGTAGAAGTGGGTGTACCCGTCCCACCAGTCGATTCTTCTTTCGTCTGCGTTGGCGGTGCCGGTGCCCAGCAGGGCGAGTGTTCCGAGGGCGAAGGCGGTGGTGGCGCCTGCGGCGACGATGCGTGTGACTGCTCGATGTGCCATTGAGTGTTCCTTTGGTAGGTGCGGCCAGGAGCGTCGCCGCGGGCTGTGAGGCGCGGGCTTCGGCGCCCGTGAGGGCTGGGCGCCGAAGCCCGCAGTGGGGTCTGTCGCGAACCGGCTCAGGAACCGAACAGGGAGCCGAGGCTGCCGTTGCCTCCGGCCTTGACCGTGATCTGGGGGCCCTTGGTGCTGTAGGTGCCGGACCCGCGGGTCCCGTTGTAGTCCATGCCGGAGTTGAGCTTGGCGCCGATTTGGCAGTTCTCGCCGACCTTGTACTGGGCGGTGAAGGTGACGGGATTGGCCTGCGTGACGATCGCCTGGTAGCTGGTGGCGGCGAAGTCGCCTGCGACGAAGCCGGGCCTGATCTCGAGGTGGGGCTCGACCGGGTTGCCGTTCATCTTGGCCGAGTCGGTGACGTAGGTCAGGCAGGCGTCGTGATAGTCCTTGACCCAGAAGAGTCGTTCCTCGACCGACTTGGTTCGCTCGAACTTTGTTGTGACCGTGATGGTGTCGCCCACAGCGGGGGTGGCGTTGCTGACCGCGCGGGTGAATCGGGTGGACCCTTCGGTCCAGGTGACCGGGCCGGGGGCGGCGCCGGCGATGCCACCACCGAAGAGGGCCAACGCGCCGACCGCGAATGTGGTTGCCGCGCCGGCGGCGACGCCGCGCGTGAGTGCTCGATGTGCCATGGGTATTCCCTTTCGATAGGGGGCTCCGGCGCCGCGCTCGACCGCGGCGCCGGAGCGGGAGGCCGGCGCTAGCTGCCGGCGAGGTTCTTGATGACCTTGGTGATGGTGTCGCCCAGGACGTCGCTGATCGAGCCTGTGGAGCTGAGCTGGCCACCGCTGGAGCCGAGGCCGGCGCCGTCTGCGCTGCCGGTCGCGGTCTCGCCCGCGTTCTTCTCCCGCACGGTGAAGCAAGCGGCCAGGTCGGGCTTGGTCGTCCCGACGCCGACGGTGCCGCCGACGGCGGCACCGCCGCTGACGACGGAGTCTCCGGTCCGGACCCCGGCCGGGACCTTGTAGGTGAACTCGGCGGTTACCGGGTTGCCGGAGTTGACGAACCACCCGGTGCTGCTCACGCGCCAGCTGCCATCCCCGTTCGGCTGCGGGGTGACGGCCTCGGTCTTCTGTCCCCCGCCGAGGTGGTAGGCGGTGACCTTGGCGGTGGGCGTACCGAAGCCGGCCGGCGGGAAGTCCGCGATGGAGTTGACGTACGGGTTCCCGATGCTGGTGGTCCCGACGACGATCTTGTAGGTGACATTGGTCCCGGCGGCGGCCTCGGCGGCCGAGACGGACTTGTCGTAGGTGTGGGTGATCCAGACGGTGCTCCAGTCATTCTTCTGCGAGTGGCTGGACTGCTGGCAATCCGGGTTGGCGGCGTTCGCGGTGCCGGCGCTGACCCCGAGGAGGGCGGTCGGCAGTGTGGCGACCGCCGCGAGAGCTGCGATACGACGAGCGGATTTCGTCTGCATGGGATTCCTGACTTCTCTTCTGGTGCGGTCGAGCCGGCGGCCGACCGAGGTCGTTGTCACGGTGGCCGGGCGGTCCAGCCACCGTGGTCAACGGGTTCTCGACCGCTCCGTGTCGCCGGTGGGGCAATGGCGATAGATCAAGAGAGGGGGAGGTGACTGGCGCCGGCGCACCTCGGGAGCGCACCGGCGCCGAGTCATCAGCTGAGCGACCCCAGCGTCTTGATGGCGCTGATGATGGCCGTGACGGCGTCGATGGCCGCAGACAGGTTGCCCATGGTTGCTCCTTGATGATGTTGTGATTCTCTGTGACCGCAACGTGATGTGTAGCGGCGGAGTAGTTTCTATCACACCAAAATGGCCCGTGTAAGAGGTTTGATAGGGAAGTATTTCGCGCCGTGAATTTCGTTCTGTAACGTCGCGTATCAAAAATGGCAAAGCACCGATCGGAATTCATCAATTGTTCACGGAGGCGCGCAGTGGACACGCGCACGCCAACGAGGCCGGCGTCCCGAGTGTGAAACGGGGCGTCGGCCTTACCTGGGCACTCTATGTCATTGTTGCTGCTAGATACCGCTACGTGGCGTCGGGTCAGTGGCTGGGTCAAACCCGGTACCGCTGGGGGCGGTGCCGCTCTCGGCGCTATCTGTGCGCCGTTGCCTCACCTCAGTGGATCGAATTCTAAATTTAGTCGACGTCGATTTCTTGTGGCATTACTCCGGAAAGGGTGAAGTGAACTATTCGAGATTCAATGAACTGAAAGAGTCCCAGGGAATACATGCGTAGTCCGCTATCGATCCCTGGACTTCGTCGGCGGGTCGAGATAGTACTGTTACCTTCGAGGGGTGTTCAGTGCCCTGTCGCCCGCACGTCGCCGGCCGCGAGCTGCGGGTGGGGTTGGTGTTGGTGTTGCCATGTTCCACCTCTTCCGCTGGGCGGCCGCCCAGGACTAACTCGCGCGCGGGTCTGACCGTGTCCCGATGGGCGATGCGCGAAACGTCGCGCGGGCCGGATCGGCCGCTCGCGGGATTCGCGCGGGTCAACGCGCGGTCGCCAGGCACAGGTCAGGTGAGACCCGTGCCTTCATCGGGCTGGACGCTCCATACGGACGTCCAGCACCACGAACCCTATGGCCGGGTGGTTCGGAAGTGAAACATCCATTTCTGCATGGATTGACAAGGTTCTGTTGTCAGTAGGGGATGAGGGTGGGCATCGTCCGGTCGTCGAGGTCCGGTTCTTCCAGCCTCTTGACCAGGTCTGGTCGCCCGTCGCGTACCCGGATGGCGGCGTCGACGAACGAGCGCACCAGCGTCGAGTCGTTGTCGCGCGGCCACGCCAGCGCGACCTCGCTCGGCTCGGCATCGGCGATCGGCACGATCTTCACCCCTGGATAGGGAATCCAGCGCGCGGCCGCCACCGTGGCCGCGATGCCGACGCCGGCCGCCACCTTCTGGTACTCCTCGAGCAGTGTCGTCGAGCGGGAGAAGATTCGCCCGGGCTTTCCGCCGCGATGCGCGTCGAACTCCCAGAAGGCGTTCCATGCCGGGTCGGTGGTCACCGCCCCGAGCATGAGGTCGTCGATCAGGTCGGGGATCTCGACGCTGGCGCGATCGGCGAGGGGGTGGTCGGCCCGCACCATCGCGATCAGCGGCTCGGAGAACAGGTGCTCGAAGTCGACCCCGTCCGTGGAGATCGGGCGCCGCACGAACGCCACGTCAACCGACCTGTCGTTCAGCCCGGCCGAGGGGTCGTCGTAGTTGAACTGACGCATCTCGATCGTCACCCCGGGGTGTCGATCGCGGAATGCGGAGAGGATCGGCCCGGTCAGGGTCAGCGCCGCGCCCTCGAGGAACCCCAGCACCAGTCGCTGGTTCTCGCTGCGCTGCAGCGAGCGCGCGCGCTCGGCCGCGGCGTCCATCGCCGCCAGCGTCGTGGACACGTCCTCGAAGAACGCGGCACCGGCGGCGGTGAGGGTCACGCTGCGCGTGGTGCGGGTAAGCAGCACCACGTCCAGGCTCTGTTCCAGCTGCTTGATCTGCGCGCTCAGTGCCTGCTGTGCGATGTGCAGTTTCTGCGCGGCGCGGGTGAAGCTCAACTCCTCTGCTACTGCAATGAAATAGCGAAGTTGACGGGTCTGGAGCTCCATGGCGGGGGAGTGTATGACGATCCAGGGCCCGTGTCAGAGAAAAATACAGGTCAGAGTCCCCGGCCGCGGGGGATTCCAGGGATCGTCGCTACACGGGAACTGAAGATGGACTGCAAGCCCCTTTTGCCGCAACTCATCTCGACGATCGAGGGGTACCTGACCCTCGCGATCCGCGTCGGCTGGCTCGCATTGCCTCCCAGGGACATTGAACAGCTCCGCCAACGACTTGCCGCATGAAACTGATCTGACCAGAACGCCACTGCGACCTTCGGGCACTCCGCGCGCACCCGTCCAGCCGCCACGTCACGCGGGGGCCGGCCGGCCCACCTCGAGACCGGCGATCTTCAGCAACAAGGTGGCGGGATTTTTCCAGGGAGTGTGTCGCTCGCCTGACCGCGCGGGGCACGGCCGGGGCGTCTTGGTGTCGGGTCAGCTGGCAGGTTGGGCGGCTTCGGCGTGGTAGGCGCGGTGCAGGATCGTGCCCACACCGCCGACCGTCATGCCGACCTCGTCCGCGATCTCGCGCAGCTTGAGGCCCTCGGCGCGAAGCTCCAGCACCCGGCGGCGGCGCTCGGCGGCACGGGCCTCGAACTCGGCCCGGGGCTCGGCCATGATGTTGCGCACGGTGCGCGGTGAGATGCCGAGCCGCTCGGCGACTTCGCGGGCCGACATGATGCGTCGTGCGGGGATTTCAGCGCCCACCGGGAGACTCCTTCCTGACCAGGTCGTGGTCGATCGCACGCCGCCTGTTGGTGGCAGCGATTGTCTTTGCTGGTGCTTGTCGGTCATCCGCCGGACCGCAGGGGTGAACGGCACCAATGGCTCTGGGATGGCTACCACCTCCCTCGCAGGTCCGGGCCAGGTGAGCCACTGAGCCGATATTCATCCCACCAATTTTCGGTAGGCGGCGGCGGAAATCACGCATACAGTCCCGCAACCGGCCCGGCGCCAACGCCTTTGGTCATGCCCCGCAATGCTCAATCCGAAAGGTCCCCATGCGTAGAACCCGCGCCCGCCGTGCCGTGATGATCGGCACCGCGGCACTGCTTTTGGTCGCGCCCTGCGCGACCCTCGCGCAGGCCGACCCGGCCGCACCGGCACCCGCACTGCCCGCCGACCTGGTCGCCGCGATCCAACGCGACCTCAAGATCAGCCCTGAGCAGTACCTCGACCGGGCCGAGACCGGGCAGGAACTGGCGGCGTTCGCCGACACGCTGCGCGGCAAGTTCCCCACCGCGTTCGCCGGCGCCTGGCTCGATGCGGCAGGCGCCCCGTTGGTCGGCCTGGCCGACGGACCCGACAAGGCCGCCGCCCGCACCGCCGTCGAAGCCGCCGGCTACCAGGTCAAGGACCAGTCGCGCAGCGAGAACGCCCTGAACGACCTGCTCGGCCAGCTCAACACCTGGATTCAGCAGCTCCCCGCACCGCTGTCCGGCCACATCAACGGCACCAAGGTCGACACGGTCAACAACGACATCGTGCTGGGCGTCCACGACATCGCCGGCGGCCAGGGCCTGCAACTGCCCGACTTCCTCAACTTCGTGCGGATCGCGCAGGGACCGGCATCGAGCCCGTCCGACCTGCCCGGGCTCGGCTCGCTTGGCTCACTCGGCTCATCCGACCCGACCAAGCCCACCGACCCAACCGGACCCACCGACCCGGCCTCCACGACCGTCACCCTCGATCCCATCACCGGAGCCACCGTCGGCAAGGCGACCACGCTGACCGCCACCGTCAACCCGGCGGGAGCCGGCGGTGAGATCGACTTCGCGGACGGCGACGACATCCTCGGCACCGCACAGGTCGGCGCCAACGGCAAAGCGACCCACCAGTGGACCCCCACCACCGCCGGTCAGCGCACCATCACCGCCATCTTCTCCGGCCGCGACGGCGTCCCCGGATCCACCACCACCGCGCAGGTCACCGTCGCACCCGCCGGCAGCAACCCCGCCACCTCTACGATCACCCTCGACCCCATCAAGGGAGCCACCGTCGACAAGGCGATCACGCTGAAGGCGAAGGTCAACACCTCAGTGGCCGACGGCTCCGTCGACTTCAAGGACGGCGACATCGCCCTTGGCCCGAGATGGGTCGAGGACGACGGCACCGCCACCATCGAGTGGACCCCCACCACCGCGGGCAAGCGCACCATTACCGCCACCTTCTCCGGCTTCGAAAACGTCCCACTCGCCACCACCACCCAACAGGTCACCGTCGCGGGGCCCCCCAAGCCCAAGCCGCCGGCCCCCAACGCCATCATGGGCGGCGACGTGTACGCCTCTGAGAACGCCGAGGGCGAGGTCATTGGGTGGTGTTCGCTCGGTTTCAACGGCACCGACGCCTCCGGCCACGCGGTGAACGTCTCCGCCGGACATTGCGACGCGAACCCCGACGCCGCGGGCACGCCTGACGCCTCAATCGCACACGAGATGAGCGACGGCGTTCCCGGCGCTCGTTTCGGCACCTTCGCCAAGTCGTCGATGAAAGGACTCGACTACGCGGTGATCAGGGCCGAGAACGAGTTCGCAAGGCGGTTCGAGAACAACTACGTTCGTGTCCGCGGCAAGGCCCCGGTAGCGATCACCGGCACCGCCGACCCCGTGGTCGGCGCTCCGGTGTGCCTGTCGGGCACGACCAGCGGCTACCGCTGTGGCAAAATTTACGAGGCCACCACGAACGGCACCGGACCCAACGGCGCAGACTTTCGCGCTTTCAGCTCAGTCATCTGTTCGCTGCCCGGCGACAGCGGCGGCGCCCTGATCACTGGCACCAAAGCACTGGGCATCTTGAGCAGAGGCGGTGCGACAACTCAAGCGGATTGCGATCGGTGGGCCGCGGATCCGGAAATTCCGGACTTCTACCGACCGAAAGCGCTCGCGACACCGATCACGGAAATCCTCAATGCCAACCCCGGCCTGAAGATCCGCACCAACTAGAAGGTCAGCAGACCACGCAGACGCTCGGCTGGGATATCCCAGCCGAGCGTTGTGCGTGAACGGGTGTCGAGTTGGCGGGCGGCGTGCTCGAGGACTTCGGGGCCATAGACGCTCAGGGCGGTGCCCTTCGGGCAGTACTGATGCACAAGACCAGTGGCGTTCCCGCTGGTACCGCGTTGCCAGGGTGAGGCGGGATCGCAGAAGTAGAGCGGGACTTCGGTCTACGACTGAATGCACCTGGTAGATCGTTTCCACGCTCACCTGCATCTTCCGGGCCCGCGCGCATCCGGTGTTCCGGTTGATCCCGACAGCCCGAGCCGCAGCTGTCACAGTTCCCACAGGGTCCAGCGACGCAAGGAACCGCCGCTCCAACACTTCAGGGTCAACCTCTGAAACGACGCGGTCGTCGCAACTCCCAATTCCGGGTGTTGCGACGAGCGCTAGAAGCTGCCGGGAAGGGGTGGGGCGTCGGTCGCATCCGGTCGTGCTCCCCTCCGGGCCGCCTCGGTCCTGGCGCGGGCCAGCCCGCCGTGTTCCAGCGCCGCCACGGTCGACTCGCCGGACCAGACCGTCCGGTGTCCCCGGCGGACCGTCACCGACATCCGCGCGCCCAGGTGTTCCAGTGCACCGGGGACGTTTCGCCGCTCGGCGGGCAGCGGAACCGGGAGGACGTGCGCGTCGCCGATCGCGCCGTGGCCCTCGATGTGCACGCTCCAGCGAGGGCTCCGGCCGCGGAGCGTCCAGTGCTCGTCGGTGACCTGCGCCCGCACCGGGGAGATCACCGGGTCGCCGAGCCGGAGCAACCGTCCGTCCGGCAGCAGGACCACGACAGCGGTCACCTCGGTGCGCAGCGGTCCGGCGCTGACCTGGCCGCCAGCGAAGGCGACGCACACCTGTGGTTCCGCGAAGCCCTGCGCCTGGCCCCACCACCAGGAGTCGGGGAATCCGCCTCGGCCCCAGTTCTTCTCGGCGTACACCTGGGCTCCGGTGAGGTCCCATTCCTCGTCCCCGAGCATGGCGGTTCCCTCGGCGCGTCCGCCGAGCAGCCACGGGTGCCAGTACTGGTTGAGCGCCGGGATCGTCTGGAAGACACTCGAACCGCCGAGGATCCGGCGTGGCCAGGGCTTCGGATCGGTGATCCGCACGTCGAGCCCGGCGTCGGGACCGAGGTCCACCCGCAGGCGACCCGGCTCGCCGCGGAACGCCTCCCCGGCGACGGCACCGAGCCGGTGCGGGTCAGCGGCCGCGACCGGATGTGCGGTGGTCCGCAGGAAGCCGCCCGGATGCGCGGCCAGGCCCAGGGTGGCCCAGCCGCCGTCTGCGGCCCGGTTGACCCCGCACAGTGCGATCACGACCCGGCCCGACTCGGGCAGGGTGAACCGCCAGAAGTAGCCCTCCATGGCGACGCCGTGCGCGGCCAGGGGATCGCCGAACGGCAGGTCGGCCCCGGTGCGGCGGTAGGCGTCGAGCAAGCGCGACATCGCTCAACGGTAGCCGGGGCCGACCCGATCGGTGGGCGGGTTGCGACAGGGGCCGCTCCACCGCCGGCACGACCAGTGGCTGTGGTATCGCTCACATTTCGGTGCAGACTCGCGCTCTAGGAAGCGGAATCCAGCCCTTATAGCCGTCCACTATCAATGTTCAAACTATCTTTGATTGGTCTGATCAATCGGCGGTCGATAGTGTCGAAAACGGACATACCAACACACCGTTCACGAATGAGGCTATGCATGTCGCTGATCAACAAGAAGATCAAGCCCTTCTCCGCCGAGGCGTTCAAAGATGGTGCCTTCGTTAGCGTTTCCGACGAGGACATCAAGGGCAAGTGGGCCGTCTTCTACTTCTACCCGGCCGACTTCACCTTCGTCTGCCCGACCGAGCTCGGTGACCTCGCGGATCACTACGAGGAGCTCCAGCGCCTGGGCGTCGAGGTCTTCTCGGTCTCCACGGACACCCACTTCACCCACAAGGCGTGGCACGCCTCGTCCGACACCATCGGCAAGATCCGGTACGCGATGATCGGCGACCCGACCCTGCAGATCAGCACCGACTTCGAGGTGCTCCGCGAGAACCAGGGCCTGGCCGACCGCGGCACCTTCCTGGTCGACCCGGACGGCGTCATCCAGTTCACCGAGGTCACCGCCGAGGGCATCGGCCGCAACGCCTCCGAGCTCGTCCGCAAGGTCAAGGCCGCCCAGTACGTCCGGTCGCACCCGGGCGAGGTCTGCCCGGCGAAGTGGGAAGAGGGCGACGACACCCTCGCCCCGTCGCTGGAGCTCGTCGGCAAGATCTGATTCGTCGACGGTTGTCCGCACCGGTGGCACGGTGCTCACGCCCCGTGCCACCGGCACCGTCCCCTCGTGCGGCTCACCCGCGCCTCGGCTCGAGCTGAGAAGTTCGCCGACTCCCGTTTCTTCCGGTCACTGTTCTGCCAACTTTCGGAGTAGACCCTCATGCTCGAAGCCTCCCTCGCAAACCAGTTGAAGACGCTGCTCGAGAAGGTGATCCAGCCGATCGAGCTGGTGTCCACCCTCGACGACGGCCCGAAGTCCGCGGAACTCGGCGCACTCCTCGACGAGATCGCCGGCATGTCGGACCTGGTCAGCCACTCCCGTACCGGCGACGACCCGCGTCGGCCGTCCTTCGTGATCCGCCGCGTCGGCACCGACATCGAGGTGCAGTTCGCCGGTATCCCTCTCGGACATGAGTTCTCGTCGCTCGTCCTCGCGTTGCTGCAGGTCGGCGGCCACCCCTCCAAGGAGTCCGCGGACCTGCTCGCCCAGGTGCGTGACCTCGAGGGCGACTTCTACTTCGAGACGTACTTCTCCCTCTCCTGCCAGAACTGCCCCGACGTCGTGCAGGCACTGAACCTGATGTGCGTGCTGAACTCCCGCATCAAGCACATCGCGATCGACGGCGCCCTCTTCCAGGACGAGATCGACAACCGCCAGGTCATGGCGGTCCCGACGGTGTTCCTCAACGGCGAACCGTTCGGCTCGGGCCGCATGACCCTCGAGCAGATCGTCGGTCAGCTCGACGACGGATCGGCCGACCGCACCGCCGCGGCCATCTCCGAGAAGGATCCGTTCGATGTGCTGGTCGTCGGCGGCGGGCCCGCAGGCGCCACCGCGGCAATCTACGCCGCGCGGAAGGGGATTCGCACCGGAGTCGTGTCCGAGCGGTTCGGTGGCCAGGTGCTCGACACCATGGGCATCGAGAACTTCGCCTCGGTGCCCTACACCGAGGGGCCGAAGTTCGCCGCCGAGCTGGAGAACCACGTCCGGCAGTACGACGTCGACATCATGAACGTGCAGAACGCCGCGAAGCTGACCCCCGCGGAGGTCGAGGGCGGCCTCGTCGAGGTCGAGCTCGCGTCCGGCGCCCGACTCCTGTCGAAGTCCGTGATCCTGTCCACCGGCGCCCGCTGGCGGGCGATGAACGTGCCCGGCGAGGACGAGTACCGCAACAAGGGCGTCACCTACTGCCCGCACTGCGACGGACCGCTCTTCAAGGGCAAGCGCGTCGCCGTGATCGGCGGCGGCAACTCCGGCGTCGAGGCGGCGATCGACCTCGCGGGCATCGTCGCGCACGTCACCCTGGTCGAGTTCGACTCGCAGCTGCGCGCCGACGATGTCCTGCAGCGCAAGCTCCGCAGCCTGCCCAACGTCGACATCCTGCTCAGCACCCTGACGACCGAGGTCCGCGGCGACGGCGCCAAGGTCACCGGCCTGGCCTACACGGACCGCACGACCGACGCGTCGCACACCGTCGACCTGGACGGCGTCTTCGTGCAGATCGGGCTGCTCCCCAACACGGAATGGCTCTCCGGCACGGTCGATCTGACCCCGCGCGGCGAGATCGTCGTAGACGACCACGGGCGGACGTCCGTCCCAGGCGTGTTCGCGGCGGGCGACTGCACGACCGCTCCGTACAAGCAGATCATCGTCGCCGCCGGAGCGGGCGCGACCGCAGCGCTCGGCGCGTTCGACCACCTCATCCGTACCAGCGCCCCCTCCGATGCGGGGTCGCCGGTCGAGGTGCCCGTCTCGTAACGGTAACGGCCTCGGCATCGGCGTCGACTCGGTGTGCCCGGGTCGGCGCCGACGTCGTTTGTGCCCGCTCGGCGGTGCCGGCTCAGAAGCCGGCGTCGCCGACGACGGCGTGCGACTGGGTGACCTGTGAGACGAGTCTGCCGTCGTCGTCGGTGAGGTCGATCGAGACCAGGATCGTCTTGCGGCCGACGTGCAACGGACGGGCGGCAGCGGTGACGACACCGCGGCGAACCTGTCGCGCGTACACCGCGTTCGAGGCCGTCGTCACCCGCGCGGCACCCGAGGGGATGTTGAGGAACGCGGACACGGCGCCGACGCTGTCCGCGAGGGTGGTCAGCGCCCCGCCGTGCATGATGTGGTCCGCGGTGGTGAGGTCCTCGCTCCACGCCAGCCGGCCGACGACCTCCCCTGGGGTCGCGGAGACCAGCTCGATTCCCGACTTCACCGCGAACGGCATGGTCGCCAGCAGCTCGTCAAGCTCCATGAATCGATGCTAGACCCGCCGTGCCCCGCCCATGGGTCGATATGGTGACTGGGTGAGCACACTCGAGGAGCGTCTCGACCCCTGGATCGCCCCGCACCTGGCCACCTCCGCCCTCCTCGTGGTCGATACCCAGCGCGACTTCGTCGACGGCGGATCGAGCCCGATCGCCGGCACCACGCAGGTGCTGCCCGCGATCGCGCGGTTGCTCGAGGCCTATCGGTCCGCGTCGCGCCCGATCGTGCACATCGTCCGGCTCTACGCGGGCGACGATGTCGACCTCGTCCGGCGGTCGGCCATCGCGGCTGGCGCGCGGATGGCGAGCCCGGGCACCGCGGGATCGCAGATCGTCCCCGAGTTCGGCGTCGCGGACCTCGACCCGGACCTGCTCCTGCGCGGCGGTCTGCAGCAGGTCTCGCCGACCGAGGTCGTGCTGTTCAAGCCGCGGTGGAGCGCGTTCCACCGGACCGATCTCGAGTCGCACCTGCGCGAGCGCGGCGTCGACACCGTGGTGGTGGCGGGCTGCAACTATCCGAACTGCCCGCGCGCCACCATCGTCGACGCGAGCGAGCGGGACCTGCGGGTGCTCATCGCGGCGGACGCGATCTCGGGGGTCGACGACCGGCACCTCGAGGAGGCCGGTCGGATCGGCGCGGTGCACGCCACCGCGGCGGAGATCGCCGCCGCGCTGGACTGAGGTCCGGTCAGCGGCTCGCCTGCGACGCGGCCGCCGTGGCGCCGAGGTCGGCCAGCGTGAGCGGATGCGCGGGCGGGCGGTCGAGGATGACGGCGGTGTCGATGTCGAGCTCCGCGTCGACGTGCAGCAGTTCGCCGGACGCGAGCGACCGCCACGCGGGGTTCTCGTCCATCCGCTCGCTGGCCACCACGACCGCGGGCGCCGAGGCCAGTTCGCCCGACCGGACCCGGACGGTGCCCGCCGGGCTGGCGTGTTCGAGGTGCCTGCCGGTGTCCGGCGCGCGGTCGAGCACCATGAGCTGGTGGGTGTCGGGGTAGCGCAGCGCCCACAGCTCCGTCGGGGTGGTCAGCACGATGTTGATCGCGAAGATCGGCAGGTGCTCGGCGACCCAGCGGGCGGCCTCAGTGATGCCCGCGGTGACATCGCCGCCGTGGCCGTCGATGTGCTTGGTGATCAGCGCGAAGAAGCGCTCGGAGTCGGTGTCGCCCGCGACCCCCGATCGGTACGGCCCGAGTTCCTCCTCCAACCGGGGCAGGTCCTCGATCACCCCGTTGTGTGCGAAGATGCGCCCGCTCAGGCTGAACGGGTGGGTGTTGACCATCTCGAGTCCGCCGGTGGAGGCGTGCCGGATGTGGGCGACGAAGGTCGCGGATTCGCGTTCCCTTGCCTCCGTCGCGAAGCTCGCATCCGCGTACGCAGGCAGCGGTTGCTTCTCCACGAGCGGTTCGCCGTCGGCGGTGAAGGTGCCGAGGCCGGTGCCGTCGGGATCGCGTCGGCTCTGCACGGCCAGGCTGTCCGCGGCGTCGAGCAGCCAGAACGTGGCCCTGACCCGTGACGGTGCGCTGGTCATCCCGAACAAGCGGCACATGCACCCACGGTAGTGCGTTTCGCGCCTGTGCGACCCCGGCCGTGCCCTTAAGCCTCGGGTTCCTGCTGGGTGGTGCAGTGGATGCCGAGTCCGCCGCTTGAGCCGGGTGCGGCGAGATCGGGGATCAGGAGTCATTTGTGGGTGGTTCTGCTCGTGCTCCCGCGATGACGGTGGTGATAACGCAGAACGCGATGATCGCCTCGGTCCACAGGAAGGCGGTGTAATCCAGCAACGACCCGATGGGCGGGGCTCCGGGTGCGGTGTTGCGGAAGGCGGCGAGGGCGAACAGCGTCGCGGCCATCCAGCCGAGGGCAGGCCAGACCAGGCCAAGTCTCCGGGAGGTCAGGAACCGGGTACCGATCACGACGGCGATCGCGAGCGCCCACATGGCGGCCATCATGAAGATCGCGTAGATCAAGACGCCGTTCGAGCGGCTGACGCTGACCTCGAAGGCGGCGGTATCGGTCGTGTCGGCGATCTCGACAGTGGGATGGAACAGGGCATCCCGGTTCGACAGCGTCGCGGTGACCGGGACCGGGTGATCGCCCTGCCGCGCGGCGAACTCGATGTCGGTCAGATAGCTGTCGAAGGGGTAGTCGGTGATGGAGCCGCCGGACAGCGCGACTGGGACGTCGACCGTCGAGATTCGTGTGTCTGCCCGAAATGTCAAGTCTTGCTGGATATCTGGTGAGGTCAGGAGTGTGAGGTCCTCGTTCGGGCTGAGTCCGCCGTCGTCGCTGAGCGCGCCACGTGGAGTGACGAGGATTCGCAGTGTGAGTTCTCGTGCTGCCGCGTCCACCCGCTGCACCGACGCCTCGATGTCGACCCTGTCGACGGGTTCGGATGCTCCGGAGACATGGACGGCGTCCAAGTCTTGGCGTTCGCCGATCTGCAGCCAGATTCCCGCGCCAACCGCGGCCGCCGCTGCAGCGGCCGCTGCCGGGACCAACAGACGTCTGCGACCCGAGGGCCGTGGCTTTGTCGGCATGTTCACCTTCTTCGGAACCTCGTCCACCCGGACATCCTCACACCGTAGCGAGGGGCGACGGCTCCGATCGGCTGCTACGCTCCGGTCTGAACTGAAAATTCAGTCAGGTTTGACGTTCGGCTCTGGTGGCCACCCCTCGGTGGATCACCGGCGGTTGCCTGCACAGGTGGCACACGACGGCTGTCGGGTGCGCTCGTCAAGAGGGAGAAAGTACGTGGATGGAACCTCGTTTGGGCGGTACCGCCTGCAGGAACTGATCGGCGAGGGCGGCATGGGGAAGGTCCACAAGGCCTACGACACCCTCACCGACCGGATCGTGGCGTTGAAAGTGCTCCACGAGCACACCGCCGCGGACCCCGGGTTCCGGGAGCGGTTCCGCCGCGAAGCACACGCGGCCGCCCGTCTGAGCGAGCCCCATGTCGTTCCCATTCACCACTACGGAGAGATCGAGGGCCGGCTGTACCTCGACATGCGCCTGATCGAGGGCACCGACCTGAAGACCCTGCTGGCCCGGCACGGGCCGATGCCCCCGGTCGTGGCAGTCTCCGTCGTCGAACAGGTGGCGGCCGCACTGGACGCCGCGCACGCCGCCGGCCTGGTGCACCGCGACGTCAAACCCTCCAACATGCTGGTCAGTGCCCGCGACTTCGTCTACCTCATCGACTTCGGTATTGCCCGCTCCACCCAGGACAAGGGCCTGACCAGCACGGGGGCCACGATTGGCACCTTCCACTACATGGCCCCCGAACGATTCACCACCGGGCAGGGTGATGCACGCTCCGACGTCTATGCGTTGGCCTGCGTGCTCCACGAATGCCTGACCGGCGCACACCCCTACCCGGGGGACAGTCTCGAGCAACAGATCTCCGGGCATCTGACCGCGGCCCCGCCGCGTCCCAGCCAGGTCCGGCCCGGGGTGCCCGCCGGGTTCGACCAGGTCATCGCCCAGGGCATGGCGAAGAGCCCCGACGACCGCTACTTCACCGCCGGGGGTCTCGCTGCCGCGGCCGAACGCGCCCTCACCACAGAGCCGCGCCCGAACGCCGCGACCACCGTGGTCATCGGCCCTGGGACTGCCAGGACCGCGCTCATCGGCGGCCCGCCACAACCGCATTCGTTGCCGACGGCGATGCTGCACCAGGGGATGGACACGACTGCACAACCGGGCGGTGATGCCGAGGCCTCGGCGCTGACCCCGGCTCGGCGGGCGAGCACGAAACGGAAAGCCTGCCTGCTCGCGGCGGCGGTGGCCGTCGCTGCCGCGGGTGCAGTCGCCGTCGGCTACGCGCCCGTCGACGCCCCGCCGCCGACCACGCCTGCCAACGCACGGCCGGCGGACGCCCTCGAACCGGTTCGACCCACGCCCACCTGGTCGGCCACGCACACCCCCGCCCCGCCGAGCGCACCGGCCGGCACGCGCCCCACGAATCCGACCAGGCAATCCGACCCGGTTCCCGCGCCCGGCGGCCTGCCCCCGTCCGCAGCGCCGGACGACCCCTATTTCGACGATCCCTACTACGCCGACCCGCACTCCGACTCCTACTACCCCGAATAGGTTGCGACGCAGGGCGGTCTCCCGTGGTCGCGAGGCGCGCCCCAGGGCGGACGGTCGCACTCCGCCCAGGGGGCGCAGAATGGCCGGCATGGCTATCCGGGAAACCGTCAGCATCGACGGCACGTCCATCGTCTACCGCGTCGAGGGTGACGCCGCCGCCCGTCCGCTGGTGCTGCTGCACGGCTGGGCGCAGTCGCTGCGGTGCTGGGGCGACGGCGTGCTCGACGCGCTCTCCGCCAAGTACCGCGTGATCGCCGTCGACCTGCGTGGCCACGGCTACTCCGGCGCGCCCGCCGCCGGCTACGACGACCCGAAGATCTGGGCGTCGGACGTCGAGGCGGTGCTCGCCGCGGAGCGCATCGAGTCCGGCGCGGTGCTGCTGGGCTGGTCCTACGGCGGCCTGGTGATCTGCGACTACCTAGCCGAGTTCGGCGAGGCCGCGGTGGACGCGATCGTGCTGGTCGGCGCCATCACCAGCATCGGTCCCGGGCAGAAGGGCGGCCGCGTCGGATCGGCGATGCGCGCGGCCATCCCGGCCGCGATGTCCGAGGACCCGCGCGAGTCGATCCGCGCGCTCGGCAGCTTCGGCACCGCCCTCACCGGCACTGCCGAGGGCAAGGGTGTCGCCTCACAGGCGCTGTTCGGCGCCAGCCTGTCGACGCCGCCGCGGGTGCGTGCGGCGCTGTTCGGCCGCGCGGTCGGGCACGACGAGCTGCTCACGGGTCTGACCGTCCCCGCGCTGATCCTGCACGGCACCGCGGACACCGTCGTCGACGTCTCCGCCGCCCGGCACGCGGCCGAGCTGATCCCGGCCGCCACCGCGTCGTACTGGGACGGCTGTGACCACGGGCCGTTCGTCGAGGACCCGAAACGGTTCGTCGCCGAGGTCAGCGAATTCGTCGACGGGCTGTGACGCGGCCAGGGCGCGGGCCCGAGGCCGATGACGGCCGGGTCGCCGCCGACGTGCTCAGGTCGGCTTCGTCGCGCGTGGTCGCCACAGGGCAAGATGGACCCGTGACCCCAGCGCAGAACCATCGGTTGCGGAGGGTGGCCGTTCTCTCGGTCCACACCTCTCCATTGGCGCAGCCGGGGACCGGTGACGCCGGCGGCATGAACGTGTACGTGCTCCAGAGCGCGCTGCAGCTCGCCCGCCGGGGCGTGGAGGTGGAGATCTTCACCAGGGCCACCTCCTCCGCCGACGCGCCGGTGGTCGAGGCCGCGCCGGGGGTGCTGGTCCGGAACGTCGTCGCTGGCCCCTTCGAGGGCCTCGACAAGCACGACCTGCCCACCCAGCTGTGCGCGTTCACCGCGGGCGTGCTCCGCGAGGAGGCGCACCACGAGCCCGGGTACTACGACCTGGTGCACTCGCATTACTGGCTCTCCGGCCAGGTGGGCTGGCTGGCCCGCGACCGCTGGGGCGTCCCGCTGGTGCACACCGCGCACACCCTCGCCGCGGTCAAGAACGCCGCCCTTGCGGATGGGGACGTCCCGGAACCGGCGGCCCGCCAGATCGGCGAGCAGCAGGTGGTGGCCGAGGCCGACCGGCTGATCACCAACACCGCCGACGAGTCCCGGCAGCTGGTCGACATCTACGGCGCCGACCCCCGCCGGATCGACGTGGTGGCCCCCGGCGCGGACCTGACCCGGTACCGGCCAGGCGACAAGGCCGCCGCCCGCGCCGAGCTGGGGCTGAACCCGAACGAGCTGATCGTGACCTTCGTCGGCCGGATCCAGCCGCTCAAGGCGCCGGACGTGCTGCTGCGCGCCGCGGCGGCCCTTGTCGAGCGCGAGCCCGCGCTGCCGCTGCGGATCGTGATCGTCGGCGGGCCATCGGGCACCGGGCTGGACCGGCCCGATTCGCTGATCGACCTGGCCGCCTCGCTCGGCATCACCGCCAGGGTGACGTTCCTGCCGCCGCAGCCGCCCGAGCGGCTCGCGCAGGTGTACCGCGCGGCGGATCTGGTTGCGGTGCCGAGCTATTCGGAGTCCTTCGGGCTGGTCGCGATCGAGGCGCAGGCCTGCGGGACCCCGGTCGTCGCGGCGGACGTCGGGGGACTGGGGGTCGCCGTGCGGTCCGGCGAGACCGGGCTGCTGGTGCCAGGTCATCGCACCGACGACTGGGCCGATGCCCTGCACTCGCTGCTCGCGGATCCCGGTCGGCTGGCCGAGATGGCGCTCCGAGCGCCGCTGCACGCGGAGGACTTCTCCTGGGAGCACACCGCCGACGGGCTGCTCGAGAGCTACAAGCGGGCGAACGCCAGTTTCCGCAGGCTGCCCGAGCACACGCCGCGCCGCGGCAGGGGATTGTGGAAGCTGCGTCGAATGGGGGGAGTGCGGACGTGAACGACATCGCGAAGCTGATCGACGCCGAACTGACCGAGCGGGAACTCGAGTACACCCGCAAGGGCGAGGACCAGTTCATCGTCGAGCTACCGGGCGAGCGCAAGCTCAAGACCACCTGCCTGCTCACCGTCGGCGCGCACGGCGTCCGCGTCGAGGCGTTCGTCTGCCGCAAGCCCGACGAGAACTTCGAGGGGGTCTACCGGTTCCTGCTCCGTCGCAACCGGCGGCTGTACGGGGTGAGCTACACGATCGACAAGATCGGAGACATCTACCTGCTCGGCCAGATCTCCACCCACGCCGTCACCGGCTCGGAACTGGACCGGGTGCTCGGGCAGGTGCTCGAGGCCGCGGACGGCGACTTCAACACCCTGCTCGAGCTGGGTTTCGCCACTTCGATTCGGCGGGAATGGGATTGGCGGGTCTCGCGCGGTGAGTCGCTCGCGAACCTCCAGCCGTTCGTGCACATGATGTCCGCTGACCAGGTCCGGGCGGCCGACGCAGACTGAGGCGGGGCTCCCCGGTCCGGGGTAGGGTTTCGGCGATCCTGTGACGGCTGTCACAGGTGTGATAACTGTGTCCATCTGTCACAGTTATCTGGTTCGCCAGTCCTGTCGCCGTACCACTCGAGGAGAGGCCCCCGTGAGCTTCAAGAGCCCCTATCCCGACGTCGAGATCCCGAACCTGAGCGTCTACGACTTCCTGTTCGGTCAGGTCTCCGACGTCGACCTGGACCGACCCGCACTCATCGACGGCGGCTCGGGCGCGGAGACCACCTACCGCGCGCTCATCGGTCAGATCGACGCCGTCGCGGGCGCGTTGGCGGCGCGCGGACTGGCCGTCGGCGACGTCGCCGCGCTGCATTCGCCGAACGTCCCGGCGTTCGCGTCCGTGCTGCACGGCATCCTGCGTGCGGGCGGCACGGCCACCACCGTCAACGCCCTCTACAACGCCGAGGACATCGCCAAGCAGCTCACCGACTCCAAGGCGAGCTTCCTCTTCACCGTGTCGCCGCTGCTGCCGCAGGCGCGGGCGGCCGCCGAGCAGGTCGGCATCCCCGCCGACCGGGTCGTCGTGCTCGACGGCGCCGAGGGGCATCCGTCGCTGCGGGACCTGCTCACCCAGGGCGCCCCCGCCCCCGAGGTCAGCTTCGACCCGGCCACCCACCTCGCGGTGCTGCCGTACTCGTCGGGCACCACCGGCCGCCCGAAGGGCGTGATGCTGACCCACAGGAACCTGGTGGCGAACGTCTGCCAGATCCACCCGCGGATGGGCATCAGCGCCGACGACCGGATCCTGGCCGTGCTGCCCTTCTTCCACATCTACGGACTCACCGTGCTGCTCAACGCGGCGCTGTACGAGCGCGCCACCCTGGTCACGATGCCGAAGTTCGACCTCGTCGAGTTCCTCCGCAACGCCTCCGAGCGCCAGTGCACCTACATCTTCGTGGCACCGCCGGTGGCGGTCGCGCTGGCCAAGCATCCGCTCGTCGACCAGTACGACCTCTCCACCGTGCACACCATCTTCTCCGGTGCGGCGCCGCTCGACGAGGAGCTGGGCAAGGCCGTCGCGAACCGGCTGAACTGCCGCGTCCGCCAGGGCTACGGCATGAGCGAGCTGAGCCCCGTCAGCCACGCGATCGCGCTCGAGGACGACCACGTCCCGCTCAGCTCGGTCGGCAAGCCGATCGCGAACACCGAGAACAAGCTGGTCGACCCGGCCACCGGCGAGGAGGTCGAGCTCCCGTCCGCGGGTGTCAGCGCGCCTGGCGAGCTGTGGGTCAAGGGTCCGAACGTGATGGTCGGCTACCTCGGCAACGATGCGGCCACCGCCGAGACCCTCGACGCGGACGGCTATCTGCACACCGGTGACATCGCCACCGTCGACGCGGAGGGCGTGGTGTACATCGTCGATCGGCTCAAGGAGCTGATCAAGTACAAGGGCTACCAGGTGCCGCCAGCCGAGTTGGAGGCGTTGCTGCTCACCCACCCGCAGGTCGCCGACGCTGCCGTGATCGGCGTGCTCGACGAGGAGGGCGAGGAGGTCCCGAAGGCGTTCGTCGTCCGACAGCCCGATGCCGAGCTCTCCGGGGACGAGGTCATCGCGTTCGTCGCCGAGCGGGTCTCGCCCCACAAGAAGGTCCGCATCGTGGAGTTCATCGACGCGGTGCCGAAGTCGGCGGCGGGCAAGATCCTCCGCAAGGACCTTCGCGCGAGCGAAGCGACGCGGGGTTAGACGCAGTACTGTCGCGACATGCGCGCGGTGGCACTCGTTGCCGCCGCGCGCATGTCGCGTTCTCGGCGCCGGTCAGCCCTCGGTCGACGGCGGGGTCATCTCGAGCCGGACGCCGAGGAGCCGGACCTCGCGGCCCGGATCGAGTCGCTCGGTGAGCGCCGCGGCGGCATCCGCGATCACCGCCGGGTCCAGCGTCGGCTCGGCCAGCGGCGCCCCGGTGGTGTGGGTGTCGAACGGTGCGTACCGCACCTTCAGGGTGATCCGCACCGCCGCCCGGCCCTCCGCCCGCAGGTCCTCGGTGACCCGCTCGGCGAGCAGGCGCACCTCGGCCGCCACCCGCTCGGGGTCGCTGAGATTGTGCTGAAATGTCGTCTCCCGGCCATGGCCGCGGGCCACGTAGGGCTCTGCGGTGACCGTCTCGCCACCGAGGCCGAGGCCGAGCCGGTGCAGCCACGGTCCCGTGGTCGGGCCAAGGGCGGCGGCGAGCTCGCCGTCGGTTGCGTCGGCCAGCCCGCGGACGGTGTGGATGCCGAGGGCGGCAAGCTTTTTCGCGGTCTTGTTGCCGATTCCCCACAGCGCGTCCGTGCCGCGATCGCCCATCACCTCGAACCAGTTGTCCGCGGTCAGCAGGTACACGCCCCGCGGCTTGCCGAAGCCGGTCGCGATCTTGGCGCGCAGCTTGTTGTCGCCGATGCCGACGGAGCAGTGCAGGTCGGTCGCCGCGAGCACCGCGGACTGGGCGGCGCGGGCGAACCCAACCGGATCGTCGGTGTCGATGCCGAGGAACGCCTCGTCCCAGCCCAGCACCTCGACGACCGCGTCCAGGCCGCGCAGGGTGTCCATCACCCGCTGCGAGGCAGCGGTGTACGCCTCGCCGTCGACGGGCAGGAACACCGCGTCGGTGACGCCGCGCGAGGCGAGCCTGCGGGCGGCGACGCGTAGCGGCATGCCCGAACCGATCCCGAACTCGCGGGCCTCGTACGAGGCCGTCGACACCACGCCGCGCTCGGTGGGGTCGCCGCGACCGCCGACGATCACCGGCAGGCCCCGCAGTTCCGGCCGTCGCAGGACCTCGACGGCAGCGACGAACTGGTCGAGGTCGACGTGTAGCACCCACCGCCTGCGTGTGCCCATTCACTCAGTCTGCGACCGGAGCCTTCCCCCTGTGGGGCGCATGTCAGGATTGTGGGCATGAGTACCGGAACACTTGTGCTGCTCCGCCACGGCGAGAGCGAATGGAACGCCATGAACCTGTTCACCGGCTGGGTGGACGTGCCGCTCACCGACAAGGGCATCGGGGAGGGCAAGCGGGCCGGCCAGCTCCTCAAGGAGCACGACGTGCTGCCCGACGTGCTGTACACGTCCCTGCTCCGCCGGGCGATCAGCACGGCGAACATCGCCCTCGACGCCGCCGACCGGCACTGGATCCCGGTCGTGCGGGACTGGCGTCTGAACGAGCGGCACTACGGCGCGCTGCAGGGCAAGAACAAGGCCCAGACCAAGGCCGAGTACGGCGACGACCAGTTCATGCTGTGGCGTCGCAGCTACGACACCCCGCCGCCGCCGATCGAGGCGGGCACCGAGTACAGCCAGGACGCCGACCCGCGCTACGCGGGCCTCGACGAGGTCCCGCTGACCGAGTGCCTGCTCGACGTGGTCAAGCGCCTCATCCCGTACTGGGAGGAGACGATCTCCGCGGACCTCAAGGCGGGCAAGACCGTCCTGATCACCGCGCACGGCAACTCGCTGCGCGCCCTGGTCAAGCACCTGGACGGCATCTCTGACGAGGACATCGCCGGGCTGAACATCCCGACCGGCATCCCGCTGCGCTACGACCTCGAGGTCGGTGCGGACGGCCGCCTCACCCCGCTCAACAGGGGTGGCACCTACCTCGACCCGGAGGCCGCCGCCGCAGGCGCCGCCGCGGTCGCCAGCCAGGGCGCGAAGTAGCAGTTCCGATGTCGGCCCGGGACCTCGTCGCGACCACGACGGGGATCCCGGGCCACCGCCGGAGCGGAGCCGGCGGAGCGACCAAACGTAGGGTGAACAGCGGGAAAACGGGGCGCCGCGGGGCCATGACGTGCGGTGAAATGCCTCCACCCTGCGTCCGCCAGGCTTTACGCGACCGTACGATTGCGCTGTGAGTGTTGTTCAGGCCGTGCTCCTGGCCGTGGTTGCCGCGTTCGGCGGGTACCTGGTCGGCGGGGTCCTCGTCCCGTTCCTGAGGAACCGGTTCTCCAGGCGTGAAGCCGAACAGGCCGGCCTGACCATGTCCCAGGTCCTCGACCTCATCGTGCTCGCCTCACACAGCGGTATCGCGGTGGTCGACCGGTTCCACGACGTGGTGCTCTTCAATCCGCGCGCCGAGGAGCTGGGCCTGGTGCGCAACCGCACCGTCGAGGAACGGGCCTGGCAGGCGGCGAATCAGGTGCTGACGACCGGGGTGCCGGTCGAGATGGACCTCAGTATCAAGAACCCGGCCCGCGGCAGGAACAAGATCGCGGTGCGTGGGGTGGCCCGGCTGCTCAGCGAGCAGGACCGCCGATTCGTCGTGTTGTTCGCGGACGACGACTCCGAGCAGGTCCGCATGGAGGCCACCCGCCGCGACTTCGTCGCCAACGTCAGTCACGAACTCAAGACCCCGGTCGGAGCGATGGGGCTGCTGGCCGAGGCGCTCCTCGAGTCCGCCGACGATCCGGAATCCGTGCGGCACTTCGGCGAGCGGGTGCTCAGCGAGTCGAAGCGGCTGGGGAACATGGTCAGCGAGCTCATCGCGCTCTCCCGCCTGCAGGGCGCGGAGAAGCTGCCCGACCTCGAGGTGGTCGACGTGGACGAGGTGGTCGAGGAGGCCATGCGCCGTTCGCGGCTCACCGCCGAGGCGGCGGGCATCACGGTCACCGCCGACCGGCCGAGCGGACTCGAGGTGCTTGGCGACCGGACCCTGCTCATCACCGCGCTGTCGAACTTGGTGGAGAACGCGATCGCGTACTCGCCGCAGGGGTCGCCGGTGTCGGTGAGCCGGTCGCGGCGCGGGGACAAGGTCGCCATCGCCGTCACCGACCGGGGGATCGGCATCGCGACCGAGGACCAGGAGCGGGTGTTCGAGCGCTTCTTCCGGGTCGACAAGGCGCGGTCCCGGTCAACCGGTGGCACCGGGCTCGGCCTCGCGATCGCCAAGCACGTGGCGGCGAACCACAACGGCTCCGTCACGCTGTGGAGCAAGGTCGGCACCGGGTCCACCTTCACGCTGCACATCCCGGCGCACGAGGAACTCTCCGATGACGCACCGGTGAGGAGCGCGATCTCGGGTCCAGGGGCCCAGCTCAGGTCCGCGCCGATCACGGACGCACCCCCCGCTGCGGACGAGACGTCCGCAACCGACAAGACCGCATCGATCGATCACGAAATGACGCAGCACGAGGCTGCGCCGAGTCTGGAGGCAAACCGGTGACGAATGTGTTGATCGTGGAGGACGAGGAGTCGTTGGCCGACCCGCTCGCGTTCCTGCTCCGCAAGGAGGGGTTCGAGGCGACGGTGGTGGGGGACGGACCGTCCGCCCTCGCCGAGTTCGACCGGTCCGGCGCGGACATCGTCCTGCTCGACCTGATGCTCCCCGGGATGAGCGGCACCGACGTGTGCAAGCAACTCCGGGCGCGCTCCGGCGTCCCGGTGATCATGGTCACCGCCCGCGACAGCGAGATCGACAAGGTCGTCGGCCTGGAACTGGGCGCCGACGACTATGTCACCAAGCCCTACTCGGCCCGGGAGCTGATCGCCAGGATCCGTGCGGTGCTGCGGCGCGGCGCCGACAACGACTCCGACGACTCGGCCGACGACGGCGTGCTCGAGGCGGGCCCGGTGCGGATGGACGTCGAGCGCCACATCGTCCAGGTCAACGGCGACACGGTCATGCTCCCGCTCAAGGAGTTCGACCTCCTCGAGTACCTGCTCCGCAACTCCGGCCGGGTGCTCACCCGCGGCCAGCTCATCGACCGGGTGTGGGGCGCGGACTACGTCGGCGACACCAAGACCCTCGACGTGCACGTCAAGCGCCTGCGGTCGAAGATCGAGGCCGATCCGGCCAAGCCGGAACATCTGGTCACCGTGCGCGGGCTGGGGTACAAGCTCGAGGGCTGACGCCGGGCCGCGCGGTCGCTTCGGGCGCACGGTGCAGGTCCGGGCGCCCGTACCCGACGGCTAGAACGGGTTGTAGACGTAGATCGGGCGGATCGGATTGGCGAGCAGCTGGAGGTCGTGCGCGACGTTGTTCGTGTCGTACTGCCTGCACTCGTGGATCGAGACGTAGTGGCCGTCCCCGCGGCACTCGATCTTGCGGGTGGCGCCGTACGGGCTCAGGATGATCGGCTTGTAGGTGTTCGGACCGACCAGCGCGCCCGCATCGAGGGGCGCGACGAAGTAGTCGGTGCGGTCGCGAACCGCGTTGAAGCCGTACGGATCGTCCGGGGAGTCGGCGGACGCCATCGGTGCCAGCGCCAGCGCGGTCCCGACGACCATCGCTGCCGTCGCCAGTGTGCGAGTGAACATGAGCGTCCCCCTATGACGGGGAGGGCTGGTGCGCCCTCCTGATCCGTTATCGGCGCAACGCAGACCGATCGTTACGTTCGGGGAGGCTGGTCGGCCTTCGCCTGCGCGGCCGTGGTCGCCGGGTGCACGGCGATCAGGCCCAGCCCGGCGCGGCGACGGCAATGCTTGGCCAGTTCCTCGTAGGCGGACTTGCCGAGCAGCTCCGTCAGCTCGGGGGCGTAGCTCTGCCACACCGGCTTCGAGCCCACGTGCGCGTCGGGCGAGCCGGAGCAGTACCAGTGCAGGTCCTCGCCGCCCTCGCCCCAGCCGCGCCGGTCGTACTCGGTGATCACGGTCTTGAGGATCTGCACGCCGTCCGGCCGCTCCACCCAGTCCTGGGTGCGGCGGACGGGCAGCTGCCAGCAGACGTCGGGCTTGACCTCGAGCGGCTCGATGCCCTTGCGCAGCGCCATCGAATGCAGCGCGCAACCGATCCCGCCCTCGAAGCCGGGGCGGTTGAGGAAGATGCAGGCACCCTGGTAGCGCCTGGTGCGCAGCGCGGGCTCGTCGTCGAGGTCGTCCTCCTCGACGTAGCCCTTCTTGCCGAGCCCCTTCTCCATGAACTGCCAGTCGCTCTTTGTGAGCAGCTTCACTGACCGGTCGAGCTTGGCCTTGTCGTCGGCGTCGGAGAGGAAGGCACCGTGCGAGCAGCAGCCGTCGTCGGGACGACCCGGCACGGTGCCCTGGCATGCGGGGGTGCCGAACACGCAGGTCCAGCGCGAAAGCAGCCAGGTCAGGTCCGCCACCACGAGATGTTCCGCGTTGGCTGGGTCCACGAATTCGATCCACTCGCGGGGGAAGTCGGGGTCGACTTCCGGCGTGGGTTCCATCTTCGAATCGGGCGTGGTGTTGCCTGCTGTCACAAGTCTCGACGGTAGACCCAGTACCGTGGTCACGTGCGGTTAGGGGTACTCGACGTCGGAAGCAACACGGTTCATCTACTCGTGGTGGATGCCCACAGGGGCGCTCACCCGACGCCGATGAGCTCCACCAAGTCGACGCTGCGGCTCGCCGAGAACACCGACGACCGCGGGGACATCACGGTGTCGGGGGCCGACAAGCTGGTCGCGGCGGTGCGGGACTTCGCGAGCATCGCCACGACCTCCGGTTGCGGCGAGCTGATGGCCTTCGCCACCTCGGCGGTCCGCGACGCCAACAATTCCGAGGCGGTGCTCGCCCGTGTCCGCGACGAGACGGGGGTCGCGCTCGAGGTGCTGTCCGGCGTCGACGAGGCCCGGCTGACCTTTCTCGCGGTGCGCCGCTGGTACGGCTGGAGCGCGGGCCGGATCCTGAACTTCGACATCGGTGGCGGCTCGCTGGAACTGACCGCGGGCGGTGACGAGGACCCGGACGTCGCGTTCTCCCTCCAGCTCGGTGCCGGACGGTTGACCAGGGACTGGTTGCAGGCCGACCCGCCAGGCAAGCGCAGGGTGGCGGTGTTGCGCGATTGGCTCGACGCCGAGCTGGTCGAGCCCGCCAAGGCCCTGCGTGCCGCCGGAGCGCCGGACCGGGTGGTCGGGACGTCCAAGACGTTCCGGTCGCTGGCGCGACTCACCGGGGCCGCGCCCTCCGCCGCAGGACCCCGGGTGCAGAGGACACTGACTGCCAGCGGTCTGCGCCAACTGATCGCTTTCATTTCTAGGATGACGATGTCGGACCGCGCAGAATTGGAGGGTGTGAGCTCGGATCGGTCGCAGCAGATCGTGGCGGGCGCACTGATTGCGGAGGCAAGCATGCGGGCGATGTCGGTGGACTCGCTGGAGATCTGCCCCTGGGCTCTGCGTGAGGGGCTGATCCTGCGGAAGCTGGATACCGAGATGGGCGGAGAACTGGTGGTGAGTACGCGATGAGCGAAGGATCCGAGGACACCGGGCAGGTCTCAGTTGCCGAGCTGCTCGCCAGGAACGGCCAGCAGGTCGAGTCCCGCGGTGGACGTCGGCGTCGGGGAGTGGCCGGTGGCGGGATCAGCGTCGCCGAACTGACCGGCGAGATCCCCGTCGTCAGGCCGCCAGAGGATTCGCGGCACACGATCCCCGAGGTGCCCGAGGTATCCCTCGCGCCGCCCGCGCCCGTCATACCGCCCGAACCCGTCGCACCGCCAGCGCCCGAACCGGTCACCCCGCCCGCACCGGCCGCCACCTCCTCCCCGCCCGCGCAGCCCCGGTCCCGGCGGGCCGACCGGACGCCGGTGCCCTCGGTCGTCGCGCGGTACACCGTCCCCGAGCGGGAGCGCCCCACCATTCCGCCGATCCCCGAGCCGCCGAAGGTCGAGGAGCCGAAGTTCGAGCTGCCGAAGGTAGAGGCGCCGAAGTTCGAACTGCCGAAGGTCGAGGAGCCGAAGTTCGAGCTGCCGAAGGTAGAGGCGCCGAAGTTCGAACGAGTCTCACCCCCATCCGCCCCCGTCACACCGGCCCCCGCGCCGCCGACCGCCGTGACGCCGCCGCAGTACCGCGCGAGCGCCGCGCCCGATGTCACGCCCGCGGCCACCGCTGCCGCCCTTCCGCCGCAGTACCGGTCCGGCGCCTTCGATCGGGTCGACGCCCAGCCCACGCAGGCCGAGAAGCCGAAGGCCAGACCCGAGACCTCCATGCGCGCGCCGATCGCGGAGCAGCCGAAGACCGCGGCCATGCCGGTCGCTGAGGTTCCGCCCGCCCCGCGCCCGGGCTTCGTCCCGTACACCCCCATCCGTGAGCCGGGACTGCTGTCCGGGTCAACGGTCGAGGGCGACCTCATGCGGCAGGCCAGGGCCGCAGGCACCTCGCGCCGGGAGACGCTGGAGGAAGCCAGGGCGCTGGTGCACGTCACCGGCGAGATCCCACGGATCGTGGTGCCGAAGACGTCCACGTTCAAGGAACAAGCACTCAGGGAACCGGCGCCCGAGCAGTCGGTGCGTGAGAGCGCGCTTCCCGGGTCCGCGGAGCCGGAGGACCCGGAGGATCTGGAGCCGGAGGTAGCGGTCGACGACGCGCCCTCCGATCGAGACGACAAGCACGCGGCCCGGGAGTGGGCGGTCCTGATCGGTCAGGGCATTGTCGCCCTGCTGGTCGGTGGGCTGCTGTTCAAGGGCTTCGAGAAGCTGTGGGACGTGCTGCCATGGGTGGCGCTGATCCTCGCGGTGCTGGTGATCGCCGGCCTGGTGGCGGTGGTCCGGATCCTGCGGCAGACCGACGACCTGGTGAGCCTGCTGATCGCGATCATCGTCGGTGTGTTCGTGACGATCGGTCCGCTCGCCTTCCTGCTCACGACCTGACCGAGGGTGGCGATGGACGGCACTCGAACCGGGACACGCAAGATCCTCGTCGGACTCTCGACGGCGTCGGTCTATCCGCAGAACACCGAGGCGGCGTTCGAGTACGCCGCCGACCTGGGGTATGACGGCATCGAGTTGATGGTCTGGGCGGAATCGGTGAGCCAGGACCTGGACGCCGTCAAGGCTCTGGTCCGCAAGTACGCCGTCCCCGTGCAGGCCGTGCACGCACCGTGCCTGTTGATCTCGCAGCGGGTGTGGGGGGCCGACCCGGCCGCCAAACTGGAGAAGTCGGTCCGCGCCGCCGAGGCACTCGGCGCGCGCACCGTGGTGGTGCACCCGCCGTTCCGCTGGCAGCGCAAGTACTCCGAGGGTTTCGCCGACCAGGTGCGCGAACTCGAGCAACGCAGCGACGTCGCGGTGGCGGTGGAGAACATGTTCCCGATGCGCGCGGATCGCTTCTGGGGCAAGCGCGGGAAGTCGGCCGAACGGCTCGAGAAGCGGGGCGGTCCAGGTCCTGGGGTGTCCGCCTTCGCGCCGTCCTACGACCCAACCGACAGCGGTCACGCGCACTACACGCTCGACCTCTCGCACACCGCGACGGCGGGCATGGACGCCATCGCACTGGCTCGGCGGATGGGTTCGGGCCTGACCCACCTGCACCTGGCGGACGGGCGGGGGGCCTCGGTCGACGAGCACCTGATCCCCGGGCACGGCAATCAGCCGTGTGCTCAGCTGTGCAGGCACCTCGTCGACAGCGGCTTCGACGGGCAGGCGGTGCTGGAGATCAACACCCAGAACGCGCGCACCACGGCGGAGCGTTCGTCGATGCTCGCGCAGTCGCTCGCCTTTGCCCGCGAGCACCTGGCGGTGGGTGCGCGGCCCTAGGTTCCCCAGGCCGTCAGAGCGCACCGACGCCTGCGGTGATCACCGCGATCCCGGCGACGATCAGCCCGGCGACGAGTACCCCGAACCCGATCCACACCGATCGCATCCAGGCGTTCGGGCGGACGGGATCCGCGCCGATCACGGAGAAGAAGAATCCGGCCGGGACGAAGATCGCCGACGAGAGCACGAGGATCGAACCCGAGGCCGACCAGCCCGGCGAGACGCCAGCAGCCTGGGTGAGCAGGGCGACGACGAGTCCGAGGGTCACCAGGACCCCGGCGTGCGCGTGCCCGGCACGGAACATCGTCTTCTGCAGGGCGTTGGCACCCTGCTTCCCGCTGACGATCCGGAGCATGAACGTGCCTCCGAAGGCGATACCGACGACGGTGAGGAGGGTGACGCCGACGACGATCGTGAGGATGGGGTCCATAGCGGGTCTCCTGGGTCGGGGGGTACTCTCGAATCTGTCTGGATAGCGCTACTATCCAATACATTGGATAGTAGAAGTATCCAATGTATCCGTCAACAGGGAGGGTCGATGCGCGTCTCCGAGCTCGTCGAGCGGTCGGGTCTCCCGCTTGCGACGATCAAGTACTACCTGCGCGAGGGCGTCCTGATGCCCGGCGAACCGACCAGCGCGACCCAGTCCAGCTACGGCCCGCAGCACCTGCGGCGCCTCGCTCTGATCAAGGCGCTGGCGGGGGCGGGGCTGCCTATCCACAAGATCCGCGAGATCATCCGCCTGACCGACAAGCCTGTCGACGGGCTGTACGACACCCTTGGTCGGGCGGTTGCCATGCTGCCGCCCTATCCGGACGACGCCGCGGACACCGAGGCGCGCGAGCATCCCCGTGCCCGTCGCCTGCTCGAACGGCTGGGGCAGGTCTACGACCCGGTCTTCCCCGCGGTCGGCCAGCTCGAGCGGGCGCTGAAGGCGGTGGAGGATGCAGGTATCCCGATGACCGACGAACGTATCGATGCCTATGGCAGGCACATCATGGGGATCGCGGAGGTGGACCTCGCGCTGATGCCGACCGGGTCCACCCAGGCGGCCGTCGAATACGCCGTGCTCGGCACCGCCATCTACGAGCCCGTGATCGCCGCGATGCGCAGGCTCGCCCACCAGGACATCGCGTCCAGAAGCTTCCAGCCGGCCGGAATCGCTCCGCCGGCTCGAGACATTTCAGCGAGTACGCAGGACCCCCGAGAGGAAACCCGATGACCCAGCCCGCCACCCTCACCTCGACCCGCCCGTTCGCGGACCTGACGACGCTGACGGACCTGGGCGGCGGCGCCTTCGCCGCGCTGATCGACCCGATCTGGACCATCGGCCCGAAGGTGCACGGCGGCTGCATGATGGCCCTGTGTGCCGCCGCCGCCCGCGAGGTGATCCGGGCGCCGCAAGAGGAGGCGGCGTCCCGTCCGGTCGACACTCGCGCCATGCAGCCGATCGCGGTCAGCGCCAGCTACCTCAACGCACCCGACCCAGGGGAGGTGCGGCTGGTCACCACCGTGCGCAAGCGCGGCCGCCAGGTGTGCCTGGTCGACGTGGACCTGATGCAGGGCGAGAAGGTCGCGGTGTCCGCGGTCGTGACACTCGGCGTGCCCGACGTGGGCGACCCGCGGCACCAGGAGCCCCTCGCGCTGGACGATCTCCCGGCCGCGCCGCCCGCCGACGCCGTCCACATCACCCCGGGCCATCCGATGGGGCAGATCGTGCACGTCGCGAAGGGCTGCGACCTGCGCGTCGATCCGTCCGCCGCGCTGTTCCTGTCCGGACAGCAGGGTGACCCGGTGAACCGGATGTGGGTGCGCCCGTTTGCCGAGGACGAGGTCGACACCGATGTCGCGGTGCTCTTCGCGTTGATGACCGGCGACATCAGTGCCCCCGTGACGATGAACCGTGGCATGTTCGGGTGGGCGCCGACCGTCCAGTTGACCACCTACCTGCGCCGGCTCCCCGCGCCGGGGTGGCTGCGGGTGATGGCCAGCGCCACCGTGCTGGGCGACACCTGGTTCGAGGAGGACCATCTCGTCCTCGACGAGGCCGGGCACGCCGTGGTGCAGAGCCGCCAGCTGGCCATGATCCCGAAGGGCTGACCGGGGCCGGACCTCCGTCGATGTTCCCCGACGGCCGCATGGCAGGCTTGCGGGCATGACGAGAATTGCAGTGATCGGTGGCGGCAGGATCGGCGAGGCGCTGATCGCGGGTCTGCTTCAGTCGGGTCGCGCGCCGAAGGATCTGGTGGTCGCGGAGTCCTCGGCCGCGCGGGCGGCCGAGCTGACGGGCCTGTTCGGGATCAGGGCGACCACGATCGCGGATGCCGCCGAGGGCGCCGATGTCGTGGTCATCGCGGTCAAGCCGGACGACGTCGATTCCGTGATGGCCGAGCTGACGTCGGTCGATCTGGACGGCGACCGGGAGCAGTTGGTGGTCACGCTGGTGGCAGGCCTGCCGACCTCCCGATACGAGGCCAAGCTTCCCGCCGGTTTCCCGGTGGTGCGGGTGATGTCCAACACGCCGATGCTGGTGGGTGAGGGGGTCAGCGCGATCGCGGGCGGGCGGTACGCGAAGCCGGAGCACCTCGCGCTGGTCACCGACATCCTCGCGTCGGTCGGCAAGGTGGTCGCGGTCCAGGAATCGAAGATGGATGCGGTCACCGCGGTGTCCGGGTCCGGGCCCGCCTACTTCTTCCTGATCGCCGAGGCGATGGTCGACGCGGGTGTCGGCATCGGCCTGACCCGCGCGACCGCGACCGAGTTGGTCGTGCAGACGATGGTCGGTTCGGCGGCCATGCTCGACCGGTCCGGCGAGTCCGCAGCGGACCTGCGCGCCGCCGTGACGTCGCCGGGTGGCACCACGGCCGCCGCACTGCGCGAGCTCGAGCGGGGCGGGGTCAGGACCGCCTTCTATGAGGCGCTGGTGGCGGCGAAGAGCAGGTCCGCCGTTCTCGGCGGGGGTACCGAATAGATATTGGTACTCCACACCCGTCGCTGTAACCCCATCTGTCCCGCTAAGCTGATTACAGCACGTGCGTGTCTGTTCCGCCGGAGGGGAAGCCGGCGGCGCGAGACGTGCCGGAGGTATGTGGATTAATGGTGTCTACAAGTAAGTCGAAGGGGTCCAACCCCGACGGTCAACCCATGGTCGGCGGCACGCAGTTTCTCACCGTCGCCGAGGTGGCGACGCTGATGCGGGTCTCCAAGATGACGGTGTACCGGTTGGTGCACAACGGCGAGCTGCCCGCGGTGCGGGTGGGCCGGTCATTCCGAGTGCATGCGAAGGCGGTGCACGACTACCTGGAAACCTCGTATTTCGACGCGGGCTGACCGGTCCGGACGTCCTCTCGGATGCAGTGTCCGGGGGCGAATGGAAGCTCGGTTTCTGCGGAGCGAGGCCGCACCGGTACGATGATGACTTGTCGTGCCAGCCAGCCGGTGTCATCAGGCGCTGGGTTAGCAGATACGAGGCCGAGCGCCAGATTCGTAACGCACGCGTACGTAACCGGCGTGCGCAGGACCGCTAGAGAAGAACGTGAGGGATACCCGCTATGGGTTCAGTGATCAAGAAGCGACGCAAGCGCATGTCGAAGAAGAAGCACCGCAAGCTGCTTCGCAGGACGCGAGTGCAGCGTAGGAAGCTCGGTAAGTAGATCGCCGAGTTCGCAGGTGTGGGACCCAGTCCCTCCGATGCCCGTCACCGACAGGTGGCGGGCATCGCTGCGTTCGGGGTGGATTAGGCGTACGTCCAGCATCGGGTGAGTGAATATCTTGCACTGTCAGCCGTAAAATTGCAGGTAAACAGGTGTTTCGGACTCGTTAAGAACCGTGCGGTCCTAGCCGGGTGTGGCTAGGCTCGCAGGTGAGACCCGACAGGCAGGGGTGGGGTGTGGAGGTAGTGGTCAACGAACGCGGAGTACAGCCGCCTGGTGTTGTCCTGGTGACCGGCGCCAGCCGGTTCCTCGGCGGATACCTGGTGGCCCGGCTCGCGCAGAATCCGAACATCGACCGGGTCATCGCCGTCGATGCCGTGTCGCCGAGCAAGGACATGCTGCGGCGGATGGGGCGCGCGGAGTTCGTCCGTGCCGACATCAGGAACCCGCTCATCGGCAAGGTGATCCGCAACGCCAAGGTCGACACCGTGGTGCACGCCTCTTCGATCCCGAAGGCCCCGAAGTCCGGCAGCCGGGCCGCGATGAAGGACATGAACGTCCTCGGCGCCATGCAGTTGTTCGCGGTGTGCCAGAAGTCCCCTGACGTCCGCAAGGTCGTGGTCCGCTCGTCCGGCGCGGTCTACGGCGGCAGCGCACGGGACCCGGCGAAGTTCACCGAGGAGATGAGCGCCCGCACGCCCCCGCGCGGCGCCTTCGCGCGCGACATCATCGAGATCGAGGGATACGCGCGCAGCCTCGGGCGCAGGCGGCCCGAGATCGCGGTCTCCCTGCTCAGGATGGCGCCGCTGATCGGTCCGCGGATGAGCGGGCCCGTGTCGCGGTACCTGAACTCGCCGGTGGTGCCGACGGTCCTCGGCCGGGACCCCAGGATGCAACTCCTGCACGAGGAGGACGCGCTGGCCGCGCTCGAGCTCGCGACGGTCTCCGGGCCCGCGGGAACCTTCAACATCGCCGCGGACGGCGTCGTGATGCTCTCGCAGGCGGTCAGGCGGGCGGGTGGCCTCGCGGTGCCGGTGCCATCGCAGCTGTTCCGGACCCTCGGGCGGGCGCTGATGGGGCCCTCGATGCGGGACTTCACCAAGGAGCAGCTCGACTACTTCCACTTCGGGTGTGGATTCGACACCGGCCGGATGCGGGCGGAACTGGGCTTCGAGCCGCGGTGGACGACGATGCAGGGACTGGACGATCTGATCAACGGGGCCGGGATCAGCCCGATGATCAGCGAGGACTGGCTGCGGTCGGTCGAATCACGGGTACAGCAGTTGGTCGGAGTCGGGGGAGAGCAGCGATGAGCGATGTGGCCAAGGTGATCCCGTTGCACGACGCGGCCGGGCGGCGTGCCCGGCCCGCGCCTGCCGGGCAGCAGGGAGGCGAGCCCCTGCCCGAGCCGCGCCCGCTGTTCGGCGTGCCGCAGCAGGCGTCGCCGTCGCTGCCCGGTGTGGTGCTCGAGTCGGCCAGGGACCTGGTCGCCGACCCGGTGGTCGCGATCGCGGAGTTCCTCCGCCGCAGGCTCACCGGCGACTACCAGGTCGATGAATTCGGCTTCGACCCGCATTTCACCGAGAACGTCTGGCTCCCGATCCTCCGGCCGCTGTTCGAGAGCTGGTTCCGCGTCGAGGTCCGCGGAATCGAGAACGTGCCCTCCGAGGGTGGTGCGCTGGTAGTCGCCAACCACGCGGGCGTGGTCCCCATCGACGGGCTGATGACCTCGGTGGCGATGTTCGACCACCATCCGGCCCATCGCCCGCTGCGGATGCTCGCGGCCGATCTCGCCTTCGAGATGCCGGTCGTCGGCAACATCGCCCGCAAGGCCGGACACACCCTGGCGTGCAACCCGGACGCCGAGCGGCTGCTGCGGACCGGCGAGGTGGCGGCGGTCTTCCCCGAGGGATTCAAGGGGATCGGCAAACCGTTCAGCGAGCGGTACAAGCTGCAGCGCTTCGGCAGGGGCGGGTTCGTCAGCGCCGCGTTGCGCACCGGCGCCCCGATCGTGCCGTGCTCGATCGTCGGCTCGGAGGAGATCTACCCGAAGATCGGCGACCTCAAGTCGCTGGCGCGGCTGCTGGGGATGCCTTACTTCCCGGTGACGCCGTTCTTCCCGCACCTGGGTCCGCTCGGGCTGATCCCGTTGCCGTCGAAGTGGTACATCGAGTTCGGCGAGCCGATCCCGACCGACTCCTACGACTCGGTGTGCGCGGAGGACCCGATGGTGACCTTCGAGCTGACCGACCACGTCCGGGAGACCATTCAGCAGACCCTGTACCGGCTGCTCGCCAAGCGGCGCAACGTGTTCCTGGGCTGAATCGGCGGGAATCGTCCCGGGATCGGTTGCCCGGCAGGTGAACCCGCGTCGCTTTCCGCGATCCCCGCGCGGACCTGGTGATCGCCCGGCCGTTGTGCTTTGGTGGGACAGGGGGCCTCGACAGGGAGCCACGCCATGGCCAGGTCATTCCGCGGTATCACCAACCTCGACATTCGCGACTCGGTTCCCGACTGGGGCCCGTACGAGCAGCCGAGGGCGCCGCAGGGCGCACCGAACGTGCTGTACATCGTGCTCGACGACCTGGGTTTCGGGGCCCTGAGCTGCTACGGCGGCCCGATCGAGACGCCGAACATCGACAGGATCGCGGCAGGCGGGCTGCGCTACAGCCAGTGGCACACCACCGCGCTGTGCTCGCCGACCCGGTCCTGCCTGCTCACCGGCCGTAACCACACCGTCAACGGCATGGGCTGCATCAGCGAGGCGTCGATCGGGTTCCCCGGCGCCAACGCCCACGTCCCCGGGGAATGCGCCACCCTCGCCGAGGTGCTCGTCGAACGGGGCTACAGCACCGCGATGGTCGGCAAGTGGCACCTGTGCGCGGCCGACGAGATGAACCTGGCCTCCAGCAAGGCGAGCTGGCCGATCGGCAGGGGCTTCGAGCGGTTCTACGGCTTCCTCGGCGGTGAGACCAACCAGTGGCACCCCGACCTGGTCCACGACAACCACCCGGTCGAGCCGCCCGCCCGGCCGGAGGAGGGCTACCACCTCGGCGTCGACATCACCGACCGAGCCATCGAGTTCATCGACGACGTGAAGGCGATCGCGCCGGACCGGCCGGTGTTCCTCTATTACGCGCCGGGCTGCGCGCACGCCCCACACCACGTGCCGCGCGAGTGGGCGGACCGCTACCGCGGCCGGTTCGACGGTGGCTACGAGGCGATGCGTGAGGAGATCCTGACCCGGCAGAAGGAGATGGGCCTGGTCCCGGCCGAGACCGAGCTGCCACCGCTCAACCCGATCGGCACCCCCGAGTCCCGCCGCGGGCCCGACGGCCAGCCGTTCCCGATGCTCGATCACACCCGGCCATGGGACACGCTCTCCGACGACGAGAGGCGGCTGTTCACGAGGATGGCCGAGGTGTACGCCGGGTTCGTCTCGCACTGCGACGACCAGATCGGGCGCCTGCTGGACTACCTCGAGGACATCGGGCAGCTCGAGAACACCATCGTCGTGCTGGTCTCCGACAACGGTGCCAGCGGCGAGGGCGGCCCGAACGGCTCGGTCAACGAGAACAAATTCTTCAACGGCGTGCCCGACGACCTGGCCGAGAACATGGCCATGCTCGACGAACTGGGCGGCTTCCGGACCTACAACCACTACCCGAACGGCTGGGCGATGGCACTCGACGCCCCGTTCAAGATGTGGAAGCGGTACTCGTTCAACGGCGGTACCTGCGATCCGTGCGTCATCTCGTGGCCGGCCGGGATCGCCGCCCGCGGTGAGATCCGGGACCAGTACCACCACGCCATCGACGTGATGCCAACGGTGCTCGACTGCCTCGGCATCGAGATGCCGGAGACGGTCAAGGGCTACACCCAGCACCCGATCCAGGGCGTGAGCATGCGCTACAGCTTCGACACCGCCGGGATCCCCAGCGCTCGGCACACCCAGTTCTATTCGATGCTCGGCACCCGCGGCATCTGGCACGACGGCTGGAAGGCCGTCACCACCCATCCCGCGATCAGCGGTTGGGGTCATTTCGAGGACGACACCTGGGAGCTCTACCACACCGACGTCGACCGCACCGAGCTGCACGACCTCGCCGACACCGACCCGGGCAGGCTCGCGGAACTGATCGGACTGTGGTTCCACGAGGCGGGCGCGAACAGGGCGCTCCCGCTCGACGACCGGTACCCGGTCGAGATCCTCATGACGCCGCGACCGCGGCCTGCCCCGCTGCGCACCCGCTATGTGTACCGGCCCGGCGGCGCCGCGGTGCCCGAGTCGGTGGCGGTGGCCGTGCGCAACCGCTCGTACTCGCTGGGGGCGCTGGTGGCCCTGCCCGAGCGCGGCGCGTCGGGCGTGTTGTTCGCGCAGGGCGGTCGCTTCGGCGGGCACGCGCTGTACGTGCGGGACAACCGGCTTCACTACGTCTACAACTTCCTCGGCAGCGAGCAGCAGATGATCAGCGCAACCGAGGAGCTGCCGATCGGCGACCGGGTCATCCTCGGCGCCTCGTTCGACAAGGACGGCGAGGACCCGCCCGGCACCGCGCGCGGCCTGTTGAGCCTCTACCACGGCGACCGGAAGGTCGGGGAGGGGCGGATCCGGACCCAGCCGGGCGTGTTCGGGCTGGGCGGCACCGGGCTCACCATCGGTCGCGACGACGGCGAGCCGGTCACCGACGACTACCCGGGTGCGGCCCCGTGGGCCTTCGCAGGCGGCACGCTGAACCGGGTGGTGGTGGACGTCAGCGGCGAGACGTACGTCGACCTCGAACGCGCGGCCGCCGCCATGCTGTCCCGGGAGTAGCGGCTGCGCCGCCCGTGCGCGATTCGTACCCCGACCGGGGTACGAATCGCGCACAGTTGCGTCAGTGCTTGCGGCGGCTGATCACGGCGGCCAGCGCGCCACCGACCGCGCCGAGCGCCAGCGCGGTCGGCACCCCGATCTTCGCCGCCTTGCGCCCGGTGCGGTAGTCCCGGATCTCCCAGCCGCGGTTGCGGGCGAGTTCCTTCAGGTCGGCGTCCGGGTTGATCGCGACCGCGGTGCCGACGAGCGAGAGCATCGGCACGTCGTTGTGGCTGTCGGAGTACGCCGTGCAGCGCTTGAGGTTCAGGCCCTCGCGCACGGCCAGCGTGCGGACGGCGTGCGCCTTGCCCGCGCCGTGCAGGATGTCGCCGACCAGCCTGCCGGTGAACTTGCCTTCCTCGCTCTCGACGACGGTTCCCAGCGCGCCGGTCAGCCCGAGCCGCTTGGCGATGACCTGGGCCAGTTCCACCGGGGTCGCGGTCACCAGCCACACCTGCTGGCCCGCGTCGAGGTGCATCTGCGCCAGCGCCCTGGTCCCTGGCCAGATCTTGTCGGCGATCAGCTCGTCGTAGATCTCCTCGCCGAGGCGGGAGAACTCCGCGGTCTCGCGGCCCGCGATGAACGCCAGCGCGCGTTCCTTGCCGCTGGCGACGTCGTCGCTGTTCTCCTTGCCGGTCACCCGGAACTTGAGCTGCTGCCAGCCGAACCTGGCCATGTCGGCGAGCGAGATGTACTTGCGGGCGGCGAGACCACGGGCGAAGTGGATGATCGAGGCGCCCTGGACCATGGTGTTGTCCACGTCGAAGAACGCGGCCGCGGTCAGGTCGAGCGGCACACCGCCCTCGGTCTCGCGGGCGCCGAGTTCGCCGCCTGCCTCGGCCTCGCTCGTCGCCGCCTCGTGTAGCGCGATGGCGGCGTCCGCGCTGGCCTCACCCGCGAGGCTGGCCCGCAGCTGGGCGTCGCTGGGCCCCAAGGGGTTCCTGCCGCGTCGGCGGGGACGCTTGGCGTCGAGCCATCCGGCGCCCATTCCCGAGCCGGTCGGACCAGATCGACCAGGCACTCATACCTCCTGTGTTCGTCCAACTGCGGCCCACCCTATCTCCAGCATCGGGGGCGCACCGGGTGGATCGCCGCCCGCGTGGCCGCTGTGACTTGTGTCTCCGCGGGTGGCCCGCGGAAGGCGCAGGTGACGGTGGCACAGTGGACGCATGACCGACCCCGCGCACACCATCACCCTGTTGACCCGGGCCGGCTGCGGCTCCTGTGACGTAGCGCGCACACAGCTGCTGCGACTGTGTGAGGAATTCGGCCTCGAACTCGAATCGGTCGACGTCGACGTGGCCGCGGCGACCGATCCCGAGCTGCGCGCCGAGTACGGCGACCGGCTGCCCGTTGTGCTGCTCGACGGCCGTGAGCACAGTTACTGGGAGGTCGACGAGCCTCGGTTGCGATCGGATTTGACAATCTGAGGCCGACCTGACCCCTCCGTAACCGGACACCGCGCAGGTCGCAGCGGGTGAATTCGGAATCCGGCGACTTTGTGCATGGGTTCACAAGCAGTTACCGTGGTGTGAACAGTCCCCCCGGATCAGCGTGAGAACCGGCCATGTGCATGGCCGGACGAGGAGCCACCAACGTGACCGAACAGCACCAGCCGCATGGGTTCTCTGCCCGTGGCGTCGCAGGGGCTGAGAACACGTCTCGTCCTGGTGCCGAGGTCGCCCGCGCGGACACGACGGTGCGGGACCTGCCGCAGGCCACCGTCACCCGGCTCGCCACCTATCTGCGGGTGCTCGGCGTGATGGCCGACGACGGCACCCTCATCGTCTCCAGCGAGGAACTCGCGACCGCGGCCGGTGTCGGCTCAGCGAAGCTGCGCAAGGACCTCTCGTTCCTCGGCCCCAACGGGGTTCGCGGCGTCGGATACGACGTCACCAAGCTGCGCGCCCGGATCGAGGCCGCACTCGGGCTGGACCGCGGCCACCAGGTGGTGCTGGTCGGCGTCGGCAGCCTGGGGCAGGCCCTGGCCCGGTACGGCGGCTTCGGCCGTCGCGGATTCACGATGGTCGGCCTGTTCGACCGCAATCCCGACCGGATCGGCAGTACCGTCGACGCGCTGACCGTTCGCGACGTCGCCGAGCTCGAGGCCGCGTGCCGCGAGCTGGACGCCACCATCGGGGTCATCGCGACCCCGGACGAATCTGCCCAGGAGGTGTGCGACCTGCTGGTGAATGCCGGTGTGCGCTGCATCCTGAGCTTTGCGGCCTCGCCGCTCGATGTCCCGAAACACGTCGAGATCCGCCGAGTGGATCTCGCCGTGGAGATGCAGGTGCTGTCCTTCCACAGCGCCCGCAACGCCGAAACCGAGCCGGCCGCGGCATCGGCGGCGGTGGGGCTCCGCACGGCACGCTCGGCTTCGTCAGGCTCGGGTTCGACAACGAATGGATCGGTGATGGCACCGTGAGTGTTCTCCTGGTCGGGATCTCGCATCGCAGCGCTCCCGTCTCCATCCTCGAGCGGGTCGCCGTCGGCGACACGGATCGGCCGAAGCTGATCGACAAGATGGTGGCCTCCGATCACATCTCCGAGGTCATGATCGTCTCCACCTGCAACCGCGTGGAGATCTACGCGGTGGTCGACGCCTTCCACGGCGCGCTCGCCGACGTGGGGGAGCTGCTCACCAAGCATTCCGGCCTCGACCTCGCGGACCTCACCAAGCACGCTTACGTGCGCTACAGCGAGGCTGCCGCCGAGCACCTGTTCGCGGTCGCCAGCGGCCTCGACTCGATGGTGGTCGGTGAGCAGCAGATCCTCGGCCAGATCCGGACCGCGTACGCCACCTCCGACAACCAGCAGGCCGCGGGCCGGGTACTGCACGAGCTGGCCCAGCAGGCGCTGCGGGTCGGCAAGCGGGTGCACTCCGAGACCGGCATCGACCGGGCGGGCGCGTCCGTCGTCTCGGTCGCGCTGGACAAGGCCTCGACCCTGCTCGGCGATGGGCTCGCCGGGCGCACCGCGATGGTGCTGGGCGCCGGCTCGATGGGCGGGCTGTCCGTCGCGCACCTGACCAGGGCCGGGATCGGTCGCATCATCGTCGCCAACCGCACAAGGGAGCGGGCCGAGCGCCTGGCCGAGACCGCGCGGGCGGCCGGCGTCGCCGCCGACACCGTCGAGCTGGGCGACCTCTCCACGGCGCTCGCCGAGGCGGACGTGATGGTCACCTGTACCGGCGCGGTCGGTTCCGTGGTGACCCTCGCCGATGCGCATCTCGCGCTGGCGAAGCGGGACTCCGCGCAGCGGCCGCTGGTGATCTGTGACCTGGGACTGCCCCGCGACGTCGAGCCCGCGGTGGCCGGGTTGCCCGGCGTCAGCCTGCTCGACATGGCGGCCCTGCAGCGCGATCCGGCCGCCGGTGCTGCCGCAGCCGATGCCGACGCCGCCCGCGAGATCGTCGCCGGTGAGCTGGCCACCTACCTGGCCGGACAGCGTCTGGCCGAGGTCACCCCGACCGTGACCGCCCTTCGCCAGCGCGCCGCCGATGTGGTGGAGGCCGAGCTGCTGAGGCTCGACTCCCGTCTGCCCGGGCTCGAGGATCCGCAACGCGACGAGGTCGCGCGCACCGTGCGCCGCGTCGTCGACAAGCTGCTGCACGCGCCGACCGTGCGGGTCAAGCAGCTGGCCAGCGCCCCGGGAGGCGACTCCTACGCGGCCGCGCTGCGTGAGCTGTTCGAGCTGACGCCCGGGTCCGCCGAGGCCGTCGCGACGCCGATGGAGACCCGCACGGTCGAGCTCGTGGACGACTTCACAGCAGGCCACCAGGCCGAGGCGATGGACGTATGGAAGGGGATGCAGTCATGAGTGCAACCGCCGCATCCACCAGGGACACCACCGCGGAGCAGGCCCCCGCGGCCACCCTGCGCATCGGCACGAGGGGCAGCCTGCTGGCCACCACTCAGGCCGGCACCGTCCGGGACGCGCTGATCGCCGCAGGCCACCCCGCCGAGCTGGTGATCGTCAAGACCGCGGGCGACCAGTTCTCCGGCCCGGTCGAGAAGATCGGCGTCGGCGTGTTCACCGCCGCGCTGCGCGAGGAGCTCGCCGCCGGACACGTCGACATCGCCGTGCACTCGTTCAAGGACCTGCCAACCGCGCCCGACGAGCGCGTCGTCATCGCAGCCGTGCCCGGCCGCGAGGATCCGCGCGACGCGCTGGTGGCGCGCGACGGGATGGTGCTCGGTGAGCTGCCTGCCGGCTCCCGGATCGGGACCTCCGCGCCGCGGCGCATCGCCCAGCTGCGCGCCCTCGGGCTCGGCCTGGACATCCAGCCGTTGCGCGGCAACCTCGACACCAGGATCGGCAAGGTCGCCGACGGCGAGCTCGACGCGGTCGTGGTCGCGCGGGCGGGGCTCTCGCGGATCGGCAGGCTCGACGTGATCACCGAGTCGCTGGAGCCGGTGCAGATGCTGCCCGCCCCCGCGCAGGGCGCGTTGGCCGTCGAATGCCGCGCGGGTGACACCGCGCTGATCGCCATCCTCACCGAGCTGGACGACGCGGGCGCCCGCGCCGCCGTCACGGCGGAGCGCGCGCTGCTGGCCGAGCTCGAGGCCGGCTGCACGGCCCCGGTCGGCGCGATCGCGGAGATCGTGGAGTCCATCGACGACGACGGCCGGGTGTTCGACGAGCTGTCGGTGCGGGGCTGTGCCGCCGCGCTCGACGGCTCCGATTCGATCAGGGCCGGGGCGGTCGGACCGCCGGACCGCGCCGAGGAGCTCGGCCGCGAGGTGGCCCGCGAACTGCTGGACCTGGGCGCCCGCGCCCTGATGGGCGCGGCGACCGAACGCGAGATGGAGGGCGGCCCAACCGATGAGTGAGCCATTGCCTTCGGCGCGCTCCTCGAAACCGCGCGCCATTTCCCACGTCCCTGACATTGCTCGACACATGAACGCACTGGAGAACAACCGATGAGCCGAGTCCGCAAGAACACCCCCGGACGGATCCTGTTCGTGGGCTCCGGCCCGGGCGACCCGGCGCTGCTCACCGTCCGGGCGAGGGACGTCCTCGCCGCCGCCACCCTGGCGTTCACGGACCCCGACGTCGACAAGGGCGTGACCGCGCTGGTCGGCACCGGCCTGCTGGGCAAGGGCGAGGAGATCGACCCCGAGAACCCGCCGTTCGAGGTGCGCCCCGCGCTCGGCGAGCCGGCCGAGGTCGCCAAGACCCTGGTGGCCGAGGCCAAGAACGGGCACGACGTGGTCCGCCTGGTCTCCGGCGACCCGCTCACAACCGATTCGGTCATCGCCGAGGTCACCGCGGTGGCGCGGACCCAGGTGCAGTTCGAGATCCTGCCCGGACTGCCCGCCGGATCCGCGGTCCCGAGCTACGCGGGCATGCCGCTCGGCTCCGGTCACACCGAGGTCGACGTGCGCGGCGAGGTCGACTGGGCCGCGCTGGCCGCGGCGCCGGGCCCGCTGGTGCTGCACGCCACCGCCGGCCACCTCGCGGAGACCGCGAGCGAGCTGGTCGAGAACGGCCTTGCCCCGCAGACGCCAGCCGCGATCACCGTCCGCGGCACCACCTGCCAGCAGCGCACCGTCGAGGCCACCCTCGCGACGCTCAACGAGGCGGGCTCGGAGCTGGTCGGTTCGCTGATCGTGACCGTCGGCAAGGTGGTCAGCCAGCGCAGCAAGATGTCCTGGTGGGAGTCGCGCGCCCTGTACGGCTGGACCGTCCTGGTGCCGCGCACCAAGGAGCAGGCCAGCGAGATGAGTGATCGCCTCGTCACGCACGGCGCCATCCCCATCGAGGTGCCCACCATCGCGGTCGAGCCGCCGCGCAGCCCTGCGCAGATGGAGCGTTCGGTCAAGGGCCTGGTCGACGGTCGCTACCAGTGGGTGGTCTTCACCTCCACCAACGCGGTCCGCGCGGTCTGGGAGAAGTTCGAGGAGTTCGGGCTCGACGCGCGCGCGTTCTCCGGCGTGAAGATCGCCTGCGTCGGTGAGGCCACCGCGGACAAGGTCCGCTCGTTCGGCATCAACCCCGAGCTGGTGCCGTCCGGTGAGCAGTCCAGCGAGGGCCTGCTGGCCGAGTTCGCGCCGTACGACGACGTGTTCGACCCGGTCAACCGGGTGCTGCTGCCCCGAGCCGACATCGCCACCGAGACCTTGGCCGAGGGCCTGCGCCAGCGCGGCTGGGAGATCGACGACGTCACCGCTTACCGCACCGTCCGGGCGGCGCCGCCGCCGGCCGAGACCCGCGAGATGATCAAGACCGGTGGGTTCGACGCGGTCTGCTTCACCTCGTCCTCGACCGTGCGCAACCTGGTGGGCATCGCCGGCAAGCCGCACGCCCGCACGCTGGTTGCGTGCATCGGGCCGAAGACCGCGGAGACCGCGATCGAGTTCGGCCTCCGGGTCGACGTGCAGCCCGAGACCGCTCAGGTCGGCCCGCTGGTGGAGGCGCTCGCCGAGCACGCCGCCCGGCTGCGCGCCGAGGGAGCGCTGCCGCCCCCGCGTAAGAAGTCCCGCAGGCGCTGACGCGCCCGTGAGCGGTTGACGAGTCCATGCACTCGCCAACCGCTCACAGGCCCGACGAAGGAGGGCATCCATCTTTCCCGCCGAACGTCCCCGGCGCCTGCGCGCCACCCCGGCGCTGCGTCGACTGGTCGCCGAGACCTCGCTGGAGCCACGGCATCTGGTGCTGCCGATGTTCGTCGCGGACGGCATCGACGAGCCGCGCGAGATCAGCTCGATGCCCGGCGTGTTCCAGCACACCCTCGATTCCCTGACACGTGCCGCCACCGAGGCGGTCGCGGCGGGCGTCGGCGGGCTGATGCTCTTCGGCGTCCCCAGGACCGAGGACAAGGACGCCAACGGTTCAGGTGCGACCGATCCCGACGGCATCCTGAACCGGGCCCTGCGCGTGCTCCGCGACGAGCTCGGCGACTCCACCGTGATCATGGCGGACACCTGCCTCGACGAGTTCACCGATCACGGCCATTGCGGGGTGCTCGCTGCGGACGGCCGGGTAGACAACGATGCGACGCTGACCCGCTACGTCGACATGGCGGTCGCGCAGGCCGAGTCGGGGGCGCACCTGCTCGGGCCGAGCGGGATGATGGACGGACAGATCGCCGCGATCCGCGAGGGCCTCGACGACGCGGGCCGTCAGGACACGGGCATCCTGGCCTACTCCGCCAAGTACGCCTCCGCCTTCTACGGCCCCTTCCGCGAGGCCGTCGGGTCGTCGCTGTCCGGGGATCGGCGCACCTACCAGCAGGACGCCGCCAACCGTCGCGAGTCGCTGCGCGAGGTCGACCTGGACCTGGACGAGGGCGCGGACATGGTGATGGTGAAGCCGGCGATGTCGTACCTCGACGTGCTGCGGGAGGTCGCCGACATGTCAACGGTTCCCGTTGCGGCATACCAGATCTCGGGGGAGTACTCGATGATCACCGCGGCCGCGCAGAACGGCTGGATCGACCGCGACGCCGCCGTGCTCGAGTCACTGCTCAGTATCCGTCGCGCGGGTGCGGACATCGTGCTGACCTACTGGGCCGCCGAGTTCGCAGCCCGGTTGTGATGGTTACGGTGGTGCCATGACCGCCCCCTGGCCGCCAGCGCCCCCGACCGGCCCCGTCGCGCAGGACGCGCGACGCGTGCCGCCCGTCGACGTGGGTACCGCCTTCCAGTTGTTGTGCGGGGTCGCCGCGCTCGGTGTGGTGAACCTGTTCGCCACCCTCGCGATGGTGGCCGCGGATCGGAAGACCTTCGCCGATCAGCTGATCAAGGATGTGCACGCCCAGGACCCGTCGGTCGAGATCAGCACCTCGGCGGCCGAGGGGCTGCTGTTGGTCGGGCTCGGCGTCACCGCGCTGCTCGGGCTCGCGCTGACCGGCCTGTACCTGCTGTTCGTGTTCAAGATGCGCAGCGGCAGGAACTGGGCCCGCATGCTGGTGACCATGATCGGCGTGACGATGGTCTTCTTCGCGATCCCGGCGCTGTTCGGGCTCGGCGCCGGTGGCGGCGTGGCCGGGATGGTCGCGGGCGGCGCGGGCATCCTGCAGGCGGTGTTGTCCGTCGGCGCGGTGATCCTGATGCACCGGAGCGAGTCGAACCGGTACTTCGTGCCCGGGCCGAAGGCGCAGTAGCCGTCGTGGGTGACGCGCAGGCCCGTCCTCGCCCCGTCGACATCGCGTACTGGCTGTGGCTGGTCTGCGCCGCGCTGCTTGTGCTCTTCGGGCTGCTCGCGCTGACCTCGCCCGGCACCGCGATACGGGAGGAACTGGTGACGCGCGGCTCGAACCCCGACAGCGTGGACGAGTTCATCGTGCTGCTGCGTGGCTCCGGCGCCGTCTCGCTGCTCACCGGGCTCGGCGTCGGGCTGATGGCGGGGCCGACCAGGGCGGGGGATCCGCGCTTCCGGCGGGCGATCGTCGCGCTTTCGGCGGTGTTCGCCCTGCTGCAGCTCGGGCTGATCGCGACCGGCCTTGGTCAGGTGCCAACGCTGCTTGTCTCGGTGCTCGCGCTGGTGGCGAGCGCGCTCGTCTACCTGAGGTCCTCGACGGAGTGGTTTGCCGGTGAGTGAGGATCGGCCGCACGGCGACGCCGGATCGGCCGACGTCGCCGAGCGGGTGCTGTTCGAGGAACCGGGCGGACGGTGGTCGCTGGTCGCGCTCGGCCCGGCGCTGTGCCTGGTCGTGCTCGTGGTGGAGGCGATCATCGGTTCGGGTGTGCACTGGCTCGGGTTGGCGCTGTTCGCCGCGCTGCTGGCGGGCCTGGTCGCCCTTCAGGTGGTGGCCGCGCGCAGGCATGCGAGCGTCCTGCTCACCCCGGCGGTGCTGCGCAACGGCGCCGAGGCGCTGGAGGTGACCGACATCGCCGAGGTCCTGCCGGAGGCGGATCCGTTCGCGGAGGATCTGGAGCCGTGGGAGAGCGCCCCGTCGCTCGGCGAGCTGTCCGGGGTGCCGCGGCGCCGTACGGGGATCGGGTTGCGGCTGCGGGACGGCTCGGTGGTGCGGGCATGGGCGCGGGACGGCGACGGGCTGCGGTCCGAATTGGAGCGGCTCGTCGCGGACGAGGCGGACGAGGCGGAGGACGGTGAGCGATGAGCGAACGGATGACGCGGATCGTGGAGCTCGGCCTGGCGGTGCTCGCGATCGCGACGGCGGTCTGGTGCTGGAACCGGGGAGTGCAGACCTCGGACTTCGCGCCCGCGATGGACAGCGCCCCTGCGTTCACCGGCACGCACTACTCCGGCACCTGGATCGGGGCGGCGACCGCGCTGGTGATCGTGGCCGGGTTGTTGGTGATCGACGTGGTCAGGAGGCGGGATCGTGGCGGTCCGCAGTGACCGGGCGAACAGCGGTCCTACCTGGCGGCCAGTACCCACGGGGGGTATGGTAAGGGCATGAACGGATACTCCCCGCAGAAGGATGACCTCCTCAAGCGCCTTCGTCGCATCGAGGGACAGGTCGCGGGCATCTCCCGCATGGTCGACGACGACCGGTACTGCATCGACATCCTGACCCAGGTGTCGGCGGCGACCAAGGCGCTGCAGTCGGTTTCACTGAAGCTGATGGACGAGCACCTCGCGCACTGCGTGGTCGAGGCGGCCAAGAAGGGCGGCCCCGAGGCCGACGCCAAGGTCAAAGAGGCCTCGGACGCGATCGCCCGCCTCGTCCGGTCCTAGGGAGCGCGCGGATGCAGACCACGTACACGGTCACGGGTATGACCTGCGGGCATTGCGTCGCCTCGGTCACCGAGGAGGTCGGGGCCATCGCCGGTGTCACCGACGTGCAGGTCGACCTGGCCACCGGGGCGGTCCGTGTGACCAGTGAGGGCGAGCTCGACCCGAAGGCCGTCGCGGAGGCGGTCGAAGAGGCGGGCTACGAGCTGGCGCCATGATCGCCGGCCCTGATGCGCTGGACGCCGTCGACGTCGACGACCGGGAGCTCGACCTCGATCTCGGCGGGATGACGTGTGCCTCCTGCGCGAACCGGATCGAGCGCAAGCTGGCGAAGATCGAGGGCGTCCGCGCCACCGTCAATTTCGCCACCGAGCGGGCCCACGTGCGCTATCCGGCGGGCGTGCAGCCCGTCGACCTGGTGTCCGCGGTCGAGGCGGCTGGTTACTCCGCGGCCGTGTCGAGGGCGGCGGGCCCCGCCGCTGCCGGGCCCGCGGAACCGGCGCCGGATCACCTCGGCAGGCGCCTGGCGATCTCGGCCATCGCCGCCGCCCCGGTCGTCGCGCTGTCGATGATCCCGGCGCTGCAGTTCGACTACTGGCAGTGGGTCGCGCTGGCGTTGACCACCCTGGTGGTGTTCTGGGGCGGCTACCCGTTCCACCGGGCGGCGCTGACGAATGCCAGGCACGGCAGCTCGACGATGGACACTCTCGTCTCGCTCGGCACGCTCGCGGCGTACGGATGGTCGGTGTGGGCGTTGGTGTTCGGCACCGCGGGGCACATCGGGATGACCCACGAGTTCACGCTGCGGTTGGGTGCGCACGACCCGTCGGGACAGATCTATCTCGAGGTCTCCGCCGCGGTCACCGTCTTCCTGCTCGCGGGCCGGTACGCGGAGTCGCGGGCCAAACGCCGCGCGGGCGCGGCGCTGCGGGCGCTGATCGAGGTCGGTGCCAAGGACGTGGCGGTGCTGCGGGCCGACGCCGAGCGGCGGATCCCGGTGGGCGAGTTGCGGGTCGGTGAGCGATTCGTGGTGCGGCCGGGGGAGAAGATCGCCACCGACGGACGGGTGCTCGACGGCGCGGCGGCCGTGGACGCGTCGATGGTCACCGGTGAGTCGGTGCCGATCGAGGTGTCCGACGGTGACGCCGTCGTCGGCGGCACCGTGAACACTAACGGGCGACTCGTGGTGCGGGCCGAAAAGGTCGGCGCCGATACCCAGCTGGCCCACATCGCCGCGCTCGTCACCGAGGCGCAGAACGGCAAGGCCGCGGTGGCGCGGCTCGCGGACCGGGTGTCGGCGGTGTTCGTCCCCGTGGTGCTGGTCATCGCGGCGGCGACGCTGACGGGCTGGCTGGTCACCGGGCACGCCGCGACGGAGGCCTTCACCGCCGCGGTCGCGGTGCTCATCGTGGCCTGCCCGTGCGCGCTCGGATTGGCCACGCCGACGGCGCTCCTGGTCGGCACCGGTCGCGGTGCCCAGCTCGGCATCCTGATCCGGGGGCCCGAGGTGCTCGAGCAGGCCAAGCGGATCGACACCGTCGTACTGGACAAGACAGGCACCGTCACCACGGGGCGGATGACGCTCGACGAGGTGGTCGTGGCGCGCGGCGAGAGCCCCGATCGCGTGCTGGCGCTGGCGGCCGCCGTCGAGGGCGCGTCGGAGCATCCGGTGGCAAGGGCCATCGCGGCCGCGGGCGGCTCCCGGTATCCGGTGGCGGAGTTCGAGAACCGACCCGGCCTCGGCGTCGTCGGACTGGTCGACGGGGTCCGGGTCAGCGTCGGGCGGCCGGACGGCCCGATCCCGGTGGAGTTGCGGTCCGTGTTCGCGGCCGGGCATACCGCCGTCGCGGTGGCCTGGGACGGCGCGATCCGCGGCGCCATCACGGTCACCGACGCCGTCAAGCCCACCAGCGCCGAGGCGGTCGCGCAGATCGTGGCGCTCGGCATGACCCCCGTGCTGTTGACCGGTGATCGCGCCGAGGTCGGGCACGCGGTGGCGCGGACCGTCGGCATCGACCGGGTGATCGCGGAGGTCTTGCCCGAGGACAAGGTCGCGCACGTGGCGCGGCTCCAGCGCGAGGGCGCCGTCGTCGCCATGGTCGGCGACGGGGTGAACGACGCGGCGGCGCTCGCCACCGCGGACGTCGGCCTCGCGATGGGGACCGGGACGGACGCCGCGATCGAGGCGAGCGACCTGACCCTGGTGCGCGGCGACCTGCGTTCGGTGCCGCAGGCGATCCGGCTGTCGAGGGCCACCCTCGGCACCATCAGGGCGAACCTGTTCTGGGCGTTCGCGTACAACGTCGCGGCCATCCCGCTGGCGGCGCTCGGCCTGCTGAACCCGATGATCGCGGGCGCGGCGATGGCGCTGTCCTCGGTGTTCGTGGTGGGCAACAGTCTGCGGTTGCGCAGATTCCGCTGACGCCCGGATCCTTCCCCGGCCTCGGCGGGGGCTCGCCGATTTGCGTGAACCCCACGCCAACTTGAACACTGTTCAAGTTGGCGTGAGGGCAGGGAGATCGGTGAAGCAGGCAGGGACAGGTCGTGGAGACGTCCGGCATAGCAGGGTGGTGGTGATCGGGGCCGGTTTCGCCGGGCTCGGCATGGCGGCAGGCCTGGCCCGCGCCGGTCACGACGACTTCGTCGTACTGGAGAAGGCCGAGGATGTCGGCGGCACCTGGCGGGAGAACACCTACCCCGGCTGCGAATGCGACGTGCCGTCGTCCCTGTACTCGTACTCGTTCGAACAGCAGGCATGGGGCGACCTCCGGGCATCGCAGCCGGAGATCCTCCGCTACCTGCGCAAGGTGACCGTCAAATACGGCCTCCGGGACAAGATCGAATTCGGCGTCGAGGTCGAGCGCGGTCACTGGGACGAGGTCGACGGGCGGTGGCACCTGTTCACCACCACCGGCCGGGAGTTCGTGGCGCAGTTCCTGGTGGTCGGAACCGGAGCCCTCCATCTGCCCAAGGTGCCGAAGACGCCGGGCGCCGCGTCCTTCGGCGGCGCCGCGTTTCATTCGGCGCGATGGGACCACACCGTCGACCTCACCGGCAAGCGGGTCGCGGTCATCGGCACCGGCGCGAGCGCGATCCAGATGGTGCCCGAGATCGCGGCCGTTGCCGGCTCGCTCCAGCTGTATCAGCGCACGCCGCCCTGGGTCTTGCCGCGCAGGGAGGCCGGGCCGGTCGCGCGCACGGTCGGGCGGGTGCCGTTGCTCCGCGGCCTCGTCCGGAGCCTGACCTATTGGAACGCCGAACTCCTGGCCGTCGGTCTCAACGGGCGCCACGTCCTGACCCGGCCGATGGAGTGGCGGGCGAAGCGGCACCTGCGACGTCAGGTCGAGGACACCACCCTGCGGGCGAAGCTGACCCCGGCCTACCGGATCGGCTGCAAGCGAATTCTGCGCTCCGACAAGTACTTCCCTGCGCTGGCCCGGCCGGGCACGGAGTTGATCGCGGACGGGATCGCCGAGATCACGCCGGACGGCATCGTCACAACGGACGGGACGAGGCGTGCGGCGGACGTCATCGTGTACGCGACCGGTTTCCGGGTCGCCGGCTCGCTGGCCCGACTTCCCCTCGCCGGCCGCGACGGGGTCACCCTGCAGGAGCGGTGGATGCGGGACGGGATCCGTACCCACCTCGGCATCTCGGTCTCGGGCCTGCCCAACGCGTTCTTTCTCACCGGGCCCAACACCGGCCTCGGGCACAACTCGGTGGTGTTCATGATCGAGTCGCAGGTGCGGTACGCGCTGCGGGCGATGGAACTGGTCGATCGCGAGCGCGCGAGTGCGCTCGACGTCAGAGCGGACGCGCAGGCGGCCTTCCACGACGACCTGCACGCGCGGCTGGCCACCGCGGTCTGGAGCACGGGCGGGTGCTCGAGCTGGTATGTCGACGCCAACGGAACCAATCACTCTGTGTGGCCCGGATTCTCGTGGCAGTACTGGTTGCGCACCCGGCGGGTGAGCAGGCGCGACCACCACTTCCTCTGACGTAGGCGGGTTCCGGTCCTGGCCGGGGCGGACCGATGTCGGGCACGATGGGGTGATGATCCTTGTCGTCGACGACGATCCCTCGGTGCGCGAGGCCGTCGTGACCGCGCTCGAACTCGATGGACACGAGGTGAGATCGGTCGGCGACGGCAGCGCCGCGCTGGCCGCACTCGGGCAGGACGCCTTTGGCGCGATGGTGCTCGACGTGACGATGCCGGGAATCGACGGTCTGTCGGTGTGCCGGTTGCTGCGCGAACGGGGTGATCGGATCCCGATCCTGGTGCTGACGGCCCGCTCCGAGGTGGGCGACAGGATCGCCGGGCTCGACGCGGGCGCGGACGACTACCTGCCGAAGCCCTTCGACATCGACGAACTCGCGGCCCGGGTGCGGGCGCTGCTGCGCCGAGCGGCGCCCCCCGAGCCTGCCGTGGAATTCGGGGACCTCACGATCGACCCGGAGACCCGTCGCGGCGTCCGTTCGGGCCGGAGCATCGACTTCACGCAGACCGAGTTCGCGCTGCTCGAGCTGCTGATGGCCAACGCCGGTCAGACGCTGACGCGGGACGTCATCACCGATCGGGTCTGGGGGCACGACTTCGGATCCCAGTCCAATTCGCTCGCCGTCTACGTCAGCTACCTCCGCACGAAGCTGGAGTCGGGCGGTGAGCCGCGCATCATCCACACCGTCCGCGGACTCGGCTATCGGCTGGCGCCGCCGTGACGCGGGGCCGCCTGCCCATCAGGACGCGCATGGCGATCGTCACGTCGGTCGCCGTTGCCGCGGTGGTGCTCGCCTGTGCGGCTGGGGCCTACTGGATCTCTTCCCGTGAGGTGTACCGGAGCCTGGACCTCGGGCTGATCCGGGAGGCGACCGCGCTGCAGCTGCAACTGCACGCGGGAAAGGACCTGGGTGACGGGACCGAATGCGCGACCCTCGCCTCACCCGCGTGCTTCGAGGTGCTCGACACCGTGGACGAGAAGCCTGTCGTGCTGCCGGAACCGGTGGGCGTCGACGCCGTCATCAGAGGCGAGTCGGATCCCTTCCTGACGAACATCGATCTCATGGGCCTTCCTGGTCGGATGTACGTGACCCCGCTGCTGGACGGTGGTGCCCTGTTGGTCGCTGTCCGCGCCGATCAGCAATTCCGGGCGCTGGACCGGATCGCCCGATTTCTCGCGCTGCTGTGCGGCGCCGGCATCGTGATCAGCGCCGCGCTCGGCTACGCGGTGGCGCGCTACACGCTGCGCCCGGTCACCCGGCTCTCCCGGGAGGCGCAGTTGGTCGCGAAGGAACGTGACCCGAGCCGGGAGATCGTCGTGGACGGGTCCGACGAGCTGGCGAGGCTCGGCGAATCGATGAACACCATGCTGCGCGCCCTCGACGACTCCCTCCGCGCCCAGCGTCAGCTCGTCTCCGACGCCTCGCACGAGCTGCGGACACCGTTGACGGGGATCATCGCGAACGCCGAGTTGCTGGCGCGAGGCGACGGGTTGACCGAGGAGCAGCGGACCAGGGTGCGGGCGGCGCTGGCGCGCAGCACCGCCGACATGCGCACACTGATCGACGACATCGTCGATCTCGCACAGGGATCCGAACCGGACATCGCGACCGAGGACGTTGCCTTCGACGGCGTCGTGGCGGAGGTCGTCGAGGCCGCCCGCGCGCACTGGCCGGAGATCGACTTCCGGGTCTCGGTCGGCGCGCACACCGTGCACGGGACCCGCGCACGGCTGGCGAAGCTCGTCTCGAACCTGGTCGACAACGCGGCCAAGTTCAGCGGGGCCGGTGGCGCGGTCGACATCACCCTGGCGGACGGCGTCCTCACGGTGCGCGATCACGGCTCCGGAATCGACGAGGCGGACCTGGGTCTGGTCTTCGAGCGCTTCTACCGATCGGCGCGCTCGCGGGGCACCGCGGGGTCCGGGCTCGGTCTCGCCATGGCGCAGCAGATCGCCCGCGCGCACGGAGCGGTCATCACCGCGGCGAACGCACCCGACGGCGGCGCGCTCTTCACCGTGCGATTGCCACCCTCCCCGTGACCCGTCTGCCGCTCTGATCTTCCTCTAACGTTCGGCGCCTACGTTCGCTGGTCATGAGAGCACTGACAACGACTCGAGCCGTCGCGACGGCAACGGTTGCGGCCGTGGCGCTGGCGCTCGCGGCAGCGGGATGTTCTGCAGAGCAGTCAGATTCGGCTGTCCGCGTGGACGGGAACACGGTGATCGTGCCGATCGACGGCGGCGAGGCGCGGGTCGACGTGAACGACCTGAGCGTCCGCGGCCCCGTCGAGCTGTCCGCCGCCGCGGCGACGGACCTGGGCGCACCGGGCGACATCTCGGTCGATGCCACCCGCGCACACTGGTCGTATCCCGAACGCGGCCTCGACGTCACGGCGACCGCGCGCGACGGTCGGCTCGTCGTCGACATGACCGGCCGCGACGATCAGGAGCTGGCGTGGCCGGTCACGGGCGCCGGTGCGCGGGACCTGCAGCTGCCGCGGGGTGAGGGGCTGAGCATCCCGGTCGACGACGCCTTCTGGAACGACCCCGACAGCGGTCTGGTCGGGGAGGAGGGCGAGCGGCTGCAGGACCTGACCATGCCGTTCTGGGGGTACAGCGCGGGCGCCGTCGGTGCGAGCTACCTGGTGCCGACCGACATCGGAACCACGCTGGGGTTCAGCTCGGTCGACGGCCGACTGCGCGGCACCTCCGTGCACGAGTTCAGTGAGGCCAAGGGCACCGGAACCTATACCGTGGCACTGTCGCTCACCGACGGATCGCCGGTGGCCGCCGCCAAGGACTACCGCGCGCTGCTGCGGCAGCAGGGCGGCCTGCGCACCCTGAAGCAGAAGATCGCCGCGAACCCGGACACCGAAAAGCTCGTCGGTGCCTTCCACGCCTACTTGTGGGGCGACGGCCGCACCCCGGAGTCGATGCGCGAGCTCGAGGACCTCGGTCTCTCGAGAATGTGGCTGGGCTACGACTCGGACGAGCAGCCGATGACCCGAGAGGCTGTCGAGACCGCAACGGATGCAGGCTATCTCGTCGGTCCGTACGACACCTTCGGCAATGCGCAGGACCCGTCTGGCGAGGTCGACAATCCGTCCTCCCGGTGGCCCGACGGGGTGTGGCCGGGGGACTGCGTCGTCGACGAGAACGGCGAGCTGGAAGGTGGATTCGGCGGCAGGGGCTGCTACCTGAGCTCACAGGCGCTGGCGGCGCGCCCGGATCTGCTGGCGAGCCGGGTCACCGCGAAGGTGGACAACGGCGCGAACAGCTACTTCCTCGACGTCGATGCGACGGGCGAAGTCTTCGACGACCACAGCCCCGACCACCCCATGACCCAGTTCGGGGACCGGCAGAACCGCCTCGATCGCATGGGCGTGATCGGGGAGGACCTGGTGCTGGGCTCGGAGACGGTCGGGTCGTGGGCCAACGGCGTCGTGTCCTTCAGTCACGGCTCGAGCACCCCGGTCATGAACGACCTCTGGAAGTTGGAACGGGACAAGGCGACGTGGGGTGCGTACTGGGGGAAGAACGGACCGGCCACCTTCTTCAAGCCGGTCGAGCTGCCCGAGAAGCTGCGCGCCGGGATGTTCGACCCGAAGTACCGTGTGCCGCTGTACGAGACCGTGCTGCACGATTCGGTGGTCAGCACGGATCGTTGGGAGCTGTCCTTCAACAAGCTGCCATCCCTGCAGACCACCCGCGCGCTGCTCGCGATGCTCTACAACACCCCGTTGAATTACACCCTGAATGCGCAGACCATCGCCGAGGAGGGGCCGCGGATGGCGACCATGCAGAGGTTCTTCGCCACCATCCAGGAGGCCGCGGGAACCGAGCCGATGACCGACTTCCGGTGGCTGACCGAGGACCGCACGGTGCAGCGCACCACCTTCGGCGACGGAGCGCTCGAGGTGACGGCGAACTTCGGCGAGCGCGCCTTCGAGGATGCCGACCTCGGGGCCGTGCAGCCCGGCTGCGTGGCCGCCTCGATCGGCGGCGAGGTGACGACGTTGTGTCCCTGACGAGATGCCGTCGCCGGGCCCCCGATCAGCCGCCCAGCATCGCCGCGCCGAGCGTGGATTCCGGCACCGCGAACCCCTCGATCAGGGTCAGGGCGTGCGGGCGCAGCGTGCGGCAGCGCTCGTTGACCCCGCGGGTCACCGCCTTCGCGCGCTCGACGGACAGGTGCCGGTGCTCCATGAACCAGGCCTTGTCCTCCTCGATCACCGTGAGCGCGTACAGGTCGCACAGATCGCCGAGCAGGTCGGCGGCCGCCCCTTCCTCGCACGAGTCGATGCCCGCGACGAACGCCTCGAGCACCACCCGGTCGATGTGCGCCTCGGCCGCCCGCATCACGTGGTCCTGCACGGAGTTGAAGGCATCGAAGGGATCGTCCTCGCGCTTCTGCGCGCCCTGCAGCCGCCGTGCCGCCGTGGACAGCAGGTACTCCTCGCGGCCGGAGAACATCGTCAGCTGCGTGCCCCGGTTGAACAGGCTGCCGTCCTCCTCGTTGTCCTGCCGGGTGTCGAGGATGGTCTGGATGATCTGCTGGGCGGCGGTGCGCTTCTTGACCACATCGGAGACGGTGGTGGCGGCGAAGCGCATCCACTCGACGGGACTCATGCCGCGGACCTCCTCGGCGTACGCGGTGAGTAGTTCCTTCGCGACGAGCTGGGTGAGCACGTGGTTGTCGCCCTCGAAGGTGGTGAACACGTCGGTGTCGGCCTTGAGCGCGACGAGGCGGTTCTCGGTGAGGTACCCGGCGCCGCCGCAGGCCTCGCGGCACTCCTGGATCGCGCGGGTGGCGTGCCAGGTGTTGGCGGCCTTGAGTCCGGCCGCCCTGGCCTCCAGCTCGCGCTGTTCCTGCGGGTCCACCTCGTCCGCGGTCTGGATCTCGTGCAGCCTGGTCACCAGCTGGTTCTGCGCGAAGTGCAGGGCGTAGGACTTCGCGATCAGCGGCAGCAGCCGGCGCTGGTGCACGAGGTAGTCCATGATGAGGACCTCGTCGTTCACCGGGGCGAGCGAAGCGAGGGGGGATTGACTCGGTGGCTTGTCGAACTGCCTGCGCTGCAACGCGTATCGGGTCGCGATGCTCAGTGCCACCCGGGCGGCGGCGCCCGCCGCGCCGCCGACGGTGACCCGGCCGCGGATCAGCGTGCCCACCATGGTGAAGAAGCGCCGGTTCGGGTTCTCGATCGGGGAGGAGTACGTCCCGTCCGCCGCGACGTCGGCGTACCTGTTGAGCAGGTTCTCCCGCGGCACCCGCACCCGGTCGAAGACGATCCGGCCGTTGTCGACCCCGGGCAGGCCGCCCTTGTGACCGCAGTCGGAGGTGGTGACCCCCGGCAGGTCGGCACCGTCCTCGCCGCGGATCGGGACGACGAAGCAGTGCACGCCCTTCGACTCGGGCTCCTCGCCGGGTGCCGCGGTGATCAACTGGGCGAACACCGCCGCCATCCGCGCGTGTTGGGCCGCGCCGCCGATGTAGTCCTTGCGGGAGGACGGCGTCGGGGAGTCGATCACGAACTCCTGGGTGGCCGGGTCGTAGGTCGCAGTGGTCTCCAGCGCCTGGACGTCGCTGCCGTGGCCGGTCTCGGTCATTGCGAAGCAGCCGAGCAGGTCGAGATCGATCAGCGGCCTGACGTAGGCCGCGTGATGGCGTGCGGTGCCGAGATTCTCGATGGCGCCGCCGAACAGCCCCCATTGGACGCCTGCCTTGACCATGAGCGACAGATCCGACATAGCGAGCATCTCGATGCTGGTCACCGCGGCGCCCACGTCGCCGGTGCCACCGTGGGCTGCGGCGAAGCCGTTGGCCGCGTAGCCGGACTCGGCGAGAATCCGCATCTGCTCGAGCGTCTTGGCCCGGGCGGCCTTGAGGTCCGGGGTGAAATGCGGGGCGAACTCCTCGCGGGTCAGGTCGACCCGGACCTTCTCGCGCACCTCCCGCCACTGCCCGTCGAGAGTGGTCCGCAGGTGGTCCGCTGTGGTGGCCATGGCCTCGACCGTAACGGCTGCGGGGGTCGGGTGTCAGGTGTCGACACGCGAGGCGACCGTCACCTCGGGGCCGCGGGCGCGATGGTGCCCGTCACGGCGCCGAGCGAGAAACGACCGCCTGCAGGGGAGGGCGCGGTGGCCGTGATGGTCACCGCGTCGCCGTCCTCGAGGAAGGCGCGGGTGCTGCCGTCGGCCAGGGTGATCGGTTCCCGACCCGCGTCGGTCAGCTCGATCAGCGAACCGACCTGATCGCGTGCCGGACCGGAGACGGTCCCCGAGGCGAACAGGTCACCGGTGCGCAGGCGGGCGCCGTTGGCGGTCAGGTGCGCCAACATCTGCGCGGGCGACCAGTACATCCCGCGGTAGGGCGGCCGGGAGATCACCTGTCCGTTCAATTCGACCTCGAATTCGATGTCCAGGCCCCAGTTCTCGGTGTCCCGCAGGTACTCGAGCGGCTCCGGGTCCTGAGCGGCGCCGGGCAGCCGAGCCGCCTCCAGTGCGGCGAGGGGCACCACCCACGGCGAGATGGAGGTGGCGAACGACTTGCCGAGGAAGGGGCCGAGCGGCACGTACTCCCAGGACTGCAGGTCGCGGGCGGACCAATCGTTGAGCAGGACGACGCCGAAGACGTGATCGGCGAAATCCGCTGTGCGGACGCAGGTTCCGAGTTCGCTCGGGACGCCGACCACATAACCGAGCTCGACCTCGATGTCGAGCCTGCGGGTCGGACCGTCGGTTGGCGCCTGCTCGTCCGGGGCCTTGCGTTGTCCGGTGGGTCGTACGACGGCGGTGCCCGACGGCACGACGGTGCCGGCGCGGCCGTGATAGCCGATCGGCAGGTGTTTCCAGTTCGGCGGCAGCGGCGGCTGGCCGGGACGGAACATCCGGCCCAGGTTGGTGGCGTGCTGCTCGGACGCGTAGAAGTCCACGTAGTCCGCGACGTCGAACGGCAGGTGCATCTGCACCTCGGACAGCGCGTGCAGGTACGGCCCGACCCGCTGTCGGTGCGCCGGGTCCGACAGGAGTTCGGTGATCTCGGCGCGCACCTCCGCCCAGCGCGCGCGACCGAGGGCGAGGAAGGCGTTGAGGGTGGTCGAGCGCAGCGCGGCCTCGTCGACGACGGAGGTGAGGTCGAGCACCTGGTCCCCGATCGCGACGCCGATGTGTCGGTGCAGGGCGCCGGTGGAGAACACGCCGTAGGGGAGGGGGTGGAGACCGCTTGCGACTGCTTGCAGGTCGCTCGAAACAACATCGCTTGCGACTGCTTGCAGGTCGCTCGAAACAACATCGCTTGCGACTGCTTGCAGGTCGCTCGAAACAACACCGTTGCTCATGCCGGTGCCCCTCCCAGTCCGAAAGTACCTGGCCCGCAGTCTGATCGGGTGGGCGCGAGGCCGAGCCGCACCGCCTCGAGCATCGGGGTCTCGGTGTCGCACGACCCGAAACAGGTCAGCACCGACCGGGCAGGCACCGGGTCGTGCAGCGTGCGGGCCGTCGAGCGCAGCCGGTCCCGGTCCTCGTCGGCCAGCATCGCGGCGGTCTCCGCGGCCGATCCGGATCGCGCGGCGTCCGCGGCCAGCACCAGGTTGAGGAAGCCGTGATGGGTGAGGCCGGTCGCCGGGTCGGTCTGCCGGATCGCGTGGTGCAGCCCGGCGGTGGCCTTGGCGGGCACCCCCGCGCCCGCGGCCGCGACCAGCGCGGCGGCCAGGGCGTCCGGCGTCGGGAACAGCTCGGCCCCTGTCCCGCCGCAGCGCAGCTTCACCCCGAGCGACGCTCCGTTCTCGGCCCGGCGCTCGGCCAGCGCGGCGATGACCCCGGCGGCATCGGCGACGGTCGCAGGCTCGACGAACAACGGCACCGCCGCGGGCCCGCCCCCGGTGGCGTCGATCAGCGCGGCGAGGGCGTCGCTCCAGTCTCCAGGTGCCGGCGTCAGCGTCGACTCGATGCCGACCAACTCGGCACCGGGGGAGTGGCGCAGTGCCGCGACGGCATCCGCGAGCGCGGACAGGTCCGCGGTGACGAGCACCGCGAAGCGGTCGTCGGCGTCGAGGTGGCCGAGCAGCTCGGGTACCCGGGACGCGGGGCACACGAACCGGTGCGTGAGCATCGGTTGACCCGACGCGAGATCGCGGCGGTGGCGTGCCACCGCCGCCGCCATGTCGAGCTCGGTGGGCTCGAACAGGCCGGCGTCGTCGACCAGGTGCGCCAGCAGCGCGGTCATGACGACGGCCCCCGGCCCGCCCAGGACCAGGCATAGGAGGGATCCTCGACGGCCAGCCCGCCCTCGCCGAGCGCGAGCGGCCGGAAGGTGTCGACCATGACGGCGAGCTCGTCGAAGAACTCGGCGCCGATGCTGGCCTCGGCCGCCCCCGGCTGCGGTCCGTGTGCGATGCCGCCGGGGTGCAGGGAGATCGAGCCGCGGCCGATGCCCGAACCCTTGCGTGCCTCGTAGTCGCCGTCGACGTAGAACATGACCTCGTCGGAGTCGACGTTGGAGTGGTAGTACGGCACCGGGATGGCGAGCGGGTGGTAGTCGACCTTGCGCGGCACGAAATTGCAGATCACGAATCCGGTGCTCTCGAACACCTGATGGGCGGGCGGGGGCTGGTGCACCCGGCCGGTGATCGGTTCGAAGTCGGCGACGTTGAAGGTGAACGGGTAAAGGCAACCGTCCCACCCGACGACGTCGAACGGGTGGGTGGGACAGACCAGGCGGGTACCGACGAGGCCGGTGCTGCCGCGGTGTCTGACCAGCACCTCGACATCGGTGCCGTCGCAGAGCAGCGGCTCGGTCGGCGCGTGCAGGTCGCGCTCGCAGTAGGGCGCGTGCTCGAGCAGCTGCCCGAACCGCGACAGATACCGGTGGACCGGCCCGATGTGGCTGCTCGATTCGATTGCATACGCGCACAAAGGTTCACCGGGGTTCGGCAGCCATCGATGGGTGGTGCCACGCGGGAGCAGCACGTAGTCGCCCCGGCGGGCCCCGAGTGCCCCGAACACGGTCTCGACGGTGGCGGATCCGGCCTCGACGAAGACGCACTCGTCGCCGACCGCGTTCCGGTACAGGGGCGAATCCTGCTGCGCGGCGACGTACGAGATCCGGACGTCGTCGTTGCCGAGCACGAGGCGTCGGCCGGTCACGGGGTCGGTGTCGAGGGGGTTCCGGGCCAGCTCGTGGAGCTTGAGGTGCCGCGACCTGAGCGGGTGGTTGGGGGTCAGCGACTGGTCGGGGAGTTCCCATGACGTCGAGTCGACGATCGCCGAGGGGGTGCCGAGGTGGTAGAGCAGCGCGGAGTCGGAGGAGAACCCCTCCTCGCCCATGAGCTCCTCGCGGTAGAGCTCGCCGCCGGGCGCGCGGAACTGCGTGTGACGCTTCGGCGGCACCTGACCGACCTGGCGGTAGAAGGGCATGGCGTTCCTCCCGGCGTCGAGCTGCGGGCCGCCCCCTCGGCCCGTTTTGTGATGCGGATCACAACAGTTGCCACTATATCGCCGCGGGTCGACGGCGGGTGGCGTCCGGCGAGCGCGCGATCGAGGGTCTCGACAGCATCTAAGTCCTGAGTCTAGACTCAGGACCGTGACGTGCACCCTCTCCGAAACCCTCGCCGTGGTCGGCGAGCGCTGGGCCCTGCTGATCGTTCGCGAGGTCGCGCTCGGTCTCCGCCGCTTCGACGAGCTCCGGGCCGCAACCGGCGCGCCGCGCGGGGTGCTCTCGGACCGCCTGCAGCGGCTCATCGCCGCGGGCGTGCTGGCCACCAGGGATTACCGGGTTCCTGGCAGCAGGGCCAGGCAGGAGTACGTCCTCACCGAGGCGGGTCTCGACCTGTTGCCGGTGCTGGCCGCGTTCTCCGACTGGGGGGAGAAGCACCTCGTCGACGGCGGGGTGCCCGAGGTGGTGTACCGGCACACGGGGTGCGGGGGCCGGGTTACCGCGCGCCTGGTGTGTGAATGCGGCGGGGACGCGGATGTGCACGAACGGGTCATCGCCCAGGTCAATCGCTGAACCCGACGTCCGACGCTCGATCGCAGAACAAGTACCGAGACAGCAGTACCGAGACAAAGGAGTGCTCCATGTCCCTGGCCACCACCACCGATGCCGCCTTCGCCGCCGACGTGCTCTCGTCCGAGACGCCGGTCCTCGTCGAGTTCACCGCGAGCTGGTGCCCTCCGTGCAAGATGGTCGCGCCGGTCCTCGAGCAGATCGCGAACGAGGAGTCCGGTCGTCTCGCCGTCATCGCGTTGGACGTCGACGAGAACCCGGGGACGGCCAGGGAGTATCAGGTGATGGGCATGCCGACCATGGCATTGTTCATCGGCGGAGAAATGGTCACGACGATGGTCGGTGCCAAGCCCCGCGCGGCGATCATGCGGGCGCTGGAGCCGCACCTGCCGGTGGCCTGACCGTCCGCCGCCCGCGCCGAGTGTGCACCTGCCGGCGCACGCTCTCGGGCGATGCGTCGGAAGCTGCACACTCGGCGGGTGGTTGGCGGACTAGCGGACCGGCGTTCGAGCGGGGTCGTGTTTCCCGAATTCGCTCGCCACCAGGTAGTCCACCCACGCCCGCATCGCCTGCGGCAGCGGAGGGAAGGTCAGCCCGGCCCGCTCGGCGAGCGCCCGTGCGGAATCGGTCGGGTACCGGTCGGCGGAGAGGAAACCGAGGGTCTCCGGGTCCGCGCCGGTCAGCTTCGCGGGCAGCCTGCGGATCACCCCGACCGGCACGTGGAATCGAGGGGGCCGCACGCCGAGGGTCCGTGCGACGTCGCGGAGCAGCTCGCCGAGCAGCGGTGTGTCCTCGTCGAGAACCCACAGCGCCGCACCGGGTTCCGCGTGCTCGGGCACGGCGGCGAGGAACCGGGCGAAGTAGTCCGCGGTGACCACGGGGACCCAGACGTCCTTGCCGCCGGGAATGACGGGGAGCCTGCCGCGGTGGAGGTCGCGGACCATCGCGGCAAGGCCGATGAACTGGGTGGTCTCGCCGGTCCCGGAGTCGCCGATGACCGTCGACGGGTTGACGATCGCGTACGGGATGCCGTGTGCCTCGGCGTGATCGCGCACGGCGTGGTCGGCCTCGACCTTGCTCGCCTCGTAGGCGCCCTTGTCGCGGTAGAGCGTCGCGGTCACGGTTGCGCCAGCCACGCGATACCCGCTGATGTGCACGAACCGGCGTAGCCGCGGCAGTTCCTGCGCCCAGCGCAGCGCGGCCACGGCCCCGTCGACGTTGACCGCGCGAGCCTCGCTCTCGGTGAGCCCGAAGGCGAACCGTCCGCCGAGGTTGTACACGTCGCGCACGGCGGGCAACGGGTCAAGGCCGAGTCCGGGCGCGGTCAGGTCCCCGTCGACGACGGTCAGCAGCTCGGTGTTCCCGCCGTGGGCGGCCACCCAGTCGCGGAGTTCGTCGCCGCGTTCGGCGGCGTTCCTGACCATCGCGGCGACGTGCCTGCCCTGGCGGGTGAGCTCGGGGATCAGCCACCGGCCGATCAGTCCGGTGGAACCGATGACGAGGGTGTCGGGCGTGCTCATGAGGTCTCCAGTAGTTTCCGGACGGCGCGCACCGCCGCATCGATGGGTTCGCGGGACCGCCGGACCCGGCCGACGAGCAGTGCGCCCTCGATGAGGGCGAAGACCTCGGTGGCCAGCGCGGCGTCGCCGATGAGGTCCGCGAGGGCGGCCTCCCAGCGGGCGTAGATCTCGGCGCACACCCCGCCGAGCGGGTCGGTGCCCGCCGTCTCGAGGGCAACGGTCGCGATCGGGCAGCCCTTGGTGAAGTCGGAGTCGACCTGCCGGTCGGCGAGCGCCTCGAGGAGCCGGGCGATGACATCCGCGGGCGGGCCGCCGAGGGAGGCGGCCATCAGTGCGTCGAGCGTGTCCGCGCTCTGTCGGAGTGCGGCCGCGACCAACTCGTCCTTGCCGCCGGGGAAGTGGAAGTACAGCGAGCCGCGCGGCGCCCCGCTGCGTTCGAGCACCTCGGTGACGCCGGTCGCCGCCACGCCCTTCTCCTCGACCGCGGTCGCCATGACCGTGATCATCCGCAGCCTCGTCTCCTCGCCCTTCTTCATGCGATCAATATAGACCGGTCTACATATTTTAGGAAGATGACCGGCTCGCGACCCGCCGCGGCCTATCGGGGCTGGCCCTTTCGGAGTTGGCCGATGACGTCGGGCGTGAGTCGGCGGGCCAATTCCTCGAGTAGCGCGGTCGCCTCGCCGATCGCCAGCGGGTCGTCGGTTCCCAGGGTTGCGGCAAGTGCGGTCTCGATCGATGTCGCCCTGACCTCGCCCATCCGGTCGGACACCTCCGCGGCCGGGTGGATGAGTACGCGCCGCCGGTCATCAGGATCCGGCTGTGTGGTGATCGCCTCCGCCTCCCTCAGTCGTGCGACGGCGCCGGACACCGCGCTCTGTGGGAAGCCGGTCCGCGCCGCGATCTCACCCACGGCGCTTCCTGGGTGGTCGCGGATGTCGCTGGCGACGATCAGCACGGTGCGGGTGCCGGTCGGGTGGCGGCCGATGCCGTCGGTGGGCAACGCCTCCTCGCCGATCTTCATCAGGGTGCGCCCCAGCAGGAACAGGTCGATGCCATTCACGCGGCCGATTTTACATCGACACAGATGCATCATATGTGATACATCTGTTGTGATACTTATTGACGAGAGGAGCGTGCGATGAACGTGGGCAGCCGAACGGGGACCCGATCGGGATCACTGCGGGTGGAGGGTGCATCCCTGTACTTCGAGGTCAGGGGGGCCGGACCCGTCCTGCTGATCTCGCAGAGCGGGGAAGGGGATGCGGGCCGCAGCCGGGACCTGGTCGACCGGCTGGAGGCGGACTACACCGTGGTCACGTACGACCGGCGCGGCCTGTCCAGGAGTGTCCTCGACGATCCGGACGGCGGCGTGACCCTTGCCCAGCACGCCGACGACGTCCACCGCCTGCTCGCGGAGGTCACCGACGAGCCGGCCCGGATGCTCGGGTGCAGCCTTGGTGCCTCGATCGGACTCCACGTCGCGGTCGGCCACCCGGAGCAGCTCGCGACCCTGGTCGCGCACGAGCCGGTCAGCCCGCGTCTGTTGCCGCCCGGGCACCGGGCCGAGCACCAGGACGAGCTGGCCGAGATCCAGCGGGTCCATCGCACCGACGGGCTGGCGGGAACCCTGCAGCTGGTCGCGAAGGTCCTCGGCATCGACCCGCACAGCACGGAGGTCGAGCCGGGGCTGACGCCGATGCCGATGTCGCCACAGCGAATTCGCAACTTCGACTTCTTCGTCGAGCAGGACTTCTCCGCGATCATTCGGGACACACTCGACGTCGCCGCGGTCGGCCGAACGTCGACCCGCATCGTCCCCGCCGTCGGCCGGGCGACTCCGGAGACCGTCTTCGACCGGGCGTGCGCGGTCGCCTTGGCCGACCTGCGAGGTGAAGAGGTCCGCGTGTTCCCCGGTGGCCACAACGGCAACACGAGCCACCCGAGCGCGTACGCCGAAGCCCTCCGCGCCGCGCTGAACTGACGGCGGCAGGCGCGGTCACGCCAGGGCGGCCCGCACCAGTGGCAGGTGGCGAAGCGGGATCTGGTTCTCCAGGGCGATCACCGTGGACGACCGCAGCACGTTCTGCCCGTCCACGATCTGATTGATCACCCGTTGCAGGTCCGAGTGTGTCCGCGCCACCACCCGGATCAGCACATCGCCCGCACCGGTGGTGGTGTGGGCCTCGAGCACCTCGGGGATCGCGACGAGGTGCTCGACGACCGCGCGGTGCCCGCGACCCTGGACGATCTCCAGGGTCGCGAACGCGGTGACCGGGAAGCCGAGGGCCTCGGCGTCCAGGGTGGGGGCCATGTCCGCGATCACGCCGTCGCGTTCGAGCCGGTTCAGGCGGGCCTGCACGGTGCCGCGGGCGACACCAAGCCGGCGCGACGCCTCGAGCACCCCCACGCGCGGCTCGGCGTGCAGGAGCTCGAGCAGGTCGGCGTCGAGGCGATCGATGCTCATCGGTGTGCTCCTGGTCATCTTGTCCAACAATTCACCGCCACACTCCAGCATTCTGTACATATTGAGCAGCGTCAATCCTCATCGTTGCGCAGGTGAGGGGCCGAGGTCACAGTGAATCCATGACGATCGCGGACATTCGGTTGACCCCGCGCGAGCGCGCCGCGCACCTGCGCGCGAACGATCTGCACCGGCTCGTCGGGCTGGTCGAACACGACGACGCGGCCGACCCGTTCCCTGTGGTCGGGATGGACGCGGTGGTGTTCGTCTGCGGGAACGCCAGCCAGAGCGCCCACTACTTCGTCTCCACCTGGGGCATGACCCTGGTGGCCTACGCGGGGCCGGAAACCGGTCAGCGCGAACACAAGTCGTTCGTGCTCGAGTCCGGCTCCGTCCGGTTCGTCCTCGAGGGCGCGGTCAGCCCCGACAGCCCGCTCGCCGATCGGCACCGCAGGAACGGAGACGGCGTTGCGGACCTGGCGCTGGAGGTGCTCGACGTGGACCGCTGCATCGAGCGGGCGCGGTCGCAGGGCGCCACCGTCCTCGAGGAACCGCACGACGTCACCGACGAGTTCGGCACGGTGCGGCTGGCCGCCATCGCCACCTACGGCAGCACCAGGCACACCCTCGTCGACCGCAGCCGGTACGACGGGGTGTACCTGCCCGGATTCGCCCCGCGCAGTTCGGGATTCGTCCGCCGCCCCGGTGCGCCGGAGCGGCTGTTCCAGGCGCTCGATCACGCCGTCGGCAACGTCGAGATGGGCCGGATGGATCACTGGGTGCGCTTCTACAACCGGGTGATGGGCTTCACCAACATGGCCGAGTTCGTCGGGGACGACATCGCCACCGAGTACTCGGCGCTGATGTCCAAGGTCGTCGCGAACGGCAACCATCGGGTCAAGTTCCCGCTCAACGAGCCGGCGCCGGGGAAGAAGAAGTCGCAGATCGACGAGTACCTCGACTTCTACGGCGAACCCGGCTGCCAGCACCTGGCCCTGGCCACGGGCGACATCCTGCGCACGGTCGACGCGCTGCGTGCGGAGGGCGTCGAGTTCCTCGACACACCCGACGCCTATTACGACGACCCCGAGCTGCGGGCCAGGATCGGCCGGGTGCGGGTGCCGGTGGCCGAGCTCAAACGCCGCGGCGTCCTTGTCGACCGGGACGAGGACGGCTACCTGCTGCAGATCTTCACCAAGCCGCTCGGCGACCGGCCGACGATGTTCTTCGAGCTGATCGAGCGCCACGGCTCGCTCGGCTTCGGCAAGGGCAACTTCCGGGCCCTTTTCGAGTCGATCGAGCGCGAACAGGCGGCGCGCGGAAACCTCTGAGCCCGGACGGCCCGTGACCGGATCGGTATTCGTTGCGCTGGCGAACTGTGCACGAGTCGTGTTCTATCGACTAACTATGAGCTCAGTCACCCGCATCGTTGCCGGAACACTCGGAGCAATCGCCGTCGCCGCCGGCACGGCCGCGACCGCCACGGCCGCGCCCGCAGCCTCTGCCTCTGCGGCGTCGGCTCCGTACACCCTGCTGGCCGACGGCAGTCACACCGAGTACCAGGTCAACCCGGTGCTCACCCAGGACGACGTGCTGAACACCAACAAGGACTTCACCTCGCTGCCCGGCGTCCGGGCGCACAGCATCGACGGCCGGAACTTCACCTTCTACCGGCTCGTCGACGGCGCCCGGATCGGGATGGTCCGGATCAACGAGGTCTGCCTGCCGACCGGGGTCTGCCACGGCCTGATCGTGGACGGCCCCAGCCCGGTCTTCTGACGCCGACCCTCACCCCGCCCAGGTGGTCGGCACGTCGCCGCCGCCCTCGGGACTGACTCGGGTACCCACCTGGGCGAGCAGCGGCACCGGCGCGATCGGCCCGGCGAACAGCGCCTGACCGAGCCCGAACCCGGTCGCGCGGTGCAGCATCGGCGCGGGCACGTGGGAGAACAGGGTGCTCAGGTCCTCGATGTCGGCGGCGCCGTTCATCCGCATCAACACCAGGTTGTCGCACTGCGAGACCACGTTCGGGTGCACCTTGCCCGGCCGCTGGGTGGCGACGAACAGGTGCAGGCCGAACTTGCGGCCCTCGCCGGCGATCAGCGCGCCGAGCTCGGCGGTCGCCGCCAGCAGCGGGTCCTCGGTGGTGGCGGGCAGCACGTTGTGCGCCTCGTCGATGACGAGCAGCACCGGCTCGCGGTCCCGGCGGCCCGCCCACCGCCTGCCGAGGATCGCCAGCGCGACCGCGGTCCGCTCGTCCGGCCGCGACAGGCTCCCGACGTCGACGATCACGCAGCGCGCGCGGCTCACGTCGTACTCGACGGCCGAGCGCTCGCCCTCGCGCCGCCACAGGTCCCACTCGCCGATCCGGAGGTTGCCGATGCGGGCCGCGAGCCGTTCGGTGTCGTGGTGCGCGGCGGCTGCGGCCTCCAGGTCGTCGACGGAGTACGGCACCGTCAGCGTCGCGGTGACCTGGCGCAGTGCGCGGAAGTCGTCGAGGTCGCGGATCGGGTCCATCCGCAGCAGCAGCGCCTGGATGTCGAGGTCGAGGTCGCTGAAGTCCAGGCACAACGTGTGTTCGGCGCCGTTGCCGCGCGCCCGCGCCACGTGCACCCCCGACGCGACCTCGCGGTGGCGCTCGGCGGCGGGCGAGGAGTCCTCGGGGTCGCAGGAGCCGAGGAACACGTGATCGGAGTTCGGGTCGAGCACCACGATCGGCAGTTCGGTCGAGCCGAGCAGTCGCTCGAGCAGGCCACCCGTGGTGTAGGTCTTGCCGGAGCCGGACTGCCCGCACATGAAGGTGTGCCGCGCGAACCCCGTCGACCGCAGCGTGGCCGGGACGCTCGGTGCCTGCCTGAGCACCCCGATCTCGATGGCGGCCGCCGTCCCGGTGAGGCCCTCGGCGATCAGGGCGACCTCGTCCTCCGTCGCGGGCCGGATCGGGCGTTCACCGAACGGCTCGACCGCACGTCGCTCCAGGAAGAAGTCGCCGTCGAACTCGCCGAGCGTGGTCGCGGATCCGCCGAGCGAGCGCATCAGCGGTCGGACGCTGGCCGCGACGACACCGATTTCCGCCATCTGGTCGCGCACGGTGAAGTCGAGCTGGGGTCCCTCGCGTTCGACCATGCGGACCTCCCGCACCTGGACCGCGACGCGGCGCGCGCCCTCGAACTCGATCACCGCGAACCCGCCGACCTCGACACCGATCTCGATCGGGCCCATGAAGGACACCTCCCGGCCGTCGGCGGACACGGCCACCTGTGCGACCGCGAAGCGTTCGTAGAGCTCGTGTCGGTGATCCTGCAATGCGTCCAGCGTCGGTTCCATGCCGAACATCCTGGCATCACGACTTCGGGTGTCCGATCGGCCGGGATGTCGGTCGCCCCGATGTGTCCTCGGTCGCTCTCCTACACCCTGTCGTTGGCAAAATCTCGACAACTGGGACACTGGAGGCCGTGACTGTTCCCACCAGCGCCTCTTCTCAGCCCGCCAGCACCTCCGCGCAGCTCTTCGAGCGGGCGGGCGCCGTCATCCCCGGGGGCGTCAACTCCCCGGTGCGGGCCTTCCAATCTGTGGGCGGTACCCCCCGTTTCATCGCCAACGCGTCCGGCTGCACGCTGACCGACGTCGACGGCAACGACTACGTCGACCTCATCTGCTCGTGGGGACCGATGATCCTCGGACACGCGCACCCGGCGGTCGTCGAGGCCGTGCAGAAGGCCTCGACCACCGGGCTCTCGTTCGGTGCCCCCACCGAGGGCGAGATCGAGCTCGCCGAGGCGATCGTCGACCGGGTCGCCCCCGTCGAGCAGGTCCGCCTGGTCAACTCGGGCACCGAGGCCACCATGAGCGCGGTCCGGCTGGCCCGCGGGTTCACCGGCCGCACCAAGATCATCAAGTTCTCCGGCTGCTACCACGGCCACGTGGACGCCCTGCTCGCCGACGCGGGCTCCGGCGTCGCCACCCTCGGTCTGCCCACCTCGCCCGGCGTCACCGGTGCGCAGGCCTCGGACACGATCGTGCTGCCCTACAACGACCTGGACGCGGTCGCGCAGGCCTTCGCCGCGAACCCCCAGCAGATCGCGTGCGTGATCACCGAGGCCGCCGCGGGCAACATGGGCGCCGTCGCGCCGAAGCCCGGGTTCAACGAGGGCCTGCGCCGGCTGTGCACCGCCCACGACGCGCTGCTGATCATGGACGAGGTGATGACCGGCTTCCGCGTCAGCTCGGCCGGTTGGTACGGGATCGACGGCGTCGCGGGCGACCTGATGACCTTCGGCAAGGTGATGAGCGGCGGACTGCCCGCCGCAGCGTTCGGCGGCCGCGCCGACGTGATGGGCCACCTCGCGCCCGCAGGCCCGGTGTACCAGGCGGGCACCCTGTCCGGAAACCCCGTCGCCGTCGCTGCGGGGCTCGCCAGCCTCCGCGCCGCTGATCAGAGCGTGTACGACGCCCTCGAACGCAACTCCGCGACCCTCGGCAGGCTGCTCGGCGACGCCCTCACCGAGGCGGGTGTGCAGCACCAGGTGCAATTTGCAGGCACCATGGTGAGCGTGTTCTTCGCCGACCGTCCGGTCACCAACTACGCGGAGGCGAAGGCGAGCGACACCTGGCGCTTCCCCGCCTTCTTCCATGCGCTGCTCTCGCGCGGCGTCTACGCGCCTCCGAGCGCCTTCGAGGCCTGGTTCGTCTCCTCTGCCCTCGACGACGCCGCGTTCGACCGCATCGCCGCCGCGTTGCCGGCCGCAGCCAAGGCGGCTGCCGCCGCGCAGGCACCAACCACCTAGATCCCGCACCCCCTAGATCACGGAGCCAAACCACGTGAGCACCCTGCAGCAGACGCCGACGCCCGACCCCGCCGAGTCGCGCACCATCGTGCACGTCCTCCGCCACGGCGAGGTGCACAACCCGAAGGGCATCCTGTACGGCAGGCTGCCCGGCTACCGGCTGTCCGTGACCGGTCAGGCGCAGGCCAGGACGGTCGCCTCGGTGCTCGCCGGTCACGACATCACCCACGTGGTGGCCTCGCCGCTGCAGCGGGCGCAGGAGACCGCGGCGCCGATCGCGGGGAAGCACGGGCTGACCCTCGTCACCGACGACAACCTGATCGAGGCGGGCAACGACTTCGAGGGCCTCAAGGTCTCGGTCGGCGATGGCGCGCTGCGCAGGCCTCGGCACTGGTGGAAGCTGCGCGACCCGTTCACCCCGTCCTGGGGCGAGCCGTACCTGCAGATCGCGCACCGCATGCTCGCCGCCGTCAACACCGCGCGCGTCGCCGCCGTGGGACACGAGGCCGTGTGCGTCAGCCACCAGCTGCCGGTGTGGACGCTGCGCAGGTTCCTGCAGGGCGAGCGGCTCTGGCACGACCCGCGGCACCGCCAGTGCGGGCTGGCCTCGCTGACCTCGCTGGTCTACGAGGGCGACACCCTGGTCGACATCGTCTACTCGGAGCCCGCGGGCGCGTCCGATCCGAGGGTGACCGGGGCATGAGGCGGTTCGTCCGGGTGGCTGCCGCGGTGCTGGCGGTCGCCGCCGTCACCGCCGGCTGCGGCACCGGCACCGACGCCGTCGCGCAGGGCGGCACGTTCGACTTCGTCTCGCCTGGCGGGCAGACGGAGATCTTCTACGACCCGCCGAGCGAACGCGGCACCATCGGCAACATCTCCGGGCCCGACCTCATGGTCGAGGGCAAGACCACCTCGCTGTCGGACTTCGAGGGCCAACCGGTGGTCATCAACCTCTGGGGCCAGTGGTGCGGGCCGTGCCGCGGTGAGGCAGACGACCTCGAGAAGGTCTACGAGAGCACCAAGGACCTCGGCGTCGCCTTCCTCGGCATCAACGTCCGGGACCTGCAGCAGGACAAGGCCCAGGACTTCGTCACCGACAACAAGGTCGGCTATCCGTCGGTCTACGACCCGTCGATGCGCACCCTGACCGCGCTCGGCGGCAAGTTCCCGACGAGCGTCATCCCGTCCACCCTTGTGCTCGACAAGGAGCACCGGGTCGCGGCCGTGTTCCTCAAGGCACTGCTGGCGGAGGATCTCCAGCCGGTGGTGGAGAGGGTTGCGCGGGAACAGTGAGCACCATGAACGACGCCGTCCTGGCCGCCGGGATCGGTGAGACCTTCGGCAACACCGCGGCCTCCGGGCCGCTGCTGCTGGCGTTCGGCGCCTGCGTGCTCGCGGGACTGGTGTCCTTCGCCTCGCCGTGTGTTGTGCCGCTGGTGCCCGGCTACCTGTCCTATCTCGCCGGGATCGTGGGTGCGGACGCACCCGCAGTGACCGCGGCCGAGGCGGGCGCCCTCAAGACCGAGACCGACACCAGGTCCGCAGCGCGCATGCGCGTCGCGGGTGCCGCCGGGCTGTTCGTGCTCGGGTTCACGGTGGTCTTCGTGCTGGCGACCGCATCGGTGTTCGGCCTGATCTCCGCCCTCACCGTCAACCGGGAGGTGCTGCAGCGGGTCGGTGGGGTGATCACCATCGCGATGGGCCTGGTGTTCATCGGGCTGGTGCCCGCGCTGCAGAGGGACGTGCGCTTCGAGCCGCGGCGGGTGTCCGGGCTGATCGGAGCGCCGCTGCTCGGCGCGGTGTTCGGGCTCGGGTGGACGCCGTGCCTCGGCCCGACCCTGGCCGGGGTGCTGTCCGTTGCGGCCGGCACCGAGGGCGCGACCGCCGCGCGGGGCGTTGCGCTGATCGTGGCGTACTGCATCGGCCTCGGGATGCCGTTCGTGATCCTGGCGTTCGGCTCGGTGAGCGCGCTGCGTGGGGTGGGCTGGCTGCGCCGCAATGCGCGCGCCATCCAGATCTTCGGCGGCCTGATGCTGGTGGCGGTGGGCGTCGCCCTGGTCACCGGCGCATGGGACGTCTTCGTTGGTTGGGTTCGTGACGCGTTCATCTCGGAGGTGACGTTGCCGATATGACGGTGACAGAAGACAGGCAGGCCCCGACGCCGCCGCGGCGGCAATCCCTCGCCGGGCGGGGCGTCGCGTTGGTGCGCAACACCTGGCGCGGCCTCACCTCCATGCGGACCGCGCTGGTGCTGCTGTTCCTGCTGGCGTTCGCGGCCATCCCCGGCGCGCTGCTGCCGCAGCGCAGCCTGAACGCGGGCAAGGTCGACGAGTACATCGCGAACCGGCCCACCCTCGGTCCGCTGATGGACAAGCTGGAACTGTTCGACGTCTTCGGCAGCTTCTGGTTCACCGCCGTGTACGCCCTGCTGTTCATCTCGCTGATCGGCTGCATCACGCCCCGGTGCTGGGAGCACTACAAGGCCCTGCGCACGCAGCCGGTCGCGGCGCCACGCAACCTGGCCCGGCTCCCGCACCACACCGAGGTCACCGTCGCCGACGAGCCCGAGGCCGTCGCGGCCCTGGTCCGCGGGCAGCTGCGTGGCTGGCGCACGGTCACCCGCACCGGCGGCGAGCTGCGCGCGGGCAGGCCGGGCGAGGTCACGGTGTCGGCGGAGAAGGGCTACCTGCGCGAGGCGGGCAACCTGCTCTTCCACCTGTCGCTGGTCGGCCTGCTGGCCGCGATCGCCCTCGGAAAGCTCTTCGGATACGAGGGCAACGTCGTGGTGATCGCCGCCGGCGGTCCCGGCTTCTGCACCACCTCGCCCGCGGCGTTCGATGGGTTCCGTGCGGGTTACAAGGAGGATGGCACCGGACTGACGCCGCTGTGCGTGAAGGTCAAGGACTTCAAGGCCGACTACCTGGACAACGGCCAGGCCGAGATGTTCACCTCCAACATCGAGTACCAGGCGGGCGAGGACCTGGTGAACAACACCTGGCGCGAGGACCGGCTGCAGGTCAACCATCCGCTGCGGGTCGCGGGCGACCGGGTGTACCTGCAGGGCCACGGCTACGCGCCGACGTTCACCGTGACCTTCCCGAACGGGGAGACGCGAACCGAGACGCTGCAGTGGCGTCCCGACGACGCGACCACCTTCCTCTCCAGCGGGGCGATGCGGTTCGACCCGCCCGGCGGGATGTACCCCGATCCCGCGGAGCGTCGCAAGAACCAGATCGGCATCGAGGGCCTGTTCGCGCCGACCGCGCTGTTCCACGGCAACCTGCTGGCGTCGAGCTACCCGGCGATGACCGATCCGGCCGTCGCGATCGACATCTACAAGGGCGACACCGGGCTCGACACCGGCAATCCCCAGTCGCTGTTCTCGCTCAGCAAGGAACTCGTCAACCAGGGCCGGATGGCCAAACAGGACCGGGTCAACCTGCGGCCGGGCGAGAGCGCGACCCTGGCGGACGGCACCAAGGTGCAGTTCGACGGGGCCAAGGAATTCGTCAATCTCCAGGTCTCGCACGACCCCGCGCAGCAGTGGGTGTTGGTGTTCGCGATCTCGATGATGGCGGGCCTGCTGGTGTCGCTGCTGATCAAGCGGCGCCGGATCTGGGTGCGGGTGTACCCGGCCGATTCAGATGCCGACACGGTGTCGGATACATTGGATCCGCATCGACGACGTACCGTAGTAGAGCTGGGTGGGCTCGCCCGCACCGACCAGGCCGGTTGGGGCGACGAGTTCGACCGGCTGAGCAGCCGTCTGCTCGCGGACCTCGAGACCTCGAAGACCACCTCGGAGAACCGCGCCTGAGGCGCAGGAGAGAACCATGCCGATCAACGAGACCATTGCCCAGTACAGCGACTGGGCGTTCGAGTCTGCGTTCGCGATCTACGTCCTTGCCTTCGTGCTGCTGATCGCCCAGTACGCGACCGCGCGGGCGAACGAGGTCCAGGCCCGCGAGGCCCGCGAACTGGTGGCCGCCGGTGGCGGCGCCGGGCCCGCGGCGCCGTCCGTGCCGGGCAAGGTGATCGAGGCGCCGCGTAAGCCCTGGTCCGAACGGCTCGGCAACATGGCGCTCGCGCTGCTGGTCGTCGGCGTCGCGCTGCACGTCGGCTCGATCGTGCTGCGCGGCTTCGCCACCGACCGGTTCCCGCTCGGCAACATGTACGAGTTCGTCACGATGGCGACCGCGGCCGCGATGCTGATGGGGTTGGTGCTGCTGCGCAAGCAGACCTACCGCTCGCTCTGGGTGTTCGTGATCGTCGTTGTGATCCCGCTGATGTTCATGGCTGCGACCGTCCTGTACGCGGACGCAGCGCCCGTCGTGCCTGCGCTGCGGTCGTTCTGGCTGCCCATTCACGTCACCATCGTGGCCACCGGCAGCGGCATCTTCCTGGTCTCCGGCGTCGCGAGCCTGATGTTCCTGCTCCGGATGCGGCAGCCGAAGGGCGAGGAGAGCGACGGCTTCTGGGGCAAGGTCGCCGAGCGACTGCCCGACGCGCAGACCCTCGACCGGCTGGCCTACAAGACCACGATCATCGCCTTCCCGCTGTTCGGTGCGGGCGTGATCCTCGGCGCCATCTGGGCGGAGGCGGCCTGGGGCCGATTCTGGGGCTGGGACCCCAAGGAGACGGTGTCCTTCATCGCCTGGGTGATCTACGCCGCCTACCTGCACGCGCGGGCGACCTCCGGGTGGCGCGACACCAGGGCCGCGTGGATCAACATCGCCGGATTCGTCGCGATGCTGTTCAACCTGTTCATCATCAACATGGTGGTCTCCGGCCTGCACTCCTATGCAGGCCTGACCTGATTCTCCGATAGGAACCAGACCGCGCGGCCTGCTATTGTCCCAGCGCGGACTCGGCGATTGGACGAGTTCGGGGGGAAGTGAGCAACAGGGGGAGTGCCGCCGTGGCGGAGAACAACGTCGGTTCGTGGGAGTCCGTGAGTCCGGAGGCGCAGGAGCCGTTCGCGCAGGCAGGGCCAGCCCCTGCGCCGCAGGCGCCCGAGCGGCACCATGTCGTCTCGGCCCGTGACCTGTCGACGTCGCTGCTGCTCAAGCAGGTCAAGCCCGCTCCGACGACCGGGTGGCGCAAGGCGCTGTACCAGCTGTCGGGCCGGTACATCAACGTCGGGAACAGCGCAAAGGAGCAGCGCCGCCTCGAGCTGACCAAGCAGGTCAACCAGCCGCTGCAGGGCTGCTACAAGATCGCGCTGCTCAGCCTCAAGGGCGGCGTCGGCAAGACGACGACGACCGCGACGCTCGGTTCCACCTTCTCCTCGCTGCGCGGCGACCGGGTCATCGCGGTCGACGCGAACCCGGACCGCGGCACCCTGAGCCAGAAGATCCCGCTCGAGACGCCCGCGACCGTGCGCAACCTGCTGCGCGACGCCGACAGCATCGAGAAGTACAGCGACGTCCGTGGGTACACCTCGCAGAGCGGCCATAGGCTCGAGGTGCTCGCCTCGGACAGTGACCCTGCCGTCTCCGAGGCCTTCAGTGCCGAGGACTACTCGACCACCATCGACATGCTCGAGAAGTTCTACTCGATCGTGCTGACCGACTGCGGCACCGGTCTCATGCACTCGGCGATGCAGTCCATCCTCGAGGAGGCCGACTCGCTTGTCGTGGTGAGCTCGGGCTCCGTCGACGGCGCCCGCAGCGCGTCGGCGACGCTGGACTGGCTCGACGCGCACGGTTACGCGGATCTGGTGAGCAAGTCGGTGGCGGTGGTCAACGCCGTGCGGCCGCGCTCGGGCAAGGTGGACCTCGCGAAGGTCGTCGAGCACTTCGAGCAGCGCTGCCGGGCCGTGCGCCTGATCCCGTTCGACCCGCACCTGGAGGAGGGCGCCGAGATCGACCTCGACCGGCTCCGCCCACAGACCAGGAACGCCCTGCTCGAGCTGGCCGCCGCGGTCGCCTCGGACTTCCCGATGTCGAGTTTCGCGATGCAGGATCGGCTCTGACACAAGCGATTTGATCTTGATCGGACCGTGAGCGGCGCGTGATCCGACCCTGAACGTCAGGCTCAGCGTTCGCGCTCCGTCACCCAACTGTGGCGGACTTGTGACCCCGTGTTCGCTGCGATAACGGTCTTCGGGCGGATGATCGGAACATGCGCGCGGTCCGGCACAGGCTTCGGATGTGGAATGGTATTGCGCTGGCCACGGCACTCTCCCTCGCGGTCGGGGTGGTCAGCGGGTTTTTCGATGAGCCGAAGACCGACCCCGAATCCGTGGTGAAGCGCTTCACCGCCGCCCTCACCGAGGGCGACGCAGGCGCGGCCGCGGAGCTGACCTCGTACCCGGCCGCGGCCGAGGCGGCCATCACCCAGGCCTTCGACGGCCTGCATGCCGAGAAGGCCACGTTCGACGTCAACCAGTACATCCCGCTCGGTGACGATGCCGGGATCTTCAACGCGACAGCGGACTGGACCTTCGGCGACGGAAAGAACTGGCAGTACAACATCAATGGCCGCGTCAGGAAGCTCAGCGTCGGCTGGCGGGTGTCGTGGCAGCCGCAGACCCTCGCGCCTGGGCTGGGCAACGGAAGGACCCTCCGGTACGACCGCACGGACGCCGCGCCCCCGCGGGTGTTCGACATCGCAGGGAACCTGATGATGACCGAGCAGCGGATCAACACGGTCACCCTCGACCCCGCCGCCATGCCGGACCCGGTGTTCAGCACGAACAGGCTGGCGAAGGTCATCGAGCCGGTCGCGCCGCTCATCACGGGGCAGACGTTGATGCAGGAGCTGGCCGCGACACCGGGCCAGCGGGTGACCGCGGTGAGCCTGCGCGACGACGACTTCGCGGTGCTCGAGGACGACCTGCGGGCCGTGCCCGGCGTCGTTATCGTTCAGCAACTCAAGCTGATCAGCAACGACCGCAGGATCTCCGGGCCGATGGTCGACGCGATGCGCAAGGTCTGGCAGCTCAACCGCGACGAGACCGCGGGCTGGGCGGTGAACGCGGTCGACCCCGACGGAACGCCGATCCGGCAGACCGGTTTCCAGGGGCCGCCCGGGCCCGACATCCGGTCCACCCTCGACCCGCGGGTGCAGCTGGCCGCGGAGGAGGCGGTGGTCAGCGTCGGCACGCCCGCGGTGATCGTGATGATGCAGCCCTCGACCGGCGCGCTGCTGGCGGTCACCCAGAACAACCAGGCCGCGGAGATGGGGCCGGTGGCGTTCACCGGGCAGTTCCCGGCCGGGTCGGCGTTCGATGTGGTCGGGGCCGCGGCCACCGCGCAGAACATCGACCTCCAGCAGGCAGGCCGACAGCTCGGGCTCGGCATGGACTACGAGATCACCGGCCTCGAACAGCGGACCGACGACCTCGACGGCAAGGGCGCCAACCTCGTGAGGACGGCGTCGGGGCCCGACTCGGAGAAGCAGGTGAAGGTCAGCCCCCTCGGGATGGCCCTTGTCGCGGCGTCGGTCGCCCGCGGATCGACCGCGGTGCCGGTGATCGCCGCGGGTCAGCCGGCCACCACGAACGAGTCGCCCGCTCCGATGCCGCGGGAGGTGAACGACCGGCTGCGCACGATGATGTGGGAGAACGTGCACCGCGGGCCCGCCTCGATGCTGGCCGACCAGGGCGACCTCATCGGGATGACCGGCTCGTTCGAGGACGACCGGTGGTTCTACGGGGCGAAGGGCGATCTCGCGTTCGCGGTCCTCGTCAAGGACGCGGACGGCTCGGATCAGGCCGTCAAGATGACCAGCAAGCTGTTCAAGGAGATGGCGAAGCCGCCGACTCCCTGATCCGTTGCGCCCCGCTCACTCCTTGGGGTCGACCGGGCCGCTCTCGGGATTCTCGCCCGTGGTGGGGCGGGTCCGATGGTTCATCCGCCACATGAACTCCGGATCGTCGTCCGGGCCGAGAACGCGTCCCGCGGGCGGCGCGGAGGTGTCGGGACCGAAGGCCTTCCACAACAGCACCGCCAGTATCACCAGCGCTATCAGCGTCACCAGATAGATCACGACGCACCTCCTTGATTCGAGCGTAGCCGCGTGACGGCGCGGCGGCACCATGGTCTGGACGCACGAACGGGCGGTTATCGGGCAGACCTTTCGGCCGATGCCCCGATAACCGCCCGTTCGTGACAGGCGTGTGTGGTCAGGCCGAGACGATCACCGAGGAGCCGTGGCCGAACAGGCCCTGGTTCGCCGTGATGCCGATGCGGGCGCCCTCGACCTGACGGCCCTCGGCCTGTCCGCGGAGCTGCCAGGTGAGCTCGCAGACCTGCGCCAGCGCCTGGGCGGGCACGGCCTCGCCGAAGCAGGCAAGGCCGCCGGACGGGTTGACCGGGATCCGGCCGCCGATGGTGGTCTCGCCTGCGCGCAGCAGGTGCTCGGCCTCGCCGCGCTTGCACAGCGCGAGGTCTTCGATCCAGTCCAGCTCGACCGAGGTGGCCAGGTCGTAGACCTCGGCGACGTCGACGTCCTCCGGCGAGATGCCTGCCTCCTCGTAGGCCGCGTAGCCGATCGACTCCTTGAAGGTCCGCTCGGGAGCGGGCACAGCCGAGGCCGAGTCGGTGGAGAAGTTCGGCATGTCCATGATGGTCTGCGGGAACGTCGGCGTCACGGTCGAGATCGCCTTGATCCGAACCGGTTCCGCGATGCCCATCTTGCGGGCGTACTCCATCGAGGTGAGGATGATCGCCGCGCCGCCGTCGGAGGTCGCGCAGATGTCCAGCAGGTGCAGCGGGTTGGACACCACGGGGGAGGCCAGCACGTCGGCAGCCGTGACCTCCTTGCGGTAGCGGGCGTACGGGTTGTTCAGGCCGTGCTTGGCGTTCTTGACCTTGACCGCGGCGAAGTCCTCCGCGGTCGCGCCGTAGAGGTCGATGCGGCGGCGCGCGTTGAGCGCGAAGTACGCCGGGTTGGTCATGCCCATCAGGCGGAACCGCAGCCAGTCCGGGTCGTCCCAGCGCTCGCCCGCGACCGGTGCCAGGAAGCCCTTCGGCGTGGTGTCGGCGCCGACCACGAGGGCGACGTCGGACAGGCCGGCCAGGATCCGGGCCCGAGCGGTGTCGAGCGCCTGGGCGCCGGTCGCGCACGCGGCGTACGAGGTGGCGACGCGGGCGCCGTTCCAGCCGAGTGCCTGGGCGAAGGTCGCGCCCGCGACGTAGCCGCCGTAGCCGTTGCGGACGGTCTCGCCGCCGACGATGAAGTCGACGTCCTGCCAGTTCACGCCGGAGTCGGCGAGGGCAGCCCTGGCCGCCGCGACGCCGTACTTCACGAACGACTGGCCCCACTTGCCCCAGGGGTGCATCCCCACACCGAGGATGGCGACGTCGTTGTTGGATCCTGCGCCGCTCATGCCTGTGCTCCGTTCGCGTTCGTGTCGGTGGTGGTCGGCTTCCAGCGCCAGATGGTGCGCACGCCGGTCTCGTCCGTGTAGAGCGGTTCGACGACCAACTCGACGTCGTCGCCGACCTTCAGGTCGTCGACGCCGAAGCCCTCGGCAACCTGTCCGAGCACGACGAGGCCCTCCGGCAGCTCGACCGCGGCCAGTGCGAACGGCACGTACGGGTCGGTGACCGGGATGTACGGGGCAGGCGGCTGGTACTGGGCGTCGGTGTACGACCACACCTTGCCGTGGCGGGAGAGCTCGACGTCCTCGAACTCCTCGCCCGAGCAGGCCGGGTTCTTGCAGAAGGTGGTCTCCCGCGGGAACGAGATCGTGCCGCACGACTGGCACGAGGTGCCGATCAGGGCCGGTGCCGGGCCGGTGGTGAACCAGCCCGCTACCGCTGGTGTGACGCTGTCGCCGGCGGCCTGTGTGGCGGTGTCGCTCATGCAAACCTCATCTGCTGTCGAGCCTGATCGGACGGTCGGGACCGGTGTCCCGAAGTAGAACGTGTTGCAGTATCGCACGGGATCGGCGATGTCGAGGGCGAGATCCCGCCCAGCGGGCGTCCGATCCGGATACGTTGTGAACCATGGCTGCCGGGAAGGGCGGGAGTCCGGCCGTCGAGATCGAGGTCGACGGCCGGATGGTGCGCGTCTCGAACCCGGATCGCGTCTATTTTCCCGCAACCGGGGCGACAAAGCTCGACCTCGTCGAGTACTACCTGTCCGTAGGCGACGGCATCGTGCGCGCGCTCTACGAGCGGCCGTGCATGCTGCACCGGTTCCCCGAGGGGCTGGCGGGGGAGAAGGTGCACCAGAAGCGGATCCCGCGCGGCGCGCCGCCCTGGCTGGAGACGGTCCGCCTGCACTTCCCTCGCTACGACAGGTATGCCGACGAGCTGTGCGTGACCGAACTGGCCGCCGTCGCCTGGGCGGTGCAGATGAGCACGGTCGAGTTCCATCCATGGAACAGCCGTCGCGGTGACACGGAGAGGCCCGACGAGTGGCGGATCGACCTTGATCCGATGCCGGAGTGTGACTTCGGCCGGGTGCGCCGCGTCGCGGCCGTGGTGCACGAGGTGCTCGACGAGATCGGCGCGACCGGCTGGCCGAAGACGTCGGGTGGGCGCGGCCTGCACGTCTACGTCCGGATCGCGCCGGATCACGGTTTCGGCGACGTCCGGCTGGCGGCGCTTGCGTTCGCGCGGGAGGTCGAGCGGCGTGCGCCGGATGAGGTGACCACGACGTGGTGGCGCAAGGATCGGGACCCGGCGGCGCTGTTCGTCGACTACAACCAGAACGCCCGCGACCACACGATGGCCGCGGCGTACTCGGTGCGCGGGGTCCCGGACGCACGGGTGTCGGCGCCGCTGCGCTGGGACGAGATCGACGGTGCGCGGCCAGAGGATTTCACGATCGGCACGATGCCCGCTCGATTCGCGGAGCTCGGCGACCTGCACAAGGGGATCGACGACGCGACTTTCGACATCTCGCCCCTGCTCGAGTGGGCCGAGCGCGATGCGCGCGACGGTGCCGCCGTGCCGCCGGAACCCGAGCGGGGGTGAGGCGGCGGACCGGACTCGGTCAGCGGGTGGTGGCCTCGGTGGTCAGCGACCGGAGCAGCTCCATCACCTCGGACTCGCGGAATCGGCGGTGACCGCCGGGGGTGCGCAGGGAGCCGAGGCGTCCGGCGTGAGCCCATCGGGTGACCGTCTTCGGGTCGACGTGGAACAGGGCGGCAACCTGACCGGGGGTCAGCAGCGATTCCTGGGTGGCGCGGAACGACGGGGCGCTCATCGAGGATCCTCCATGCGCTTGTGCGGTACGAACGGTGCGGACATCCTGGCACCCGGTGCCCTGGGTACTCGAACGATCCCGATTTGGTAAAGCGGAGGTAATTCGCAAATCGGATAAGTCCGGCACCCGAGTCCCGTGATCGGCGGGTCGGTAACCTGGGAGGGTGACTGATTCCTCGCAGAACCCCGCCCCGTCGAACGCCAAACGCTCGCTGGCGCGGGATCTCGGTCTGTACACCGTGGCCCGGCTCGGCCTCGTCGTCCTGATCGCGGCGATCATTCTCGGCGTCAGTCAGTTGGTGAACGTGGACGTGCCGCTGCTGGTGGCGCTGATCTTCGCGGTGATCATCGCGCTGCCGCTCTCGCTGGTGCTGTTCGGCAAGCTGCGTACCCGGGTCAACGAGGAGATCTCCGCGGTGGACGCCCGGCGCAGGGCGGACCGTGACGATCTGCGGGCCAAGCTGCGCGGCGACGGATCCGGTGACGCCGACGGCCGCAAGTGACCGCCGCGATGGGGGTCGTCGACCACAGCGCGCCACGGGACTGGGTGGACAACGCGGTTCGGCTGATCGACGCCGATTCCCAGCGGAGCGCGGACACCCACCTGCTGCGCTATCCGCTGCCGGTCGAGTGGAACATCCAGCTCTATCTCAAGGATGAGTCCACCCACATCACAGGAAGCCTCAAGCATCGGCTCGCGCGCTCGCTGTTCCTGTACGCCATCTGCAACGGCTGGGTGACCGAGGGCACCACGGTGATCGAGGCGTCGTCGGGGTCGACCGCGGTCAGCGAGGCCTACTTCGCGAAGCTGCTCGGCCTGGACTTCGTCGCCGTGATGCCGCGGAGCACCAGCCCCGCGAAGATCGCGCTCATCGAGGCGCAGGGCGGCAGCTGCCACTTCATCGATCGTCCTTCGGAGATCTACGCGGAGGCGAGCAGGCTGGCGTCCCAGTGCAACGGTCACTACATGGACCAGTTCACCCATGCGGAGCGGGCCACCGACTGGCGCGGGAACAACAACATCGCCGAGTCGATCTTCCAGCAGATGACGCTCGAGCAGCATCCGATTCCGGACTGGGTCGTGGTCGGCGCGGGCACCGGCGGCACCAGCGCCACCATCGGGCGATACATCCGATACCGCAGGCACGCCACCCGGCTGTTGGTGGTCGACCCCGAGAACTCCGCGTTCATCGGCGGCTACGAGACCGGGTCCGCCGCGTACGAGACCGGGATGCCGTCGCGGATCGAGGGCATCGGCAGGCCGCGGGTCGAGCCCTCGTTCGTCGGGCAGGTCGTTGACCGGATGGTTGCGGTGCCGGACGCGGGGTCGATCGCGGCCGCCAGGCACGTCAGCGAGGTCCTCGGCCGACGGGTCGGCGGGTCGACAGGGACCAACGTGTGGGGCGCCTTCGGTGTGATCGCGGAGATGCTCGCCGCCGGCAGGACGGGCAGCGTCGTGACCCTGCTCTGCGACGGAGGGGAACGCTACGCGGGAACGTATTTCAACGACGAGTGGGTGCGCGGCGAGGGCATCGACCTGGCCGCGCCGACCGAGGTGTTGGAGTCCTTCGCGGCCACTGGACGCTGGTCGGCCTGACGTCCCCTCGCCCGGTGTCGCCGATGGTCGCGGTCAGCCGGGCGTCCTGACCGCCGCGAGCATCGCGCCCAGGTGCGCGCGGCTGACCCGGACCGCGGCCTCCTCGTCGCCCGCCGCGATGGCCTCCACCAGGGCGAGGTGCTCGTCGGCGTCCGGTTCCTTGTCCGTCTCGCGCAGGCCCAGCAGCTCGATCATCTCGACAAGGGCCTCGGTCAGCCGGGGCACGAAGGTCTCGAACAGTTCGCTCAGGACCCGGTTGTGTGCGGCCGCGACCACCGCGCGGTGTACCGCGATGTCGGCCTCGACGAAGGCGTGATGGTCCGAGGTCACGGCCGCCGCGCGCCGATCGAGTGCGCGCCGCATCGCCGTCACGTCCCGCGCGGTGGCGCGCTGCGCGGCCAGTCGGGCGGCCTCCACCTCGATCGCGTTGCGCACCTCGACGACCGCGGCGATGGCCTCGGCGCGGAGCACGCCGTCCCAGCCATCGGCTGCCAGCGGTTCGGTGCGCTCGACGAACACGCCGGCACCCTGCCGTGACCGCAGCAGTCCCTGTCCGGCGAGCATCCGGAGCGCCTCGCGGACGGTGGATCGGCCGACGCCGAGTTCGGCGGCGAGGGTGGTCTCGCCCGGGAGCTTGGCGCCGACCGCCCATTCGCCCGCGCCCAGTCGCGCCAACAGCAGATCCGCGGTCTGGTCGGCGAGCAGATTTCGGCGGGGCGTCGCGACCACGCAAACTCCTCAGGTTGTCAGACAAGTTGATCTCGTCTAGCTTAGCCGACGTGGCCATTCGCGGACTGCTCCTCGGACGCCGCGGCGGGGTCTGACCGGACCGGCTCCCCGCCGCGGGGTTCAGCCGTGCCGGTCGATCGATCCCGATCCGCACAGGAGCCCCACGTGAACTGGAACCCCCAAGCCCCGTCCCCGATGCCCTCGCACCGCTACCGGCCGTACACCGACCGGGTGCAGGTGCCGCCGACCGAGCGCAGCTGGCCGTCGAACCGGACCACCGTCGCGCCCCTCTGGGTGCCCGTCGACCTGCGCGACGGCAACCAGGCGCTGGCCGAGCCGATGGACCCGGCCCGCAAGCGCCGCTTCTTCGAGCACCTGATCGCCATGGGCTACAAGGAGATCGAGGTCGGCTACCCCTCCGCCAGCCAGACCGACTTCGATTTCGTCCGGGACCTGGCGACGCTCGGACTGGTGCCCGACGACGTCACCGTCGTGGTGTTCACCGCCGCCCGCACCGACCTCATCGAGCGAACTTTCGAATCGGTGCGCGGGCTGCCGAACGTGGTGCTTCACATGTACACCGCGACCGCGCCGACCTGGCGGTCGGTCGTGCTCGGACGCGATCGAGACGAGCTGCACCGCTTGATCTTCGACGCGGCGCAGGACGTGGCCAGGTGCGGCGACACCGCGGCGGGGGTGCGCTACGAGTTCTCGCCCGAGGTGTTCAACCTGACCGAGCCGGACTTCGTCCTCGAGGTGTGCAACAGCCTCACCGAACTGTGGGACGCCTGCCGGGACCGGCCGGTGATCCACAACCTGCCCGCGACAGTGGAGATCGCGACACCGAACGTCTACGCCGACCAGATCGAGTACATGCACCGGCACCTCGATCGCCGCGACTCGGTGATCCTGTCGGTGCACCCGCACAACGACAGGGGCACCGGCGTCGCCGCCGCGGAACTCGCGGTGCTGGCGGGCGCGCAGCGGGTGGAGGGCTGCCTGTTCGGCAACGGTGAGCGGACCGGGAATGTTGACCTGGTGACGCTGGGGCTGAACCTGCACGCGCAGGGCGTCGACCCGATGATCGACTTCTCCGACCTCGACGCGGTGCGGCGAACGGTGGAGTACTGCAACAGGATCAGCGTGCACGAGCGTCATCCCTACGGCGGCGACCTCGTGTACACCGCGTTCTCGGGCACGCACCAGGACGCGATCAAGAAGGGCCTCGCCCAACACCGCGCCGAGGCGCGGGCGGAGGGGACGGATCCGGACCTGGCGCCATGGGACGTGCCCTACCTGCCGATCGACCCCCGTGACGTCGGCCGCGACTACGAGGCCGTGATCCGGGTGAACAGCCAGTCCGGCAAGGGCGGCATCGCGTACCTGCTGCTGAGCGGCTACGGGATCGACCTGCCGAGGGGCCTGCAGATCGACTTCGCGCGGCGGGTCCAGCGCACCGCAGATGACAGCGGGGCTGAGGTGACCGCGCAACAGCTGTGGGACCTGCTGCTCGCCGAGTACGGCAATCACGGCGAGCTCGCTCGGTGGGCGGTCGAGCACCGGGAGGACGGCGATCGGCTGCGGATCGAGGCCACGGTGGGCGGCGCGCCCGTCGAGGGTGCCGCGACCGCGAGCGGACCCGTCGAGGCGCTGACCCGAATCCTGTCCGAGCACGGGCGGGAGGTGGAGGTGCTGAGCCTGGTGGCGCAGTCGGTGAGCGAGGGCAGCGACGGCCGCGCGATCACCTTCGCGCGGTGCCGAATCGACGGGGGCACGCGGTGGGGCGTTGGACTCGATTCCTCGGTCACCGCGTCGGCGCTGGAATCTGTGCTGGCCGCGGTCGCGGGGACCGCCTAGTTCCGGTCCGGCAGGAGCCGGCACGACCCGAACGCCGGGTTCGGGCAGGCCGCGATCGTCGATTGCGGCCTGCCCGACCTCTCAGCTCGCGGCGACCTTCGCCTCCGCGTCGGTGTCCGCGAACTGGGTGCGGTACAGCTCCTCGTACCGTCCGCCGACGGCGAGCAGCTCGTTGTGCGTGCCGCGCTCGACAACCCGGCCGTCCTCGATGACCAGGATCAGGTCCGCCGCCCGGATCGTGGACAGTCGGTGCGCGATCACCACCGAGGTCCGGCCGGCCAGTGCCTCGCCGAGTGCCGCCTGCACCGCGGCCTCCGAGGTGGAGTCCAGGTGCGCGGTGGCCTCGTCGAGGATCACCACCCGCGGGTGCGCGAGCAGCAGACGGGCGATGGTCAGTCGCTGACGCTCGCCGCCCGAGAGGCGGTATCCCCGCTCACCGACGACGGTGTCCAGCCCGTCGGGCAGGGCCTCGATCAGCTCGGTCAGGCGGGCCCGGCCGAGCACCTCCCACAGCTGCTCCTCGGTCGCCTCGGGCCGGGCCAGGAGCAGATTCGCCCGGATCGACTCGTGGAACAGATGACCGTCCTGGGTGACCATCCCGACCGCGCCGCGGATCGAGGCGGCGGACAGCTCACGCACGTCAACGCCGGACAGCCGCACGGCGCCGGAGTCGGCGTCGTAGAGCCGGGGCACGAGTTGCGCGATGGTGGACTTGCCGGCGCCGGACGAGCCGACCAGTGCGACCATCTGGCCGGGCTCCACGCGGAACGACAGCTCGTGCAGGACCTCGACACCGCCGCGGTTGTCGAGCTGTGCGACCTCCTCGAGCGAGGCCAGTGACACCTTGTCCGCGGACGGGTAGGCGAAGCGCACCTTGTCGAACTCCACCGACACCGGCCCGTCCGGCACCGGAAGCGGGTTCGGCTTCTCGGCGATCAGCGGCTCGAGATCGAGCACCTCGAAGACCCGCTCGAAGCTGACCAGCGCGCTCATCACCTCGACACGTGCGCTCGCGAGCGCGGTCAGCGGGGCGTACAGCCGGGTCAGCAGCAAGGCAAGGGCCACAACGGAACCCGCGTCGAGCTGACCCTTGAGTGCGTAGAAACCGCCGAGTCCGTAGACCAGCGCGAGGGCAAGCGCGGAGACGAGGGTCAGCGCGGTGACGAAGGCGGACTGCACCATCGCGGTGCGAACCCCGATGTCGCGCACCCGGCCCGCGCGGGTCGCGAACTCAGCGGATTCCTCCGCGGGGCGACCGAACAGCTTGACCAGCGTCGCGCCGGGAGCGGAGAACCGCTCCGTCATCTGGGTGCTCATGGTCGCGTTGTGGTTCGCGGCCTCGCGCTGCAGGTGCGCCATCCGCGATCCGATCCGGCGGGCGGGCAACACGAACACGGGAAGCAGCAGCAGTGAGAGCAGGGTGATCTGCCAGGAGATGCTGAGCATCACGACCAGGGTCAGGGTGAGGGTGACCAGGTTCGCGACGACCCCGGAGAGGGTGTCGCTGAACGCCCGCTGGGCGCCGATCACGTCGTTGTTGAGACGGCTGACCAGCGCCCCTGTCCTGGTGCGGGTGAAGAACGCGATCGGCATCTTCTGCACGTGGTCGAAGACCGCGGTCCGCAGGTCGAGGATCAGGCCCTCGCCGATGCTCGCGGACAGGAAGCGGTTGTAGAGGGCGAGGCCGGCCTCGACGATCGCGATCAGCGCGATCAGCACCGCGAGTTTGATCACGACGCTGGTGTCGGAGCCGTTGACGATGCCGTCGACCACGCGTCCGGCCAGCACGGGGGTGGCGACGGCCAGCGCGGCAGTGACGACGCTGATCAGCAGGAACTGGGCGAGCTTGCGGTGGTGCGGCTTGGCGAAGCCGAGGATTCGACGGACCGTCGCCATCGAGAACGGCCGCTTCTCGTCGTGGGAGTTCATCATGCGGTACATCGAGCTCCACGCGACGGATTCCATGCTCATGGTGGACCTCTCGGGTTGTTGTGACCGGTGCAACGCTACGGAGGGGGTCCGACATACCCGGATTCCCCGCCCGTCTGCACCGACCGTAAAACCTCGAGTTAACTTGAGGTCAAGTCGGTTCGTCCGTCACTGTCGAGTGCACTCAGGGGCAGTGCGCGGGCGCGTCCTCGGAGAATGGTTCGTCGTCGGGGAGCACGTAGGTCACCAGCAGGACCACCGGCTCGGTACCGAGGTTCAGCCCGACGTGGTCGTCGCCGGGATCCTCGGTGACCCAGGAGCCCGCGGGCGAGGTCTGCCGGGAGCAGTCGGCGAGCACCCGGGTCAGCGTGCCCGCGGCCACGATCCCCTGGACGTGTCCGTTGTGGTGGTGCCAACCGGTGCTGCCGCCCGGCGCGATCACGATCCGGCGCAGGGTGCCCTCCACCTCGTCGGAGACCGGCGGGTGCCCGGGTGGCGGCGGCGGGAGCAGGATCGGATTGAGTTCGAGTTCGGCGAGGGTCTCCGCGGTCACGCCAGTCGGCGGGGTGGCAAGGGCGGGAGCGCCGACGCTGATCGCGCACAGTGCGGCGAGGGTGGCGGGTACGGCCAGTCGGGCGAACTTGGTCACGGCGGTCATGTCCGGATCCGTTCGGTTCGGAGAACCGGGGCGGCGGCGGGGCGGGATTGCCCGCGGCACGGCTCTCGCCTGTATCGATCGTCTCGCAGTCCGGTCGATTCCGCGACGGAACGGACGACGGGATTCAGTGCGTGTCCGCCCGGATCCCGTCGCATCTGGAACAGGTTCTAGCTACGATTCGTCCATGCGCACCAGTCGAGTTCTCGCCCTGTCGGCCGCCGGAATCGCCATGGCCGTGGTGGCCGTCGTGGCCACGGCGGGACCCGCGGCCGCCGGTCCCGCCGTGTCGGCCGACCCGACGCGGGTCGACACCGAGCGCGAGGCGGTGGCCCGGGCCTACATCGACGCGCTTGTCTCGCACGACGCGTCCGCCGTGAAGTTCGCCCCCGACGCGACCAGGGTCGAGGCCGGGCTCAAGACCGGCTTCTCCGGCCCGCAGATGACCCGCGACCTCGAGCACGGCCCGCAGTACCGGGTCATCCGGGGCATCAGGGACCTGCGGATGTCCGAGTCCGGCGACGTGGTCACCACCACGTATCTGCTGGACGCCGGCGTCGGTGACGTGCGTCTGATGACCGTCGAGATCACCGAGACCTTCGAGGTCCCGGACGGAACCATCCACGCCATCGTCGCGCACATCAGGCCGAAGTCACTCTTCTGAGCGGACGGCAGGCGGGCTGACGGGCCCCTGGTCCGGACTCAGTCCTTGCTGATCAACTGCGAGGCGAGCGCGGTGCCCGCGGCCACGGCGCCAACCGACGGCCACGCGCCGATCTTCTTCGCCAGCGGATGCGAGGCGCCGAACGCGCCGAGGTAGGTGGCGAGCAGCGCGGCGCCCCGCGCTGGTCCCGAGCTCCGCGCCCAGTTGGTGGTGCACACGGCGCCGACCGCGGCCAGCACGGCGCCGCCGAGCGGTCGGTTGCCCGTCTGCTGGGCGACGGCGAAGCCGCCGACGAGTCCTCCTGCGGCGAGCGCGGATACGGCGGTCTTGGGCAGTGCCATCGGTATAGCTCCTCTGGTCGACGTCAACTCATCACCACGGTAACCGCCGGCCGGCCGCGACCACTCGTGTCAACCCTGCTTGACACGTTCGACGTGTCAATTTAGATTGACAGACATGACCGAAGCAACGGATCTGGCGGCCGCGGCGGGCAGCCCCGACCCCAAGGTGGGCCTGCGGGCGGTGCTCGCACTGCGCAGGCTCCTCGAACGACTGGAGACGATCCAGGTCCAGAACGCCCGCAGGCAGGGCTGGTCCTGGCAGGCCATCGCCGACTCGCTCGAGGTCAGCAGGCAGGCAGTTCACCAGAAACACAACAGGAAGGGCAGGTAGCGGCATGTTCGAACGGTTCACGACCGAGGCGCGCACCGCGGTTATCGGCGCGCAGGCGGAGGCAAGGGCGCTCGGGTCCCCGCAGATCGGTACCGAGCACCTGCTGCTCGGCGTCGTCGCGGCGGCGGAGGGCACACCGCTGGGGCGCACGCTCGACGATGCCGGACTCACTCTCGACGCGACGCGGGCAGCGGTCGCCGAGGCGCGGAGCGGTCAGGCGCTCGGCGCGGAGGACGCCGAGGCGCTCCGATCGATCGGCATCGATCTCGACGCGGTGCGGGAGAGCCTCGACGCCGGCTTCGGCGAGAACGCCCTCGATCGTGCGGAACCGGGCGAACGGCGCGGCTGGTTCGGGCGGCTGGTCGGCGGGCACGTCCCGTTCACGGCGGCGTCGAAGAAGGCTCTCGAGCTCTCACTCCGGGAAGCACTGGCGCGCAAGGACGACCATATCGGTGCCGAGCACATCCTGCTCGGCATCCTGTGCGGAGACGATGCGGGTGCCCGCGACGTGATGGCGGCGCAGCTCGACCCGGCGGACCTGCGCAGGCGGATTCTCGAACTGCTCGACCGCGCGGCCTAGGTGTAGTTCCCAGACAGGTTGCGAACGGCGTGCCGTGACGAAGTAGGCGAGGACCTCCGGTATCGGTGTGGTTACCACACACACCCCGACCACCGAGAGGTCCTCGTGTCACACGCTAATGCCTTCCTGTCTCCCCGTGGTCGTTTGGCCCTCGCACGGCTCGTCGTCGCCGATGGCTGGTCCCTCCGTCGCGCCGCCGAACGGTTTCAGTGCTCACCGTCGACCACGAAGAAGTGGGCGGACCGCTACCGCGCCGCAGGCGAGGCCGGCATGGTCGATCGTTCGTCGCGACCACACTCGTGCCCGCACCAAACCCCGACCCGCACCGAACGCCGCATCATCGGGCTGCGATTCACCCGCCGTTGGGGACCACACCGCATCGCCTACCACCTCCACCTGGCCAGATCGACCGTCGAGGCGGTCCTGCGGCGCTACAAGATGCCCAAACTCGTCCACCTCGACCAGGCCACCGGCCTGCCCGTCCGGCGAGAGCCCGCCCGACGCTACGAACACGACAAGCCCGGCGACCTGGTCCACGTCGACATCAAGAAACTCGGTCGCATCCCCGACGGCGGTGGACACCGCAGGATCGGCCGCCAGATAGGCCGCAGGAACCGCTCCGCGATGGGCTACGCCTACCTGCACCACGCCGTCGACGACCACTCCCGCCTGGCGTACTCCGAGATCCTCTGCGACGAACGTAAGGAGACCGCCGCCGGGTTCTGGAACCGCGCCAACACCTTCTTCGCCGCCCACCAAATCACCGTCACACGGGTGCTCACCGACAACGGATCCTGCTATAGGTCAAAAGATTTCGCCGCCGCACTGGGTGGAATCGTCCACAAGCGGACCCGCCCATATCGACCGCAGACCAACGGGAAGGTTGAGCGATTCAACCGCACCCTCGCCGCCGAATGGGCCTACGCCCAGACGTACACCTCCGAAGCGGCCCGTGCAGCGACCTACCAGCAGTGGATCCATCACTACAATCACCACCGACCCCACACCGGGATCGGAGGCAAGTCACCCATCGGCCGCGTCGGCGTCCACAACGTCCCCGGGAACTACACCTAGGGCCTGGGGGCGGCCTGCCCGGTCAGAAGGTGCCTGCCGCCTCGACCGGATCCAGGACCTCGATCGTCGGCGGGCCCTGGACGCCTGCCGCGGCCGTGACCCGTGCGACCTTGTCGTTGCCGTCGAAGAAGCGCTGGAAGCCCTCCGCACTGTCCCACTCGTCGACCACGACCAATCCGCCCGAGTTCGCCGCGAACCGGTGATGACGGGCACCGTGACCTTTCGCGTCGCCGCTGATCTCCTCGAGCAAGGCGGCGTTGTCGGCGAGTGACTGCTTGGCCGCGGACACATCCGCGACGTCGAAATGCAGGATGACGACCACGCTCATGATGGCTCCTCGTGCCCCCGGTGTTGCGCCGCCCGGGTCGTCCGCGTGCGCGAGCCCGGCCGGGGCCCTCCCTCAGTCAGTATCGCGCCGGTCCGGCCGCGGGGAAAGTGCCGATCCCACGATGCGCCGCATCGTCACCCGGGGCCACGCGTCGAGGCCGCGGTCCGCCTCGTGCTCACGGATCGCCCTCAGGCCGGGCGTCAGCTCGTCGGCGGGCACCACCCGGAACCCCAGTCGCTCGTAGTACGGCGCGTTCCATGGCACCTGGGCGAACGTGCTGAGGGTCAGCCAGGGGTACTTCCGCTCGGCGGCCCAGCGCTCGACCTCGTCGATCAGCGCCGCCCCCAGCCGCCGCCCCGCGTGGGCGGGATCGACGGACACCTGCTCGAGGTGAGCGGTGCCGTCGACCACAAGGGCGAGCGCGTAACCGATCGGGAGATCGTCCTCCGATGTCGCGACCCAGGCGCGGCCCGCGCGCTGATACTCGGCCAGCTCGCTCACCGTCGGTGGAGCGTCGTCGGCAACCGCGTCCATCCCGACCGAGCGGAACGGCAGGCCCGCGGCGATCTCGATGGCAGGTAGGTGGACGAGGTCTGTGGTGGTGGCCGAACGGATCACCCGTCCTTTCTAGCGGCTGGGCCGCCGCCGCGCCGCCCGTGCCTCGCCGATGTGCCAGCATGCACCCATGACTTTCCTGATTCGTCTGGCGATCAATGCGATCGCGATCTGGCTGGCCGCCTCCTGGGTGACCGGCATCGACATCGCCACCACCTCGGACGGGGGGACGGGCAACGACATCCTGGTGGTCGTGTTCATCGCGTTCGTGTTCACGGTCGTGAACGCCTTCATCAAGCCGCTGGTGCAGTTGCTGTCGCTGCCCCTGCTGATCCTGACCCTCGGCCTGTTCACCCTGGTGATCAACGCGCTGATGCTCTTGCTCACCTCCTGGATCACCGAGACGACCGATTTCGGGATCTCCGTGGACGGGTTCTGGACGGCGGTCTGGGGTGCGCTGATCATCTCGATCGTGAACTTCGTGCTCACCGCGGTGGTGCCCTCGGCGAAGCGCTGAGGGAACCGGGGCCGCGCCGTTCGGCTGCTCGGCGTTCTGGAGGGTCCTCAGCCCAGGCCGAGCGCCAGCGCGGTGGTCGCGCCCCACACCAGCATCGCCAGCCCGGTCCCGGCCAGCGCCGGGATCAGGGCCAGGCCCTGTCCGCCGGAGCGCACCGGGGCATTGGCCTTGACCGCCAACGGAAGTGCGAGCAGTCCGACCAGGGCCAACGGCGTACGGGCCACCAGGACCAGCGTCACGACGAACGGCACCACCAGCAGTGCCAGGTGCAGGGTGCGGGTGCCCCGATCGCCGAGCCGCACCGCGAGGGTGCGCTTGCCGGATTCAGTGTCGGTGGGGATGTCACGCAGGTTGTTCGCCACCAGCACCGCACTCGAGAACGACCCGACCGCGACGGCCGAGACCGCGCCGGCCCAGTCGATCCGTTCCGCCTGGACGAACTGGGTGCCGAGTACGGCGATCAGGCCGAAGAAGACGAACACCGCGACCTCGCCGAACCCGCTGTACCCGTACGGATTCCTGCCGCCGGTGTAGTACCAGGCGCCGGCGATACAGAGCGCGCCGACCAGGATCAACCACCAGGCGGAGGTCAGTGCGAGCACCACCCCGACCACCCCGGCGAGCCCGAAACAGATGAACGCGGCCCGCTTCACGGCGGCGGGCGAGGCCAGCTTCGAGCCGACCAGCCGCAGTGGTCCGACCCGGACGTCATCGGTGCCACGGATCCCGTCTGAGTAGTCGTTGGCGTAGTTCACCCCGACGATGAGCGCCACCGAGACCACCAGCGCCAGCACGGCCTTCCACCACACCGCGCCGTCGAGGGAGGCCGCGGCGCCGGTACCCACCAGCACCGGGGCGATCGCGTTCGGCAGGGTGCGCGGTCGGGCACCCTCGATCCACTGCGAGACAGAAGCCATGAGGCGATCCTTGCACCTACCCACAATCCGGCTGTGGACCGCCGCTCCGATTAGCATTGTCGCCGGTGCAACCCGAAACGAGCGACTCCGCAGTGACCGCTGATCCACGGCCACTGATAGTGGTGTCCCTTTTGGGCGAAATCTCGACGCGCCGAGGCGGTGAGCTGGTGCCGTTGCCTGGGGCAAGGGCGCGCAGCCTGCTGGTGGCCCTCGCGGGCAGGCCGGGGCGCAGCCGCAGCGCCCAGTCACTCATCGAGGACGTGTGGGGAGAGACTCCTCCGCGTTCACCGATCAATGCGCTGCACACCCAGATCTCGCGGCTGCGCGGGGCGCTGCCCGAGGGAGCGATCGAGATCGGGCCAGCCGGGTATCGGCTCGACCTCACCCGGGCGCAGGTCGACCTCACACTCGCGCGGATGTGGGAGCAGCAGGCACAGCAGCTGATGGCCGAGGGTGATCCGCGCGGGGCGATCGACACGATCCGCAGGGCAAGGGCGCTCTGGCGCGGGGAGCCTGGTGCCGATCTGCCTGCAGGCGACCTGGCGCGGGAGCTGGTCGAGGAGGGGCACGCGCGACTGGCCGCGCTGGACGTGGTCGAGGTCGTCGCCCTCGTCGGGGTTGGCGAGCTGGGCGAGGCGCTGCCGCTGGCCGAGCAGATGGCAGCGCGCGCCCCGCTCGACGAACGTGCGCACGAACAGCTGATGGTGGTGCTGTACGGACTCGGTCGCGCGAACGACGCGCTCGAGGTGTTCGCCGGACTCCGCGCGCGGCTGGCGGACCGGCTCGGCACCGACCCCTCGCCGCGGCTGGTGCGGCTCAATGCCGCTGTGCTGAACGGAGACCTGCCGGTGCGCGCGGCCTCGGGGGAGGCGCCGGAGCCCACCCGCCCAGCGCCCCGGCCGGCCCTGATGGCGGTCGGCCTGCGCGCGGCGCCGAACGCGCTGCTGGGGCGCGAGGCGGACCTGGACGCGATCGAGGACCTGCTGGCGACCTCCCGGGTGGTGACGGTGCTCGGTCCCGGCGGAACCGGGAAGACCCGGGTGGCGCACGCGCTCGGCTCGCGGGCCGCGGAGCGGGTTCCTGTCGCCCTCGTCGAGCTCGCGTCCCTGCGCAGCGGCGAGGACGTGGTCGCGGCCATCAGCGGCACGCTCGGGCTCAGCGAGGCGGAGCTCACCCCGGGCACCGCGCTGACAAGGGCAAGGCGCTACGACGCTCGCGACCGGCTCCGGGAGGCGCTGTCGGCCCGGCCGACGCTGTTGATCCTGGACAACTGCGAGCACCTGATCGACGACGTCGCCGAGGTGGTGGCCGACCTGGTGGCGGCCAGTGCGAACCTGACCGTGCTCGCCACCAGCCGGGCCCCGATGGCGATCACCGCCGAGGCCGTGTACCCGTTGCCGCCCCTGGTGATCGACGAGTCCGGATCGCCCGCAACGGATCTGTTCCGGACCCGTGCGCTGGCCGTGCGTCCGGCGGCCCTGCTCGATCCGGTGGAGGTCGCGCGACTGTGCCGGACGCTCGACGGGCTTCCGCTCGCCATCGAGTTGGCCGCCGCCCGGGTTCGCACGATGAGCGTGGCGGAGATCAACGCCAGGCTCGACGACAGGTTCGCGCTGCTGCGCTCCGGCGACCGGACCTCGCCGGAGCGGCACCGTACCCTGCGGGCCGTGATCGAGTGGAGCTGGAATCTGCTCGAGCAGGACCAGCAGGCCGCGCTGCGCCGATTGTGCAGGTTCCCTGCGGGTTTCACCCTCGCCGCTGCCGTCGAGGTGGCCCAGTGGGGAGAGGTGACCGACATCGCCGATGCCCTCGACGGACTGGTCAACCAGTCGATGCTCTCGGTCGTCGAGGGTGCAGACTCGTCGGGGCTGCGGTACCACATGCTCGAGACCGTGCGGGAATTCGGCGAGGGGCAGTTGGCCCGCGAGAACGAGTCGGGGGAGGTCGCCGCGCGCACTGTCGCCTGGGCGCGGACGTTCTGCCTCGACGCGGTGCGGGACTTCCTGGACGGCCATCAGGTCGTCACTGCCCTCCGGATCGAGGCCGAGCACGACAACCTCCTCGCCGTGCTTCGCCACACGCTGTCCGTCGGTGACGGGGTGGGCGCACTCACGGTGTTCCCGGTGCTCGGTGTCACGTGGTCCTTCCGTGGGGCCCATTCCGAGGTGATCGGGTTCGCGCCCCGGGTCCTCGAGATCGACCCGAGGCGGCACGGCCCGGACCTGTTGTCCGGGAACTGCCTGGCACTGACCTACCTGGTGATCGTCGGCCACACCGCATTCGGTGGCGTCGGAAGGGCGCTGGCGGTGACCCGGCTGAGGCTCCGCTGGGTCCTCGCGTCCCGGACGGACATCGACGCGGTGGTGCGGATGAACGCCTCGCTGGTGGTCATGCCCGCAACGGGAAAGGGGCTGGCCCGCAAGCTCGCTCGCGCGATCCGGTCCGAGGATCCGGGGGCACGGTCGTCGGCGTACATGGCGCGGGCCAACCTGCGGGAGAACAGCGGGGACCTGTACGGCTCCTGGGCCGACGCCACGGCGGCCAGGGAACTCGCGGAGGCGGGCGGGGACGTCTGGGGCATGGCCATGGTGCTACAGCACCTCGGCAGCCTGGCCGGGCAGTCCGCGCGGTACGGCGAGGCGGTCGGGCACTACCGGCGGGCAGCCGAGTTGCTCTGGGACCTGCACGCGTACGAGGAGAGCACCACGCTGCGCAGCTATATCGGGGCGGCATTGGTCGGTGCGGGCCGGGTCGAGGAGGCACGACGGGAGATGGTCGCGGGCGGGTCGGCTGTCGAGCAGTTGGAACTGTCCGCCGCGGGAGATCGTTCGACGTTCGGGCTTGGCGATGCAAGACAGAGCGCGGGCGCCATCGCGGCGGCGATGGCGGAGGTGGACCTGGCCGAGGGCTCGGTGGACGCCGGCCTGCGCGGATACCGCCACGCGCTGGAGTTGGTCGGCTGGCAGAACGCGGGGCAGAACCCCGATCCGTTCGGCTTCATGCTGTTGGCGGCGGCGGTGGCCGCGCACGCGCTCGCCGGTCGCGGGGAAGAGATCGCGGACCTGGTCGACACCTACGCGGGGCTGGTCATGACGCACCTCGGCCCGGACGGTTACCCGGATCTGCCGCAGACCGGTGGGGTGGCGTGCGCGGTTGGCAGCTTCGACATCGCGACCGGGAGGAACCCCGAGGGCGGGTTGCGGATGATCGCCCTGTCGACCAGGGTCGCTGCCCGACAGGACCTTCCGTCGATGCAGAGGACGCGGCACCTCGCCGCGGCGCGAAAGGCACTCGGTGCGGACCGGGTGGACGCGGAGCTGGCTCGGGTCGAACGGATGCCGCGGCGCGTCGCACGCGACGAGATCCTCGCGGCGTTGCGCGAGCGTTGACACAACCGTGCGCGCGTCCCCCCCAGGTCGGGGTGAACGCGCGCACGGGTGGCCGAATCAGTTACGTCTTGCGCATGTAGGTCCGGACGGTCAGCGGCGCCATCACCGCGACGATGATCGCGGCACCGAGCAGGGACCACACGACGTGGATGCCGAAGTGGCCGTCGTTGGCCAGATCGCGCACGGCGGTGACGACGTGCGAGACCGGGTTCACGTTCACGAAGGCCTGCATCCAGCCCGGCATGGTGTCGGCGGGCACGAACGCGTTGGACATGAAGGTCAGCGGGAACAAGATGAGCATCGAGATGCCCTGCACCGACGAGGCCTTGTTCATCAGCACACCCATCAGCGCGAAGATCCAGCTGATGGCGAACGCGCACACAATGACGAGCAGCCCGGCCGAGACGACGCCGATCACGCCGCCGCCCGGTCGGTAGCCCATCGCCAGGCCCATCGCGAAGGTGATGGTGGTGGCGATGAAGTAGCGGACCATGTCCGAGAGCAGCGCGCCGGCGAGCGGCGAGATGCGGGCGATGGGAAGGGATTTGAATCTGTCGAACACGCCCTTGTCCATATCCTCGCGCAGCTGGGTGCCGGTGACGATCGAGGCCGTGATGACGGTCTGCACGAGGATGCCGGGAATGATGATCGGCAGGTAGGACTCGACGTCGCCGGAGATGGCGCCGCCGAAGATGTAGGTGAACATCACAGTGAAGATCAGCGGCTGGATCACCACGTCGAACAGCTGCTCGGGATTGTGCTTGAGCTTGATCAGACCACGGTGGGCCATCGTGATCGACTGTGCGACGGTCTGGCTCAGGCTGATCGACCGAGCCGCCGGTGGCGGCCCCGGGTGGGTGGTCCTGGTGTCGGGCGCGAGGGTGGCGGTGGTCATGCGACGCTCCGTTCGGTATCGGACTCGGCTGCGGCGGAATCGGATTCGTCGGTTCCGTGGCCGGTGATGGTGAGGAAGACCTCGTCGAGGCTGGGCTTGCTGACCGTGATCTCGTCGACCGCGATCCCGTGCTCGCGCAGCCTGATCAGCAGCTCGGGGGTGACCGACGGATCGGTCAGCGGGGCAGTGAGCCTGCCCGCCTCGGGGGTGATCGCGACCTCGACGCCGAGCGACTCGGCGAGCAGCGATCGGGTCTGCTCGACGCGCGCCTTGTCGACGAGCTTGAGCTGCAGCGCGGACATCCCGACCGAGGCCTTGAGTTCGTCGGCGGTGCCGTCGGCGATGACCTTGCCGCGATCGATGACCGCGATCCGGTCGGCCAGTTGGTCGGCCTCGTCGAGGTACTGGGTGGTCAGCAAGACGGTGGACCCCTCCGCGACGAGTCGGCGGATGGTCTCCCACATCTGGGCGCGGGTGCGCGGGTCGAGACCGGTGGTCGGCTCGTCGAGGAACAGCAGCGGCGGGTGCGCGATCAGGCTGGCGGCCAGGTCGAGGCGCCTGCGCATGCCGCCGGAGAAGTTCTTCAGCGGCTTGGTCGCGGCCTCGACGAGGTCGAACTCCTCCAGCAGCTCGGCGGACTTGCGGCGCGCGTCCGATCGGGACAGGCCGAGCAGCCGGGAGAAGATCATCAGGTTCTCGGTGGCGGTGAGGTCCTCGTCCACAGAGGCGTACTGGCCGGTGACGCCGACCAGCGAGCGGACGGCGATGGGTTCGCGCACCACGTCGTGGCCGAAGATCCGGGCCTGACCGCCGTCGGGTCGCAGCAGGGTGGCGAGCATCCGGACGGTGGTGGTCTTGCCCGCGCCGTTGGGGCCGAGCACGCCGTAGACGGAACCGGTGGGGACGGTGAGGCTGACGCCGTCGACTGCGGTGGCGTCGCCGAATCGCTTGACCAACCCGACCGCTTCGATGGCGGGGGGAACCGAGAGGTTCATGCGGTGTCCTTTCGTGGAATTCGAATGACACAACAGTGCGGGGCCGCCCTTGCACGGGCCTTGCGTCGCGCATGCAGGCGTTGTCACGGCGCGACCGATCGATGCGTTCGCGGTGCAAGCGAGGTGACTTCGCCCCGGTAGGCGGCCTGGAGTGCGCGTCCAGGATCGCGTCGTGCTGCTGGGAGGGTTATCCCGTCGCGCTGGCGGTGAACTGCTCGGCCAGTGCCCGGCGGTCCACCTTGCCGGGTCCGCGCAGTGGCAGCGCGGCCATCAGGTGCAGTTCACGGGGCGCCGCGGTCGAATCCACGGTCCGTCCGACGTGGGCACGCAGATCCTCGAGGGTCGGCACGGCGCCTGCGGCAGGCACCACCGCAGCCGCAACGCGCTGGCCGAGCCGCGCATCGGGCACCCCGAACACCGCGCACTCGGCCACCGCGGGATGGGCGGACAGCGCGGCCTCCACCACCTGCGGGACGACCGTCAGCCCGCCCGTCGAGATCGCCTCGTCAAGTCGGCCGGTGATCGACAGCACGCCGTCCGACAGCAGGCCCGCGTCGTCGGTGCGGAACCAGCCGGGCTCGGCGAACGCCGGATGGTCGGGCTGCCCGCGGTATCCCGAGGCCAGCACCGGCCCGCCCAGCAGCACGCGGGAGTCCGCGATCCGCACCCGCACCCCGTCGAGCGGAACCCCGTCGTACACGCAGCCACCGCAGGTCTCGCTCATCCCGTAGGTGCGGACGACCGTGATGCCCGCGGCGCGTGCCCGTTCGAGCACCGGCGCCGGGGTGGCGGCGCCGCCGAGCAGCACCGCGTCGAGTTCGGCCAGTGCGGCGGTCGCCGCCGGGTGCTCGAGCGCTTTGATCAGCTGGGTCGGCACCAGCGAGGTGTAGCGTCGCGGCCCGGTCATCGCCGCGACGGCATCCGGCAGCAGGCCGGGGTCGAAACCCGTTGCGACGTCGATGATCACGGGTTCGGCGCCGGCCAGCAGGCCGCGCAACAACACCTGGATCCCCGCGATGTGGTGGGCGGGGAGTGCCAGCAGCCACGATCCAGGCCCGCCGAGGCGGGCGTGGGTGGCCTCGCCGCTGGCGCGCAGCGCGGCGGCGGTGAGCAGGGCGCCCTTGGGTGTCCCGGTGGTCCCCGATGTCGCGACGACCAGGGCGGTCGATTCGTCGATCGGCTCACCCGGGCGCAGGGCATCGGTCAGGCGCCGGATCTCGCGGTCGTCGTCGGCGGGCACGGGGAGCAGTGCCGGGCCGTTGCCCGCCAGCGCGCGTTCGAGCCGGGAGAGTGCCTCGCGGGCGGCCGGGCCGGATCGGACGGGCAGGACCTCGAGCGTGCCGGTCACGGATTCAGTCCTCCGCGCACTCGTGCTGCACCGACGCCACGTCGACCCGGTCGAGCATGGTCCTCAGCGACGCGAGGTCGCGCTCGGAGAAGGCGGCGAACAGCTCGCGTTCGGCGTCGTTCAGTGCGGAGTCGACCTTCCGGACGGCGGCCGTGCCCGCCTCGGTGATCTCCACGATGTGACGCCTGCGGTCGGCCGGGTCCCTGCGACGCTCGGCCAGGCCCTCGCCCTCCAGCTCGTTGAGGATCGCGACGAGCTGGCTGGGGTCGACCTCGAGCATGTCGGCGAGTTCGCGCTGGCTCACCGGACCGGTGCCGAGGTGCAGCAGCGTCATCGCCTGGCGCGGGTGCAGCCCGGTGACGGCGAGGGCGCCGCGAATCCGGGCGCTGGTGGCCTCGCCGCGCCAGGCGAGGAGGAACCCGAGACGGTCCGTCGGAGCGCCGTTGACCTGTGCTGCTGGCATCTCCCTACGGTATCAGTCGCTCCATTTTGGAGCTTTGTCAATCATTGGTACGGTTCAACGATCTTCCCGGTTGAATCATTGGAGTTCATCATGTTCATCGCCTATGCCGTCCTCGCCGTGGTCCTCGCCCTTGCGCTGAGCATGTCGGCGTTTCTCACTTTCACTCGGAACGAGAAGCTGGTCGACGGCTTCATCGAGATGGGCGTTCCGGATACCTGGCTGCCGCGGCTCGCCCTCGCGAAGGCCGCGGGCGCGGCCGGCCTGCTGATCGGGCTGGTGGTGCCTGTCATCGGCATCGCCGCGGCGATCGGGGTGGCCCTGTACTTCGTCGGCGCCGTCGTCGCGCACGTGCGGGCGCATGACTACGCGATCGCGCCCGCGGTCGTTCTCGGGCTGGCCGCAGTCGCCGCCGTCGTGCTCCGGATCGCGACTGCCTGACCTGGGGTGCGGTCCCTCGTGGGCCCCGCTTCGTGTGTCCGATTCGTGTCGGACCCCGGCGGTAGTGTTCGAATATGAGTTCGACTTCTGGTGTCGGGGCTTCCGGTCGGGTCAGCGATCAGCTGGCCGGACTCGCCGATGTCGTGGACGAGCTTTGTGACGCCGACCTGACCAGCCTTGCCGATCGCGAACTGATCGACGCACTCGCACGGCTGGAGAAGTCCTTGCGCCGGGCGTCGGCGGTCGGCCACAACCTGATTGTCGAGGCCGTCGAGCGTTCCCTGCCGGGCAAGCTCGGCCACAAGACCGTCAACAAGCTGCTCGTCGGGGTGCTGCGGATCTCCGCGGCCGACGCCTCCGCCCGGGTCACCGCGGCCAAGTCGTTGGGCACCTGGCATGCGCTCTCCGGTCAGCCATTGCCTGCGGATCTGCCCGAAACCGCTGCCGCGCAACGCGACGGCGCGATCGGCCCGGATCACGCCCGCGCGGTACGTGAGGTCATCCGCAAGATCCCGCACGCGGTCAGCAGTTCCGACGTCGCGGTCGCGGAGCAAATCCTGGCGGACCTGGCGCGTTCGGCGACCCCGGAGGACGTGGAGAAGGCCGGGCACGACCTGCTTGCCTACCTGAACCCGGACGGCGACCTCACCGACGGAAAGGACCGCAAGCGACTGCGCGGAATCCGGCTCGGCCGCCAAGACCAGAACCTCATGACCCCGATCTCCGGTCACCTCGACCCCGAGACCAGAGCCATGCTCGAACCGATCCTCGCGAAATGGGCACGGCCCGGGATGAACAACCCCGACGACCCCGAATCACCCACCGGCGACGCCGAACACCCACACGTCGACCGCGACAAGCTCGCCGCCGCGGCGGGCCGCGACACCCGCACCGCCACCCAAAGAAACCACGACGCCATCAAGGAAGCACTACGCACGCTCCTCGGTTCCGGCGCACTCGGTTCCCATCGCGGGCTACCGGTCACGGCGATCATCACCATGACCCTCGACCAACTCGAACACGCCACCGGCATCGCCACGACCGCAGGCGGCGGGATCCTCCCCATCCGGGACGCACTGAAAATGGCCGAGCGATCGCACCCCGTTCTGGTGCTCTTCGACCACAACGGCAGGCCCCTGCACCTCGGGCGCTCGAAGCGTCTCGCCACCGCGGATCAGCGGCTGGCCCTCATCGCGGCCGATCGCGGCTGCACCAGACCCGGCTGCGACGCCCCCGCCACGATGACCGCCGTCCACCACGTCCGAGACTGGTCCAAGGGCGGCGCCACCGACATCGGCGTCCTGACACTCGGCTGCGACGCCTGCCACGCCCTCATCCACGACGGCCCCGGCGGCTGGCACACCCGCACCGCACCCGAGGGCACCGAATACGCCGGACGCACCCAATGGGTTCCGCCGCCACACCTCGACCCCGACCAGACACCCCGCATCAACCACCGCCACCACCCACGAGAGCTCCTCCAGCGAGCCCGACGAAAAGCCAACGCCCGCAGGGAGACCGATGTACGCCGACGGGGTGAGCTAAGGGTGCCCGGGGTCAGCCGGGGTGAACGGCCGGCCGAAGACGGTCTCCCGTAGCAGCCGGCCGCAACAACCCCACTGAACGGTGGTCACCGGAGGTCGCGGAAGAATTCCCGGATGTCGTCGGTGAGCAGCGCCGGCTCCTCGAGCGCGGCGAAGTGTCCGCCGCGACCCTCCACGTCGACCCATCGGGTGATCCTGTTCTCGGTCTCGGCGTATCTGCGGATTCCGACATCGTGCGCGAACATGATCGCTCCCGTCGGCACGCCCGAGGGCTCCTTCGTTGCACCCCAAGCGGATTCCTGGGCGTATCCCACGTATGCGGAGGACCCGGCTGTTCCGGTCAGCCAGTAGATCATCGCGTTGGTCAGCAGTCGGTTGCGGTCGATGATCTCGTCGGGAAGCGTGGTGCGCGGACGGGTCCACTCCCGGAACTTGTCGATGACCCAGGCCAGTTGGCCGACGGGGGAGTCGACGAGGCCCGCCGCAAGGGTCTGCGGCCGGGTGGACTGGATCGAGATGTAGCCGAACTCCTCCTGCATGAAGGCCTCTACCCGTGCCAGCCGGTCCCGTTCGAGATCGGTCAGCGACCCCCGCTCGACGTCGTCGATCTCGTGTAGTGGGGCGCCGAGGCTGCCGTTCACGTGGACCCCCACGACGCGTTGCGGGGCGACCCTGCCCACCTCCGGAGATACCCCTGCGCCGATGTCGCCACCCTGCACTCCGTATCGCTCATAGCCGAGTCGCGCCATCAGCTCGACCCAGACCCGTGCGATGCGAGCTGTGTCCCAGCCCTTGTCGGCGACGGGCCCGGAGAACCCGAAGCCGGGCAGGCTCGGGATCACGAGGTGAAACGCATCCGCGGGGTCGCCGCCATGTGAACGGGGATCGGTCAGCGGCCCGATCACGTCCAGGAACTCCACCACGGACCCCGGCCATCCGTGTGTGAGCACCAGCGCCAATGCGTCCGGCTCGGGGGATTGAACATGCAGGAAATGCACGTTCTGCCCATCGATCTCGGTGATGAACTGCGGATGCGCGTTGAGGGTGCTTTCCTGTTCGCGCCAGTCGAAGTCGTCGCGCCAGTAGTCGACGAGCTCCCGCAGATACGACACCGGGACCCCGGTGTCCCACCCGTCGTCCGGCAACGGAGCCGGGAGACGGGACCGGGCGAGGCGGTCAGACAGGTCGTCGAGGTCGGCCTGAGGGATGTCGACGCGGAACGGGCGAATGCTGTCTTTGGAGGTCATGACATCCACCATCACACCAATAGCGGACATGTCCGGTCCTCAATAGAGCGGGGCCTGTTGCGCTAGTCGAGCGAGGCGGTCGTGAAGTGCCCGCACCATCTCCGACGCCACCACGGCGTACCCACTCATCGTGAAGTGGATCTGGTCCGCGCTCATCAGATCCGGGCGCAAGCGGAGCGGGTGCTCCCACAGGTCCACCAGAACAGCGTCGTATTTCGCGGCCAGCCCGCGAGTGACGTCGTTGAGGTGCGAGATCCGGTCCCTCATCGGTTGCATTCGTCGATCGATGAAAACGTCCGCCAGCGCGATCGTGGAAATCTGTGCGCCGGAACGTTGTACCGATGCGAACGCGGTCTCGATGTTGCGGGCCATCGCGTCGAGATCGGCGTCCGGCAGCCACAGGTCATTGCCGCCGAAGGTGATGTGCACCAGATCGGGTTCGAAGTCGAGCACCGTCTGGAGCTGCTCGTCCAGGACCTGTGCGCTGGTCGCGCCCATCCGCCCGGTGTTCAGGTACGACACGTTCGGACGTACCGCCTTCAATCCCGCCGCGACCCGGTCCGCCCAGGAGGAGGTCTCGTATCCGGGGCTGGGGTCGCCGATGCCCTTCGCTATCGAGTCGCCCATGACGGCGAACCGCGACCAGGGTGCGTCGGTCAGCAGGACGCGGATCTCATCGGCGCCGAGGCACATCGGATCCGTTGCCTCGGTTCGGATGGTGTTGTGGCTCATCGTTTCTACCCCTTGCTCTCGGTGAGAATCGTGGTGTCGGTGTTGGCCGCATGCTTCTCGGCCAGGGTCGCTGCGAGGATCCCGGCGACCACAGCGGTGACCGCGCAGGCGAAGTAGAGGAGGTGGAAGCCGGCCAACGCATCGCCTGGGTGGGCGGCGAGGATCGCGGCGAGCACACCCACGCCGAGGGCGCCGCCGACCTGGCGGGACATCAGGTTCATCCCGACCCCTGACGCGAACTGCTGAGGCGGAAGGGAACTCGCCGCGACGGTGCCGAGGACCGTGACGAGGAATCCGATCCCGCCGCCGCCGAGGATGCCTGCCGGAACCCAGACGGACCACAGGCGGGGGGTTGCGCTGAACGCATCGGTACTCGCCCAGAGTGCCGAGCATGCGAACATCAGTGCGCCCAGCACCCCAAGCAGGCGCAGTGCGTTGGCGGAGCCCACACGGCCGGTCACCGTGGCAGTCACCATCGCGGCCACCGCTCCGATGCTGAGCGCCGCGGCGGACTGCAGGACGGTGTACCCCCAGATCGCGTCCAGGAACAGCGGGCCGGCCAGCAGCCAGGCGAACATCGCCGCACCGAACACGAACGAGGTGGCATTGGTCAGGGCGTACCGCCGGTTGCGCCACAGGTCGACCGCGATCGCCGGACTGGGATGCCGCCTGGACCGGACAAGGGCGACGGCCACCAGGATCAGCCCGGCGCCGACGGTGAGCAGCGTCGCGGGCGACGTCGTGCCCCAACTCTGCCCCTCGGTCACGCCCGCCACCACCGCGCCGATGCCGAGCGCCGCCGCGAGGGTGCCCGCGATGTCGGGGACGGCCGGTGCGCCGACCTCCCTTGGCGCGGCGTCGCCGGTTCGGAGACCGGCGCCGAGCGCCACCAGAGCCGCCGCGATCGGCACGTTGATGACGAACACGGCGCGCCAGCCGAACGACTCGACGAGAGCGCCGCCGATCGCGGGGCCGACCACCGCAGCCAATCCGCCCGCGGCCGACCAGGCCCCGATTGCGGCGGCGATCCGGTCGGGGGCGGTGGTTGCCAGCACCAGTGCGAGGGCCGCCGGGATCATCAGCGCGGCGGTCGCGCCCTGCAGGACCCGGGCGCCGATCAGCCACGGCGCGCTCGGTGCGACCGCGCACAGCAGCGACGTGACGGCGAACCCGACAAGGGCGACGAGGAAGACCCGCCGACGGCCCAGGCTGTCGGCGAGTCGGCCTGCCGGCGTCAGGAGCGCCGCGAACGCCACCGCATAGCCGCTCACCACCCAGGTGAGGGTGGTCGGCGCAGCGGTGGTGAAGTCCCTGGCGATCGCCGGGAATGCGATGTTGACGACGGAGAGATCGAGGAAGGCGACGAAGGTTGCGCTGCAGGCGATCAGGAGCGCGATGCGGGATGACACCCGCGCCGGGGAAGGCGGCGCCTGCTCGGACACTTCGGTCATGGGGGTTCCTTTCGGAGGTGGTCCGACGAGATGGTGACCGCACCAAAGAAAACGTACGATCGTTCGTGTAGATAGTGAACGTACGACCGTTCGTGCAATTTGGCAAGATCTCGTGGAGAATGGAGCGATGGTGGACACGGCTCAGACTTCTGACCAGCGGCTGATCAAGGGGGCGCTCGCCCGCGCGTCGATCGCCAGGCATGCGGTGGATGTCGCCTCTGTCGAGGGGTTGACCGGTCTGAGCATCGGCAGGCTCGCCACCGATCTCGGGCTGAGCAAGAGTGGCGTCGCGACGCTCTTCGGCACCAAGGAGAACCTTCAGTTGGCCGCGGTGCAGGCGGCCAGGGAGGTGTTCATCGAGCACGTCGTGCGGCCGAGCCTGAAGGAGCCCGGCGGGCTGCCCCGGCTACGGGCGCTGATCGATCGTTGGTTCGACTTCGTGTCGGCGCCGGTGTTCCCCGGCGGCTGCTTCCGGGTCGCGACCGTCTCCGAGTTCGACAGCAGGCCTGGGCCGGTGCGGGACGCGATCGCAGCAGATCAGCGGGACTGGCGCGACCTGCTCATCCGAGAGATCGGTCGGGCCCAGGACCAGGGCGCAGCGCAGGGGAAGGATGCCGCGGCGCTGGCCTTCGAGATCGAAGCGCTGCTCAGTGCGGTCAACACCGCGCTGCAGATGGGGGAATCGGAGGCGGCGCCGATCGCAAGGGGGATCATCGACGGGCTGCTCGGTTAGCCGGTCTCCGGGGGAGTGTCGCCGTCCGCCGATGCCCCGCCCTCCGCGGTCGACTCGGCGTCACGGTCGAGCGCGCGCAGGGTTGCCGCCCCGTTCGGCCCGTCACCGGGTTCGTCGGCGAGCGGCCAGCCTCCGGCCGCGAGGTGTGCGCGTACCCGCTCCACATCGGATTCGGTTGGCATCTCGTCCGTGACCTTGGTGATGAGCACCTGGATGTCGATCTTGTCGATCGGCGGCGGGAACTGCTCGACCAGCGCGTCGGTGACCGCGTGGACCTCCTCGTCGGACAGGCGCCTGCGGAGCAGGGCGATCAACGGGATGTAGTCCTGTTCGGGCACGCCGTTGGGGTACCCGGCACGCAGCCATCCGAGTATCGAGGTGAGGAAAGGTGGAAGGGCCACGCCTGTGCGTCCCTACGGCTCGTCGCCGAGCGGCCACCCGGCCGCGGCGAGCACGGACCGGACCCGGGCGATGTCGTGATCCGACGGGGCCTCGTGGGTGATGTGTTCGATCAGCTCGCCGATTTCGGCGCGGGTGACGGTCGGGTCCTCGCCCTCGCCCCGCGATTCGGCGAGCGCGACGGCGACGTCCTTGATCTGCTCGGCGGTCAGCGCGTGGTGCAGCAGGGCCACCAACGGGATGCGGTCCTTCGGCGGGATGCCCTGTGGGTACCCGTCCTGCAGCCAGGTCAGCACGGACAGTGGGAACGCTGGTTTTGCTGAGGTCACGAAATGTTGCCTCTCGACTCGTGGGCCGACGCTAGAAGATCTCGATGCCGAACGTGTGGCTGAGGAAGCCCTGCATGATGAACAGGATGCCCGTGATGATCGCCACGATCACCACGGCGAAGCATGCGCCCGCGGCGATGACGGCGACCGGCTTGCGGGCGGTCGCCGTCGCCGCGGGATCGGTGGTCGCCGCCGCGGGATCGGTCGCGGCACCGGAGTCGAGCGCCCGCAGGCCGAGCGCGAAGATCGCGGGCAGGCCCGCGCCGAGCAGCAGTCCGACCGCGACAACCTGCCACAGCGAATCGACGGTTTTCGAGAGAAGATCCATGTCTGCGAGTTCCTCAGGCCGTCACGTTGTTGCGCGGGGCCGGTTCGACGGCAGGCGCGGGGGCGGGGGTGGGGTTCGGCGGCGCAGGCGGTCCGGGGATGTCCTCGGCGGGGATCAGGCCGCCGTCCCATTCCGCGTTGACGTTGCTCGAGTCGATCGGCTGCCTGCGCGAGCGCGCGTACATCCAGCCCGCCAGCAGTAGCAGGATCGCGAACACCGCCAGGACGCCGGGCAGGCCGCCGATCAGCTGCGCGATGCCCCAGCACACGGCGCCGACCAGCGCGGCGGACGGCAGGGTGATCAGCCAGGCGACCGCCATCCGGCCCGCGACGCCCCAGCGCACCTCGGCGCCGCGGCGGCCGACGCCGGTACCCATGATCGAGCCGGTCGCGACGTGCGTCGTGGACAGCGGCAGCCCCAGGTGGCTGGAGGTCAGGATGATGGCGGCGGAGGACGCTTCCGCGGCCATGCCCTGCGGCGCCGCGATCTCCACCAGGCCCTTGCCGAGGGTGCGGATCACGCGCCAGCCACCGAGGTAGGTGCCGAGGGCGATCGCGACCGCGCAGCTCAGCTTCACCCAGAACGGCATGTCGGAGTCGGCGTTGATGGTGCCGTGCGCGACCAGGGCCAGGAAGATCACGCCCATCGTCTTCTGCGCATCGTTGGTGCCGTGCGCGAGGGACACCAGCGACGCGGAGCCGACCTGGCCGAACCGGAACCCGGATTCCTTGGTCTCGTCGCTGACGCTGCGGGTGATCCGGTAGATCAGCCAGGTGCCCGCCGCGGCGACGAGGCCGGCGACCACCGGCGCCAGCAGTGCCGGGATGACCACCTTGCTCAGTACGCCGCTCCACACCACACCGTTCATCCCGAGGGAGGCGATGGCCGCGCCGATCAGGCCGCCGAACAGTGCGTGCGAGGAACTCGAGGGGATGCCGAACAGCCAGGTGGCCAGGTTCCAGATGATTCCGCCGACCAGTCCGGCGAAGACGATGAACAGCAGATCCTCGCCGCCGACGGAGCTGAGGTTGACCACGCCCTTCGCGACGGTGGCCGCGACCTCCACCGAGAGGAACGCGCCCACCAGATTCAGGATTGCGGAAAGCGCAACCGCGACTCGGGGTTTGAGCGCCCCAGTTGCAATCGACGTCGCCATCGCGTTGCCGGTGTCATGGAAGCCGTTGGTGAAGTCGAACCCGAGGGCTGTGACAACTACGACAAGAAGAACGATGAGTTCCGCGTTCACGGCCTTGATCCTCCGTTACGAACGCGTAAAAGTCGAGTCTGTACCCGCTGTTCGCGCGTGCTTTCGAGCGCGCAACGCCGCCGCCCGTCGGGCCAGGTCCTGGGGGTTCGAGAGGGTCCAGAACGGCGCGCGCAACGACGTCTGTGGGCCTGCAAACCGTCATGGCCCGGAACGAAATGTGGCGAAGCTCACCGGGGGTCTCACTCACCGGGAACCGGCGAATTGCCTTCCCCGCGGCTGATTACCGTCCCGGCATCGAGTGACGCAGGTCTCACCCGCCCGGGTGAGTGGCCGCGCGCTCGGATCCGACCCCCACGGAATCCGCCCGGTCCCCGGGTATCCGAGAAGGAGCACCGATCGTGAATCGAAAGAAGACAGCCAGGCTGGTGGCAGCGTTGGCCATGTCGGCCGCGCTGGTGTCCGCGTGTGCCACCGACCGCGGGGGCGATGCGGTCACCGGTGTGACCGGCGGGGGAGGGTCGGGCGACTCGCAGGCCTCCGCGTCCTCGGGCTCGTTCGGCACCCTCGACTCGCCGTGCGGGGACGGCGAGGCGAAGGGCGCGACCGATCAGGGGATCACCGACACCGAGATCAGGATCGGTTACGGCGACGACCGCGGCTACGCCCAGAGCCCCGGGCTGAACAAGGAGATGTCCGATGCCGTCTCCGCGATGATCGACTGGTGCAACGAGCAGGGCGGCATCAACGGCCGCACGATCGTCGGGACCGACTACGACGCGGCGTTGACGCAGGCGAACACGGTCATGCAGGAGGCCTGCCGGTCCGAGTTCATGATGGTCGGTCACGGCTTCGCGATGGACCAGACCGCCGAGCAGACCCGGGTGGCGTGCAACATGGCCGCGGTTCCCGGCTTCACCGTCTCCCCTGAGGCGGCCAACGGCCCGATGACCTATCAGGGTGTGCCGTTCCCGGTGGACTACGGGAACGCCGCCGCCTGGTTCCAGATGGCCCAGACGCACCCCGACCTGAAGAACGACTTCGACCTGGTCGGGTCGACCATGCCGACCATCATCACCTCGCTGGCGAAGTCCAGGTCCATGGCCGAGGCCGCGGGATTCAAGCTCAAGGACTGCGGCGTCACCCTGAACTACCAGGGCGAGCCGAGCTACGTCCCGTTCGCGGAGAAGTACAAGCAGTGCGGCGTCAAGGGCCTGTGGACCTCGCGCTCACCCGTGCCGAACGAGTTCAACTTCTTCAAGGCGGTCGAGCAGGTCGGCATCGACCCGATCATCCTGGGTGAGGCCACCTGGTACGGGAACGCCGCGCAGCAGTTCAACAAGGAGTCGGGCCTGCTCGACAACCTCAACGCAGGCATGACCTTCCAGATGCTCGAGCACGCCGACTCCGTGCCCGCGGTCGGCAAGTACGTGGAGCTGGTGTCCGCGAAGGGCGGCAAGACCGCGCTGCTCGGGATGCAGGCGACCTCCTCGTTCCTGCTGTGGGCCACCGCGGCGAAGGAGTGCGGTTCGGACCTGACCCGTCAGTGCATGGTGAACGAGCTCGCCGACATCCACGAGTGGGACGGCGGCGGGCTGCACGCCCCCACCGACCCCGGCAAGAACATGCCTGCCGAGTGCGGCCTGACCGTCTCGCTCAAGGGCGCCGAGTACACCCAGGCGTACCCGGCCGACAAGGGCGAGTTCGAGTGCGCAGCCGAGTACGTCGTCAAGACCGACCCCTCGACCTGGGGCACCGATCTGGGTCCCGACCGCATCTCGACCAAGTTCCTCGGTCCGAACGTGATCAAGCCGCAGGACTGATCTCGGTCCCGACCTTCGACCAAGGGATCTCACATGGACACATTCGTGACGTTCACGATCTTGGGCCTTGTGCTCGGCGCCGTGTACGCGATCGCAGCCTCCGGGCTGGTACTCACCTACAACACCTCGGGGATCTTCAACTTCGCCCACGGCGCGCAGGCCATGCTCGGCGCGTTCGTCTACTGGCAGCTCCGATACGGCTGGAATCTGCCGACCCCGATCGCCCTGGTGCTGGTGCTCGGCGTGTTCGGCCCCCTGATGGGTCTGGCCCTGTACTTCCTGATCATGCGGGGCCTGCGGGACACCGCGGAGGTGACCAAGATCGTGGTCACCGTCTCGATCATGCTGGGGATGCTGTTCGCCTCCCAGTGGTTCTGGCATCCGGAGGAGCCCCGCACCCTGCGGATGTTCTTCGGCGACGACGCCGAGTTCTCGGTGCTCGGGGCGACCGTGCACGTCCACGAGTTGATCTGCCTCGTCGCGGCGGTCGCGATCGCCGTCGGGCTGCGGCTGCTGTTCACCCGCACCCGGATGGGCGCGACCATGCGCGGGGTCGTCGACGACCCGGACCTGCTGCGCATGAACGGGCACAACCCGGAGCGGATCGCCGGCTTCTCGTGGGCGCTGAGCTCGGTGCTTGCGGTGCTCGCCGGCATCCTCGTCACCCCGATCAGTGGCGGAACCCTTGAGGCGAACATGTTGACGCTGTTGGTGATCGACGCGTTCGCGGCCGCGATGTTCGGCCGGTTGCGCAGCATCCCGCGCACCTTCGTCGGCGCGATCGTGCTCGGCCTTGCGGGGACCTATCTGCTCGGGTACGGGCCGTCGAGCTGGACGTGGACCTCGAACCTGCGGGTCTCGCTTCCGATGATCGCACTGTTCGTGGTGTTGATCGTGCTGCCGCAGGACCGACTGCGCGGCACCGCCGTCCGAACCCGCGAGCGCTATCACGTGCCGAGCGTCCGCAAGGCCGTGGCGTGGGGGGCCGCCCTCGTGGTGATCGTCTATCTGATCCGGCTGCTGATGGTCGAGTCCGCGATCACCACGCTCACCGTCGGCATCTGCTTCGCCATCGTCGCGCTGTCGCTGACGCTGCTCACCGGCTACGCGGGCGAGATGAACCTGGCGCCGCTGTCATTCGGGGCGGTCGCCACGATCGTGGTCTATCACTTCGGCATCTCCGGCTCCGGGCTCGCCCAGCGACTGACGATCGTCGGCGTGCTGGTCGGGGTTCTGGCGGCCGCACTTGTCGGCGGTCTGGTGGCGTTGCCCGCGCTGCGGCTGCGCGGGCTGTACCTGGCGCTGGCGACGATGGCGTTCGGCGTGTTCCTGAGCAACATGGTGCTGCGCGACACCACCGAGCACGAACTGTTCGGGGTGAAGTTCTCGCTGTTCACCGGTGGCTCGCTGGTGATCCCGCCGCTGCAGATCGGCCCGCTCGACCTGGGCGACGAGACCACCTTCCTGATGACGGTGACGGTGGCCTTCGCGGTCCTCGGCGTCGCAGTGGTGGCGCTGCGCAACAGCGGATACGGACGGCGGCTGGCCGCGATGAAGGACAGCCCTGCGGCCTCGGCGATGCTCGGCCAGAACCTGGTGAAGCTGAAGCTGAGCGTGTTCATGATCTCGGCGGGCATCGCCGGCCTCGGCGGCATCCTGATGTCGAGTGCCCTCGGCTCGGTCTCCGGTGATTCGTTCACGATCGTCCTGAGCCTGTCGCTGTTGATGCTGACGGTGGTCGCGGGCATCGGCTACGTCAGCGGCGCCCTCTTCGGTGGGGTGATGGCAGGCGTCGGGTTCTCGATCATCATGGTCTCGTTCAACAACCTGGCGAAGGCGCAGCCGGAACTCGAGGGCCTCTACCTGTTGCTCGGCAACCTCGCCGCGGTGAGCCCCGCGCTGATCGGTATCGGTGTCGGGCACAACCCGAGCGGCAGCGTGCACCAGGTGGTCGAGGGCTACCGGCGGCTGCACAAGGCCAAGCCGGTGTTGATCGGCGGCGCGGCCGTTGTCGCCCTGCTCTATGTCCTAGCACTGAGCGGCACCCTCGGTAACTGGTGGTTCGCCAGCCTGACCATCGTCACCGTGTTCGCGTTGCCGGTCGTCGGCGAGATGGTCATGCCGAGTGCGGTTCTCGGCGACGCAGCCGCTGATCGCCGGGGCCGGCCGCCGGAGTCGGTCGGCATCGACGAGCCGTACACGCAGGAGGGCCGAGACCTGCTCGACCGCGAACTGGGTCTACCCGCGGCCATGCCCTGGCCGGGCAGCGGGTCGGCCGTCGAAGCAGAAAGGGAGAGTGTCCATGTCTGACGCGGAGTCGACGCCGCTGCTCGAGACGCGCGGCGTCACGGTCCGGTTCGGCGGTCACGTCGCCGTGAACGACGTGAGCATCGCGGTCGAACGTGGTGCGGTGACCGGGCTGATCGGGCCGAACGGTGCCGGTAAGACGACCCTGTTCAACACGATCACGGGGCTGCAGAAGCCAACCGCGGGAACGGTGTTCATGGACGGCGTCGACGTCACCCGGATGGCACCGTACAAGCGCGCGCAGCGCGGGTTGGCCCGGACCTTCCAGCGACTGGAACTCTTCCTGTCGCTGTCGGTCCGCGACAACCTGCGGGTGGCGGGCGACATCCACCGCAGCGGGAGCCGCGGCAGGGCGGACATCGAAGCGGAGACGGATCGGCTGCTCGAGCTGACCGGGCTGACCGATGTCGCCCACCGCGACGTCTCGGACATCCCGACCGGGCGGGCAAGGGTGGTCGAGGTGGCACGCGCGCTGATGACCTCGCCGCGCGTGTTGCTGCTCGACGAGCCCGCGTCGGGGCAGACGGAGCAGGAGACCGAGGACTTCGCCGAGCTGCTCGTCCGGCTCGCCGTGGACGGTCTGGCGATCTGCCTGGTCGAGCACGACCTGCCGCTGGTGATGCGGGTCTGTTCGCGGATCCACGTCCTCGACTACGGGGCACTGATCTCGTCGGGTACCCCGGAGCAGGTGCGCAAGGACCCGGCGGTCATCGCCGCCTACATCGGAACCGAGGAGGTGGCATGAGTGCCGTGCCCGAGCCGCTGCTCGAGCTCGTCGACGTTCGCGCCGGGTACGGGGCGATCGAGGTGCTGCACGGGGTGAGCCTCGCGCTGCACCCGGGCGCCGTGGTCGCGCTGCTGGGACCCAACGGCGGCGGGAAGACCTCGACGCTGAAGATCTGCTCCGGCATCCTGCTGGCACAACGGATTCGACATGAAATCGCCTCCGCTGCTGCGATTCCTGCTCATCCGGACCGGCCCCGACACCCACCGGCTGGTGATGAC
>NZ_BCXA01000007.1 GCF_001894865.1 Rhodococcus maanshanensis NBRC 100610 | reverse complement strand
CCGTCGCGGGTGCCGCCCTGGCCGCCGCCGTTGCGAGCGCCGCCCTGGGCACCGCCGCGACGCTGACCGCCGCCACCGCCACGGCGGCCGCCGCCGCCCTGACCCTGCGGCTGGGTGGCGGGCTTGGGTGCCGGGATGACGTGCGGCGCGATCTCACCGACCAGCGCGGTGACCGGATCGGAATCCGCCGTCACCTGCTGCGGGGTCACCTTGATGGCCGCCTTGCGCATGAGGATGGCGAGGTCCTTGCGCTGCTCGGGCAGCACCACCGTCACCACGTCGCCCGCGCTGCCCGCGCGTGCGGTGCGGCCGGAACGGTGCAGGTAAGCCTTGTGCTCGGCGGGCGGGTCCACGTGCACGACCAGCTCCACGTCGTCGACGTGCACGCCGCGCGCCGCGACGTCGGTCGCGACCAGCACGCGCGCCTCACCGGCGGAGAACGCGGCGAGGTTACGGTCGCGCGCGGCCTGCGACAGGTTGCCGTGCAGGTCCACCGAGGGGATACCGGCCTCGGTAAGCTGACGGGCCAGCTTGCGGGCCTGGTGCTTGGTGCGCATGAACAGGATCCGGCGGCCGTTGCCGGAGGCCAGCTTGTGCACGAGCTCCTTCTTGGCCTCGACGCCGTGCACGTCGAACACGTGGTGCGTCATCGCGGCGACGGGCGAGTTGGCCTCGTCCACCGAGTGCAGCACCTCGTTGTGCAGGAAGCGCTTGACCAGCTTGTCCACGCCGTTGTCGAGGGTCGCGGAGAACAGCAGCCGCTGGCCCTGCGTCGGGGTGGCCGCGAGGATCCGCGTCACGACGGGCAGGAAGCCCAGGTCCGCCATGTGATCGGCCTCGTCGAGGACGGTGATCTCCACGGCGTCGAGGGAGACGAACTTCTGCTTCATCAGGTCCTCGAGGCGACCGGGGCACGCCACGACGATGTCGACGCCCGCCTTGAGGGCCTGCACCTGACGGTGCTGCGAGACACCGCCGAAGATGGTGGTGACGCGAAGGTCGTAGGCGTTGGCGAGGGGCTCGAGCGTCGCGGTGATCTGGGTGGCGAGCTCGCGGGTCGGGGCAAGGACGAGCCCGAGCGGGCGACCGGGGCGACGCTTGCCGCCCGCCAGGTCGCCGGCCAGGCGGGCGACCATCGGGATGGAGAAGGCGAGGGTCTTACCGCTGCCGGTCTTGCCTCGCCCGAGCACGTCTCGGCCTGCCAGGGTGTCCGGCAGGGTGTCGACCTGGATCGGGAAGGGGGAGGTGATGCCGCCGTCGGCGAGCGCCCTCACGAGGGGTTCGCGCACGCCGAGGTCGGCAAAGGATTTCGTCATGTGGGTCGAGTGCCTTTCAGGCATCGGGTTGCACTGTTCGACGCACGGGAATCGAGCGGATCCACACGTCTGTCAGCACAAGATGGCGAGATTGCCGGTGGGCAAAATCGATCGCCGTAAGAAGAGCTCGTGCTGGGGTGCACCGATCAACGAGTTCGTTGAGGAAGCGTTCCACGACGTTTGGCGCGCATACAGCCGCGCCAGGTGTCACCAAGGATAGCCGACGATCGGACCACTCCGATCGTCGGCTGCGTCACACCGGCTAAAGCCCCACCCACTCCGTGACGCCGTCCGCGAAGTGCTGTCGCTTCCAGATCGGCACCTCGGCCTTGATGCGTTCGACCAGCGCCGAACACGCCGCGAAGGCCTCCGCGCGGTGCGGCGCCGCGACGGCGGCGACCAGCGCCAGATCCCCGACAACCAGGGGCCCCACCCGGTGCACGGCCGCGACCGGGAGCCCGGTCTCGGCGGACACCTGCTCGCAGCACTCGCGCAGGAAGCGCTGGGCGTCCGGGTGTGCCTGATACTCCAGTGCCGAGACCGACTGTCCGCCATCGTGGTTGCGCACCACACCGCTGAACAGCACCACCGCGCCGTGCTCGGGGCCCGCGACCGCCGCGTCCACCGCGGCCTGGTCGATGGGTTCGGTCGAGATCAGAGCGAGAAGCTCACGCATCGTGCATCCCTCCACCTGCGACCTGCGCCAGCAGGTGCTCGAGGATCGGTTCGAGTACCGACATGCCGTCGCGGACACCACCGGGGGAGCCCGGCAGGTTGACCACAACGGTGCGGCCGGACAATCCCGCCAATCCGCGGCTGAGCGAGGCATGCGGGGTCTTCTCGGACCCCTTGCGGCGCATGGCCTCCGCGAGCCCGGGCAGCTCCCGGTCCAGCACGGCGCGGGTGGCCTCCGGGGTCTGGTCGGTGGGGGACGCACCCGTTCCACCGGTGGTCACCACGAGGGCGGGTGCGCCGGTGAGCGCGTCGGCCAGCCCGGTGGCGATGTCGGCGTCGGCGTACACCAGCGGCCCGCGCACCGAGAGGCCCTGCGCGGTCAGCCATTCCGAGATGACGGGTCCGGTGGTGTCCTCCCTGGTGCCGCGGGCGCCCCCGGTGGAGGCGACCAGCACGACGGCGGATCGAGGTCCGGCCGTGGGGGTTTCGGCCTCGGTCTCGGTTTCGGTCTCTGCTTCGACGGCATCGGGACGAACCCAGTGCCCGTGCTTGCCGCCCTCCTTGGTCAGCAACCGCACGCCGTTCATGGTGGCGGCCGGGTCGACGGCCTTGACCATGTCGTGCAGCGTCAGGCCGGCCACGGCGACCGCGGTCAACGCCTCCATCTCGACGCCGGTCTGGCCGGTGGTCTTGGCGGTGGCCTCGACCGTGATGGTGGTCTCGGTGAACCCGAACTCGATCTTCACCGAGGACAGCGAGAGCTGATGGCACAGCGGGATCAGCTCGGAGGTGCGCTTGGCGCCTGCGATGCCCGCGATCCTGGCGGTCGCGAGCACGTCCGCCTTCGGCATGCCGTCGGCGCGGACAAGGGCGATCACCTCGGCGGTGGTCTGCAGCTCCCCGCCCGCCACCGCGATGCGGGTGGTGGTGGCCTTCGCGCTGACGTCGACCATGCGCGCGCGGCCCTCGCCGTCGAGATGAGTCAGCTCGTTAATCGTCGGTTCGTCGTTCACAGTGGCCACACCCGCACGTTGTCTCCCGCCTTCATTGTCGTCACATTCTCGGGGATGTCGATCAGGACGTCCGCGCGGGCCAGGGCCCCGACCAGGTGTGAACCCGGACCGGACTCGAGGGCGACGCCGCCGTCGACCCTTCTGCCACGCAGGAACTGTCGCCTGCCAGGAATCGAGGTGATCGGCTCGGCCAGCACGAGATCCTCACGGGGGACGGCGGGCAGGCCAGCGGACCGGCGCAGCAGCGGCCGCACGAACACCTCGAAGGAGACCATCGTGCTCACCGGGTTCCCCGGGAAGTTCAGCACCGGGACGCCGTCGATCTCGGCGAGGCCCTGTGGCCCGCCCGGCTGCATGGTGGTGTGCCCGAACCATCCGCCCAGCGGGGTGAGCACCTCGCGTACCACCTCGAAGTCGCCCATCGACACCCCGCCGGAGGTGATCACCAGATCCGCGGAAGCGGTTGCGCGGCGGAGGATCTCACCGAACACGGCGAGGTCGTCATCGCTGCGGTCCACGAACACCACGTCCGCGCCGTTCGCCGTCAGGCTCGCGGCGAGCGCCACCGAGTTGGATTCGTAGATCTGTCCTGGCCGCAGCGGCTCGCCTGCACGGACCAATTCGGCGCCGGTGGCGATCACCGCGGCCCGCGGGCGGCGCAGGACCGGGACGGTGGCGAGGCCGACCGCCGCGAACAGGGACAGGTGCCGCGCACCGAGCGCGGTGCCTGCCGCCAGCAGCAGGTCGCCCGTCCGGACGTCGGTGCCCGCCTCACGGACGTACTCGCCCGCCCGGCGCGGCACCCGGATCGTCACCGAGTCCTCGGTGGCGTCGGTGTCCTCGACCGGGACGATGGCGTCCGCGCCCGCCGGGATCACGGCCCCGGTCATGATCCTGACGGCGCTGCCGGGGGCGAGCGGGGCCGGCTCGGCGGGACCCGCCGCGATGGTCCCGGTCACCGGCAGGGTCACCGGCACGGCGGCCAACGAGGAGGCGGCGACCGCGAACCCGTCCATCTGAGAGTTGCGGAAGAGGGGCAGATCCAGCGGGGAGCGCACATCAGCGCCGAGCACCCGTCCGAGCGCCTCGGTGACGGCGACGTCCTCCACGGTTGGTGCCAGCAGCGGTGCGAGGAGGCGTTGCACCTCGGCGGAGTGCTCCTCGACAGATCTGCTGGTCATGGCGTTTCCTGCGGCATGGAGCCAATCCTAGGCAGGCGCTCGGCGCGACGAGCAACCCGTGTTGGCCGCATACTGGTGGGGTGGCAGAGCTGATGACGCGATGACTGCGACCGTCAGGGCGGTCCAGATGGGGCTTCCGCGCGTCCGCAACAGCCACCCGTCGATTGCCGATCGCCCCGACGTCCCCGAGCTGGTCGACCGGTTCGGTCGGGTGGCCAGGGACCTGCGCGTGTCGATCACCGAGAAGTGTTCGCTGCGCTGCACCTACTGCATGCCCGCCGAGGGCCTGCCCGCGATCCCGCGTGAGCGGTTGCTGACCGCGGAGGAGATCGTCCGGCTGGTTCGGATCGCGGTCGAGGAGCTCGGCGTCCGGGAGGTCCGGTTCACCGGCGGCGAGCCGTTGATGCGCCCTGACCTCGAGGAGATGATCGCCGGCTGCGCCGCGGCGGTGCCGGGCATCCCGCTGTCGATGACCACCAACGCGGTCGGACTCGAACACCGGGCCGAGGCGCTGGCCGCCGCCGGCCTCACCCGTGTGAACGTGTCCCTCGACTCGATCGACCGGGCACACTTCGCCGAACTCACCCGTCGCGACCGCCTGCCCTCGGTGCTGGCCGGTATCCGCGCGGCGGCCGCGGCAGGCCTGGCGCCGATGAAGATCAACGCCGTGCTGATGCCCGAGACCCTCGGCGGCGCGGCCGATCTGCTGGAGTGGTGTCTCGCGGAGGGTTGTCACCTCCGGTTCATCGAGGAGATGCCGCTCGACGCCGACCATGCCTGGGCCCGCGACTCCATGATCGCCGCGACCCAGCTGCTCGAGGTGCTGGGCGAGCGCTTCGAGCTGACCGAGGCGGGACGTCCCGACGATCCCTCCGCCCCGGCCGAGGAATGGCTGGTGGACGGCGGGCCTGCCACGGTAGGCATCATCGCCTCGGTCACCAGGAACTTCTGTGGCGACTGCGACCGGACCAGGCTCACCGCGGAGGGGACCGTCCGGTCCTGCCTGTTCAGCGACGACGAGATAGACCTTCGCGCCGGGCTGCGCTCGGGCGCGAGCGACGAGGACCTCGCGCAGTTGTGGCGGGGCGCGATGTGGAACAAGTGGGCGGGCCACGGGATCAACGCGGCGGGTTTCGAACCGCCGCAACGCAGCATGGGGGCGATCGGTGGCTGAACAGGCGATTCTGGTGCGCTACTTCGCGGCCGCGGCGGAAGCGGCCGGGTGCACCGAGGAATCCGTGCGGATCGGTGAGGGGGCCGACCTCGGGGCGCTGAGGTCAGTGCTCGTCGAGCGGCACGGTCCCAAGATGGAGCGGGTGCTGACGGTCGCCGCATTCCTGCAGGGCGACGAGTTGACCCGCGACCTCGCTCTGGTGGCCGCGCCGCGCGTCGACGTGCTGCCCCCGTTCGCGGGCGGCTGATCAGCCCTCGCCTGTCATTCACTCGTCGAAGGTGCCTCGGTGGCCAGCCACTCGTCGAATGTGACAGCGCCGTAGCGGTTTTCCGTCGTCAGGTTCAACCCCGCGCGCAGGAAACGCCCGGGTGCGCCGGGCATCGGAACCGGGAGGACAAGGGCCCGGCTGCCGGTCGCGCGCTTCCAGGACTCGGCCAGCTCACGCATCGTCCGGACTTCCGGGCCGCCGACCTCGATCCTGCCGCCTGCGGTGGCGGACTCGGTCAGCGCGGCGTCCGCAAGGGCGCGGGCCAGGTCCGTCGGGGCGATCGGCTGGAAGCGGGCGCCGCGGACCGCCGGGATCACCCCGAACCGCGCGGTCGTGGCGAAGATGGACCGCAGCAGCTGGTGGAACTGGGTCGATCGCACGATCCGGACGTCGAGGCCGGATGCGGAGTAGATGCCCTCCTGCTCGGTCAGTGTTTCGTAGTAGGACAACCGCACCCGGTCCACGCCGACGATCGACAGCAGCACCGCTCGCCGCACACCGGCAGCCTCGGCGGCGCGCACCAGGTTTCGGGCGCCCTCGGTGAACACCGGCCTGGTCTTTCGGGTCTGGCCGTTCACCGCGGAGATCACCGCGTCGACGCCGTCGAGCGCCGCGGCCAGTCCCTCGCCGGTGAGCAGGTCCGCGGTGACGTGGTCGGCGGCGGGACCCTCGGGGGAGTGCCTGCTCAGGGTCAGCACCCGGTGCCCGCGCGCGCGGAGTTCGGCGACCACCGCCGCACCCGCGGTGCCGGTGCCGCCCGCGACCAGGACGGTGCTCATCGCGTCACTTCCACCAGTCGTCGAGCGGCGACACGGGCACCGCGCGCTTGTGCCTGGTGTTTCGGTACATCGCCTCGAGCTTCTCGGCCACCGCCGCGGTCACCTCCTTGCCCTCGAGGTAGTCGTCGATCTCGCTGTAGCGCAGGCCGAGCGCCTCCTCGTCGGGCAGCGCGGGCCTGTGGTCCTCGAGGTCGGCGGTCGGGACCTTGGCCCAGGTGCTGGCGGGGGCGCCGAGATGCTGCAGCAGCGCGGCGCCCTGTCGCTTGCTCAGGCCGGTCAGCGGTGTGAGGTCGACACCGCCGTCGCCGTACTTGGTGAAGAAACCGGTGATCGCCTCCGCGGCGTGGTCGGTGCCGATCACCAGGTGGCCGAGCTGTCCTGCGATGGCGTACTGGATCACCATCCGCTCGCGGGCCTTGATGTTGCCGCGCACGAAGTCCCGCAGTTCGCCGTCGTGCCCGATGATCTCGGCGAGGCCCCCGGCGCTCTCGGCGGCCGCGGCGTCCGTGCTCGGCTTGATGTTGACGGTCACCGAGCGGTCCGGCTTGATGAACCCGAGCGAGATCTGGGCGTCGTGCTCGTCGGCCTGCACGCCGTACGGCAGTCGGACCGCGACGAACTCGGCGTCGTGGCCCTCCGCCCGCAGTTCGGCGGCGGCCAGCTGTGCCAGCCGGCCCGCAAGGGTGCTGTCCTGCCCGCCGCTGATCCCGAGCACGAATCCCTTGGCGGGAGTGGAACGCAGGTAGCCCTTGAGGAAGTCGACGCGCGCCCGCACCTCGCCCTCTGCGTCGATCGTCGGCTTCGCGCCGAGTTCTTGCAGGATTTCCGCACGGAGATTCGCCATGCGCGTCACTCTAGCGACGGTCGGCGGTGTGCGCGCGGGTGCGCGCGGGCACCGGTCGGCGGGCGATCCGGCGGGAGATACAGTGCCACGCGTGCCCAACGTGACCGCGCCCAGATTCCTCGTCGTGTCCGCCACCGAGGGGGAGGCCGCATACGTTCCCGACGGATTCGAGGTGGTCGTCACCGGGATCGGCAAGGTCGCCGCGGCGGTCGCGGTCACGGAGGCGCTCGCGCGGTACCGACCCGACGAGCGCCCGTCGGTCGTCAACATCGGCACCGCGGGGGCGCTGCACGAGCACCATGCCGGCCTGTTCGTGCCGTCCGCGGTGCTCAATCATGACATCAGTGCGGAGGTGTTGCGCTCGCTCGGACATCCGGTGACGGACCGGATCACGCTCCCCGACGGCGACGATTCGGTGCTCGCGACCGGCGACGTGTTCATCTCCGATGCTGCGGTGCGGGACGCGCTCGCGACCAGGGCCGACCTCGTCGACATGGAGGGCTTCGCGGTGGCCGCATCCTGCGCGCGGATGGGCGTCGGCTGCCGAATCGTCAAGCACGTCAGCGATCGTGCCGACGAGTCGGCCATGGACTGGCCTGCCCAGGTGGACGCGAGCGCCCGGATCCTCGGTGACTGGTTGACCGAGAACCTGTAGCGCCGCGTCGTCACCGGGCGCGCAGGCCGAGTCCGTCGCCGTCCGCTTGCATCACGCGGGCCCGGTCGGCGTCGACGGTGAAGGTGGTCTCGCCGTTCAGCACGCCCAGCACCGCCCGCTCGACCTCGGCGACGTCGGGCTCGCACGCCATCATCGTGGTCGCGAGCGGGCCGAAGGTGACCTTGTCTCCCGCAACCTGGGCCGTGCCGGTCATCCGGTTGCACCCGGTGGATCCGCTGACCGAGCCGTCGTCGCCGATCAGCAGGGTGGGGGCGGCGGTCTCGAGGGCGACTGACGTGGTGACCGCGGTCGGGCTGATCAGCTGGTCGACGACCCAGGTGGTCCCGGTGATCGGACGGTCCGGGTTGGCGATCTTCTTGTCCACGAGGGTGACCGAGGTGTCGCTCGTGGTCAGCCTGAGGGTGTCGCCGTCGAGGGTCCAGGCCGGATCGGCCTCGAACAGAGAGGTCATCCACTCGTCGGCGCCCGCTGTGTCGCCTACGCAGGCCATCATGGTGGTCGCGATGGGTCCGGTGACCACCGTGCCGTCGGACAGGTCGACGGTGCTGTTGCCGCGGTTGCAGCCTGCGGTCATGGAGATCCGGTCCTGCCCCACGAATTCGACGGTGAGCGGCCCGCCGCCGGGAATGGGAGCGCCCTCGACCTCGGTGGAGACGAAGGTGCGTCCCTGCAGGTCCGCACCGCTCGGCGTCGGCGTGCTCTCCGCGCTGCACGCGGTGAGGAAGGCGGCGGCGAGCAGGGCGAGTCCGGCTACACGGCGAAGGCGCATGCCCGGAGCCTAGTGACCCGCCGGGCTTTCGGTGACCCGTCGGACCAGATCCTCCCAGGCGTCGGCGATCCGCTCGATCGGCATGTGCATGGCGCGGATCTGGTGCATGACGAGCGAGGCCTCGAGGGGAGCGAGCAGGCTGTGGGCGAGCAGTGGGATGTCGCCCTCGGTGCCCGCCGCGCGCAGCAGCATCGCCACGTGGGTGAGGCTGACCTGGCGCGGGGCGCTGCCGAAGCGGAGTTCGGGGGAGTCCTCCACCGCGCGGAGGGTGTCGCCGCTGAGGTCGACGAGCGCGATGCGGGCCCGGCCGAAGGCGACGAGGCGGTCGATGGGCTCGGCACCGGGACCAAGGGGTGGCGGTCCGTACATGAAGGCGTGCTGCAGTTCCTGCTCGGTGTGGTCGAGGAGGGCCTGCATCAGACCGGACCGGCTGCCGAACCGCCGGAACACTGTGCCCTTGCCCACACCGGCCTTCGCCGCGACCGCGTCCATCGTCACGGCGTCCGCGCCCCGCTCGGCGACCAGCGCGGCGGCGGCGTCCAGCAGCAATGCGCGGTTGCGCACGGCGTCGCACCGTTCGGCCTCGGGCTGGTCCGCCATCTGGATCGGGGTGGTCTCCACGACGCGATCGTACCCTCCCCGGAATATAAGTGGACCGTGGTCCGGTTAGCTGATATACCTAGATCGGCAAGCGCCCCTGGATCATCGAAGGAAGTCCTCATGTCTAACGCCAACGTTCTCGTCCTGGTCGGCAGCCTGCGTGCCGCCTCCGTCAACCGTCAGCTCGCCGAGACCGCGGTCACCGTCGCGCCCGAGGGTGCGAACGTCACGGTGTACGAGGGCCTCGCCGACGTGCCCTTCTACAACGAGGACATCGACGTCCCCGGCACCATCGACAGCGTCGAGGCGCTGCGCGCGGCCGCCGGTGCCGCGGACGCCCTGCTGCTGGTGACCCCCGAGTACAACGGCACCATTCCCGCCGTGCTCAAGAACGCCATCGACTGGATCTCGCGGCCCTACGGCTCCGGTGCCGTATCGGGCAAGCCGGTCGCCGTGATCAGTGCCTCCCCGAGCCCCAACGGCGCGAAGTGGGCCCACGAGGACACCACCAAGGCCGTCGGGATCGCGGGCGGCAAGGTGGTCGAGGACACCGCGCTCGTCATCGGCGGCGCGTTCGAGAAGTTCGGTGACAAGCACGCCAGCGAGAACGCCGAGGTCTCGGCGCAGCTCGCCAAGGTCGTCGCCGACCTGGTGAACGCGACCAAGGTGCTCGTCGACGCCTGACGCAGCTTTCCCCTTCGCGGCCGGGCGGTGCATCACGCACCGCCCGGCCGCGGGTGCATGTGAGGGCGGCGAGGCGGCCGGTCAGTCGAGCGTGACCCGCATCATCTCGGTGCGTGCGACAACGCGGTCGCGTTCGTCGGCGAGGGCGAGCCGGCGCTCGTCCTGCATGTACCCGTCCAGCGCCGACTGGGATTCGAACGTGAACAGCTGGATCTCCAGGGGCTCATCCCCGGTGCCGTCGGTGCGGGCGCGCTGCAGTACCCGGCCGCCGTGCTCGGTCACGAGCTCGAGGACCCGATCCTCGTACCTGCCGAGGCCTTCCTCTTCGCCGGGGCGGGCCCACAGCAGGACGCACAGTGAAATGCTCACCGCGGCAGCGTAACCGGGATCACAGCCCGGCCTGCTCGAGCGCGTCGTCGACGGCGTCGCGGACCTCGTCGATGCTGCGGCCCGCCGACAGCTCGTTCATGGTGAGCGCCTCGATCTGCGGCTCGACCTCCGCGTACCGGGCCAGCCAGCGTTCCTTGTCGGCCTGCCAGTAGCCCATGATGTCGAATCGTTCCGCTGTCCAGCCCAGTTCGCGGCGGACGTGCCTGCGGATCTGCCGCGAGGCGCCGGTCTCGCCCGCAGACCAGATGTAGCCGGGACCGTCCTGGAGCCGGTGGGCCCGCAGCCACGCGGGCAACGCGCTCGGGGTTCGGCCGTTGCCGGTGTCGTGTAGCCAGGTCACCGTCAGCTCCGCGTCGGTGGCCCAGTCCTGCTCGTCGGCCGGTTCCGGGATCTCGGCGACCAGGTGGACGCCGGTTCCCTGCGGCAGGCCCTCGATGATGCGCGCGGCGGCGGGCAGCGCGCTGAGGTCCGCGAGCAGCAGTTGCCAGCGCGCGTCCGTGGGCGGCCGGTACCAGCCCTTCGGATGGGACAGCCGCACCGGCTCGCCCGGCTCGGCCGCGCGCGCCCACTCGGCGGCCCGCCCGCCCGCGTGCACCGCGAAGTCGATGTCGACGCTGCCGGTGTCCGCGTCCCAGTGGCGCACGGTGTAGCTGCGCCGGTGGTCGTCGCCGAACTCGATGAGCAGCCGCTCGTCCGGATCGCCGCTGGAGGCGAACGCGGCGGGGTCCGCGAGCCCGAATCGGATCCGTCGCAGGCTGGGGGACAGGTGGGTGGTCGACACCACCGCGGCGTGGAACTGGGGATCCTCGGCGGTCGGCACCGCCTCACCCTAGGCCGGTCCGGTGCCACCACATGCATATCGGTCAAGTGCCGCGCACGACACGGCGAAAATGTGACCTGCGACACGCCGATGGGGCGCGTATGGATGCCTTACGACCTGGGAATTCCACGGTTGTGGTTCACAACATCTCGCGTTCTATGGATATGTCGGACACTAGGTGTAGTGTCTAGAACACCGAGAGGGCATAGCCGGAACGGTCGAGAAACACAGGCCGGAGCGCTGTCCAGTAGGTGGGATCCACATGATCTTCCGCGTCACTGACCATCAGTTCCGTAAGCCAGAGAAAGAGGGACTTACATGAGCATCACCGTCTACACCAAGCCGGCGTGCGTTCAGTGCAATGCGACCTACCGGGCGTTCGACAAGGCCGGTATCGAGTACTCCGTCATCGACATCACCGAGGACTCGGAGGCCCGCGACTACGTGATGGCCCTGGGTTACCTGCAGGCCCCCGTCGTGGTGGCAGGCGAGGATCACTGGTCGGGTTTTCGCCCGGACCGGATCAAGTCGCTCATCGCGGCTGCCGCCTGAAGACGATACGGAGATGATCGGCTGTGACATCGCTGGTCTTCTTCTCCAGCGCGTCGGAGAACACCCATCGCTTCGTGCAGAAGTTGGGTGTCCCGGCCACGCGCATTCCGCTGCACGACCGTGCGGGCACGTTCGAGGTCGATGAGCCGTACGTCCTGATCCTGCCGACCTACGGGGGCGGGATCACCGCGACCGGACGGGACACGAGCTACGTGCCCAAGCAGGTCATCAGATTCCTCAACAACACGCACAATCGCTCCCTCATCCGTGGGGTGATCGCTGCAGGCAATACGAACTTCGGCGAGTCGTATTGCTATGCCGGAAACGTGATTTCGCAGAAGTGCAGGGTTCCGTACCTGTACCGCTTCGAGCTCATGGGTACCGCCGAAGACGTAGTAGCAGTCCGGGACGGGCTCGAACAATTCATGGAGAGTGAACAGTGGCACCGACAATCACAGACACAGCCCCGGCTGGGAGTGTAGAACGCGCTGTGGCACGACCCGACGTCTCCTCGGGAGAACTCGACTACCACGCGTTGAACGCGATGCTGAACCTGTACGGCCCCAACGGCGAGATCCAGTTCGAGAAGGACCGCGAGGCCGCGAACCAGTACTTCCTCCAGCACGTCAACCAGAACACCGTCTTCTTCCACAACCAGGACGAGAAGCTGGACTACCTGGTCAAGGAGAACTACTACGAGCGTGAGGTCCTCGACCAGTACACGCGCAACTTCGTCAAGTCGCTGATCGACCACGCGTACTCGAAGAAGTTCCGGTTCCCCACCTTCCTCGGTGCGTTCAAGTACTACACCTCGTACACGCTCAAGACGTTCGACGGCAAGCGCTACCTCGAGCGATTCGAGGACCGTGTCTGCATGGTCGCCCTGACGCTGGCCGCGGGCGACGAGGATCTGGCCACCAAGCTGGTCGACGAGATCATCGCAGGCCGCTTCCAGCCCGCCACCCCGACGTTCCTCAACTCGGGCAAGAAGCAGCGCGGCGAGCCCGTGTCCTGCTTCCTGCTCCGCATCGAGGACAACATGGAGTCGATCGGCCGCTCCATCAACTCCGCCCTGCAGCTGTCCAAGCGCGGCGGCGGAGTCGCGTTGCTGCTCAGCAACGTTCGCGAGCACGGCGCCCCGATCAAGAAGATCGAGAACCAGAGCTCGGGCGTCATCCCGATCATGAAGCTGCTCGAGGACTCGTTCTCGTACGCCAACCAGCTCGGCGCGCGTCAGGGCGCGGGCGCGGTGTACCTGCACGCGCACCACCCGGACATCTACCGCTTCCTCGACACCAAGCGGGAGAACGCGGACGAGAAGATCCGCATCAAGACCCTCTCGCTCGGTGTGGTCATCCCGGACATCACCTTCGAGCTGGCGAAGAAGAACGAGGACATGTACCTCTTCTCGCCGTACGACGTCGAGCGCATCTACGGGGTGCCCTTCGCGGACATCAACGTCACCGAGAAGTACTACGAGATGGTCGACGACAAGCGGATCCGCAAGTCGAAGATCAAGGCGCGCGAGTTCTTCCAGACCGTCGCCGAGCTGCAGTTCGAGTCCGGGTACCCGTACATCATGTACGAGGACACCGTGAACCGCGCCAACCCGATCGCGGGCAAGGTCACCCACTCGAACCTGTGCTCGGAGATCCTCCAGGTCTCCACGCCGTCGGAGTTCAACGACGACCTGTCCTACAGCCATATCGGCAAGGACATCTCCTGCAACCTGGGTTCGCTGAACATCGCCAAGACGATGGACTCGCCGGACTTCGCGCAGACGATCGAGACCTCGATCCGCGCGCTGACCGCCGTCGCCGATCAGACCTCCATCGACTCCGTCCCGTCGATCAAGAAGGCGAACGACGAGGGACACGCCATCGGTCTCGGGCAGATGAACCTGCACGGATACCTGGCGCGCGAGCGGATCCACTACGGCTCCGACGAGGGCATCGATTTCACGAACATCTACTTCTACACCGTGGTGTTCCACGCGATCCGGGCGTCCAACGAGATCGCCAAGGAGCGCGGCACGTACTTCGCAGGCTTCCCGGAGTCCAAGTACGCCTCGGGCGAGTTCTTCGACAAGTACACCGACCGGGTCTGGGAGCCGCAGACCGAGCGGGTGCGAGCGCTGTTCGCCGATGCGGGCCTGCACATCCCGACCCAGGACGACTGGCGTGAGCTGAAGGCGTCCGTGCAGCAGCACGGCATCTACAACCAGAACCTGCAGGCGGTGCCGCCGACCGGATCGATCTCCTACATCAACAACTCCACCAGCTCCATCCACCCGGTGGCGTCGAAGATCGAGATCCGCAAGGAAGGCAAGATCGGTCGCGTCTACTACCCGGCGCCCTACCTGACCAACGACAACCTGGAGTACTACCAGGATGCCTACGAGATCGGGTACGAGAAGATCATCGACACCTACGCCGCGGCCACCCAACACGTGGACCAGGGCCTGTCGCTGACGCTGTTCTTCAAGGACACCGCCACCACCAGGGACATCAACAAGGCTCAGATCTACGCGTGGCGCAAGGGCATCAAGACGCTGTACTACATCCGGTTGCGTCAGATGGCCCTCGAGGGCACCGAGGTCGAGGGTTGCGTCTCGTGCATGCTGTGAGTGTGGCGTACGGCTCGAATGGAGTGAGGGAATCGTGAGCGAGAAGATCAAGCTGATCGACCGGGTGTCGGCGATCAACTGGAACCGCGTCCCGGACGAGAAGGACGCCGAGGTCTGGGACCGCCTCACCGGTAACTTCTGGCTGCCGGAGAAGGTCCCGGTGTCCAACGACATCCCGTCGTGGAACACCCTGACCGCGAACGAGAAGCAGCTGACCATGCGGGTCTTCACCGGCCTGACGCTGCTGGACACGATCCAGGGCACCGTCGGTGCCGTCAGCCTGATCCCGGATGCGATCACCCCGCACGAGGAGGCGGTGTACACCAACATCGCGTTCATGGAGTCGGTGCACGCGAAGAGCTACAGCTCGATCTTCTCGACGCTGTGCTCGACCCGTGAGATCGACGACGCGTTCCGGTGGTCGGAGGAGAACCCGAACCTGCAGCGCAAGGCGCAGATCGTCATGGACTACTACCGTGGCGACGACCCGCTCAAGCGCAAGGTGGCCTCCACGCTGCTCGAGTCGTTCCTGTTCTACTCGGGCTTCTACCTGCCGATGTACTGGTCCTCGCGGGCCAAGCTCACCAACACCGCCGACCTGATCCGCCTGATCATCCGCGACGAGGCGGTGCACGGGTACTACATCGGCTACAAGTACCAGCGCGGGCTCGAGCAGCTCAGCCAGGCCGAGCGCGACGACCTGAAGGACTACACCTTCGAGTTGCTCTTCGAGCTCTACGACAACGAGGTCGAGTACACCCAGGACCTCTACGACGAGGTCGGGCTCACCGAGGACGTCAAGAAGTTCCTGCGCTACAACGCCAACAAGGCGCTGATGAACCTCGGCTACGAGGGACTGTTCCCGAAGGACGAGACCGACGTGAACCCGGCGATCCTGTCGGCGCTGTCCCCGAACGCGGACGAGAACCACGACTTCTTCTCCGGGTCGGGCAGCTCCTACGTGATCGGCAAGGCCGTGAACACCGAAGACGAGGACTGGGACTTCTAGACCTGCTCCCGGTCAGAACAACCGATGAAGGGCCCCTGCACACGTGCAGGGGCCCTTCACGCGTGCGGGGGATCGGGCTAGCGTCGGGATCGTCCGAGGTTCACTTCAGGTGAGGAGGCGGCGATGAGCGGCAAGGTCGTGCACTTCGAGGTCCCGTTCGACGACGGGGACCGGGCAAGGAAGTTCTACCAGCAGGCATTCGGATGGAACACCATCGAGATGCCCGAGATGAGTTACACGATCGCGGGCACCGGACCGGTGGGCGAGCAGGGTATGCCGACCGAACCGGGTTACATCAACGGCGGCATGTTCGGCCGCGTCCCTGAGTATCCGAAGGGGCCGGTGATCACCATCGACGTGGCGAGCATCGACGACGCCCTCGCCAAGATCGCCGAGCTGGGCGGCTCGACGGTGGGGGAGAAGCAGCCGGTCGGCGAGATGGGGTTCGCGGCCTACTTCAAGGACACCGAGGGCAACATCATGGGTCTGTGGGAGAACGCAGGCTGAACCACGCCTCGGGCACGTCGCGGAGGGCCTTCTCGATGCGCTGCATCGAGCTCTCGGTGAGATCCGCGGGCAGCGCACCCGGTTCGAACCAGGCGACCTCGAGGTTCTCCTCGTCGGCCGTGCGGGCCTCGCCCGCCGTGTGCCGCGCCAGGAAGCAGACGTCGAGGTAGCTCGCGACGTCCCCGTTCGGGTAGGTGATCGGACCGGCGGTGTCGACGCTGGTGATGCGCACGAGCTCTGCCTCGACCCCGGTCTCCTCGAGGATCTCGCGCAGCACGGCGGGGCCGGGTTCCTCGCCGGGTTCGAGGATGCCGGACACTACCGCCCACAGCCCGTTGTCAGCCCTGCGCGTCAACAGGATTCGGCCGGCACCGTCGACGACGACCGCGCTCACGCCGGACAGCCACAACGGGGCGTGTCCGACGTGAGCGCGGAGGTCGCTGACGAACCTGGGGATCGGCACCGGTCAGTACCTGAAGGTGACGGGGGCGGCGGGAGCGCCGGAGTACGGCAGCAGGATGCTCGGCTGCAGCGCCGTCGCGAACCGGGCGGGGACGTCGGTGAACTCGGACACGCCTGCCTTTCCCGGAGCGTCCAACTGCGCGAACCGGATCCGGCTCATGGCGTCGGTGCCGACCATGTTGCCCTCGGAGGTCTTCGCGGACAGGAACGTGCCCTCCGGTGTGAACTCGATCCACGGATCGGCCAGCGCGATCTCCGCGAGGTGGAAGCGGGTGAAGGAGACCACGGTGCCCCGATAGCGAACGGTGCCGAGGCCGGTCGTCGGATCGACATCGGCGGACTCGAGCTCGAAAGCGAGGCGGCCGTCCTTGCGTACCGTCCCGCCGTCGCTGCCGACGACTGAACCCTGGGTGCCGCGCTGCACCAGGTCGGTGTAGCCGGGCGCGAGAGCCCACAGCAGGTCCTGTGCGGGCGGCGTCGGCGCGTTCGGTCCCGGTGCCGGGTCGAAGTTCACCGGGACGGACAGCTCCTCCGCGGCGTTGACGGCGTCCGCGGCGGCGTAGGTGTACACCCCGTAGACCGCGTCCGGGGCGGCCGTTGCCGGCTTCTTCACCGTGAGCGTGGCGGTGAAGGATCCGTCGCCGGCGAGGGGGACCCACTGCTGCCGGATGGTGCGACGAAAGTCGAAGGGCGCGTCGGGAACCCGGTTCAGCGCGTCCTCGGACATCACCCACGCGGTGGCCGAGCGTTGCTGCCCGACCCGGGCCTGCGCGGGTGCGTCCTCGGACGGACGCCACTGCGGGGCGAACGCACCGAACGCGACGAAGGTGCCGTGCGGGACGCCGGGCGGCACCGGCACCGGCAGACCGCCGGTGTTGGCCTGCGGATCGAACCCGGTGCCGCGCACCACGATCCGGTCACCCTCGTGCACGGCGGTGTCGCCGAGTGCGGTGCTGCCGTCGGCGGCGAACAGCTCGATCCGGGCCGCGCCGCCGGGTTCGGCGGGCGCGGCAGCGGCCGGGGCCGACCACGCAATCGACCCGATCAGGGCGGCCGCCAGCGAGGCGAGGGCGCCGCGGCGCCTAGTTGACGTAGCCATTGAGCGAGGCCTCCAGATCGCTGAGGATGTCGCGGGCCGCGATGACGCCGATGCCGGTCATCCAGATCTCGTCGTCCACGGCGAACACGCGCTTGTCCTTGACGGCGCCGAGGCCCTGCCACAGGCCGCCTTTCATGACCTCGACCCCCTGCCCCCTGGCCTCGTCGCCGTAGAAGCTCACGTAGATGACGTCGCCTTCGGCGTTGCTCAGCTGTTCCTCGCTGAGCTCCGCGAACCGCTTGTCCTTGGCGTCCTCGAGGCGCTGGAACGTCGGGCGCTGGACGCCCGCGTCGGCGAGGACCTGGCCGGAGAAGCTGTCCGGCCCGTAGATCCGGATGGCACCGGGCATGAAGCGGACGACGGAGGCCTGCGTCTGGGAGGAGTCGAGGGTGTTGCCCGTCGCGGTGGCGGCGCCCTGGTAGTCGTCGAGGGCCTGACGCGCGGCAGCGCCGCGGCCGAGCGCGGTGCCGTCGAGGAGCAGGTTGTCCTTCCACGTCGTGCCGACCTTCTCGGTGAACGTGGTGGGGGCGACCGCGCTGAGCTGCTGGTAGAGCTCCGGGGTACGGAACTTCGAGCCCAGGATCAGGTCCGGCTTGAGCGTGGCGATCTTCTCGATGTCCGGTTCCTGCACCGTCCCGACCGATTCGACGCCCGCGATCGTCGGCCCCAGATACTCGGGTTGGGACCCGACCGCCCCGGTCACCGCGGCGCCGACCAGGCGGTCCTGCAGGCCGAGCGCGCAGACGGTGTCGAGCTTGTCGGTGTCGAGCACCACGATCCGCTGTGGATCCGCGGGTACCTCGGTCTCGCCCGCCGCGTGCACCACCTTTCGGGTGCTGCCCGTCACGCCGGCCGGGTCGACGGGAGCAGTTGGGCCGCAGACGTTCTCGGTGTCACGGGCGTTACCGAGCACGCCCGCGCCCGCGACGCTGGTGGTGCTGCGCACGATGCCGTCGGCGGCGTCGTCGGTGCCGGACCCGCCGCACGCGGCGAGCAACACGGTCGAGGCCGTGAGCAGGGCCGCGGGCACGACGCGGCGGACGAGATGAGGCTTACGCATGTGGGGTCCTCCTGAGCTGTCGGGCGGTGTCGAGACTAGCCGCGGTGCGGGTCGACCTCGTAGGCCGCGGCCAGGTCGTCGAGGATGCCGCCCGCGCCCTGGACGCTGACCGCGGCCATCCAGACCGTGTCGTCGACGTCGATCTTGCGGCCGCGCAGGCCCGCCCAGAGCGGGTTGGTGAGGAACGGCTTGGCGTGGTCGGCCACCGCGGTGCTGCCGTCGGGGGCGTGGTAGGTCGAGACCAGGATCAGGTCGGCCTCGGCCTCGGTGATCAGCTCCGGGCTGATGTCGTTGGCGATGCTGGAGGGCTTTGCCGGGTCAGGAGCCGCGCTGGCGGGCCTGGCGAGCCCGGCGTCGGCGAGCACGATGCCGCTGAACGAGGTGCTCCGGTAGATCCGCGCCGTCGGCTCACCCGCGAAGCGGACCACCGAGACGGTCGGGGTGTTCGCCTTGGCGTTGATCTCGCGGCCGACGGCCGCCGCCCGGTCCTCGTAGGCGCCGATCTTCTTCTCGGCGAGGTCCTCCTTGCCAAGCGCCTTGCCGAGCAGGCGGATGTTGTCCTTCCATGTCGGCCCGGTGGTCTCGGACATCACCGTCGGCGCGATCTTGGACAGCTGATCGTAGATGTCGCCGTGCCGGACCTTCGCGGACACGATCAGGTCGGGTTGCAGCTCGGCGATCTTCTCCAGGCTCGGCGTTGCCAGTGGGCCGACCGCGACGGCGTCCTTCGCGAACTCGCCGCGTGCGTCGCCGAGATAGTCCGGCAGGGTGTCGGTGCGATAGGTGACGTACCCGACCAGGTCGGTCTCGAGGAGCAGGACGGCGTCGGAGTAGCTGGTGTCGAGGGCGACGACCCGCTTCGGTGCGGTGGGGATCTCGGTCGATCCCAGCGCGTGCGCGACCGTGCGCGGGAACTGGGCCTGGGCGGCAGGCTCGGGGGCCGACTCGGTGTTCTCGGTCGAACAGCCGGTCAGGCCGATGAGTGCGGCTGCGGCTCCCGCGACGAGCGTGAGCAGCGGATTCTTGCGGGCGTTCACAGAGAACTCCTGTCAGATCGTTAGGTAAGCGAAACCTTAGCAAGGCTGTCCTTGTTGTGTGATGGCCCCGCCAGGACGGTCGGGTGGGGGCACCATGGAGGGCATGGCCGTCTCGATGCACAAGAGGTTGTTGCAGGAGCTGGGCGAGCTTCGATACGTGCCCACCGGCAAGCGGATCCGCGCCCGCAGCCGTGACCGGGTGGTGGCCGACTCCCTCGATGCGGTGCTGGTGTGGGAGCCCCGCCGGGTGGTCCCGGTCTACGCGGTGCCGATCCGCGACGTGCAGGGCACGCTGTCGCCTGCCCCGGGTGGTGGCGGCGCGCAGATGCCGGTCTTCCTGGACGAGCAGGCCGGCCCGCCGCTCGGCCCCGGAGTCGGCTTCGCCGCGCACACCTGCCACGGAACCGCGCTCGACATCGTCACCGATGACGCGGTGTACCCGGCCGCCGCATTCCGGCCGGCGGACGAGGTGCTGTCCACGCTGGTGTTGCTGGATTTCGAGGCCTTCGACTGGTGGGAGGAGGACGAGCAGATCCTCGGTCATCCGCGCGACCCCTTCCATCGGGTCGACGTCCGTCGAAGCTCTCGGAGGGTTCGCGTGGAGCTCGAGGGCCTTCTGCTCGCCGAGTCGGACCGGCCGTCCGCGGTGTTCGAGACCCTGCTGCCCGTGACGCGCTTCTATCTGCCGCGCGAGGACGTCCGCGTTCCGCTGGTGCCCACCGAGACCCGCACGTACTGCGCGTACAAGGGGGAGGCGTCGTACTTCACCGTCGAGTCGGCGGGCGAGCGCGGAATCGATGTCGCGTGGAGCTACGAACACCCGCTGCCGGACTGTCCCGAGATCGCCGGACTGGTCGCCTTCTTTCAGGAGCGACTCGACGTGACCGTCGACGGCGCACCGATGGTCGGGGCGCGTACGCCCTGGTCGGAGCCTGCGTGACGGCTGTACGCGACACGAAGTACGACGATGGGTAGGACCGGCTCCGCGGATCGTGGAGGGACGGTCTACGATTCGTCAGAGCGCAAGCAAGAGGATGTTCGCCTCGCAGCCCGGGGCCGGACGTCCTGAGCGGAGCCTGCGGAGCGACCAAGGGCACATTCAGGAGGATCAGTGACTGCCGTAGCGCCCCAGCCAGTCCCCGAGATAAACGCCGCCAGGCCCTACCCGGCGCGATTGGGACCCAAGGGCTCGTACATCTACAAGATGATCACCACCACTGACCCCAAGGTTCTTGGGATCATGTACATGGTGACGTCGTTCGCGTTCTTCCTCATCGGCGGCCTCATGGCCCTGCTGATGCGTTCAGAACTCGCGGTTCCGGGCATGCAGTTCCTGTCGAACGAGCAGTTCAATCAGCTCTTCACGATGCACGGCACCATCATGCTGCTGCTGTACGCGACCCCGATCGTGTTCGGCTTCGCGAACTACATCCTGCCGCTGCAGATCGGCGCCCCCGACGTGGCGTTCCCGCGCCTGAACGCGTTCAGCTACTGGCTGTACCTGTTCGGCGCGATCATCGCCACCGCAGGCTTCATCACCCCCGGTGGTGCCGCCGACTTCGGTTGGACCGCCTACAGCCCGCTGACCAGCGCCCTGCATTCGCCCGGCGTCGGTGCGGACCTGTGGATCCTGGGCCTCGCGGTCGGTGGTCTCGGCACCATCCTCGGTGGCGTCAACATGATCACCACGGTGATCTGTCTGCGCGCCCCCGGCATGACCATGTTCCGCATGCCGATCTTCACCTGGAACATCCTGGTGACGAGCGTCCTGATCCTCCTGGCCTTCCCGCTGCTGACCGCGGCGCTGCTGGGTGTGTTCGTGGACCGGCACTTCGGTGCACACATCTTCGACCCGGCCAACGGCGGCGTCCTGCTCTGGCAGCACCTGTTCTGGTTCTTCGGTCACCCCGAGGTCTACATCATCGCGCTGCCGTTCTTCGGCATCGTCTCGGAGATCTTCCCGGTGTTCAGCCGTAAGCCGCTCTTCGGCTACAGCGGCCTGGTCTACGCCACGCTCGGCATCGCCGCCCTCTCCATCGCGGTGTGGGCGCACCACATGTACGCCACCGGCGCCGTGCTGCTGCCGTTCTTCTCCTTCATGACGTTCCTGATCGCGGTCCCGACCGGCGTGAAGTTCTTCAACTGGATCGGCACGATGTGGAAGGGTCAGGTGACCTTCGAGTCGCCGATGTTGTTCTCCGTCGGCTTCCTGGTGACCTTCCTCTTCGGTGGTCTGTCCGGCGTGCTGCTCGCCAGCCCGCCGCTCGACTTCCACGTCACGGACTCGTACTTCGTGGTCGCGCACTTCCACTACGTGCTCTTCGGCACCATCGTGTTCGCCACCTACGCGGGCATCTACTTCTGGTTCCCGAAGATGACCGGTCGCCTGCTCGACGAGCGCCTCGCCAAGTGGCACTTCTGGACGACCTTCATCGGCTTCCACACCACATTCCTCGTGCAGCACTGGCTGGGCAACGAGGGCATGCCCCGTCGTTACGCGGACTACCTGCCCAGCGACGGCTTCACCACGCTGAACACGATCTCCACGATCGGCGCGTTCGTCCTCGGTGCCTCCACGCTGCCGTTCATCTGGAACGTCTTCAAGAGCTACCGCTACGGCGAGATCGTCACGGTCGACGACCCGTGGGGCTACGGCAACTCCCTGGAGTGGGCGACGTCCTGCCCGCCGCCGCGGCACAACTTCACCGAGCTGCCCCGGATCCGTTCGGAGCGTCCGGCGTTCGAGCTGCACTACCCGCACATGGTCGAGCGGATGCGTGCCGAGGCGCACGTCGGGCCCGGCCACGGCAGCAAGGCGACCGCGGTCCTCGAGGACGCGCACTAGCCGCAATGAACAACTCACAAGGCCCCGCCCGAGCTTCGGGCGGGGCCTTGTGATTGGCACAATGGGTTCGTATCCGCGGTCTACGCCGCGGGATGGAGGGAGTTCTCGGTGGGTTCAGACACCACGGTGTTGGTCACGGTCACCGGACCTGACCGCCCCGGCGTCACGTCCGTGCTGCTCGCGGCGCTCTCGCGGCACCGCGTCAGCCTGCTGGACGTGGAGCAGGTGGTCATCCGGGGGCGCCTGACGCTCGGCGTCCTGGTGTCCTACCCCAACGACGCCGAGGCGCTCCAGGAGGAACTCGAGGGGGCGATGGCCACCGTCGGCATGCAGGTCGACGTGGAGTCCGGCTCGTTCGCCGCGGCCAGGCCCGCGCCGTCCACCCACGCGGTGGTGGTGCTCGGCAGCCCGGTCAGCGCCCGCTCGTTCAGCACGATCGCCCGTGAGCTCGCCCGGCAGGGCGCGAACATCGACTCCATCCGCGGCATCGCCGACTACCCGGTGACCGGGCTCGAGCTGATGGTGACCGCCCCCGACACCGGCGCCGAGGCCGATGCCGCCCTGCGCACCGGGCTGGCCGAGGTGGCCGTCGGGGAGGCTGTGGACGTCGCCGTGGAGCGGGCCGGGCTGGCCCGCCGCGCGAAGCGGCTCATCGTGTTCGACGTGGACTCCACCCTGGTGCAGGGCGAGGTCATCGAGATGCTGGCCGCCCGTGCGGGCAAGGAGGAGGAGGTCCGCGCCGTCACCGAGGCCGCGATGCGCGGCGAGATCGACTTCACCGAGTCGCTGCACCAGCGGGTCGCGGTGCTTGCCGGTCTGGACGCCTCGGTCATCGACGAGGTGGGCGAGTCGCTCGAGCTGACCCCCGGTGCCCGCACCACCATCCGGACCCTGCGCAGGCTCGGGTTCCACTGCGGCGTGGTCTCCGGCGGCTTCCGCCAGGTGATCGAGGGTCTCGCGCACGAGCTGGAACTGGACTTCGTCGAGGCGAACACCCTCGAGATCGTCGACGGCAAGCTGACCGGCCGGGTGATCGGCGATGTCGTCGACCGGGCGGCGAAGGCCGTCGCACTGCGAAAGTTCGCCGCCCAGTCGGGCGTCGCGATGGAGCAGACCGTCGCCGTCGGGGACGGCGCCAACGACATCGACATGCTCAACGCCGCGGGTCTCGGGGTCGCGTTCAACGCCAAGCCGGCACTGCGGGAGGTGGCGGACGCGGCGCTCTCGCACCCGTTCCTCGACGCGGTGCTGTTCATCCTCGGCGTCACCCGCCACGAGGTGGAGGCGGCCGACGCCGAGGACGGGCTGGTGCGCCGGGTGCCGCTCTGATGGATGAGCGCCTCCCAGCCGCCTTCCTCGACCGGCATGCGGTGCTCGCGGCCGGCTACGGCGGCCGTGCGGACCCGGAAGACCCCGCGCAGGTGCTGGCGATGCCGGTGGTCCTGCACATCACCAAGGTGCACCCGCCCGCGCGCAGCGCGTTGCTGGCGGCCGCGGCCGCGGCCACGGTGGCGCTGTGCCTCGACGAGCGGGCGGGCGCAACCGACGAGGGCGAGCCTGGCCCGTGGCAGCAGGCCCTACTCGACTGGACGGGCTCGCGGATCCGGAAGGTCGCCCGCAGGGCCAGGGGATCGCAGTGGCTCGCCGCACAGCACGTGGACGGCGTCACCGTCGAGGTCGACGGGGCGCAGGCCAGGGCCATCGTGCCGGGACCGGTCGGCGAGGTCGATCAGCGTGTCCGCAAACTCCAGATCGGCGGTACCGACCTCGAGCACGACGAGCCGGGCGAACCGGCGGCAGGCCTTCCTGTGCTGTGGGTGAACCGTTCCCTGGAGATGACCGTCGGCAAGGCCGCGGCCCAGGTCGGGCACGCGTCGATGCTGTTGGCGGGTGCGATGGAGCCCGAGCGGGCCTGGGCGTGGTCGCGCGAGGGCTACCGCTGCAGCGTGCGGGACGCCGATCCGGCGCGCTGGGCGGCGCTCGGCGAACTGGTGACGCAGGGGCGGGCGATCGCCGTCCGCGACGCCGGGTACACCGAGGTGGCGCCTGGCTCGATGACGGTGATCGCGCCGGTCGGATAGACACCGAGGCTTGACCATGACGCAGCGTCATGGTTGATGCTGGAACCATGCGAATCGGCGACCTGGCGCAGACGGCCGGAATCACTCCGCGGACAATCCGGCACTACCACCGCCTGGGAGTACTCGAGGAGCCGAGACGGCTCTCCAACGGGTACCGCGTCTACGAGTTGCCGGATCTGATCAGGCTGCTCCGTATTCGGTGGCTGGCCACCGCGGGGGTTCCGCTCGGTTCGATCGCCACGATCATGGATTCGGCTCGCGCAGAGTGCGATACGGACGACCTGGGCGATGACCTGAGGGCGCTCATCGACGGTATCGATGCCGAACTCGATCGTCTCGGCGGCCAGCGGCGGCGGTTGCAGGAGATGCTGGACGCACACCGCGACGGTCGACCGGTCTCTCCACTGCCCGCCGAACTGGCCGTGGCCTTCTCCGAATTGATCTCGGCGGAAGACGATCCCAGAACACGCCGTGAGTTCGAACGCGAGCGGGACGCCTGGGAACTGCTCGCCGTTTCCGGCACGGGACCCTCCGCGCTGTTCGACGCCGCGACACGGGTGCTCTCGGATCCGGGCTCGCGCGCGACGATAGTCAGCATGTATCGGCGGTTCGCGGCACTGGTCGGGGTCGATCCAGCTCCGGTGGAACAGGAGATCGACTCTCTCGCCGAGGGGTTCGTGTCCGTGATCGTTCGCGAGTACGGCGGAACCGGCTTGATGGGTGACGGCGCGGAGTCCGCGGCGCCGATGACGCGTCCGATGATGACCGTCGCCGAGCTGGTGCCCGACCCGGCGCAGCGCGAGGTCGTCATGCGGGTCCTCGCACGGCTCGGGTCGTCATTGGATGAGGCCACCGCGTGATCGCCTCGGTGTGGATGTGGATCCGCGGTGAGGTGGACGATCGACACGGTCAGGCGGCCGGGTTCGGATACACCAAGGGCACCTTCGTGCTCCCGTTCGCCTTCATGGTCGCCGGGCTGATCGAGGCGGTGGCGATCCACCTCCTCGTGCCTTGGCAGTGGCTGCGCGTGACGCTGCTGATCGCCACGGTTGTCTCACTCGCCATGGTCGTCGGTTGGCTCGCCGGGCGGGTGGTGCACCCGCATCTGATCACCGAGGACGAACTGGTCCTCCGATCGGGGTCGGCAGTCCTGGCGACCGTCGATCTGGCCGTGATCGGTGCTGCGCGGCTCGTCAGGCGGTTCGACCGCACCGACGAGGAACTCCGCGACGGCCGCCTCTATCTGCCGGGGCCGGACGGCACGGTCCTCGACATCGACTTTCGAGGCGGCATCCCGATCACCTTTCGCCGCGGCGAACCGACCGAGATCACCGGCGTGAGCCTGCATGTGGACGATCCGCAGGCGATGCTGGCGCGGCTGCGCGCCCTGACGACCTGACTGGACCATGCGGTCCACCGGCGCCGAAGTGGCTCTTTTCTCCCGGTCCAGTTGTCGGGAGACTGGCCACCATGTTCACCCGCCTGCCCGCCCGTCTCTCCGCGCTCTTCGTCGGTCTGTGGCTCTACGGATTCTCGATGGCACTGATGGTGGTCGCCGGGCTCGGGCTCGACCCCTGGGACGTGTTTCACCAGGGTGTGGCCCAGCGGACGTCGCTGAGCTTCGGCACCGTCATCGCGCTGACAGGTGCCGCGGTGCTGCTGCTGTGGATCCCGATCCGTCAGCGCCCCGGCTTCGGCACGGTCGCGAACGTCGTGGTGATCGCGGTGTCGGTGGATACCTCGCTGGCCCTGCTCCCCGAACTGGATGCGATGGCAGCCCGGATTCCGGTGATGCTGTTCGCGGTGGTGCTCAACGCCCTCGCGACGGCGCTCTACATCGGTGCGGGGCTAGGCCCAGGGCCGAGGGACGGACTGATGACCGGCCTCGTCGCGCGCACCGGGCTGTCGGTTCGGTTGGTCCGCACCGGGATCGAGGTCGCCGTGCTGGCGACCGGCTGGATGCTCGGCGGCACCGTCGGGGTCGGCACCGTCGTCTACGCGCTCGGCATCGGCCCGCTGATCCAGCTGATGATGCGCCTGATGTCCCGGGGCCGACCCGACCCGCGCGTCGCCGACGCGGCACCGGCGATGTCGGTGTCCGCGGTCGCGCACGAGGCGTGCCCGGCCCGGTGACCAGCGCGGCGCCGGGGGCGGGCGACACGCAACCCGGTCCTGACGCGTGCGCCTGGAGCGGGTAGGTCAAGATGGGCGTCGTGTCCGAACTTGATCCCGATCTGCTCATCGATTTCGACGACGTACTCATCCGCCGTGGCGGCGTGACCCTGGTCGGCCCCGTGACGTGGAAGGTGGAGCTCGACGAGAAGTGGGTTGTGCTCGGGCCCAACGGCGCGGGCAAGACCTCGCTGCTGCGGATCGCGGCCGCCGAGGTGCACCCGACGTCGGGGAAGGCCCACCTGCTCGGGGAGGTCCTCGGCCGCGTCGACGTCACCGAGCTGCGCCCGAGGATCGGGCTGTCCTCCTCCTCGCTCGCGCACCGGGTGCCCGCCGACGAGGTGGTGCGCGACCTGGTGGTCTCGGCCGGCTATGCCGTGCTGGGCCGGTGGCGCGAACGCTACGAGGAGATGGACACCACCCGGGCGGTGGAGATGCTCGAGAGCCTTGGCGCCGAGCACCTGGCGAACCGGACCTACGGCACGCTGTCGGAGGGGGAGCGCAAGCGGGTGCTGATCGCGCGGGCCCTGATGACCGATCCTGAGCTGCTGCTGCTCGACGAGCCTGCGGCGGGCCTGGACCTGGGCGGGCGCGAGGAGCTCGTCGCGCGTCTCTCGGACCTGGCCGCCGACCCGGACGCGCCCGCGACCGTGCTCATCACCCATCACGTCGAGGAGATCCCCCCCGGCTTCACGCACGCGCTGCTGCTCAAGGAGGGCGAGGTCGTCTCTCAGGGCCTGATCGACGACGTGATCACCGCGGAGAACCTGACCCACGCGTTCAGCCAGGCGATCAGCCTGGACAAGGTCGACGGCCGATTCTTCGCCAGGCGTACCCGGCTGCCGGGTCAGCATCGCCGCTGAGGCCCCGCCCTGGGCGGGCCTTTCTTGAGCCGCGCGAACTAACTGGTGCGGCGGCGTTGTAACGTCCGACACATGGCCACTTTTGATGCGCACCCCGAAGTTCCCCCGAAGGACGCCTCCACCGTCATCCTGATTCGCGACTCCGCGTCCGGGCCCGAGGTGTTCCTGCTCCGGCGCGTCGGCGGGATGGCCTTCGCGGGTGGCATGACCGTGTTCCCCGGTGGCGGCGTCGACCCGCAGGACGCCGATGCGGACGTGGCATGGAGCGGACCGCCGGTCTCCTGGTGGGCCGAGCGGTTCGGCGTCGACGAGGGCAGGGCGAAGGCGCTGGTCTGCGCGGCGGTGCGGGAGACCTTCGAGGAGTGTGGCGTCCTGCTGGCCGGGCCGACCGCGGACACCGTCGTCGCGGACACCGCCGGGTACGCGCAGGCGCGCAAGCAGCTGGAGGCTCGGGAGCTCTCGTTCAGCGAGTTCCTCGCGCGCGAGAACCTGGTGCTGCGCGCGGATCTGCTTCGGCCGTGGGCGAATTGGATCACCCCGGTCGGTGAGGGCAGGCGCTACGACACCCGCTTCTTCGTGGCCGCGGCCCCCGCCGGTCAGATCGCGGACGGCGAGACGTCGGAGGCCGCCGAGGTCACCTGGCAGACCCCGGCGCAGGCCGTCACGGACTGGATCGAGGGCCGCACCATGCTGCTCCCGCCGACCTGGAGCCAGCTGAGCTCGATCGGCGAATACGACACCGTCGCAGACGTTCTCGCCGCCGAGCCGGAGATCCCGGTGATCCTGCCGACGCTGTACCAGGAGGAGGACGGCTCGTGGCAGGTGCGATTCCCCGGTCAGGAACCGTACTACGCCGCCGGGGCGCACCCGTGGGGCGAAAGGTAGCCTTCGCTCATGGCTGAGTTTGTGACTCTCGAGGTATCCGACGGCATCGGCACCATCCGGCTCGCGCGCCCCCCGATGAACGCGCTGAACCGTCAGTTGCAGGAGGAGCTCCGGGCCGCGGCCCGCGAGGCCACCGTCAACGCCGACGTCAAGGCCGTCATCGTCTACGGCGGCGAGAAGGTGTTCGCGGCGGGCGCGGACATCAAGGAGATGGCGGAGATGTCCTTCGCCGAGATGAGCCCCGTCGCGGGCGACCTGCAGTCGGCGCTCGGTTGCATCTCCGAGATCCCGAAGCCGACCGTCGCCGCGATCACCGGCTACGCCCTCGGTGGCGGCCTGGAGATCGCGCTCGGCGCTGATCGCCGGATCGCGGGCGACAACGCCAAGGTCGGCGTCCCCGAGGTGCTGCTCGGCGTGATCCCCGGTGGCGGCGGCACCCAGCGCCTGGCCCGCCTCATCGGCCCAAGCAAGGCCAAGGACCTGGTGTTCACCGGACGGTTCGTCGGTGCCGAGGAGGCCCTCGCGATCGGCCTGATCGACGAGATGGTCGCCCCCGACGAGGTCTACAACGCCGCCCGCGCGTGGGCCTCGCAGTTCGTCGGCGCCGCGAGCCGCGCCATCGCCGCAGCCAAGGCGTCCATCGATCAGGGCCTCGACACCGACCTGAACACCGGGCTCAAGATCGAAGCGCAGCAGTTCGCGCAGCTCTTCGCGACCGACGACCGGACGATCGGCATGGAGTCCTTCGTCGCGAACGGCCCGGGTAAGGCGCAGTTCACGGGCAAGTAGCGGCCCGGCATTCCGCGCAAAACTAGAACCTGTTCACACTCCTTACTACCCGGTAGGCTCTCACCCATGACTGCAAGCCCGAAGGACGGGATGGATCCCGCGCCGAACCCGCACGCCACGGCCGAAGAGGTCGAAGCCGCGCTCAAGGACACCAAGCTCGCCCAGGTCCTGTACCACGACTGGGAGGCCGAGACGTACGACGACAAGTGGTCGATCTCGTACGACGAGCGCTGCATCGACTACGCCCGTGGCCGGTTCGACGCGGTTGCAGGCGACCAGCCGCTGCCGTACGAGCGCGCGCTCGAACTCGGCTGTGGCACCGGCTTCTTCCTGCTCAACCTGATGCAGGGTGGGGTCGCCAAGACCGGATCGGTGACCGACCTGTCGCCGGGCATGGTGAAGGTGGCGCTGCGCAACGCCGAGGGCCTCGGCCTCCCGGTCGACGGCCGGGTCGCCGACGCGGAGACCATCCCGTACGAGGACAACACGTTCGATCTCGTGGTCGGTCACGCCGTGCTGCACCACATCCCCGATGTGGAGCAGTCGCTGCGCGAGGTGCTGCGGGTGCTCAAGCCGGGCGGCCGCTTCGTCTTCGCGGGCGAGCCGACCACCATCGGTAACTTCTACGCACGCTGGCTCGGCCGCGCGACGTGGGAGGCCACCACCCGGGTCACCAAGCTGCCGTTCCTGGCCGACTGGCGTCGCCCGCAGGCCGAGCTCGACGAGTCCTCCCGCGCCGCTGCGCTCGAGGCCGTCGTCGACCTGCACACCTTCGATCCCACGGATCTGGAGAACATGGCCAAGTCGGCGGGCGCCACCCAGGTGCACGCCGCGACCGAGGAGTTCGCCGCGGCGCTGCTCGGCTGGCCGGTCCGGACCTTCGAGGCCGCCGTGCCGCCGGAGAAGCTGGGCTGGGGCTGGGGCCGGTTCGCCTTCGGCGGCTGGAAGACGCTCAGCTGGGTGGACGAGAAGGTCCTCAAGCACGTCGTGCCGCGTGGCTTCTTCTACAACGTGATGATCACCGGCGTCAAGCCCGAACCGAAGTAGTGGGGTACGAGTTCACCCGGGAGGACGTGCGGTACCTGACGTCCGAGGACGGCATCGCCGCCCTCGCCGAGGTGGATCGGCTCGAACTCTCGACGCGCACGCACCTGGCCGACATCGGCCGGGTGCGTGCGCGTTTTGCCGACCGCTCCGGTGCCCTGGTCGAGACGGTGCTGCTGCGGCGCAGGGCCGTCGGCAAAATCGACGGCGGCAGACACTGGCTGTTCACCGACGACGCGCTGCAGCAGACGACGCCGTCCTCGGTCGCGCGCAGGCGGGCCGACCGGGTGGCGGGCCGGGCGGTGCACGACGTGACCTGCTCGGTGGGCGCGGAACTGTCCGCCCTTGTCGGCGTCGCGAGCACGGTGATCGGCAGCGACCTCGACCCGGTTCGCCTCGCCATGGCGCAACACAACGTGCCCGGCGCGACGGTCGTCCGCGCGGACGCGTTGGTGCCGTGCACCCGCGACACCGTCGTCCTCGCCGATCCGGCCAGGCGGGCGGGCGGCAGGCGCAGACACGACCCGGCCGCGCTGCAGCCGCCGCTGCCGGACCTGCTGGAGGCGTACCGCGGTCGCGACCTGTCGGTGAAATGCGCGCCAGGACTGGACTATGACGCGCTGGAGTGGCCGGGCGAGGTGGAGATCGTCTCGCTCGACGGGGGCGTGCGCGAGGCCTGCCTCTGGTCGCCCGGGCTGGCCGGGGCCGGGGTTCACCGTCGCGCGACCGTGCTGACCGCGGACACGGCCTGGGAGCTCACCGATGCCGAACCGGACGAGATCCCCGAACGCGAACCGGGGGAGTGGATCGTCGACCCGGACGGGGCGGTGGTGCGCGCGGGCCTGGTGCGGCACTACGCGGCCAGGCACGGGCTCTGGCAGCTCGACCCGCGGATCGCGTACCTCACCGGCGACGCGGTGCCTGCTGGCGTGCGCGGTTTCCGGATCATCGAGCAGCTCAAGTACTCGGAGAAGGCGCTGCGCCAGGAGCTCGCGCGCCTCGACTGCGGGGTGGCCGAGATCCTGGTGCGCGGGGTCGACGTGGACCCGGCGGTGCTGCGCCCGAGGCTGAAGCTGCGCGGCTCGGCGTCGCTGAGCGTCGTGCTGACCCGGATCGGTCGCACCCCGGTCGCGTTCGTCTGCGCCGCGGGCGTCCGGGCCTGAACCCGGACCCCGGTCGCGGTGCGGGCTAGCGGAGGACGAACACCTCGCCGATCAGGGTGGGGGTGACGACCTCGCCGCCGGGGCCGATCGACGTGCCGACGGTGAAGCCCTCGGCGCCCGGCAGGGTGTCCTGGTCGAGCGTCTCGCCGGTGTCGGTGTCGAAGGTGAGCACCGCGAGACCGGTCTCGCCCTCACGTACCACCGTGTAGCCGGTCGCGCCGCCGGTCTGCGCCGGGACGCCGAGCTGGACGAGGTCCTTTCGCTCCCACAGCAACTCGGCGTGGTCGCCCTTGTCCTCCAGTGCGAGCAGGCGGCCCTTGTCGGAGCCGGCCGGGATGATCAGGCCGTCCGCGGCCACGGAGGGGCTGCCCGCGGCGGCGAACCCGAGGTCGTGGTTCCAGCGGGGCGCGCCGGTCTCGGCATCGAGCGCCCACAGCGCGCCCTTGTTGTCGTTCGCGTACAGCGTCGTCCCGTCGGCGGAGATCACCGGGCTGGACGTCACGCCGCCGGGCAGCGCGTCGGAGGACCAGTCCTCGGTGATCCGGCCGTCGGCGTACCGCAGGCCGACCAGCTCGGCGTGCGGGCGGCCCGGTCGCCAGACGGTGAGGAAGAACCTTCCGGTGGCGAGGTCGATCGCAGCGGCGGTCGAGACGGGGCACTCGGGGGCGCCGAAGAAGCACTGCTCGAGTCCCTGCGCGGCAGGCGGCAGCGGGAGATCCTTGGCGGTGTCGTAGGTCGGCGTCGGGATCAGCTGGTACGACGGCACTATCTCCTTGCCGGTCTGGGTGCTGAGCACCGAGACGACGCCGAAGTGCGTGACGAACAGCAGGTTTCCGTCGGCGGTGAACTGGGCGGACAGCGGCGTCCCGCTAACCACGGTGCGCCAGCGCAGCTGGCCGTGTTCGTTGAACGAGTTCATGGCGCCGTCCTCGCCGACGTACACGTTCGTGACGCGGTCGACCAGCGGGGTCGAGACCGCGACGCCGGGGCCGAGCCGGTTGCACCAGCGCTTGCGGCCGCTCTCGATCTCGAACGAGTAGAGGTTGCAGCCGTTCTCGCTGCGCGAGGTGACGAAGATCTGGCCGTTCGACGCGACCGAGGCGGCCGTCGCGGTCGGTGCGCCGATCGGGCGCGACCAGTCGAAGGAGATCGAGCGGGCCCCCTCGGCGGGGCTGGTGCCGCTGTTGCGGGCGTCCGCGTGCGCGGCGGGCCATCCGTGCGGGGCGTAGGCGTCGTCGAGCGGTGGTGCGCCGCTGCAGCCGCCGATGATCAGCGCCGAAACTGCCGTCAGCGACACCGCTGCCGACCGGAGAACACGCCGCATTCAACACTCCTCGTGTGGATTTCGCTCGGTGCAGACTATCCGGCCTGCCGCCGAGGGGCGCGAACCCGCCCCTCCGCAGAATGCGGATCGGCTATCCGTTGAACGCAGGACAATCGAGGGTTCCGAACGGCGGTCGGGGCCCGCATGTGAAATCTGGAATGATTCAGAATTCAATGGACGCCCGATCACAAGCGTCCAATTGTGGCGCGACGGAGCAGGTCCGAAGCGTCCCGTGATTGGAACGTTATTTCGGTACGTTTCGTATCGAATTGCGGGTAATTAGCCGAAGGAACCGCACAATTCCGGTCGCAATTGTGTTTGAATGGCGACATGGAAGGGTCCGGGGGTGAGGATTTGAGCGCGCCGCGTCGTTCGCCGCGTGTCGACGCGAACGACAATCACCTGCTCGGTACGCCACAGGCGGGGGTCGTGATCGTCGTCGGCCTGATCGTCGGCGCCGCGACGTTGATCGGCGTGATGACGTCCTCCCTGCTCGCGGTCATCGTGGTCGCGGTGACGGCGGCGCTGGTCGCGGCGCTGTTGGGTGGCGGCGGATGGCTCAGCGGTGGGGGCGGAGTGGGCCGTCGCGGGGCGCACATTCGCTGACCGTAGGCTGCATGGCATGACCAGCATGTGGGGCGCACCGTTGCGCACGAGGTGGCGGGGATCACGTCGGACCGACAGCGAGCAGGCGAAGTTCCTGACCCGCGATTCCCTGCGATGGGTGCTCGAGAACAAGGCGTACACGCCCTGGTACCTGGTGCGTTACTACCGGCTGGCCAAGTTCAAGCTCGCGAACCCGCACGTGATCCTGCGCGGCATGGTCTTCCTCGGCAAGAACGTGGAGATCCACTCGACCCCCGAACTGTCGCGGCTCGAGATCGGCCGCTGGGTGCACATCGGCGACGGCAACGCGATCCGCTGCCACGAGGGTTCCCTGCGTATCGGCGACAAGGTCGTCTTCGGCAAGGACAACGTCGTCAACACCTACCTCGACATCGAGATCGGTGCCTCCACCCTGGTCGCGGACTGGTGCTACATCTGCGACTTCGACCACCGGATGGACGACGTCAACGTCCCGATCAAGGACCAGGGCATCGTGAAGGGCCCGGTTCGCATCGGCCCGGACACCTGGATCGCCGCCAAGGTGACCGTGCTGCGGAACACGATCGTCGGCCGCGGGTGTGTGCTCGGCGCGCACGCGGTGGTCAAGGGCCAGATCCCGGACTACAGCATCGCGGTCGGGGCGCCCGTCAAGGTCGTCAAGAACCGCAAGGAGGCCTGGGAGGCCGGGGCGGCCGAGCGGGCCAAGTACATCGCCGCCCTCGAGGACATCGAGCGCAAGAAGGCCGCGGCAGCGGGCTGAGGCGCTGCGCGCCTGTGCGCGGTTGACGAGTGCCTGCACTCGTCAACCGCGCACAGGCGGCGGAGCCGCCTACCGGCCGGGCAGCGGCCGCTGGGGGATGTCGGGGCGTGCCAAAGGGTGTCGCACCCGGCGCTTGGCGCTCAGGTAGACCTGCGCGGTGTCGACCGCGACGCTGTGCCAGTCGAAGTCGGCGGTGAGCCGTTCCCTGGCCGCCTCCGCCCGCCGCTGCGCGGCCGCGGGGTCGTCGAGCACCTCGCGCACCGCCGACGTCAGTCCCTCGACGTCGCCAGGCAGGAACGACATGCCCGTGACGCCGTCGACAACGGCCTCACCGAGCCCGCCCGCGGTGGAGGTGACCAGCGGGGTGCCCGCCGCCGCCGCCTCGAGCGCGATGATGCCGAACGGCTCGTACCGGCTGGGCAGCACGATCGCGTCCGCCGCGTGCAGCCAGCCGAGCAGCTCGGTGTGGTCGAGGCTGCCGAGGAAGGTCACCGAGCGCAGGACCCGGTTGGAGCGTGCCTCCTGCTGCAGCCACTCGAACTGAGTGCCCTCGCCCGCGACGGCCAGGGTGGTGCCCGGATGGCTGCGACGGATCCGGGGCAGCGCGGCGATGATGTCCTGCACGCCCTTCTCGTACTCGAGCCTGCCGACGAACAGCAGTCGCGGCGGGCCGGAGCGTGGCGCGCGCTCCCGGTAGTTCCAGGTGGTGACGTCGATACCGTTGCGGATCACCGTGATCGGCGGCAACTGCGGGCCGTAGAGCTCGGTGACCTCCTCCTCCATCGACGCCGAGCAGGTGATGATCGAGTCCGACTCGTTGGCCAGCCACCACTCCACGGAGTGCACCTGACGGTTGATCGTCCCGGAGATCCAGCCGCTGTGCCTGCCTGCCTCGGTGGCGTGCAGCGTGGAGACCAGCGGCACGTCGAAGTATTCGGCGAGCGCGATGGCGGGGTGTGCGACCAGCCAGTCGTGCGCGTGCACGACGTCGGGCTGCCAGCCGTCGCCGACGCCGGGCTTGCCGAGTGCGACGCCCGCGCGCACCATGGCGTGTCCCATCGCCAGGGTCCAGGCCAGCATGTCCTCGCCGAACACGAAGTGCGCCGGGTCCTCGGCGACCGCCACCACCAGCACGCCCTCCGAGATGTGGGTGATGGTCGGGTGGGTTGACGCGTCGGTGCCGGTCGGGCGCCGCGAGAGCACGACCACCTCGTGGCCGGCCTGCACCAGCTCGGTGGCCAGGTGGTGCACGTGCCTGCCGAGCCCGCCGACGACCACCGGCGGGTACTCCCAGGACACCATCAGGACCTTCATGCGGGACCACCGATCGCTTCGTCGGGGAGTCGCCGGGCGTCCAGCGAGGGGAACAGCCCGTCGGCGTGGTTCCAGCCGTCGGCCAGTTGCCGCGCCCGGTCGAGGTGGCCTGCGGCGACGGCGCCCGCGATCTCCCTGGTGGCGTGGGCGTGCAGGTGCGCGCGGTCGCGGGCGTACCCCGCCGCGGAGTCCTTGCTGACCATGAACGCCCAGTCGCTCTGCACGGTCATGATGGCCTCGCGCAGGATCTGGTCGTTGACCCGATCCCGCAGCTCCGGCCGGCCGGGCGCGCGCTGCGCGCCGCGGGCCTTGTCCACCGCGTCCAGCGCGGTCTGCACCACCTCGGCATTCAGCTGGACCAGGTCGGCGACCTGATCGCCCGCCCAGACCCGCCAATCCTTGCCGCTGCCCCATGAGGAGTCGGCGAGCTGGACGGGTTCGCCGACGAAGCCGGCAGCCCTGGCATCGGCGAGGGTGCCGACCGGGATGCCCGCCTCCGGCAGCGCGCGCAGTACCTTCTCCAGCCACTGCGGGCCCTCGAACCACCAGTGCCCGAACAGCTCGGTGTCGAAGGCGGCCACCACGAGCGCGGGCCTGCCGATGCGTTCGCTCTCCGAGCGCATCCTCGACCGGACCGTGTCGACGAAGTCCGCGACGTGCCGGTCGATGGCGGCGGCCGCGAGTTCGGGGTCGTACGGTGCCTTGTCCTTCGAGTCGACGGTGCGGCCGGTGACCCGTGCGGGCTTGAGCCCGGTGTCGTGGTCGTAGGTGTGGAAGTCGCGGTAGGCGCCGTCACCCGGGTAGCCGGACTTCGGCGACCACACCCGGTAGGAGACCTGCAGGTCGCGGCCGAAGGCCACCACGTCGGATTCGCGGACCGGGCGGCCGAGGGAGGTGTCCCCGCGCAGCGACGGGCCGTCCACCATGAAGTGCTGCACGCCCGCGGCGGCGTACTCCCGCTCCATCCCGGGTGTGTAGCCGCACTCGGGCGCCCAGATCCCGGAGGGCTTTGTGCCCCAACGCGCCTCCGCGTCGGCGAGGCCCTCGGTGAGCTGGAACGAGCGCAGTCGCGGATGCAGCAGCGGCTGGAACGGATGGGCAAGCGGTCCGCCGAGGAGTTCGATGGCGTCGGCGTCGACGAGCCCGCGCAGCACCGGCGAGCCGCCGTGCGCCCAGCGCTCCTCGAAGTCGGTCAGCGCCTCCGCGGCGAGCCGGTGCTCGCGGGCGCCGAGGTCGCGGTGCGCCTGGTCGCGCATGCCCGCGGCCTCGTGGGCGCGCAGCTGCCAGTTGCCCAGCCAGTGGTGCATCCCGGCCAGGCAGTGCGGGTCGTCGAGCTGGGCCGCCAGCACCGGGGTGATGCCGAGGCTGAGCAGCCGCGTGCGGCCTTCCGCGGCGAGCGTGCGCAGCACGCGGGCCACGGGCAGGTAGGTGGCCGCCCAGGACTGGTAGAGCCATTCCTCGCCGACGGGCCACCTGCCGTGGTTTGCCAACCACGGCAGGTGTGAGTGCAGGACCAGGCAGAACATGCCCGGTTCCTGCGCGACTCCTGTCGGTTTGTTCACCCGGACACCGCCGGCTTCCGTGCGATGGCAACCAGATCGAGGCTGGCGTCGATGTCGGGCTCGGTGAGCACGAAGTCGTCCACGGTGATGGCCTCGACGTCGGCGACGAGGTCCGCGGGCCACGGCTCGCCCGCCAGCGCGCGGTCGATCTGGGCGTCGATGAAGGAGCCGCCGTGCTTGGCGTCGAGCTCGCGCAGGCGGGGGCCGTGGTGCACGCCGGTCATCAGGTCGACGACGAAGCCCGCCTCCTCGAGGAGCTCGGTCATCTCGGCGGCGTTGAGCTCGCGGGTGTGGAACGGGTTGAGCGGGGTGTCCCGGCCGGGGGAGAAGGTGATCCGGTTCGGGGTGCTGATCAGCAGCTCGCCGCCGGGGGTCAGCACGCGGTAGCACTCGGCCAGGAACTGGGCCTGGTCCCACAGGTGCTCGATCACCTGGAAGTTGACGACGATCCCGACGCTGGCGTCGGACAGCGGGAGGTCGGCGAGGTTGCCCTGACGCATGTCGATGCGCGGGTAGCGGGCGCGCACGTGCTCGACGGCGGAGGTGTCGTAGTCGAGCCCGATGACCTTGTCGGCGACATCGGCAATCATGTTGGCGCCGTAGCCTTCTCCGGACCCGGCCTCGAGAACGACGCGGCCTGCGCAGCGCTCGAGCAGCTGCCGGTACACCACCTCGTGACGGCGGAACCAGTAGTTCTCCTCGGGCACGCCGGGGACGGTGCGCTCGCCGGTCAGCGGCAGGGTCGCTTCGCTCGGCTGCGGGGTCGCCTCGGCAGCCGTCGGGTGGTTGTCGGCGTCGACGGACATGGCCGGGGTCGAGACAGATGAATCGCTCACCGTTGGGAGGTTAGTGCCCTCGGTGTCAGAACTGGTCGGGGTGGTCCACATCACAGGCATGAATGATCCTCCTGGCCGTTATGGTGGACGAGGTTTCCCACCCAAGTTACTAACGGGTAACTTAACATGGGGTAATCTGACGCACACCCGACGTGCGAACGAGACGGTTACGCGAGCGCTCCTCCTCGACGTGGAGCTGCTCTCGATCATCAGGCAGAAATACACAGGAGGTCGACGAAGACCCATGACGAACATCGTCGTTTTGATCAAGCAGGTTCCTGACACCTGGTCCGAGCGCAAGCTCACCGATGGTGACTTCACGCTGGACCGCGAGGCCGCGGACGCCGTGCTCGACGAGATCAACGAGCGCGCGGTCGAGGAGGCCCTGCTCATCAAGGAGGCACAGGGGGGCGAGGTGACCGTGCTGTCCGCCGGCCCGGACCGCGCCACCGATGCCATCCGCAAGGCGCTGTCCATGGGTGCCGACAAGGCCGTTCACATCAACGACCCGGCCCTGCACGGCTCCGACGCCATCCAGACCGGCTGGACGCTGGCCGCCGCGCTCGGACAGATCGGCTTCGAGAACGAGGAGCCGGCCGACCTGATCATCGCCGGTAACGAGGCCACCGACGGCCGCGTCGGCGCCGTTCCGGCCATCATCGCGGAGTACCTCGGCATCCCGCAGCTCACCCAGCTGCGCAAGCTCACCGTCGCCGAAGGCAAGGTCACCGGCGAGCGCGAGACCGACGAGGGCATCTTCGGCCTCGAGGCCACCCTGCCCGCCATCGTCTCGGTCACCGAGAAGATCAACGAGCCGCGCTTCCCGTCCTTCAAGGGCATCATGGCCGCGAAGAAGAAGGAAGTCTCGGTCCTCACCCTCGCCGACCTCGGCGTCGACCCGGAGACCGTTGGCGTCGCGAACGCGGGCACCACCGTCACCGCGTCCACCCCCAAGCCCCCGCGTACCGCTGGCGAGCGCGTCACCGACGAGGGCGATGGCGGCAGCAAGATCGCCGCTTACCTCGTCGGCCAGAAGATCATCTGATCGCGCCCCTCAACCAGCAGACCCACACGTAGGAGAAGACAGCAATGGCAGAAGTACTTGTGCTCGTCGAGCACGCCGAGGGTGCGCTCAAGAAGGTCAGCACCGAGCTCATCACCGCAGCGCGCGCGCTCGGCGAGCCGGCCGCGGTCGTCGCGGGCCCGGCCGGAACCGCGGCCAAGCTCGCCGAGGCGCTGGCCGCCGCGGGCGCCGCGAAGATCTACGTCGCCGAGTCCGATGACATCGACGGCTACCTGATCACCCCGAAGGTCGACGTCCTCGCCGCCCTGGTCGAGTCCGCCGGTCCGGCCGCCGTGATCACCGCCGCCACCACCGAGGGCAAAGAGGTCTCCGGACGTCTGGCAGCGCGGATCGGTTCCGGCCTGCTCAGCGACGTCATCGAGGTCAAGGCCGACGGCAGCGCCGTGCACTCGATCTTCGGTGGCGCGTTCACGGTCGAGGCCAAGGCCAACGGCGAGGTCCCGGTCATCTCGGTTCGTCCGGGTGCCGTCGAGGCCCAGCCGCAGGCCGGTGCCGCCGAGCAGGTCACCGTCGAGGTGCCGGCTCAGGACGAGAGCGCCGTCAAGGTGACCTCGCGTCAGCCGATCGTCGGTGGCGACCGCCCCGAGCTCACCGAGGCCTCCGTCGTGGTCTCCGGTGGCCGTGGCGTCGGCAGCGCCGACAAGTTCAGCGTGGTCGAGGAGCTCGCCGACTCGCTCGGTGCCGCGGTCGGTGCCTCGCGCGCCGCCGTGGACTCGGGCTACTACCCGGGCCAGTTCCAGGTCGGTCAGACCGGTAAGACGGTCTCCCCGCAGCTGTACATCGCGCTCGGAATCTCCGGCGCCATCCAGCACCGCGCAGGCATGCAGACGTCGAAGACCATCGTCGCCGTCAACAAGGACGAAGAGGCCCCGATCTTCGAGATCGCGGACTACGGCGTCGTCGGCGACCTGTTCAACGTCGCACCGCAGCTCACCGAGGCGGTCAAGGCTCACAAGGGCTGATCCCGCGTCACCTTTCGGCGGCCCCGTTCCCTGGTTGGGAGCGGGGCCGCCGTCGTGTTCACCGAAGTTGCATCGACACGACACCGACCTGATGCCGGGTGGCCGCCCGGCTCGGTGACTCTTCGGGCATGACGACAACGCCGGTCCTCATCAACGATTGCCCGAGCGTCACCACCGTCCCCAGATACACCCTGCTGCTGTCCTCGGACCGCGAGCACCGGGTGGCAGCGCAGCGGCTGCGATACCAGGTGTTCGCCTCCGAACCGGGCTTCGAAGGCGCGGTCCGCGGCATCTCCGACGGTCTCGACGCCGACCACTTCGACGAGTATTGCGATCACCTGCTGGTGCGCGACGAGCTGGCCGACGAGGTCGTCGGCTGCTACCGGATGCTGACCCCGGACGCCGCCATCGCCGCCGGCGGGCTCTATACCGCCACCGAGTTCGACCTCGCCGCGCTCGACCCGCTGCGCCCGCAGCTCGTCGAGATGGGCCGGGCCTGCGTGCACCCCGACCACCGCTCCGGTTCGGTGCTCGGCCTGATGTGGGCTGGCATCCTCAACTACCTGGAGCTCACCGGCTACCGCTGGGCCATGGGCTGCGTGTCGGTGCCGATGCAGGCCCGGCCGAGCGATCTGCCCGGCGCGAACGTGCGCGGGGTCCGCGACCGACTGCTCGCCGCGCACGCCACCGCCCCTGACCTCCGCGTGCGCCCGCTGCGGCCGGTGCCCGACCTCGACGAGATCGCGGCGCCCGCCCGCCCGGTGCTGCCCCCGCTGCTGCGCGGGTACCTGCGCCTCGGCGCCTCGATCTGCGGGGAGCCCGCCCACGACCCCGACTTCGGCGTCGCCGACTTCGTGGCCCTGCTCGGCATGGCCGAGGCCGACGAGCGCTACCTCGGCCGGCTGCGCTCGGCCGCCGCCGCGGTCCCGATGATCGTCCGATGACGCACGACTGGATGCCCTCGAGCCCCTGCGGCGACGGCTGCCTGCCCAGCGCGCCGGAGCGGGCGGGTCTGGCCCGGGTGGCCGCACGGTGCGCGATGCTCGCGGCGATGGTGCTCTCGTTGCCCGTCCTGCTGGCGGGTGGGGCCCTGCCCGGATCCTGGCGCCGCTCGCTGCAGCGCGGCTACTCGCGGGCGGCGTTGCGCGGGCTGGGGGTGCGGCTGCGAGTGCGCGACGAGCGCGGCCTCGACCTCGAACCGGGGGAACGGGGAGTGCTGGTGGTGGCGGGGCACGTCTCCTGGGCAGACGTGCTCGTGCTCGGCGCGCTCGGGCCCGCAGACTTCGTGGCAAGGGCGGACCTGCTGGAATGGCCGCTGCTCGGGACGTTGGCGCGTCGGATGCGGATCATCCCGATCGACCGGGCGCGGCTGTCCGAGCTGCCCGGCGCGGTAGACGAGGCCGCGGAGCGGCTGCGGGCAGGCGGCCGCGTGGTGGCCTTCCCGGAGGGCACCACCTGGTGCGGTCGTGCCTACGGCAGCTTCCGCCCCGCCCTGTTCCAGTCCGCGGTCGAGGCAGGCGCGCTGGTGCAGCCGGTGGGGATCAGGTACTGCACCCCCGACGGGCGGCTGGACACCACGGCCTGCTTCGTCGGGGACCAGACGCTGGCCGCGTCGCTGCGCAGGACGGTCGGCCTGCGCAGGCTCGACGTGGAGGTGCTGCTCGCGCCGCTGGAGGAGCCGGGCGCCGACCGCAGGGAGTTGGCGCGGCGCTGCGAGCGAGCGGCGCGCGCGATCGTCGGCGCGGACCTGACCGTGCAGGACATCCTCGACAGCATGGAGGACCGTCAGACCGCGGCGGCGTGAGCGGGCCTACCAGCACAGTCGCGGTCGCAGTGCCCTCAGGGCGACGGGCTATCCTGGTCAGGTCATGACATCGCCCCACCCGAGCTCCTCCGACCGCAGTGACGTCACCCTGCGGTCCAGCGCGCCATCCCAGGTCTACCTCGATCACGCCGCGACGACACCGATGCTGCCGGAGGCCGTCGAGTCGATGACCGCGGTGCTCGCCACGGTGGGCAACGCGTCCTCGCTGCACGGCTCGGGCCGCGCGGCCCGCCGCCGGGTGGAGGAGGCGCGGGAGTCCATCGCGGCCGATCTCGGCGCGCGGCCGTCGGAGGTCATCTTCACCTCCGGGGGAACCGAGAGCGACAACCTGGCCGTCAAGGGCATCTACTGGGCCCGTCGTGACGCCGACCCGCGCCGCCGCCGGATCATCGCAGGTGCCGTCGAGCACCATGCCGTGCTCGACGCGGTCGAGTGGCTGGTGGAGCACGAGCGCGCCGAGGTCACCTGGCTGCCGGTGGACCGGCTGGGCCGCATCGACCCCGATGCGTTGCGCGTCGAGCTGGCGGCGAGCGCCGACGAGGTCGCCCTCGTCACCGTCATGTGGGCGAACAACGAGGTCGGTTCGATCATGGCGATCGCCGAACTCGCCGCCGTCGCGGCCGAATTCGACGTCCCGATCCACAGCGACGCGGTGCAGGCCGTTGCACAGCTGCCGGTGGACTTCGGGGCCAGTGGGCTTTCCGCGCTCAGCATCGCGGCGCACAAGTTCGGCGGGCCGCAGGGCACAGGAGCGCTGTTGCTCGGCCGCCAGGTGCCGTGCGCGCCGCTGCTGCACGGCGGCGGCCACGAGCGTGACCTGCGGGCGGGCACCCTGGACACCGCGGCGGTGGTGTCGATGGCAACCGCACTGCGGAAGACGGTGTCGGACATGGATTCTCGCTCCTCCGAGCTGATCCGGCTGCGTGAGCGGCTGATCGCCGGGGTGCGCGCGGTCGTGCCGAATGCGGTGCTGAACGGTCCGGTCGGCGATCAGCGCCTGCCCGGCAACGCGCACTTCACCTTTCCCGGCTGCGAGGGCGATTCGCTGCTGATGCTGCTCGACGCGGCGGGGATCGAGTGCTCGACTGGATCGGCGTGCACGGCCGGGGTCGCCAGCGCCAGCCACGTGCTGATCGCGATGGGCGTCGACCCGACCGTGGCGCGCGGGTCGCTGCGGTTCTCGTTGGGACACACCTCGACCGACGCCGACGTGGATGCATTGATCGCGGCACTGCCGCAGGTGGTCGAGCGGGCCAGGATGGCCGGTCTGGCAGGCGCAGGGGCCAGGGGAGGGGCACGCTGATGCGGGTACTTGCGGCGATGAGCGGCGGAGTGGACTCCGCGGTGGCGGCGGCGCGTGCGGTCGCCGCAGGACACGAGGTGGTCGGCGTGCACCTGGCACTGTCCACGGCGCCGGGGACCCTGCGCACCGGATCGCGCGGTTGCTGCTCCAAGGAGGACGCCGGGGACGCACGCCGTGCCGCCGACATCCTCGGGATCCCTTTCTACGTCTGGGATTTCGCGGACCGCTTCAAGGAAGACGTGATCGAGGACTTCATCGAGTCCTACGCCGCGGGGGAGACGCCGAACCCCTGCCTGCGCTGCAACGAGAAGATCAAGTTCTCCGCCCTCGCGGACCGCGCGATCGCGCTCGGTTTCGACGCGGTCGCGACCGGTCACTACGCGCGCCTGGAGGACGGCGTGCTGCGCCGCGCGGTCGACGCCGACAAGGACCAGTCGTACGTCCTCGGTGTGCTCACCGCCGAGCAGCTGTCCCGGGCGATGTTCCCGGTCGGCGACACCCCGAAGCCGCAGATCCGCGCCGAGGCCGCCGAGCGTGGGCTCGCGGTCGCGGACAAGCCGGACAGCCACGACATCTGCTTCATCCCGTCCGGGGACACCAGGGCCTTCCTCGGCGCCAAGATCGGGATCCGGCCCGGCAAGGTCGTCGACGCGGACTCCGGTGAGGTGCTCGCCGATCACGAGGGCGTGCACGGGTTCACCATCGGCCAGCGCAAGGGACTGGGAGTGCAGGGCCCGGCGGCCGACGGCAAGCCGCGCTATGTCACCGCCATCGAGCCCGAGACCGGCACCGTCACCGTCGGCTCGGCCGAGCGCCTGCAGGTCTGGTCGATCGCGGCCGAGCGCGCGATCTGGACCTCCGGCGTTGCGCCGCAGGGGCCGGTCGAGTGCGTGGTGCAGGTCCGGGCGCACGGCGGACTGGCCGAGGCCGTGGTCGTGCCGGTCGACGGCGGACTGGACGTGCAGCTGCGTGAGCCGCTGACCGGCGTCGCGAGGGGGCAGGCCGTCGTGCTGTACCGGCCCGACCCCGCGGGCGACGAGGTCCTCGGCAGCGGCACCATCGTCGGCACCGGCACGGACCGTCGGTGACGGGACCGTCCATCCCGGTCGGCGTCGCGACCGGCGTCGGTTCCTGGCCCGGCACCGATCCGCGGGAGGCCGCCGCCATCGTGGTCGGCGAGCTGCCCGCGCTGCCGCACCTGGTGGAACTGCCCGACCGCGGGGTCGGCGCCGACATGATCGGCCGCGCGGCCGCGCTGCTGGTCGACCTGCCGCTGGACACCTCAACCACCGCCTACCGGCTCGCGCAGCGTCCCGGTGCGGTGACCCGTCGCGCCCGCGACCTGCTCCGGCGCGACCTGGACGCGCTCGAGGAGGCCTGGGAGGTCGCCGGGCGCAGGGGCACCGATCAGCCGGTGAAGGTCCAGTCCGTCGGGCCGCTGACGCTGGCCGCGCAGGTCGAGTTGTCCGGCGGGCACCGCGTGCTCACCGACGCGGGCGCGCTGCGTGACCTCGCCGAATCGCTGGCCGAGGGGCTGAGCGTGCACGTCGCGGAGGTGGCCCGCAGGCTCGGCTCTCCGGTCGTGGTCCAGCTCGACGAGCCAGGACTGCCTGCGGTGCTGGCCGGTTCGCTGGCAGGCGTGTCGATCCTGCAGACCCCTCGCGCGATGCCGGAACCGGAGGCGCTCGCCTTCCTCTCGTCGGTGATCGACCGGCTGGAGTCGCCGGTGCTCGTGCACTCCTGCGCCGCCGGTCTGCCGCTTGCGCTGCTGCGTCGCAGCGGGGCCGCGATGATCGGACTCGACATGAGCGAACTGACGGTCGCGGACCTCGACGGGGTCGGCGAACTGCTCGAGGACGGCATCGCGCTGGCACTGGGGCTGGTGCCGACCCTCGGCCCCGAGCCCGCGCCCGGCTGGCGCGAACTCGCCCAGCCCGCGGTGACACTCGTCGACCGGCTGGGGTTCCCGCGATCGGTCCTCGCCACGCAGGTGACGGTGACGCCTCGATGCGGTCTCGCGGGCGCGAGCCCGGAGTGGGCGCGGGTGGCGTTGCGTCGAGCCGCCGAGCTGACGAGGGCATTCGCGGACGGCGCCGAGTTCGACTGAATCGGACCAGCGGCGGCTCGCTCGAGCGGCGGTGTTGTCTGCCTCCTGCGATAACCTTCCGGCGTGGACGAGAACGCAGCCAAGGGGTCCGAAGCAGCACTGTCAGCGGCCACCTCCGACGAACGCGACGAATGGCAGCGGCTCGCGGAGGAGGTGCGCGAGCATCAGTTCCGCTACTACGTGCGGGACTCTCCGATCATCTCCGACGGGGAGTTCGACGCCCTGCTGAACCGGCTGATCGCGCTCGAGGAGTCCCGGCCCGATCTGCGCACTCCCGATTCGCCCACCCAGCTCGTCGGCGGCGGGTTCGCCACCGAGTTCACCGCGGTCGACCACCTCGAACGAATGCTGAGCCTGGACAACGTCTTCGACGAGGAGGAGCTGCGCGCCTGGGTGCGGCGGGTGGAGGCCGACGCCGGTTCCGACCTGCACTACCTGTGCGAGGTGAAGATCGACGGTGTCGCGCTGAACCTGGTGTATGAGAACGGCAGGCTGGTGCGCGGCGCCACCCGCGGCGACGGCCGCACCGGCGAGGACGTCACCCTCAACGCGCGCACGATCGAGGAGATCCCGCACGTGCTGACGCCGAGCGACGAGTTCCCGATCCCGTCGCTGCTGGAGGTCCGCGGCGAGGTGTTCTTCCGGCTCGAGGACTTCGAGGCGCTCAACGCGTCACTGGTCGCGGAGGGCAAGGCGCCGTTCGCCAATCCCCGCAACTCGGCGGCCGGATCACTGCGGCAGAAGAACCCGGCGGTCACGGCCAAGCGGCGGCTCGGCATGATCTGCCACGGGCTCGGCCGGATCGAGGGCTTCACGCCCGCCTCCCAGCACGACGCCTACACCGCGCTGGCGGCCTGGGGGCTGCCGGTGTCGACGCACACCGCGCGGGTGCGGGGCGTCGACGAGGTGGTGGCGAGGGTTGCGTACTGGGACGAGCACCGCCACGACGTGGAGCACGAGATCGACGGCCTGGTGGTCAAGGTCGACGAGATGGCGCTGCACCGGCGGCTCGGGTCCACCTCGAGGGCCCCGCGCTGGGCCATCGCGTACAAGTACCCGCCGGAGGAGGCCACCACCCGGCTGCTAGACATCCGCGTCAGCGTGGGCCGCACCGGCCGGGTCACCCCGTTCGCCTACATGGAGCCGGTGACCGTCGCCGGTTCCACCGTCTCGCTCGCGACGCTGCACAACGGGTCCGAGGTCAAGCGCAAGGGCGTGCTGATCGGCGACATGGTGGTCATTCGGAAGGCGGGCGAGGTCATCCCCGAGGTGCTCGGCCCCGTGGTCGATGTGCGCACCGGGGACGAGCGCGAGTTCGTGATGCCGACGCACTGCCCCGAGTGCGGCACCGAGCTGGCCCCCGCGAAGGAGGGCGACGCGGACATCCGGTGCCCGAACCAGCGGTCCTGCCCGGCCCAGTTGCGGGAGAGGGTCTTTCACGTGTCGGGTCGCGGCGCCTTCGACATCGAGGTGCTCGGCTACGAGGCGGCGACCGAGCTGCTCAAGTCCGGCGTGATCACCGACGAGGGCGACCTGTTCTCGCTCACCGCCGATGATCTGATGAAGACCTCGCTGTTCACCACCAAGGCGGGGGCGCTGTCGGCGAACGGGCGCAGGCTGCTCGACAACCTGCACTCGGCCAAGGACAAGCCGCTGTGGCGGGTGCTGGTGGCGCTGTCCATCCGGCACGTCGGGCCAACCGCGGCCCGGGCATTGGCCTCCGAGTTCGGCAGCCTCGAGCGGATCGAGAGCGCCTCGGTGGAGGAACTGGCGGCCGTGGACGGTGTCGGCGGCACCATCGCCGCCGCCGTCGTCGAGTGGTTTGCGGTGGATTGGCATCGCGAGATCGTGGCGAAATGGCGGGTGGCTGGTGTTTCCATGGAGGACGCCCGCGACGAGTCGATCGAGCGGAACCTCGAGGGCCTGTCGATCGTGGTCACCGGATCGCTGGTCGGGTTCACCCGCGACGGCGCCAAGGAGGCCATCCTGATCCGCGGTGGCAAGGCCGCGGGCTCGGTGTCGAAGAAGACCGCGTTCGTGGTGGTGGGCGAGGCCCCGGGTTCCAAGCACGACAAGGCGATCGAGCTCGGGGTGCCGGTGCTCGACGAGGACGGGTTCCGGCTGCTGCTCGAGGGCGGCCCGGACGCGGTGACGCCGGCAGGCGCGGAGGGTGACGTCGACACGGCCGGATAGCCGGCACAGCGGGAGGACGACATGGGCGCGTTGATCTACTCGTCGATCTGTTCGCTCGACGGTTACGTCGCGGACCGCGACGGCAATTTCGACTGGGCCGCGCCGGACGAGGAGGTGCACGGCTTCGTCAACGACCGTGAGCGCCCGATCGGCACCTACCTCTTCGGGCGCCGCATGTACGAGGTGATGGCCGTCTGGGAGTCGGCGGTCGGCAACACGGCCCCTGGCACAGCGGACGACTTCGCCGAGCTGTGGCGGTCCGCCGACAAGATCGTGTATTCGACCACCCTGCAGGCGGTGTCGACCTCCCGCACCCGGCTCGAGCGGGAGTTCGATCCCGCGGCGATCCGCGCGTTGAAGGCGTCCTCGCCGCGCGACCTTTCGGTCGGTGGCCCCGGCCTCGCGGCCTGTGCGATCCGGGCGGGACTCGTCGACGACGTGCAGCTGTACCTGGTCCCGTCCGTGGTGGGCGGCGGTACCCCGGTGCTGCCGCAGGATGTTCGCCTGGACCTGGAGTTGGTCGACGAACACCGGTTCCGCGGCGGCACGGTGTTCCTGCACTACCGAACGCGCTAGCCGCAATCAGCCCCGACAGGCGGGACTTCCGGGGAACGCAGGAACACCGAACCGGCAACCGACGTCGGTGACGGCGGCCATCCGCTCGACCGGATTCCTGACCTCCAGGGCCGGCAGCAGTCCGTCGCCGAGGAGTGCGCTCTTGGTCGTGGGCGTTGTGGCCCTGGCGTCGAGGGTTCCGCGGGCCCGCGCGAACTCGACGAGTTCGTCGTAGACCATCGACAGCGCCGCTTCCGTGGTCTGATCCTCCGGATCGAGCCCGGCGAAATCCACCCCGGTCTCGTACTCGTGGCGGACCGCGTGCGGGCCCTGGTCACAGGTGGGTTTGTTCAGGTCGATGCGGAACTCCTGCCGATCCGGCGCGGGCGGGGTGATCGTCCCGGCATCGGTGCAGACATGGTGCGAGATGCGATCACCGAGGGCATGGAGGTAGATGCCGATCCGCGCATTCCAGGATTCGTCGCCGATCCAGGAGTCGAATTGCGACGATCGAACGTCGCCGGAGATGACCTGCTCTCCTGTGGTGTTGGTGAACGGGATCGCGACCGGGGTCTCCACGCTGTACACGCCGTTGATCTGCGCAGGCTGCGGGTCGTCGTAACACGCTGCGCCAGTGGCATAGTCGCCGTTCGACGAGCGGTTCGTGAACCCTCCCGTGCACAGCGGGGCGCTGCTGCCCGGCCCGGCCATGGCCCACCGCCGCACGTGGGTGAGCATCACCTCGTGTGCGGGATCGTCGACATCGGGCCGCAGCCCGCTGGGCCCGGGAGCGAGCGGCCCAGGCATCGTCGGGAGGAAGTGGAAGAGGAACCCGCCGGTGGCGAAATGCGTACGCACGAGCCCGCCGATGTCCTTGGTGGTCAACGTGGCGGCGTCGGCGACGGGTTGACCGTTCACGTCGCGTGGCGCGAAGGTGCCAAGGTCGGTCGCCTCGTCGTACGCCGCGATCCAGTACGCATCTCGCTCCGAGAAGCCGACGGTGCGGGCGATGATGTACGAAGAATCGGCATGCACGAGGCTGCGTCCGCCGAGCGGCTGACGCAGCGTGTACCCGTAGCGCACGAACGCCTCGAGGCCGCAGAGCGGACCGTTCGGGTCGTCCACCGGACACGGGGGCGGCAGGGGCGCACAGTTGTCCGGCGGGGCGCCGCCCTGGCTGTAACAGATGTCTTCGGCGAAGCCGTGCGCCTGCGGCGGTGCGATCACGAACGCTGCGGCGGCGAGCGCCAGCGCCACCGTGGCCGATCTCCGAATGTGTCCATTCATCGACAAGCGCCTCTCCGGTCGCCGCGTTTGTCCAGGCTAGCATCCACGTGGCAGGTTCGGAGCGAGATTTCGCAGGTCGGAGCCACAGCCGCGGGGTGAATGCCACGCGGTCGAGGAGACTTGAGTCTCCCGCAGGGGGAGACGCGAGAGTGGGGACATGGACGACGACGCGCTCTACTCGATCGGTGATCTGGCCCGGCGAACCGGACTGACGGTCAAGGCCATTCGGTTCTACGCGGATCGGGGGATCGTGCCGCCGACCGGCCGCAGCCCCGCCGGCTACCGGCTCTACGACGTCGACGCGATCGCGCGGCTGGATCTCGTGCGGACGCTGCGCGAGCTGGGATTGGACCTGGTCACGATCAAGGGGGTCGTGGACCGCCAGACGTCCCTGCCCGAGGTCGCGGCTGCGCACGCCGAGGCGCTGGCGGCGCAGATCCGGACGCTGAGTCTGCGGCGGACGGTGTTGTCGGTGGTGGCCAAGCGTGGATCCGGCCCGGAGGAGATGAGACTCGTGCACAAGCTGGCCAAGCTGTCCGAGTCCGAACGGCGAAGCCTGATAGTCGATTTCCTCGACAACGCCTTCGGCGGACTCGATGGCGAACCCGGGTTCCAGGGGATCATGCGCTCGATGACCCCGGAACTGCCCGAGAACCCCGAGGCGGAACAGATCGAGGCGTGGGTGGAACTCGCCGAACTGTCTTGGGATCCGGACTTTCGCGTCGTCATGAGGGAGATCGCGCAGGACCACGCGGCAGACCAGAGGGCAGCACGTGCGCACGGCGGCGCGGTCGGCGTGCGCCGTGAGATCGTCGCGGTCGTCCGGGACCACGCGGCGCCGATGGTGGCCGCGGGCGTCGACCCGTCCGCGCCCGAGGCGACTCCGGTGGTCGAGGAGGTGACGGCGCAGTACGCCCGACTGCGCGGTGGCTCCGACGATGTCGGGCTCCAGCGGCGGCTGCTGTCGCGGCTCGAGGCCGCGAACGACCCGCGCCGGGAGCGCTACCTGCGGCTGCTCGCCGTGGTCAACGGATGGGCCGTGCCCGACAGTTCGGCGGCCGCGCTCGACTGGTTCGTGCGGGCCCTGCGCGCCCGGCTGCCCGAGTAGGGAGCCGGGCGCCGTCGACCCCGCTACCGGGCGAGCGCCGCCTTCTGCACCTTTCCCATCGCGTTCCGCGGAAGCGCGTCGACGAACCGCACCTCGCGCGGCCGCTTGTGCCGGGAGAGGTCGCCTGCCACGTAGTCGATCAGGCGCTCGCCCAGCGCGGATCCGGGACTCGTCTCGGAGGTTACGACGAACGCGACCACCCGCTGACCGAGATCGCTGTCGGGAACCCCGACGACGGCGACCTCCGCGACCGAGGGGTGTGCGAGCAGTGCCGCCTCGACCTCGCCCGCGCCGATGCGATAGCCGCCCGACTTGATCAGATCCGTCGACTCGCGACCGACGATCCGGTGGAATCCGGCCGGATCGCAGGTTGCGACGTCGCCTGTGACGAACCAGCCGTCGTCCGTCCATGCGGCGGCCGTGGCCTCCGGCCGGTTCAGGTAGCCGTCGAACAGCATCGGCCCCCTGACCTCCAGGCGGCCGATGCTCGATCCGTCGTGCGCCACGATCTGGCCGTCCTCGGTACGCAGGCGGGTCTCGACGCCGCGAAGCGGTTGCCCCACCCAGCCCGGCCTGCGTTCGCCGTCCGCGCGGGTGCTCAGGGTGATCATCGTCTCGCTCATGCCGTACCGCTCGATGGGCGGGATCCCCGTGAGCTGGGTGATTCGTTCGAACACCGGGACCGAGAGCGCGGCGCTCCCCGACACCAGGAGCCGCGCCCGGCGCAGCGCCCGCGCGGACTGCTCGTCCTCCGCGATCCTCGACCACACCGTGGGCACACCGAAATACATGGTTCCCGGCGCCGCCGCGTAGGCCGCAGGTTTCGGCCGCACCGTGTGGGTGACGCGCGAACCGATCCGGAGGGACGCGAGCACGCCGAGCACGAGGCCGTGCATGTGGAACAGCGGTAGCCCGTGCACCAAGGTGTCGTCGGCGGTCCACTGCCACGCGTCGGCGAGGGCGTCGATGCCCGCGGCGAGGGCGCGGTGGGTCAACAGGACGCCCTTGGGTGCGCCGGTGGTCCCTGACGTGTAGAGGATCATGGCCAGCTCGTCCATCGACGGCCGACCGAGCTGTCCGCTCGTGCTCGGCCTGCGGTCCACAGGGATGGTCGGGAGTCCGCTGTCGATCTGTGTGGGGCCGATCCACTGGGTGGCACCGGAATCCGCGATGATGTGCCGGAGTTCCGCCGGACCGGAGTCGGGCGGGACCGGCACCACGGGCACCCCCGCCAGCAGGCACCCCGTCACGGCGATGATCGTCTCGAGGGTGGGTTCCGCGCAGACGGCTACGGGTCCGGCATCCGGGAGTGCCGCCGCCAGGCCGCTTGCGGCGGAGAACAGTTCGGATCGCGACATGCTCGTGTCCCCGAGGGTGATCGCATCGGCGAGGTCCACCGCGTGGTGGCCGGACGGGTCCAATGACGAGAGAAGCACTGGTGAGTTCCTTTCGGTGGGTTGGTTCTTCAGGCCCCGGTCACAGGACCATCGCGGGCACGACCAGGGTGCCGACGAGCGCGACGGGGCCGATGACCACCATCGACATCCCCCATCGGGTCAGCAGGCTGGTCATCCGGGCCCGCTGGTCCTCGGCGACCGAGGCGACGAGGGTCGCTCCCACGGTCGAGAACGGCGAGACGTCCACGATGGAGGAGCAGACGGCGAGCGCGCAGATCAGGGCCCAGCCGGGGATGTCGCCGGTGGCGACCAGCGGCAGCGCCAGCGGCACGAGGGCGGCCAGCATGCCGGTTGTCGACGCGAAGGCCGAGATGAGGCCGCCGAGGAGGCAGATGATCAGGGCCGCGACGATCGGAACGCCCACCTTGCCCGCCGTTTCCCCGAGCAGGTCGACGGCGCCCATGTGCTGCAGGACACCGACATAGGTGATGATGCCGCCCACCAACAGGACCGTCGACCAGTCGATCTTCGCGACGGCGCTGTTGCCGGATTTCGGGTCGATCAGCGTCAGCACCGCCCCGAAGGCGAAACCGAGCACCCCGATGTCCGGGTCCTGGCCTGCGAGCGAGATCCCGATGACGGCGCCGACGAGCCCCACCATGCAGATCACCGTGGCGATCTGGACCCCCGTGAACGGTTCCCGTTCGGCGAGCGTTCCGTGCCGGGGTCCCGGTCCGTCGTCGAGGCGGCTGCCTGCGATGCGGTGCGTCACGTCGCCCTCGTACTGGGCGGTGCCCGCTCCTGTGGCGATGCTGGTGACGAAAGACGGTGTTCTCGAACCGATCTCGGTGGCCAGTGCGACGTGACGCTGTCGCAACCTGGATCCGCCGAACATGACGAACGCGCCGAGCAGCAACACCAGGTTGACGACGACGGCAACCGTGAACAGGGTGAGCGGGCTCAGTTCGATCCCGGCCTCGTGGGCGGTGCCGTAGCTGACGATCCCGAAGAGACTGGTCGGGGCGAAGGCCCCGGCGCTCAGTCCGGTCCCGATGGCCAGACCCATGAGCATCGGGTCCATGCCGTACTTCCTGGCGATCGGCATGCCGATCGGGGCCACCACCAGGCCGCCAAGTGGCGAGCCCATGGCCGAGATCCCTGCCGTCAGCGCAAAGAAGACGAAGGGCAGCACGGCGGCGTTGTCGCCGACCTTGGCGAGCGCGACCTCGATGATGCGGTCGATGGTGCCGTTGGACTGAGCGATCGCGAAGAAGTAGGTCACGCCCACGAGCAGCACCAGGATGCTCAGCGGGAATCCCCCGATGATGTCGTCGATGGGCATGTCGGCCAGCCAGAGCCCGACGCCGCACGCGGTGGCGAACATGAGCACGCCGATGTGGACCTTGCGGAGCGTGGATACCAAGAAGACGCCGACAAAAGATGACGAGCGCCGAGAGCTGTAGAGCCATGCGGTTGCCTTTTCCAGGAGTGTGGGGGCGGGTATTCCCAATCGGTCCACTGTGTGGCACACTGGTCTATCTAGCGAACCGATGCCGTGTAAGCTAGCTCACACCGGGCGGCAGCGTCAACAAACTCGGAGGTCAAATGCCCACCAACAGCGTCGTTTCCGCATTTCGGGTGCTGGAGACGGTGGCCGAACAGCAGCCCGTCGGGCTGTCGGAGCTCAGCAGGATGGTGGACCTGCCCAAGAGCACGGTGCAGAGGTGCCTGCTGACGCTGCACGAACTCGGTTGGCTCCGGCCGAGTTCCGCCGCGCCGACGCGGTGGAGCCTGACCTACCGGGCCTTCTCGGTCGGCAGCAAAGCCCGTGACCATCAGCAGATTCGGGAAACGGCGCTGCCCACATTGAACGAGCTGCAGTTGGCGACCACGGAGACCATCCACCTCTGCGCCCCGGACGGGCGGGAGATGGTCCTCATCGAACGGCTCGACACCGCACACTCCTTGCGCGCGTTCATGCCACTGGGGCAACGGATCCCGATGCACGCCTCCGCGACCGGGCAGGCCTTCCTCGCGGCGCAGCCCGACGACGCGGTCCGGTCCTATGTGGCCGACGGGCTCGCCCCGCGGACGCCGAGCACCATCACGGACGCCGACGTGCTCTGGGAAACCATCGAGCAGATCCGGGGTCGCGGATACTCGATCAACGATCAGGGTCTGAGTACCGGCATCACGGCGATCGGCGCGGCCGTCCTCGACGCCGACGGGCAGCCACTGGCCTCGGTGTCGGTGTCCGGTCCGACGAGCCGGATCACCGCCGACAAGTACGAAACGTACGGCCTCGCAGTGCATGCCGCGACCCAGAAGATCCGGGCGGCACTGCTGCGCTTCGACCTCGAGTAGGCGTGGCGGGTCGGCGTGGAAGCGCTCTCAGGCGGGGCGTTCCGCGTCGTCGCGATGCAGCGCCTTGGGTAGGTAGGCCGCACCGGGTCCGTAGCTCGCGGCGGCATCGCCCGGGTTCGACAGTGCGCACGTCTTGAGGGAGAGGCACCCGCAGCCGATGCAGGAATCGAGCCCGTCGCGCAGCGCGATCAGGGCGTCGATCTGCTCGTTGAGCCTGCCGCGCCAACTCTGCGACAGCCTGGTCCAATCGGCCCGGGTCGGGGCGCGCCCGTCCGGCAGCTGGGCCAGCGCCTCGGCCACCTCCTCCAGGCTGAGCCCGATGCTCCTCGCGGCGCGGACGAAGGCGATCCTGCGCAGCACGCTGCGCTGATAGCGCCGCTGGTTGCCCGACGTCCTGCTCGACGTGATCAGGCCCTGGTCCTCGTAGTACCGCAGTGCGGACGGGGCCAGGCCGCTGCGTCGCGCCACCTCGCCGACGGTCAGCAGATCCGTGGTGCGCATGGGGAGCTCCTCACCTGCGGTCCTTGACATCAAGTGAACTTGAGCTTTCAGGATGGTCCCAGAAGTCACGGGACGCAAGGAGCTCTGATGGACGACACCAAGACGGCGTTGATCACCGGCGGATCGGCCGGTTTCGGCAGGGCGGTGGCGCTCGCGCTGGCCGAGCGGGGCTGGCAGGTGATCGTCACCGGTCGCCACGATGCGGCCCTCGCTCGGGTCGCGGCGCAGGCGAGCGGGATCACCGCGTGCCAGGGCGATGTCACCGATGCCGCGCACCGGGAACAGCTCCACACGGAGATCGCCACCCGCGGGCGACTGGACCTGCTGCTCAACAACGCCAGCACGCTCGGACCGAGCCCGATGCCTGCGCTCGCACGGTACCCGGAGGCCGAGCTGACGAACGTGTTCGCGACGAACGTGATCGCGCCGCTGGCGTTGATCTCCGCGCTGCTCGAACCGGTGAGCCGGGCGGCAGGGGCGATCGTGAACGTGTCCTCCGACGCGGCGGTCGAGGCCTACGAGGGGTGGGGCGGATACGGTGCGGCGAAGGCCGCCCTCGACCACGCGACGGCCGTGCTCGCGGTGGAGCAACCGCAGCTCTCGGTATACGCGTTCGATCCGGGCGACATGCGCACCGCGATGCACCAGGCGGCGTTCCCAGGTGAGGACATCTCCGACCGCCCCGAACCCGAGACGGTGGTGCCCGCGCTGCTGCGGCTCCTCGACACCCGCCCGGGCAGTGGCCGCTATCGCGCGGCCGACCTGCTGACCGAGGCGGTGTCGCCGTGACCGAGGTGAGGGTCGAGGCCGCGGCCGGGCCCGACTTCGTCCTGCCGGACCGGCTGGAGGCGAGCGGTCCGCCCGAGAGCCGCGGGCAGCTGCGGGACACCGTGCGCCTGTTGGTGGCCGAGGGGGAGCGGGTCGAGCACGCCCGTTTCCACGAGCTGCCGAGGTATCTGCGCGCGGGCGACGTTGTGGTCGTGAACACGTCGGCCACCCTCGCCGCCGCCGTCGACGGCACCGTCGACGGAGTGGGCCCGGTGGTGGTGCATTTCTCCATGCCGCTCGACGACGGCGCCTGGGTGGTGGAGGTGCGGGCGCCCGGTCCGGTGACAGGGCCGCTCGACGATGCCGCCGCGGGCATGCGAATTCGCCTCCCGCTCAGCGCGGAGGCAACCCTCCGGGAGCCGTGGCCGCGGACATCGATCAGGCTGTGGCGCGCCGAGATCGACGGCGTCGCGGACGTCGCGCGGGATCTGCTCGCGGTCGCAGGCAGGCCGATCACCTACGCGTACGTGCGGGAACGGTGGCCGCTGCCGTACTACCAGACCATCTTCGGGAGGGATCGGGGGAGCGCGGAGATGGCCAGCGCGGCAAGGCCGTTCACGCACACCATGATCACCGAGCTGGCCGTGTCGGGGGTGGTGGTCGCGCCGGTCCTGCTGCACACGTCGGTCTCGTCGGCCGAACCGGGCGAGCCACCGATCCCCGAGCGGTACGAGATACCCGAGTGGACCGCCCGGCTGATCAACGACCGGCGTGCCGCGGGTGGCCGGGTGATCGCGGTCGGCACCACGGTGACCCGGGCACTCGAAACCGGGGCCACCGAGCGCGGGACGGTGGTGGCCGGGGCCGGCTGGACGGACCTGGTGCTGAGCGCGCGGCGGCCGGCCCGGGTAGTGGACGGCCTGGTCACGGGCTGGCACGCCCCCGGCGCGTCGCACCTGATGCTCCTCGAGTCGGTGGTGGGCCCGGCGGTCGTGCGCAGGGCATACGAGGCCGCGCTCGAGGAGGGATACCTCTGGCACGAGTTCGGGGACAGTGCGTTGTTGCTGCGCGCAAAAGGCCAGCTCGCGCGCCTCACGCCGACGGCGGTACGCGGGTGAGGTTGTTCACAATCGGCCCGCACGCGTGACGGGAACCAACGAATCTCCTGCGATAGTGACCCCATGATCGAGATTCGCCCCGCAACGCCCGCCGACTACGACACCATCGGCGAGCTGACCGTCGACGTCTACGTAGACGGTGGATTCGTTTCGGACACGAGCGCGTACGTGGACCGCCTGCGCGATACCGCGACCCGCGCGGAGCACGCCGAGGTCGTTGTGGCCGTCGCCGGTGACGAGATCGTCGGTTCGCTGACGATCGCCGAGCCCGGCACCCCGTTCGCCGACGTCGCGGAGCCGGGCGAACTGGAGTTCCGGATGCTCGCGGTCGCGCCGACCGCCCGCGGTAAGGGCGTGGGGTCGGCGCTGGTGAAGCACGTCCTGGACGAGGCCTACGACCGTGGGCTCGCACGCGTGGTGATCTCGACGGAGGCGGACATGGTCGACGCCCGCCGCATCTACGATCGCAACGATTTCGTCCCTGCGCCCCAGCGCGACTGGGAGCCTGCGCCGGGTGTCGAGCTCACCGTGCTGGTGCGCGAGTTCGTCTGAGCCGGTGGCAGCCCCGCGCTAGCTGAGCACGGTCGCCACGATGCCGGCCAGGTAGCCGAGCCGCGCGATCTCGGACGGCCGGAACTCCGGTCCGCCCGGACGTCCGAGCAACAGCGCCTGGCCGGAGTGCCCGAGGGGAGCCGCCGCGAGCGTGGTGTTCATGTCCTTCCACACCGTCGGCACCCAGTCGGCCTCGCCGTCGAGGACCGTCGGCTTGGTCAGCGGCATCCACGGGGCCTCCCCGGCATGGGTTTCGGGGGCTCCCGAGCTGCCGACCACCCGAAACGTCCCGCGGGAGCCGATGCCGATCACCGTCGCCCAGCCGACCCGCAGCACGCGGGGGGCACCCTCGACGAGGACCTGGAGCCGGTCGTCGGTGGCCGTGGCGACCTGATCGATCAGCTCCAGTTCGCGATGGGTGTCGAGGATTCCGGTGTAGGGCCGGATCGAGTCGACGCGGACGCCGGCCAACTGCTCCGCGGCGGTCAGCAGGGTGTCCGGCAGCGAGCCGTGCGCCACGTCGACGACGAGATCGTCGACCGCGTACCCGGCGCCCCGCTCGACCACGTCGAGGGAGAGGATGTCGGCTCCGACCGAGCCGAGCGCGACGGCCAGCGAGCCCAGGCTTCCGGGACGATCGGGGAGCTGGACACGCAGGAGATACGACACGGGGCGTTCCTTCTGTGGCGGGTGGGTCGGGGAACGGTGGGTTCGCCCTGACTCCATCCTTGCACCGTTTCTGCTCGGTGTGCCGCCCGGACGTGTCAGCGAATTCGCCGCTGCCCGTCGGACTCCCAGCTCGCCGCGGATCGGTGACACGGGTGACATGTGATCGTTCCGCCGCGGAAACGAAGTCGCCTCGCGCGCCCGGGTCGCGTCCGGCCCCGGCTCTGGCTGCGGCGGCCGGGCGGCGACGCTCTAGGCTAGGGGCGATCGCTGTCTCCGACCTGAAAGGGGCCCACGCGGTGCCTGCCATCTCCCGTGACGAGGTCGCCCACCTCGCCCGGCTGTCCCGGCTCGCGCTGTCCGACGCCGAACTTGACGAGTTCGCCGGTCAGCTCGATTCGATCCTCAGCCATGTCAAGACGGTGGCCGAGGTCGCCACGGACGATGTGCCGCCCTCCGCGAACCCCAACGCGATCACCAACGTGACCCGCCCCGATGTGATCGTTCCCGGACTCACCCCCGAGCAGGCGCTCTCGGGTGCGCCCGCCGTCGAGCAGGACCGTTTCGCCGTGCCGCAGATCCTGGGGGAAGAGCAGTGACCACCGACCTGACCGCGTTGGACGCCTCCGTCCTCGCCTCGAAGATCCATGCCCGTGAGGTGTCCTCCGTCGAGGTCACCCAGGCGCACCTGGACCGCATCGCCGCGGTCGACGGCGAGATCAACGCCTTCCTGCACGTGGCGGGCGAGCAGGCGCTGAGCGCCGCCAAGTCGGTGGACGACGCGCTGGGCTCCGGCCAGGCGCCCGCGTCCGCACTGGCGGGCGTTCCGCTCGCGCTCAAGGACGTGTTCACCACCACGGACATGCCGACCACCTGCGGATCGAAGATCCTCGAGGGCTGGGTGTCGCCGTACGACGCGACGCTGACGACCAAGCTGCGCGAGGCCGGCATCCCGGTGCTCGGCAAGACCAACATGGACGAGTTCGCGATGGGCTCGTCCACCGAGAACTCGGCCTACGGGCCCACCCGCAACCCGTGGGACACCACGCGGATCCCGGGTGGCTCCGGCGGCGGCTCGGCTGCCGCGCTCGCCTCGAACCAGGCGCCGCTGGCCATCGGCACGGACACCGGCGGATCGATCCGTCAGCCCGCGGCCGTGACCGCCACCGTCGGCACCAAGCCCACTTACGGCACGGTGTCCCGGTTCGGTCTGGTCGCGTGCGCGTCCTCGCTCGACCAGGGCGGCCCGTGTGGCCGCAGTGTCCTCGACACCGCGCTCCTGCACGAGGTGATCGCCGGCCACGACCCGCGCGACTCCACCTCGGTGAACGCGCCGGTCCGTCCCGTGGTCGAGGCCGCCCGTCAGGGTGCGAGCGGCGACCTCAAGGGCGTGCGCGTCGGCGTCGTCAAGGAATTGCACTCGGACAGTTACCAGCCCGGCGTCATCGCCTCGTTCGATGCGGCCGTCGCGCAGCTCACCGAACTCGGTGCCGAGGTCGTCGAGGTCTCCTGCCCGAACTTCCTGCACGCGCTCGCGGCCTACTACCTGATCCTGCCGAGCGAGGTCTCCTCGAACCTGGCGCGCTTCGACGCGATGCGGTACGGCATGCGCGTCGACGACGGCAACATGAGTGCCGACCAGGTGATGGCCGCGACGCGGGCCGCCGGATTCGGCAAGGAGGTCAAGCGCCGCATCATGATCGGCACCTACGCGCTGTCCTCCGGCTACTACGACGCCTACTACGGCTCGGCGCTGAAGGTCCGCACGCTCATCGCGCGCGACTTCGATAAGGCGTACGAGTCGGTCGACGTGCTGGTCTCGCCGACCAGCCCCTTCACCCCGTGGAAGCTGGGGGAGAAGGTCAACGATCCGCTCGCGATGTACCTCTCCGACCTGTGCACCCTGCCGACCAACCTGGCCGGGCACTGCGCGATGTCGGTGCCCTCGGGCCTGTCCGCGGACGACGGGCTGCCCGTCGGCCTGCAGATCATGGCTCCGGCGATGGCCGACGAGCGGTTGTACCGGGTTGGCGCGGCCTACGAGACCGCCCGCGGCTCGATCAAGTAGCGCTGCGCGCCTGTGCGCGATCGGTACCCCGGTGCGGGTACCGATCGCACACAGTTCGTTGATCAGCCGGTGAACCACCGGCGACGCCTGGCCGCCGCGAATTCCGCCTTCTCCCGGGCCAACTCGGCCGATGGCGCGACGAACGGCGCGACGGGCGCCGGACCGGACAGGAAGTCCGCGTCCACCTTGCCGACCAGGCCGCCGCCGAACTCGATGTGGCAGGCGCCCCGGCCGCGGTACTTCACCTCGGGCTGCGGCGTCGATCGCACCCTCGCGGCGATGACCGCGGCGACCGTGCGGGCGGCGTCCTCGGCGAACACCCCGGCCCTCGGGACGGGTGCGTCCGCGCAGTCGCCGATGGCGTAGACGCCGGGGAAGGGCGTGGCGAGCGTGCGCTGGTCGACGGCGACCCAGCCGTCCGCTCCGCCCACCGTGAGTCCGGACGCCTCGACCACGTCGGGTACCCGGTGTTTCGGGATCCCGATGAACAGGTCGTAGTCGAGTTCCCCCGCGCGGGTGCGGGCGCGGTGCGCCGACGGGTCGAGCGCGTGGACCAGGCGTCCCGGCGAGTACTCGATGCCGCGTTCCGCGAGCGCCTCGACGAGGGCGGTCGAGGTCTCCGCCGACACCGGGATCGGCGAGTCCATGGGGCTGAGCACGTGGATGCTCGTCCGGTCGCGCAGCCCGCGCCGGACCAGTTCGTCGTGCAGGAGCAGGACGCCCTCGTAGGGCGCCGGCGGGCACTTGAACGGGACGCTGAGGATGCCCAGCAACACCCTGCCGCCGGTGAAGTCGTCGAGCCTGGCACGCAACCGGCCGACGCCGTCTATGGAGTAGTACTCGTGCCCGTCCTCCACGAACCCGGGGGTCGCGCCGGGCTCGTAGTCGGCGCCGAGCGCGACCACCAGGGTGTCCGGCTCGTATTCGGACCGGTCGGTGACCACGCGGCGGGTTCGCGGGTCGATCGAGGTCACCGTCTCCCGCCGGAACTCGACGCCCGGCCGGACGAGATCGCGGTACGGAATCCGGACCGAATCTTCGGTCGCGCCCTTGAACAGGACATCCATCTTGGCGAACCCGAACATGAACGAGTCGCTCCGGTCGACGAGGACGACGCGGGCCTCGTCGGCGACCGACTCGGACAGACACGCGGCCAGCTCGAGTCCCCCGAATCCGGCGCCGAGGATCAGCACGGTGTGCATGCATCAAGGCTCCTCCCGACGCAGGCGCCGAGGCAAGGGCCGTGCGCGCTACGGCCAGACGAACTCGGCGTCCGCCTCGTAGTCCGCGCGGCGCGCGGCGAGGGCCATGTTCACCATCTGATGGGCGCCGGTGCCGATGATCTGGCGCACCGGCGGGTGCGGGTTGTCCACCAGTGCGAGGAGGGCGGCGGCCGCCTCCCCGGGCGGCGCGTCGGCCCACTCGGGGTCGGCGTCCTCCGGCTCCGCCGGTGGGGGAGCGCTCGGGTCCGGGTACTCCGCGGTCCCCAGTATCGCGAGACGGGTCTCGTCGTAGGCGCGATTCGCGGTCGCGAATCTCATGCTCGAGCGCGCCCAGTCGGTGTCGAAGCCGCCGAGTTGCGCCATCGTCACCGAGATCCCGAACGGGCGGAGCTCCTCGGCGGCCGAGGCGCTGAACCCCTCGAGGGCCCACTTGCTCGCGTTGTAGAGACCGAAGGTCGGCATCGCCCCGACCGCGCCGACGCTGGAGATCTGGATGATGTGCCCCGATCCCTGCGCCCGTAGCTGCGGTATCACGGCCTGGGTAACCCACAGTGCACCAAAGAAATTCGTCTCCATCTGGGTACGGACCTGATCCTCGGTGACCTCTTCGACGGCGCCCATCAGCCCGTATCCCGCGTTGTTGACGACGACGTCGATCCGGCCGAACCGGTCGACCGCCTGCGCGACGGCCCCGGCGGCGGCGTCGCGATCGGTCACGTCCAGGCGCAGCGCGGCCACACGCCCGGGGTAGGCGGCCTCCAGGTCAAGAAGGGCTGTCGCGTCGCGGGCGGTCGCGGCCACCCGATCGCCCGCGTCGAGTGCGGCGGTGGCAAAGGCGCGTCCGAGTCCGCGTCCGGCGCCGGTGATGAACCAGGTGCGGGGTCCGGTGGTGGGAATGGTGGCCTCCTCGGGTTCGGTAACGAGACGGCGCGTCTCGTGAAGCCCACTGTGGCATCACCCAGAGGTCATGTCAAGACGCAACGTCTCGTCTCGCTGATACGGTGGGCGCATGACGACGAAGCCCAAGGTCCCGCCGGTTCGGCGCAGCGAGCGTGCGCGGTCCGCGATCCTCACCGCTACCACGGAGCTGGTCTTCGAGGTGCCCTATGGCCGGTTGACGATCGAGGCGATCGCCGCACGCGCGGGCGTGGGTAAGCAGACGATCTACCGGTGGTGGCCGACCAAGGGAGCGGTGCTGTTCGACGCGCTGCTCGAGCTGTCCGGCGGACCGGACGGGGTCGCCCTGCCCGACACCGGCGACCTGCGCGCGGATCTCGGGCTGTTCCTCCGCGCCACCGTGGCGGAGATGACCGAACCGCGCTTCGATGCCTTCCTCCGCGCGGTCATGATCGAGATCCAGTCGGATCCCGACCTCGCCGAGGTCTACCGGGAACGGCTGCTCGCGCCACAGCGCGAGGCGATCCACGAGCGGCTCCGGATCGCGGTGGAGTCCGGCGCGATCAGGGCGGACGCGGACCTGGAGGTCGCGGTCGACCTGCTGGTCGGGCCCGTCCAGACCCGCTGGGCGCTCGGGCTGGGAGGCCTGACCGAGGGCTACGCGGACTCCCTGCTCGAGCTGGTCCTGGCGGCGGTGAATCCGAGCTGATTGCCCCAGGCGGATCCGTCCATCTGGAACGTCGAGAAGGCTGAGAAGGTGCTCGAGGACGGCGGCTACAGGCGCACCGGGCGTGGTGGTCGAGCACCGCCGAAACCGGCTACCGATCCTGGTCAGCCAACACCACGTCGCAGAAACGACCGATTCTTGGACAGTGGTCGACCGTGCCGCCAACAACCAACGGAGGCGGTGGCCGATCCCGACACCGAAGGCCCGCGCTCGGCGTTGCTGACCGGCCAGGCAATCCGGGCACGCCGTCCTCGACGGTGTCGGGGTAGTCGGCCGGCTCGCGCCAGCCAACTACCACCCCAGCCGCCTCATATCCTCGGTCACGGAGTCGGCGTACGACGGTCCCACCATCACCGCATCGTGTAGTGCGCGCTGGCGATATTGGCTTGAACGGCCGCGTGGGCGGTGGCTGATGGCACGCCGAAAGTCATGGCCCCTTCGAAGAACTCACCGTCGGTTGTTCCCTGGTCGCCGCCGGATCCGAGAATGATGGCCCCTTCCTTCTGCATGGGCGAGTACCCGGGCCCCGGTGGTGTCGGGCCGTCATAGAAGGTTTCCAGCTGGCCTCCGTTGGCGTCCGCGCCCCTGATCGCGAACGTCTGGGAGCCGGGGTTGTCGAGTACCGCGGTCACGAACGGGTAGGGCATTGCCTTGTTGTCTGCCGTGGCTGCGCAACAGAATCCGAGACCGGACTTAGCGGTGCCGCCTTGCTTGGCCCGGTAGTTCTCGGCCTGCTCGGTGGGGGTCCCCGTCATGAACATCCCGTTTTCGAGGTCGGCTTGCACCCACGGCCCGTCCCCGGGCCCGCAGGCATTCCAGCAGGCACGGCTGAAGTTCAACGCATCCATATGACCGTTGCCGGTGTCGGTACCCGAGATTTCGGAGTTGCCGAAGTCGAAGCAGCAGTCCCGGCCCGAGTGGGTGCCGCCGAACACTGCGTACATGCTCTCGGGCTCGTCGTTGACCGCGACACCGCGGGCCCGGATGTTGCCGTTGTTGTAGGCCTGACCTGGGTAGCCGGTGAGCGTGAAGCAGGTCAACGCGATCTCGCATGGTCCCATTTGTCCCCCGCTCGGACCGGTTCCGGGCGGGGCATCGACGAACTTGAAGCCGTACGCGGGGCGACCGTCGACGGTGATCGGCAGGGCGGCCGCGTCGACCCCTTCGTGAGGGAAGAAGAAGTTCGAGTAGATCGCCGTCGTCGGACCCTGTGGGATCAGGTTGTTGTGCTGGTCGGACTGGTCATAGATCGTCGTGACGGTGCATCGTGTCGCAGCACAGAACCCGTCCTGGTACGAGGCGTTGGCGTACCCGCCCGCGGCAGTCACACCGATATCGGTACGGGCCCTGTCGGAGTGGCGCTCGACCTGATACAGAGCCCCGGCGTAGTCGGCGAACAACGCTCGCGCCGAGCTGTAGGCAGCCACACAGGGTGCGCCGTCAGCGGCGTAGACATCGCACGGCCGCGGCGCCGACAGCGGCTCGCCCGTCACCACTGACGGGTTGACGAACAGAAGCGCCAACAGTGCAACCGCGAGACCGAAAACCCGGCCCCGACGACTCCTCGACCAGCTCCGTGCTCCAGCAGGTCGTTTCGAGCGTGCGAAGGTGGCCGGTATGGACTGAGCACGACGCTTTGTTGCGTGTGCGGATTCGACAGACAAGGGCGTTCTCCACTCTGATGCGCGTCTGGCCTCGATCGGAGGCCACTTTGGGTTGAAATCTCTCCCGGAGACTAACCGACTGACCGCTCGGTTGGTAGGCCCCCGCATCCGTCGGTCAAGGCTGCGCTCAAGTTGCCCGACCGAGCCCCTGTCCAAGAATCGGTCGTTACCTGGACACGAATCGAGGAAGGGGAGCTGTGACTTTCAGCCCAAGGTGGCGGGGTTTTGGCAGGGCTATGTGGCGCCGATGACGAGGCAAGCCAGACGCGGCCGCCTCGACACTGCGATCGAAGAAATGGCAGCGGACAGCGAGTTCACCCCACTGGTGCGCCGCATGTCATGCCTGCGCGGTGTGAGCACCTTGACCGGGTTCGCATTGGCACTCGAGATCGGGGACTGGAACCGGTTCACCGGCTTTCGCAAGGATCGTTCGTCGGGTTGGTTCCCTCGGAGTATTCCTCCGGTTCATCACGGGTGCTGGGCGCGATCACCAAGACCGGGAACACCCATGTTCGCCGACTATTGGTGGAAGCGGCCTGGCATCACCGGCCCCGCTATCACGTCGGGACGGTGATGCGCCGACGGTGGGATCTGGCACCGGCCGCGGCCCGTGCCCGTGGAGACGAGGGCAACCGCCCCTGCACCACCGGTGGGTGAGTTTCCTCGAACGCCGTAAGCGGCCGACGGTGGCGAACGTGGCGATCGCCCGCGAGTTGGCCGGCTGGTGCTGGTCCCTGGCGGTCATGAACGACTGAGCGACCACCTGATCCGCTTCCTCCCCGAGCCGGTGGTGGCAGCGCGTGGATCGACCCGCGACCCAACTATGAGCAGACCTTCCGGTCGACGCTCGATCCTAGACACGCGGAACCCGATCCAGCCGAAACCCCGTCCTGCGGTATCCAACCCGCGCATATGCCCCCGAGCACTTCGTGCAGGGAGGGACCCCCGTCTGACCGCGCGTCGCCAACCGACACGCTCACCACACAGACTTGCCAGAGGAAGCACCGAGGCGCCGTCGGGGTAGCTTCCCGACGGCGCCTCATCCTGTCCTCTTGACAAACTTCCCTACATATCAGTTGGTGCGGATCGTCAGGCCGGGGTTGGCCGCGAGGACCGACTTGACCGGCTGCCCCAAATTGGTGGGATGAATGTGGCCTCATGGCGCTGCTGAGTCGGAGCCGCGGGCGATACCGAGAGCGGGGCGTCACCCCGGAATACGACAAGGGGCCCCGAACGCGAGAGAGTTCGCGTCCGAGACCCCTTGTCGGGACGTTCGGGGTGTCTAGTTGGTGCGGATCTTCAGACCGGGGTTGTCCTTGAGGATTTCCTTGATCGGTGTCACTTTCACGGTGGGTTTGTAGCCATCCGGAACATCCGGATCTGCCATCATCTCTTCGCACTCCGACTGGCTGAGCGTCATTATGTTGGATTGGCCCGTGATGCCTAGTGCCTCGGTGCCGGTGATCATGGGGCTGCCGCTGTCGCCGCCCAGCCCACAGATCCTCACGGCGAACCTGCCAGTGGTGTGGCCACCTCGCGGATCGCCGGTCACGGCGACTTTGATTGTGCCGCAGTGGTAGCCGGTGGTTTGGCCGGACATGCACACCGGAGCCCCCTCCACGGGGTCGGCGGTGCCGGTGATCGCCAGCGGGGCCTTACGGGGGACGCGAACGTAGTTGTTCTCGAACCGCTTGGCGAACGTGTCGTCGATCTTGATCACCGAGTAATCGAGTCGCAGTGGCGCCTTTGCCGTCTTGACCGCCTCGCCGAAGCGCACGCCACGCTCGCCGCCCACCACCTCGTGTCCGATTGAGGCGCGATCAGTGCCCGCAGAATCAGGCTCGTTCGGGTCGCAGTGACCGGCGGTGAGGACCGCCGCATGGCCGGAGGCGTCGGTGGCGTTGAAAGCGAGCGTGCACATGTGGGATCCGCCGGAGGCGCCCACGAAATCGTATGTGTCGCCACCCATGATGGCGTTGGCGGCCGGCGGTTTGGGCTTGGTGGTGGTGGGCTTGGGGGGACCCGCGACGGTGACCTGCGCGGTGGTGGTGGCGAGTGCGACGTTCTCGAAGCCGGAGAAGGTGGCGGTGATGGTGCGCTGACCCGCCGCGGTGGGGGTCCACTGGAAGGTGGAGGTGCCGTCGTCGTTGACCAGTGCAGTGGTGAGGACGGTGGTGCCGTCCTTGAATTCGACGGTGCCGTCGGCTGCTGCGGGGTTGTTGACCTTCGCCTTGAGCGTGGTCGCCTTGCCGACGGTGGCTCCCTTGATGGGGTCGAGGGTGATCGTGGAGGTGGCGGGGTTGTTGTCGGCGGGTGCGACGGTGACCTGCGCGGTGGTGGTGGATCCGGCGACGCCGTCGCGGCCGGAGAAGGTGGCGGTGATGGTCACCGTGCCGGCGGTGTCGGGGAACCAGTCCGCGGTGGCGGTGCCGTCGGCGCCGACCGGTACGGGCTCGAATTCGACTGCACCGTCGCTGAACACGACGGTGCCACCCGCTGCTGCGGGGTTGATCTTCGCCTTCAGCGTGGTCGCCTTGCCGACGGTGGCGCCGGCGATGGGGTCGAGGGTGGTGGTGGCGGCGGCCGGGTCGGTGGGCTTGGTGGTGGTGGGCTTGGTGGTTGTGGGTTCGGCAGGCTTGGTGGTGGTCGGCTTGGTGGGTTTGGTCGGGTCGGACGAGCCGAGCGAGCCGAACCCGGGCAGGGCGGACGGGCCAGCGGGTTCCTGCGCCACGCGGACGAAGTTGAGGAAGTCGGGCAATTGCAGGCCCTGGCCCGCGGCGGTGTCCTTCACGTTCAGCGCGATGTCGTTGTTGACGGGGTCGATCGCGGTGCCGTTGACGAGGCCGGCCAGCGGTGCGGGCAGCTGCTGGATCCAGGTGTTGAGCTGACCGAGCAGGTCGGACAGGGCGTTTTCGCTGCGCGACTGGTCCTTGACCTTGAAGCCGGCGGCCTCGACGGCTGTGCGGGCGGCGGCCTTGTCCGGTCCGTCGGCCAGGCCGACCAGCGGGGTGCC
>NZ_BCXA01000006.1 GCF_001894865.1 Rhodococcus maanshanensis NBRC 100610 | reverse complement strand
TCGGACAGGGCGTTTTCGCTGCGCGACTGGTCCTTGACCTTGAAGCCGGCGGCCTCGACGGCTGTGCGGGCGGCGGCCTTGTCCGGTCCGTCGGCCAGGCCGACCAGCGGGGTGCCGGCCGGATCGAGCCAGGCGCCCGCGTAAGCGGTGGGGAACTTGCCGCGCAGCGTGTCGGCGAACGTCGCCAATTCCTGCCCGGTCTCGGCCCGCTCGAGGTACTGGGCGGGGCTGAGCCGGAGGTCGCGTTGGATCGCGGCGACCATGTCCGCGGGCAGCGCGGGAGCCGGTGCGGCGGGTTCGGCCTGCGCGAGGGTCGCGCAGGGCGCGACCAGCAGGAGTGCCGCGGTGCCGATCATCGCGGCACGGCGGGCGCGGGTACTACGCATGGGGACCTTTCGGTTCGAGGACGTGTGCGGGTACGACCGAGGCGTTCGGGCCGGGTCGATTGCGGAACTGTAGGGGTGATTTCCGCCGTCGCCTACCGAAAATTGGTGGGACGAATATTGGCCGCAGCGGCGTGGGGGCGGTCCGGGCCTACGGGGGCTGGGGCTAGGTGATCCCCAGAGTTGCCCGGCCTGCGGATCTCATTCCATCGCGATCCCCACTGGCAACAGTGCATTGTCAATTCGTCGTGGAATTGCTTCGAGTTCTGCTCCGACTTGCACTAACCTTTCGCTCGCCGGTCGACTGCCGCGAGATCAGCGCAATGAGCAGGGGTGGCCGAACGCAGTGGCTGTTCAGGTAGACCTGAGCGCAGCGTGCTGGGCGGACGGCATCGCCGTCTACGAAGCGCGCCCGATCGTCCGCACATCACCCCGGTGGGGCCGGCGGATGACCGACAAGCGCCGCGAGACAATCGTGGCCACCAACACGCGGCGTGCGATCGCCCGCGACCCGATGCGGAAGGGAGTCGACCGGTGGGTGCTGTAAAACCCGCACGACGTACTACGTCGGCCCGCGAAGCCGCCGAGCATCTCGGCGTCTCACCGCGCACGGTGCGCAACATGACGGCCGAGCCTCGATCCGAGTACAAGGTACGTGCCGCCGAGCGCCGCCGTCGGGTACTGGAACTGCGCGCCGAGGGCCTCAAACTACGCGATATCGCGGACGAGGTCGGCATGACGGTCGGCGGTGTGGGCACGATCCTGCACCGCGCCTGCAAAGCCGAAGCCGAGCGACGCACTCCCTCAATTGTTGACCAGGTATTCGAACTCACCCGCGCCGCGCAGGCCAGAGCCCAACAGGCGAAAACCCAGGCGCCGGCGCAGACCTGATCTGTACGGCGCGGTGTGAGTTCGCGCGACAACAGTACGAGTCAGACCGAATCGCCGGGACCCTCAGGCGTCGGGAGCACAACGCCATATCCTGCTCGGCGCAGAGGAACTGGCCTTCGTCCTGACCCGGCACTGGCGCACCCTCGGCCTCGAACTCGACCAGGACTCGTCAAACGGCTATCCACCCAGATCCAGCGAATCATGCGGATCAACCAACTCCACACCCTCACCGCCGACCTCGTCGCAACCGCCCGCAGCACCCTCGTCATCGGCGCCACATAACCTCGTCAGAACCCCGCCATCTTGGGCTGAAAGTCACAAAGGGGAGCGGCGGCGAGCGACCAGCTGCCGGAGTGTCCCAAAAACGTGTCTCAATGCTGGTGTCCCGAAACCTGGTGCTGTCGGTGAGTTCTGGGACACTCACGGCCGTGAGCGCACATCTTCGGTGCGCTCGCTGATTTCCAGCGCAGCCTCATCCGCGAGCGCACTATGGCCGGACTCGCCGCGGCCCGCGAGCGCGGCCGTGTCGGCGGACGCCCGCCCGCACACACCCCGGCGAAGAAGCGTCAGGCCAAGAGAATGCGTGCTGAACACGCTCATGGCTGAGATCGCCGAGGTGCTCGAGGTCGCCCGAAGCACGCTCTACCGGCACCTCGGGTGAGTGTGCGTGAGCTGTGCAAATGCAGGCGGTCGACGTCATGCATAGGCCGCACCGACGGCGCAGCCGCGGTCGGGCAGAGCCGTGCCCTGGTCGGTGCCGTACCGGTGACCGTGCCCGGCCGGAGCATCGAGGGCGGAGAGCAGGTCGACGCTGGTCTGCACGAAACTGACGATCGGCAGCCAGGCCGGCCGGGGCGCATCGGTCCGCGTCCGGTCCAGTGCCGGCGGGTGCAGCAACAGTCGCGGCGACCACCGGACCACCGGATCGGACGAGTTCGCCAGCACCGTCGCGCCCGCGGTGCGGGCGGATCCGGCGGGTGGGCCCGCATAGAGGGCGCCGCAGGCCCGCTCGCCGAGTCCCTCGTCCAGGAAGATCGAGCTCGCGCCCACCGCGCCGAGGCTCTGTCCGTAGACGTACAGCCGGGGGCGTTCCCCCTCGGGCAGCAGCGAGATCCGGTCCGAGACCGCGGTGAACAGCGCTCGCGCGGACTGCTCGGCCGCGTCGCGATCGAACAGGAACGTCACCCAGCTCGGGGCGCTCGAGTACTGCACCCCGACGACGGCGACGTCGTCGCCGAAGCGCCGCTCGAGACCCTGCACGGCGTTGCCGTCGATCCATCCGGAGCCGGTGGGCACGGCCACCACGACGGTGGACTTGGCCAGGCCGCCCGCGCGTTCCAGTTCGCGGGCGGCCAGGCTGACCCGGGCGTCCTGGTCGGGTGCGCTGTCGATGCCTGCGTAGGTGCGCACCGCGCCGGAGGCGGCCCGGGCCGCGACGAACTTGCGCCCCTGCGCGCCGAGCGAGTCCCAGGACGTCAACGAGCCGGGGCTTCCGGAGATCGACGGCGAAACCGGTTGCCGCAGTGAGGTGTCGACGGTCGCGTTCGCCGCGTGGTACGACTGGGCCCGCGACTGCCAGAGCGCGGGTCCGACCCAGAACTGCGTCGCGATCGCGAGCGCGGCGACGACCGCGGCCGAGCGGAGCGCGCCGAGTCGACGGATACCGGCCGCCACGGCGCTCGCCCCGGCCGCCAGGGTCAGCGCGATCGCGGCGCCTCCCGCGACCACCTGTGCCCAATGGCCGCCGCCGACCGTCGGTACGCCCATCGCCACGCGCAACGAATCCTGCCAGTGGTCGGCGAGCAGCATCGCCGCGGCCACGGTCACCGCGCCGGCCAGCAGGATCAGCAGTCGCGCGGAATCCCGCGAGGGCGCGGGGCGGGCGGCCCCGCGCCTGCGGGGCCGGTGATGCCACGCGGTCGCCAGGCCCCAGCCGAGCGCCGCGAGCAGCCCGGTGAGGATCGCCTGGACCACGGCGCTGCGGGGGAGCAGGGAGGGCGCGAGCGAGACCGCGACCATCGAGGTCACGGCCACGCTGGTGAACACCCGGGGCAGCGCGACGGCGGCGACGTCGACCGTCGCGGCGGGCCGATCGATCACGGCGGTCACGCGAGCACCGTTCCGGTCGGCGCGACGGTGCCTGCGGTGACCCGCCTGCGCCGATTGGTGGCCGCGACCGCGCCGACGATCAGCACGGCTCCCACTCCGCCCGCGAGCGCGTAGCCGGTCATCGGCTCGGGCCGCGGTGCGACATATCCCTGTCGCCAGGAGTTCGAGGTCACCGCGGTGGACGCGATGTTCGCCATCACATAGCAGGAGGTCCGTGCCGCGTCGACGGTGCGCGCGTCGCAGGCGTTGTGCATTCGCCGGTCCAGCTGCGCGTCAAGGCTTTTCCGTGCCCACGGCCCGAGCGCCGCGCCGTGGCGGTCCGCGTACCGCAGCAGGTCGTAGCCGAGATCGTGGGCCTTGCAGGCGGTCTCGAACTCCGCGGGCAGCGTGACAGGAGACGAGCAGTCGCCGGTCGGGTTCACCAGCATCCCGGATTCGACGGCAGGGCGGTAGCCCATCGTGGCGGCGAAGTCCGCCGGAATCGACGATCTGGGGGCCGCGTGGTCGGCGGTGGTGATCGAGGCGATCGCGGCCGCGGTTGGGGTGCTCTCGCGCGGCTGCTCTGCCGCGGCCGGGTCGGCCATCAGGGTGGTCGTCATGGCGGCCGCCGCGGCCACCGTCAGCGCTGTCCAGGTCGTCTTCCGCATGGAGCAAAACGCTAGGAATCCGCAGGACCCGGGCACATCACCCCGAAGCGTGGTTCCGGGTACCCGCGCTGGTGGCGTCGGCGCGGCGCCCTCATACCGTGGTGCCGCGCCGGTCTCACCCCGCAGTATGAGGACTTTTCGGGTCCTGGTTCCTACTGTTCTGGATGTGAGTAAGACGAATCGTGCGCTCAAGAAGGTCGCGAACGAGGCCGCGGTGGCGGCAGCGCCGCGACTCAAGCGGATGAGCTCGAGCCTGTGGGTAGACGTCTTCATCGTCTTCGTCACGGGCGTGCTCTTCGCCGTTGCCTGGCCGACGCTGCAGGTCACCCACCATGTGCCGGCCGGGGTGCAGCCGGTGATCGCCGGTCTCGCGGCGCTGCCCCTGTTGCTGATCCGGGCGAATCCCGCTCTCGGATGGGCGATCTCGGCGGCGGGCGCGCTGGTGATCCCGCTGGTGTTCGAACGCACCGACGACTACGACTTTCCGTGGCAGGTCGTGCACGTCATGGTGATCATGGCGCTGCTCCTCGCCGTCAGCATGCGTTCGCCGCTCGCCGTCGTCGGCGTCTCGTGGATGGCGACCGCGCTGCTTTTCCTCGCGAACGCCCCTGGCCAGGATGGCAGGGGCTGGGCGGTCGGGCTCACCGCGTTGGTGCTGTTCGGGCTGCTGATCCGCTGGCTGGTGCTCTCCCGGCGCGAACTCGCCCGGCAGGAGGAGGTCAACGAGGTCGAGCGGGCGCGTCGGGCGATTCTCGAGGAGAAGGCGCGCATCGCCCGCGACCTGCACGACGTCGTCGCCCACCACATGTCGCTGGTCGTGGTGCAGGCGCAGAGCGCGCCGTACCGGATCGAGGACGTCTCGCCCGCGGCACAGGCGGAGTTCGAATCCATCGGTGCCACGGCCCGCGACGCTCTCAACGAGATCAGGGGCATGCTCGGGGTGCTCCGTAGCGACGGCCAACTCGCCGAGGACGCCCCGATGCCCGGCCTCGACCGGATCGACGAGCTGGTCGAGGGCAGCAGGCGGGCGGGCATGCAGGTGCAGGTGGACCGGATCGGGATGCCCGAACGGTTGTCGGATTCGGCGGGCCTGACGATGTACCGGATCCTGCAGGAATCGCTGTCCAATGCGGCCCGGCACGCCCCCGGGGCGCCGGTTCGCGTCACCCTCGGCCGGGACGGGGGCCTTGCCACGCTGGCGGTGGTCAACGCCCCGCCCGTCGGTGCCGCTCCCTCGGCGGTCGCCGATCATGCCGGTGGGCACGGCATCACCGGCATGCGCGATCGGGCCTCGTCGGTGGGCGGGAGCCTGACCGCGCAGCCACGCCCCGACGGCGGATTCGAGGTGCTGGCGCGGGTCCCCGCGGTCCCCGGCATAGGGTGACCGGGTGGCGATCACGGTATTCATTGCGGACGATCAGGCGATGGTGCGCCAGGGTTTCGGCGCACTTCTCGGCGCACAGCCCGACATCAGCGTTGTCGGCGACGCCCCGGACGGGAAGGTCGCGGTCGACGAGGTGATGCGCCTCCGCCCGGACGTCGTCCTGATGGATGTGCGGATGCCGCATCTCAACGGCCTGGAGGCGGCGCAGCAGATCCTGTCGGCCTCGTTCGACAAGCCGGTGCGGGTGCTGATGCTCACCACCTTCGACATCGACGACTACGTCTACGAGGCGCTGCGCGTCGGGGCGAGCGGCTTCATGCTCAAGGACGCCCCCGCCGAGGAGCTGATCCGGGCGGTCCGGGTGGTGGCGGACGGGCAGGCCCTGCTCGCGCCGACGGTGACCCGTCGGCTCATTGCCGACGTCACCAGCAGGCGAGCGCCCGCGCGGCGCGAGCCTGCGCAGCTCGCGGCGCTGACGCCCCGCGAGCGCGAGGTGCTGGAGCTGATCGCCCGCGGGCTGTCGAACGTCGAGATCGCGGAGTCGCTGTTCGTGGCCGAGCAGACCGTCAAGACGCACGTCGGCAAGGTGCTCGGCAAGCTGCACCTGCGGGACCGGGCGCAGGCCGTGGTGCTGGCCTACGAGACGGGCCTGGTCACCCCCGGCTGACCCGTCGGCGTGCCCGAACCGCCGGGCGGGGGGCAGTATGCAGTGGGACACTGAGCGCATCCATCTGCACGCAGAACGGGTGATCGACGATGACGAGGATCGGCATTCTCACCAGCGGCGGCGACTGCCCCGGCCTCAACGCGGTGATCCGGGGCGCGGTGCTCAAGGGCTCCGAGGTGCACGGACAGGAGTTCGTCGGGTTCCTCGACGGGTGGCGCGGCCTGGTCGAGGGCGACGCGATGCCCCTGGACCGCAGCCGCGTCCGCGGACTCTCGCACGAGGGCGGGACCATTCTCGGGACCAGCCGCATCGGTCCGTATCAGGGACCGAACGGCGGGGCGGCGAACATCGCCCGCACCATGGAACGACTGGGGGTCGACGCCGTGGTCGCCATCGGCGGCGAGGGCACCGCCGCCGCCGCCCAGCGCCTGTTCGACGAGGGCATCCGGATCGTCGGGGTGCCGAAGACCATCGACAACGACCTCGACCAGACCGACTACACCTTCGGGTTCGACACCGCGGTCGAGATCGCGACCGAGGCGATCGACCGGCTGCGGACCACCGGCAACTCCCACAAGCGGTGCATGGTGCTCGAGGTGATGGGGCGCAACGCGGGGTGGATCGCCCTGCACTCGGGGACGGCAGGCGGCGCACACGCGATCCTGATCCCCGAACACCCCGAGAGCATCGAGCAGATCTGCGCGTGGACGAACAGCGTCCGCGAACGCGGCAGGGCCCCGATGGTGGTCGTCGCGGAGGGCTTCACCCTGCCGGACATGGCGCAGGCGCATTCGACAAAGGGCATGGACGGCTTCGACCGCCCGCGGCTCGGTGGGATCGCCGAGCTGCTGGCCCCGATGATCCAGGAGCGCACCGGAATCGAGACCAGGGCGACGGTGTTGGGCCACATCCAGCGGGGCGGCGTGCCGACCGCGTTCGACCGTGTCCTCGCGACCAGGCTCGGCATGGCGGTCACCGACCTGGTGGCGGACGAGCAGTGGGGCCACATGGTGGCGCTGCACGGAACCGAGATCGTCCGGGTGGGTTTCGACGAGGCGCTCGTCGACCACAAGTCGGTGCCCGCGCACCGGTATCAGGAGATGCGCGTCATCTTCGGGTGAATCCCGGTCAGCGCCGCCGGATCCGGAGCAGGACGAAGACCGCGATGGTGGCCGCGGCCGCGATCGCCGAACTCGTCGCCATCACGGCGTCCAGTCCCTGCGCGGTCGCCCCGCGGGCCAGCTGCGACAGCGCAGGCACCGCCGCGGAGAACTGATCGGGGACGAACTCGATGACCCGTTGTCCGGCACCGGAACTGAGCGCCTCGGTGATCATGCCGGCCTGCTCATCCGGCACCGCGACCGTCATCGTCCCGACGGTCAGCGAGGCGAGCCCGGCACCCGCCTCGGTGGCGACCGCGTGGGAGAAGACCGCGCCGAGGCCGGCCACCCCGACCACGATGCCGATCTGGCGGGCGGTGTTGACCGCCCCAGTTGCCATGCCCGCTCGCTCCACCTCGACGAAGGACAGTGCGGACTGCGAGGCGATCACCGTGACCGCGCCGAGTCCGGCGCCGCCGAGGATCGACCCGGCGATGTAGTGCGTCCACGTGGTGGAGGCGTCCGCGCCGGTGCACAGCCACAGCCCCGTCGCGACCACCGCCATCGAGGTCGGCAGCGACCATCGCGCCGGCAGGCGGTCGTGCAGCACGGCGATCGGCGGGGCGACGACCAATGCGGACAGGGTGAGCGGCAGGGCCCGCAGGCCCGCCTGGAAGGGGTCGTGGCCGAGCGTGTTGATGAAGTACAGCGCCAGGAAATTCGTTGCGGCGACCAGGGTTCCGGCGCCGGCGAAGGCCGCGAGCGCGTTGGCGGCAAAGGAGGGCCTTACGATCAGGCGCAGGTCCAGCATCGGGTGGGCGGCATGCAGCTCCCAGGCGACGAAGGCGAATAATCCGGCGATCGAGGTGGCGCCGAGGGCGATCACCCGCGCGGATGACCAGCCCCACTCGTTGCCCTGGATCAGGGCCAGCACCCCTGGCAGGAGCGCGAGGGTGAGCAGCCCGGTGCCCGCCCAGTCCGGGGGCGCCGCACTGTCCGAACGGGATTCGGTGACGTACCGGTAGGCCAACGCCACCGCGACGATGCCGATCGGGACGTTGATCAGGAAGATCCACTCCCAGCCGATCGCCGTGACGAGGGCCCCGCCGACCAGGGGACCGGCGGCGGTCGCCGAGGCCATCACCGCGCCGTAGAGGCCGATCGCCTTGGCCCGCTTCATCGGATCGGGGAATGCGGCCGCGACGAGGGGCAGGGAGACGCCGAACAGCAGGGCCGCACCGACGCCCTGGACAGCGCGCACGATGTTGAGCGTGACGATGTCGCCCGCGAGCGCGCAACCGAGCGAGGCGATGGTGAAGATGGCCATGCCCGCGATGTACAGCCGACGTCGGCCGAGCCGGTCGCCGAGGGTCGCCGCGGTCAGGAGCAAGGCCGCGACCGGCAGCGTGTAGGCGTCGACCACCCACTGCAGCCCGCTGAGGGAGGCGTCGAGCGAGGACTGGATGTCGGCCAGCGCGGCCGCGACGATCGTCATGTCCAGCATCAGCATGAACATCCCGATGCAGACCGTGATCAGCGTCGCGGTCGGGTGGGTGGCGGTCGATTCCGCAGTGGACTCGTCGGAAACGTCGGTGAGCGAGCCGGTACCGGCCATCGGTCCTCCTGTGCGGACGCGCCGTGCCGGATCGGGTGGCGCTACGGGTGTAAATTAACAGCTGTAGCCCTACGGGTGTCAATGCCCAGCGCCCGGCCCCGGCGGGCCCACGGCCCGCGACTAAGGTGACTCGCGTGATCTCGACGAGGAAGAAGGCCCAGCGCACGCCGTCCAGGCGGGGCGCGGGTGAGTCGCTGCGGACGGACATCCTCGCGGCCGCCGCGGAGATGCTCGGCGAGACCGGTGACGTCGACGCGGTGTCGCTGCGCGGGGTCGCCAGGCGCGTCGGCGTCACACCGACCTCGATCTACCTGCACTTCGCGGACCGCGAGGAGCTCCATCTCGCGGTGAAGCAGCTCAGGTTCGAGGAGTTCGCCGCCGTGCTGCAGGCTGCCGCCGAGGCGGCGGGGGACGACCCGGGCGCCCGGCTTCGGGCGATGGGGCATGCCTACGTCGGCTACGGGCTGGCCAATCCCGGGCACTACCGGGTGCTGTTCGTCTCCGACCTGCGTCATCAGGCCGGTGAGAAGCTGGCCGACTCGCACGCGCACCGCGCGATCCTGCTCATCACCGAGGAGGTGGGGCGGTACCTGGGCCTGCCCGCGGACGCGAAGGAGACGGTGATGCTCGCGTTGCACCTGTGGAGCGCGACGCACGGCATGGTGGCGCTGCGCCTCGCGCAAGCCCGTTATCCGCACGCGGCTGCGGCCCGCGACCCCTGGCCGGACGCGCACGAGCAGATCGACAACCTGGCCGATCTGCTGCTGCCGAAGCGGGGCGCATAAACTCGGGACCATGACTGCAGCCGGCCGGGTGGCGACAAGTACTGACCTTCTCGACTACGACGAGGTGCTCGCCCGCTTCGAGCCCGTCATGGGCATGGAGGTGCACGTCGAGCTGCACACCGCGACGAAGATGTTCTGCCCGTGCCCCACGACCTTCGGCGCCGAGCCCAACACCCAGGTGTGCCCGGTCTGCCTCGGCATGCCGGGCTCGCTGCCGGTGGTCAACCAGTCGGCGGTCGAGTCCGCCATCCGCATCGGTCTCGCGCTGAACTGTTCGATCACCCCGTGGGGCCGCTTCGCCAGGAAGAACTACTTCTACCCGGATCAGCCGAAGAACTACCAGATCTCGCAGTACGACGAGCCGATCGCCACCGAGGGCTACCTCGACGTGGTGCTCGACGACGGCACCACCTGGCGGGTCGAGATCGAGCGGGCGCACATGGAGGAGGACACCGGCAAGTCGCTGCACGTCGGCGGCGCCACCGGCCGGATCCACGGCGCCAGCCACTCGCTGCTCGACTACAACCGCGCCGGTGTCCCGCTGGTGGAGATCGTCACCAAGACCATCTCCGGTGCGGGCGAGCGCGCCCCCGAGGTCGCCCGCGCCTACGTCACCGCGCTGCGTGATCTCCTCAAGTCGCTCGACGTGTCCGACGTCCGGATGGACCAGGGCTCGATGCGGTGCGACGCGAACATCTCGCTGATGCCGATCGGCGCCAAGGAGTTCGGTACCCGCACCGAGACCAAGAACGTCAACTCCCTCAAGAGCGTCGAGGTGGCCGTCCGCTACGAGATGCGCCGCCAGGCCGCCGTGCTCAGTGCGGGCGGCGAGGTCATCCAGGAGACCCGCCACTTCCAGGAGGCCGACGGCACCACCTCCGCCGGTCGGCGCAAGGAGACCGCCGAGGACTACCGCTACTTCCCCGAGCCGGACCTCGAGCCGGTCGCCCCGAGCGCCGAGTGGGTCGAGGAGCTGCGCGGCACGCTGCCCGAGCTGCCGTGGATCCGGCGCGCGCGCATCCAGGCCGACTGGGGTGTCTCCGACGAGGAGATGCGTGACCTGGTGAACTCCGGTGCACTGGAACTGGTCATCGCGACCACCGAGGCAGGAGCCCCCGCGGACGCGGCGCGCTCATGGTGGGTGGCGTACCTCTCGCAGCAGGCGAACTCCCGCGGCGTGACGCTGGCCGAGCTGCCGATCACGCCGGCGCAGCTCGCGCGGGTCATCGCGCTCGTCGCCGACGGCACGCTCGCGAACAAGCAGGCGCGGCAGGCCGTGGACGGCGTGCTCGCAGGCGAGGGTGAGCCGGACGAGGTCGTCGCCAAGCGGGAACTCGCCGTGATGCGCGACGACTCGGCGCTGCAGGCCGCGGTCGATGCCGCGCTGGCCGCCAACCCGGACATCGCCGAGAAGATCCGCTCCGGCAAGGTCGCCGCGGCGGGCAAGATCGTCGGCGACGTCATGAAGGCGACCCGAGGCCAGGCAGACCCGGCCCAGGTCAAGGACATGGTCATCGCGGCCTGCTCCTGAGCCGACACACGGCGTACGGCTCCTGTCGTCGATGGTGGTCCGCGTCTAGCAGAATCAGGCGGTGCCCTCAGTCTCCGCTTCGTTCTTCTGGATTGCGCTCTGCGCGGTCGTCGCCCCGCTGGTCGCCGGGCTGGTGCCCCGCAAGCTGGTGCCGGAGGTCGTGCTGCTGCTGATCGCAGGCGTCATCGTCGGTCCGCACGTTCTCGATCTCGCCGTCATGGGCAGCGAGATCGACCTGCTCCGTGAGCTCGGTCTCGGCATGCTGTTCCTGCTCGCCGGTTACGAGATCGACACCAGTGAGCTGACGGGCCGTGGCGGGCGCCGGGCGCTGATCACCTGGTTGTCCTGCCTGGTGTTGGCGTTCGTGGTGATCGGGTTGCTCGGCATGAGCGGCGCGATCGACGCGGAGATCGCGGTGGCGATCGCCCTCACCTCCACGGCGCTCGGCACGTTGTTGCCGATCCTCAAGGACAGCGGCATGCTCGGAACCCGCTTGGGCCGAACCGTTCTCAACCACGGTGCCTTCGGCGAGCTCGGCCCGGTGATCGCGATGGCGATCCTGCTGAGCTCACGGAGCGCGGGCGCGTCGCTGGTCGTCCTCGCGGCCTTCGCCGCGGCGGCGGTTGGAGTCGCGTTCATCCCGGCGGGCCTGCGCCGCGAGGGCTCGAAGCTGGCCTCGATCATCCGGCTCGGCTCCGAGACCACGGCGCAGACGACCGTGCGGCTGACGATCCTGCTGCTGGTCACGCTGATCGCGGTCGCGACGATCTTCGATCTCGACATCATCCTCGGCGCCTTCGCCGCGGGCTTCATCCTGCGCCGCGCGATGCCGTCGGGCGACGAGAAGCTGGAGGCGAAGCTGGACGGACTGGCCTTCGGGCTGCTCATCCCGATCTTCTTCGTCACCTCGGGGATGGCGATCGACGTCAAGGCCGTTGCCGCCGCGCCGGGCGTCCTGCTGGCGTTCCTGGTGCTGATCCTGTTGGTTCGCGGGCTGCCGGTGTTCTTCGCCGAACGCTTCGACCGGGGTCCGGAGCTCAAGGATCCGCAGCCGACCGTGCGCGAGCGGGGGCAGGTGGCGCTGTACGCCGCGACCGGGCTGCCACTGATCGTCGCGGTGACGGAGGTCGCGGTGAACGCCGGTCAGATGACCGCGTCCAACGCCTCGATCCTCGTCGCCGCGGGCGCGATCACCGTGCTGGTCCTGCCGCTGACCGCCTCACTGCTCGGCCGGACCCCCGCATCCACGGCAGAGCCCGTGCAACGGGCCGACCAGGAGACCACGTCCTGAGCCGATCGTCGGCTACCACGGAAACCTTTCTGCTGTATGAGTGAAGCGAGGAGTTGCGATGTGTACACGAGCACTGTGGACCGGTAGCGGCCACGGCGTCCTGGTCGGCCGGAACATGGACTGGTGCGAGGAGATGGACACCAACCTCTGGGTACTGCCGCGGGGCGCCAGCCGGGTGGGTCACGACGCCGACCCGAATCCGCTGTCGTGGACAGCGGTCTACGGCAGCATCGTCACCACCACCTGGGATCAGACGACGACTGACGGAATCAATGAGCGCGGTCTCGCCGCACACATCCTGTGGCTCGCGGAGGCCGACTTCGGCGAGCGTGATCCAGCGGTCCCCGCCCTGGCCGCCTCGATGTGGGCGCAGGTCTTTCTCGACCGCTGTGCATCGGTCGCCGAGTGCATCGAACTGATGACGGCGCAGCCCTTCCAGATTCGGCCGCTCGTCGAGCCGCGCTCAGGTCGCAGCGCGACGGTGCACCTCGCGCTCGAGGACGCGACCGGTGACTCGTTGATCATCGAGTACATCGACGGATCGGTCCGGTTGCACCACGATCGTGCGAACACGGTCATGACGAACTCACCGCCCTACGACGAACAACTGGAACTGCGAAAGCGGTACACCGGATTCGGCGGAACACAGCCGTTGCCGGGCACCACCGAGGCCGCGGACCGATTCGTCCGTGCCAGCTACTACCTCGACCGGCTGCCCGCTTCGGAGACCACCGAACGTTCCTACGCCGCGCTGCTCAGCGTGATGCGCAACGCGGCGCAGCCGTTCGGCGAGCCCGACCCGGACCGGCCGAACATCTCGATGACGATCTGGCGAACGCTCGCGGATCTGACGACCGGGACCTACATCTACGAGTCGTCGTTCAGTCCGAACATCGTGTGGACGCGGCTCGCCGATTTCGACTTCACGTCCTGCCGCAAGCTCGACCTCTCCGCGCCGGGGCTCCTCGGTGACGTGGGTTCCGCGTTCGCCGAGTCGGCACCACCCGATTTCGCGTTGTCCTGATCGGCGGAACCGCGCCCCCGTTGTCAGTCGAAGCCGCCGCCGCCCTGCGGTGCCGGGATCTTGACCACCCGGTCGTCGGTCGGGCCGCCGACACCGTCGGTCTTGTTGACGGTCGACACCCAGATCGTGTTCTCGGCACCGAGCGCGGCCGCACCGAGCTTGCCGTACCGATCCTCGACGACCAGCGACGGTGCTGCGGTCACCGCCCCCGTCTGCGGATCGGTATCGAGCAGCGCGAGCGCCCTGCCCGCGGTCAGCGCGATGGCGACCGAACCGCCGCCCGCCGTGCAGCCCGCGACGCCTGGTCGGTCCGGCCAGGTCCAGACCGGCACGCCCGCCGCGCCGTTCGGCGCGATCTTCTGCAGCCGGTCCTCGAGTGGGGTTCGATCGGTCACCCAGATGTTCTGGTCGGTCGGGTCAACGCAGACGTCGCCCGCGCCGCCGATGCCCGACAGCGCGACCTGGGGGAACGGCTGCGATCCGGGAGACCCGGGCGTCAGCGCGGTCACGCGGAGCAGCTTTCCGGCCAGCGAGCCGGGATCGTTTGCGGCGGAAGGGTTCCCGGCGTTGCCGGTGAGCACCAGCAGTTCGTTCGGGCCGGCGAAGGTCAGGGCCCCTGTGTTGCCGACGGGTCCGCGCGGGATGCCGGTCAGGACATCCTTTGGCACATCGCCCGGCGCGATCCGCACCACCCGATTGTCGCCGCCGGTGGAGATGTAGGCATACACCAGGTTGTCCTCGACGTAGGTCGGCGACAGCGCGACGTCGAGCAGGCCACCGTCGGAGGAGCCGTCCACCTGGAGTCGGGCGAACTCCTCGGTCGGCTTGCCGGGGGTGACGCGGAGGATGCGGCCGGTGCGGCGCTCGGTGACCAGCGCCGAATCGCCTCCCGGCAGCATGACCATTCCGCCGGTGGTGTCCAGGCAGGTCACCAGGACGGCGGGGTCCGGGTCCAGGCAGGGTGCCTGCGCCACGGGTGGGCTGGGCGTGCGGGGGCTGGTCGGGGGCGTGCCGGGCGGTCGGGGCCGGACCTCGCCGCCTGCGTCGAACGTCGGCGCCGGAGTGAACGGGCTCGTCGCCGAGTCGTCGAACCGGGCACAGCCCGCCACCGCGACGACGATGGACACGGCCGCCAACACCCTGACCCGACTTGCTCCCATGACTGCAAACGGTACGGAATCCCGTGCGGGCGGCGCCACGGCGGCCCGGTGCGGCGCGCCGGACGGCGTATCTGCCGCTCGCCCTTACGCTGTCCATCGTGACAGCGAAGCAGCAAGGGAACCCGGACCGTGACGGCACCGATCGCACCGCCTCCAGTCCGTTCGACCTGCCGACCGAGCAACTTCCCACCTCCTCGAGCGGTGCGCTGCCCGTGTCCGACGACGATCTCGGTCTGATGCCGACCGAGCAGATCCCGACGTACCGCGGCAGTTCGGTCGCCGAGGTGTATCCCACCGAGGAACTGCGTTTCGCAGATCCGATCGAGCCCGCCGTCGTGTCCGCTTTCACCTCACCCGTCTCGCAGGCGATGCCCGAGACGATCTCGCCGGAGACGCCGTCCGGGCGAGGCACGCTCGACCTCGGTCTGCTCGTCCTCCGGCTGGGGCTCGGCACCGTCGCGCTGTTCCACGGTCTGCAGAAGCTGTTCGGCTGGTGGAACGGCCCCGGACTCGCAGGCTTCGAGACGACGCTGTTCGACGCCGGGTTCGAGCAGGCCCGGCTGCTCTCGATCCTCGGGGCGGTCGGTGAGGTCGCGGCCGGCACCCTGCTGATCTTCGGTCTTGCCACGCCGCTGGCGGGCGCCGCGGTGCTCGCGGTGCTGATCAACGCCTGGTGCGTCCGCCAGGTCGCGGAGCCAGGGCTGCAGTTCTTCGCGCCGTCCGGCGTCGAGCACGAGACGATGCTGGTCGCCGCGGCCGTCGCGGTGATATTGACCGGCCCGGGACGGTTCTCGGTTGACGGCGGCCGGAAGTGGGCGACCAGGCCGCACGTCGGTTCGTTCGTCGCGCTGATCCTCGGCGTCGCGGCCGGTGTCTGCCTGTGGATCTTCCTCAACGGTGCGAACCCCCTGATCTGAGTGACCAGGGGGTTCGCGTCGGGGTCGGTCAGGCGGTGACCGTCTCCAGCTGCTCCTCCGGGGGCTGTGTCGCCTCCGCAGCGAGCCGCTGGCCGAGCACCGACTTGCGCTTGCCGTAGGCGAAGTAGATGACCACACCGATCGCCATCCAGACCAGGAACCGGATCCAGGTCTCCACGGACAGGTTCAGCATCAGCCACCCGCAGGCCAGCACCGCGAGGATCGGCACGAGGGGAACCAGCGGAACCCGGAATCCGCGCGGCAGGTCGGGTCGGGTCTTGCGCAGCACCACGACACCGATGCACACCAGGACGAAGGCGAAGAGGGTGCCGATGTTGACCATCTCCTCGAGGGTGCCCATCGGGAAGAAGGCCGCGAGCAGTGCGACGATCACGCCGACGACGACGGTGATCCGCGCCGGGGTGCCTTTGCTGCCGGTCTTGGCGAGGCCGCGCGGCATCAGCCCGTCCCGCGACATCGCGAACAGCACCCGGGTCTGACCGAGCATCATGACCATGACGACGGTCGTCAGTCCGGCGAGGCCGCCGAAGTTGATCGCCATCTGGGCCCAGGTGATCCCGTGCGCCTCGAAGGCGGTCGCGAGGGTGGCGCTGCTGTCGCCGACGAGCGGGCTGCCGGTCTTCAGGTCGGTGTACTTGACCATGCCGGTCAAGACCAGGGTCACCGCCACGTACAGGACGGTGACGATGGCGAGCGAGCCGAGGATGCCGCGGGGGAGTGCCTTCTGCGGGTTCTTGGTCTCTTCGGCGGTGGTGGCCACGACATCGAACCCGATGAACGCGAAGAACACGAGGCTGGCCGCTGCGAGCAGGCCGTACCAGCCGTAGCTGCTGCCGTCGGCGCCGGTGAGGAACGAGAACAGGGTCTGGTGGACACCGCTGGCCGAGCTGGACGCGCCCTCGGCGGGCGGGATGTACGGGGAGTAGTTGTCCTTGTTGATGTAGAACGAGCCGACCACGATGACGAGCAGGACCACGGCGATCTTGATGGCGGTGATGATGGCCGACACCCGCGAGGACACCTTGGTTCCGATGGCGAGCACGGTGGTGATCGCGCCGATGATCAGCAGGGCGCCCCAGTCGAAGTCGATGGGGCCGAGATGTGCGGTGGTCGAACCGCTGGCCCCGATCACGTTGCCCAGGTACAGCGACCAGCCCTTGGCGACCACCGCCGACGCCAGCGCGAACTCGAGGATGAGGTCCCATCCGATGATCCAGGCGACGAACTCTCCGAACGTCGCATAGGAGAAGGTGTACGCACTGCCTGCGACCGGAACGGTGGAGGCGAACTCGGCATAACAGAGGGCGGCGAGCCCGCACGCGATGGCGGCGAGGACGAAGGCAAGCGAGATGGACGGCCCGGCGACGTTGCCTGCCGTCCTGGCGGTGAGGGTGAAGATGCCCGCCCCGATCACCACGGCGACGCCGAAGACGGTCAGGTCCCAGGCGGTGAGCTCTTTGCGTAGACGGGTACCGGGTTCATCGGTATCAGATATCGACTGTTCGACGGACTTGGTGCGCCAAATACCGACTCCGGGCATGGATGGGCTCCTTGGTTGACTCCCGATGACCTTGTGGGTCGCCGGGTGGGGGCTGTGCCTGACCGAATGTGATCTGTGTCTCATCGGCGTGAAGAGAGAACCACCTGAGAACCCGATGCGCAACACCCGGTCGCTCGATGGTGCATCGTGCGCAGCTGCGCGTCGGATCGCTCGGGTGAACTGCGCGCTGTGCGCACCAACCCGGGCCGATTCGCCGAATTCCGCTGCTCTCCACCTGTGGCCACGACCCCTGCCCCATCGGGGTCATGGCGGCCGGTGGCTTGACATCCGTGTGACGCGCCTTACAGTTCATGCCGGGCAGGTACTCCGCCCATCGCGGCCACAAGAGCCGTAACTCTCTGTCCCGCAATGGATTCGCCTCACAAGGGCGTCATCTGTCGTGGGCTGACCTCAGGAGCAGCATTGAGCGCCATCAATTCCCTTGCCGAGCAGGACTTCGAGCAGCTGTCGATCCAGCGCGTCGAGAACGGGCTCGCCAGCATCATCGCCGTCCACGACACCACCCTGGGGCCCGCGCTCGGCGGCGTCCGGATTCGCCGGTACGAGTCCGACGATGCGGCCGCGGCGGACGCGATGCGCCTCGCGCGCGCGATGACCTACAAGGCGGCGCTCGCCGGACTCGCGCTCGGCGGCGGGAAGAGCGTGATCAACGCCGATCCCCGCAGCCAGAAGACGCGCGCGCTCCTCGAGGCGCACGGCAGGCACATCGGCTTGCTCGGTGGCCGGTACATCCCCGGCGCCGACATGGGCACCGGACCGGCCGACCTGAAGGTGATCGCGGAACATGCCCCCCGGGTCTCCAGCGACGGACGCGACCCCTCGCCGTACACGGCAAGGGGAGTGGTCGCCTCGATCTCGGCGGTCGCGGATCACCTGGGGCGTGACGGCGTCGAGGGTCTGCGCGTCGCCGTGCAGGGTGCGGGCAATGTCGGCCTTGGGATCGTCGAACTCCTCTCCGCGGCCGGGGCGACGGTGCTGGTTGCCGACCCCGATCCGGAGCGAGTGCGGCTCGCGGTGGAAGGTTTTGGCGCGCAGGCGAGTTCGCTGGACGAGATCCTGCACACCGACGTCGATGTGGTCTGCCCCGCCGGTCCTGGCCTGGTGATCGACGAGCGTGCGGTCGACCGGCTCAAGGCGGTGGCACTCGTCGGTGCGGCGAACAACATGCTCGCGTCTCAGGCGGCGGGTGATGCGCTGACCGCCCGCGGGATCGTGCACGTCCCGGACTTCGTGTCGAACGCGGGCGGCCTGATCTCCTGCGACGCCGAGGTGAACGGGCTGACGGACTTCGTCGGCAAGGTGGACCGGATCGCGGATGTGGTGATGGAGATCCTCGACCGGGCCAGGGTGACCGGGGTGGACACCTCCACCGCCGCGATCGAACTGGCCGAGCGGCGGATCGCGGAGGTCCGCGCGGCCTGAGGGCGCCAGACACGAACGCGCCCCTGCGGTTCCGGGCATTCCCGGCACCGCAGGGGCGCGTCTGCGAATCGCGAGGACTACGGCACGTAGCGAACGGCGCCCTTGTCGGCGGAGGTCGCCAGCGCCGCGTAGGCGCGCAGCGCGGTGGTGACGGTGCGCTGACGGTCGACCGGCTGCCACGGACGCTCGGACGCCTCCATCTTGGCGCGGCGCTCGGCGAGCACGGCGTCGTCGACGAGGATCTCGAGGGTCCGGGTCGCGACGTCGATGCGGACCTGATCGCCGTTCTCCACCAGGCCGATCACGCCGCCCGCCGCGGCCTCGGGCGAGATGTGCCCGATCGACAGACCGGAGGTGCCGCCGGAGAAGCGGCCGTCGGTGATCAGCGCGCACTCCTTGCCGAGGCCGGCGCCCTTGAGGAATGCGGTGGGGTGCAGCATCTCCTGCATGCCCGGTCCGCCCTTGGGGCCCTCGTAGCGGACCACGAGGACGTCGCCGGGCTTGATCTTCTTCTGCAGGATCACCGAGACGGCCTCTTCCTGCGATTCGACGACGAGCGCCGGACCCTGGAAGGTGAACAGCTCCTCGTCGATGCCGGCCGTCTTGAGGATCGCGCCGTCCAGCGCGATGTTGCCGCGCAGCACGACGAGTCCGCCCTCGACGGTGTACGCGTGCTCCTTGTCCCGGATGCACCCGCCTGCGGCGTCGGTGTCCAGCGCGCTCCAGCGGTTGGCGGTGGAGAACGGCTCGGTGGTGCGGACCCCGCCCGGTGCGGCGTGGAAGAGCTCGATCGCCTCGTCGGTCGCCTTGCCGGAGCGGATGTCCCAGTCGTCGAGCCACTGGTCGAAGCTCTTGGTGTGGACCGTCGATACGTCCGTCTCGAGCAGGTTCGCGCGCCGCAGTTCGCCGAGCAGCGCGGGGATTCCGCCCGCCCGGTGCACGTCTTCCATGTGGTAGTCGGAGTTGGGGGAGACCTTCGACAGGCACGGCACCTTGCGGCTGATCTCGTCGATGGTGTCGAGGTCGAAGTCGACCTCGCCCTCCTGTGCGGCGGCGAGGGTGTGCAGGACCGTGTTGGTCGAGCCGCCCATCGCGACGTCGAGGGCCATGGCGTTGCGGAACGCCTTGGGGGTGGCGATGTTCCGGGGGAGCACCGACTCGTCCTCGTCGCGGTAGTACTTGATCGCGGCCTCGACGACCGTGGTGCCTGCGCGGGAGAACAGCGCGCGGCGGGCCTCGTGGGTGGCCAGGGTCGAGCCGTTGCCGGGCAGCGCAAGGCCGAGTGCCTCGGTGAGGCAGTTCATCGAGTTGGCCGTGAACATGCCGGAGCAGGAGCCGCAGGTCGGGCAGGCGCTGCGCTCGACCTCGTCGAGGCCCTCCTCGGACACCGCGTCGTTCGCGGATGCCGAGATGGCGGTGATCAGGTCGGTGGGGGCCTGCGCCACGCCGCCGACGACGACGGCCTTGCCTGCCTCCATCGGACCACCCGAGACGAAGACGGTCGGGATGTTCAGGCGCATCGCGGCATTGAGCATGCCGGGGGTGATCTTGTCGCAGTTGGATATGCAGACGAGGGCGTCGGCGGTGTGCGCATTCGCCATGTACTCGACCGAGTCGGCGATGATCTCGCGGCTGGGCAGCGAGTAGAGCATGCCGCCGTGGCCCATGGCGATGCCGTCGTCGACCGCGATGGTGTGGAACTCGCGGGGCACGCCGCCCGCGGCGCGCACGGCCTCGGCGACGATCTCGCCCACGTCCTTGAGGTGCACGTGGCCGGGCACGAACTGGGTGTAGGAATTGGCGATCGCGACGATCGGCTTGCCGAAATCGGAGTCCGTCATTCCGGTGGCGCGCCACAGGGCGCGGGCTCCGGCGGCGTTGCGTCCGACGGTGGTTGTGCGTGACCTCAACGGGGGCATAGGGCTGTCCTTAATCGTCAAACTGCGAACGTTGCCGTGGCTCGAGCGGCTCCGGCGGGCTGGGCCGGTGGGCGGGTCCTCGGCATGGGGTTGGTGCCGTCGGCGCCCCGGGCGTCGAGTGTGCGTTGCAACGCTACTCGCGGGCTATTTCGTTCCCGGATCCGACTCCGTGCCGGACTCGGTCTCGTCGTTCTCGGCCGCGGCCCTCTCGGCGGCGGCCTTCTCGCGGGCCGCGCGATCCGCCGCCGCATAGGGATCGGTCACCCGGCCGCCACTGGCCGCCGCGATCTGGGGCAGCCTGCCGAAGGTGACCACGGGCAGGCTCACCTCGCGGCCGTCCGTCAGGTCGGCGCGCGCCCATCCCTGCTTGGGGAAGCGGAAGCCCTTGATCTGGCTCCACTCGATGTGCTCGCTGGAGAACATCCGGCGCAGGCGCAGTCCGTCGGCGGTCACCGTCGTCCGTACCCGCAGCATCCACCAGGCGACCACGATGGGGATCACCAGCAGGACGGACAGGAGTGCCGGGTTGGTGAGGATGATCGGGCTCAGGCAGATCGCCAGCAGGCCAACCGCGAGGAGTCCGAGCTTCGAGATGTGTATGGACTGCTCGATGGGTTCGGCAGTGTGCGAGGATGAGTTCGGTGGCACGGGCTGCGATGAGGATGACACCGCACCATCCTTGCATTGCGGTCAGCGCTTCTCACATTCTGGGACAGCAGACTCACCAAGTTGACTGTTCACCCTTGACGCGCCTACCTTCGAGCGCGTGAAGCAGAATGAGTGGCTCGTAATCGGCCGGCGCGTCGTCGCCTGAGTCGATTTCGTCTACTCACAAGCACGACGCGCCACCCTCGTACAGCAAGATTGCTGACGGGGGTTTTTTCTTGCCCGGAGCCAGCTTGAACCGTCAAGACCAGAGGATTATGCAGTGAGCGCACCAACCGCACGGCCGCAGCCCACGCCGCGCAAGTCGGGGGGATCGGGTCAGCCCAGCCCCGCGGCAGCGCCGGCCGCCCAGCCCGGTAACCGCCGTCAGATCGCCCCCGAGCGAGTGACCGGCGCCCAGTCCGTGGTTCGGGCCCTCGAAGAGCTCGAGGTCGACACTGTATTCGGCATTCCCGGCGGCGCCGTTCTGCCCGTCTACGACCCGCTCTTCGACTCGAAGACGGTTCGCCACGTCCTGGTCCGGCACGAGCAGGGCGCCGGACACGCCGCCACCGGATACGCCCAGGCCACCGGCAAGGTCGGTGTCTGCATGGCCACCTCCGGCCCCGGCGCCACCAACCTGGTGACCCCGATCGCCGACGCGCAGATGGACTCGGTCCCGATCGTCGCGATCACCGGCCAGGTCGGTCGTAGCCTGATCGGCACCGACGCGTTCCAGGAGGCCGACATCTCCGGCATCACCATGCCGGTGACCAAGCACAACTTCCTGATCACCGACGGCGCCGACATCCCGCGGATCATGGCGGAGGCCTTCTACCTGGCGTCCTCGGGTCGGCCGGGCGCCGTCCTCGTCGACATCCCGAAGGACGTCCTGCAGGCGCAGACCACGTTCTCGTGGCCGCCGGAGATGCACCTGCCCGGCTACCGCCCGGTGAGCAAGCCGCACGGCAAGCAGGTCCGCGAGGCGGCCCGGCTGATCGCCGAGTCGAAGGCGCCGGTGCTCTACGTCGGTGGCGGCGTCATCAAGGCCGACGCGTCCGCCGAACTGCTCGAGCTCGCGGAGCTGACCGGTATCCCCGTCGTGACGACGCTGATGGCCCGCGGCGCGTTCCCCGACAGCCACCAGCTGCACTGCGGCATGCCTGGCATGCACGGCACCGTCGCGGCGGTCGGCGCGCTGCAGAAGAGCGATCTGCTGATCACCCTCGGCGCGCGTTTCGACGATCGGGTGACCGGCCAGCTCGACTCGTTCGCGCCCGACGCCAAGGTGATCCACGCCGACATCGACCCGGCCGAGATCGGCAAGAACCGGTACGCGGACGTCCCGATCGTCGGTGACTGCGGCGAGGTGATCACCGAGCTGATCGAGGCGATCAAGGCGGATCAGGCCACCGGGACCACGCTGGACTACACCGAGTGGTGGTCGTACCTGGACGGCCTGCGCAAGACCTACCCGCTGGCATACGGCAAGCCGTCGGACGGCGCGCTGTCCCCGGAGTACGTGATCGAGGCGGTCGGCCGGCTCGCGGGCCCGGACGCGATCTACTGCGCGGGCGTCGGCCAGCACCAGATGTGGGCCGCGCAGTTCGTCAAGTACGAGAAGCCGCGCACCTGGCTCAACTCCGGCGGCCTCGGCACCATGGGCTACGCGGTGCCAGCCGCGATGGGCGCCAAGATGGGCGCGCCGGACAAGGAAGTCTGGGCCATCGACGGTGACGGCTGCTTCCAGATGACCAACCAGGAGCTCGCGACCTGCGCGCTCGAGGGTGTGCCGATCAAGGTCGCGCTGATCAACAACGGCAACCTCGGCATGGTCCGGCAGTGGCAGACCCTGTTCTACGACGAGCGGTACTCGAACACCAACCTCGGCACGCACGGCGCCGTCCGCATCCCCGACTTCGTCAAGCTCGGTGAGGCGCTCGGCTGCCACTCGATTCGCGTCGAGCGCGAGGAGGACGTGGAGGCGGCGATCCGCGAGGCGCAGTCGATCAACGACAAGCCGGTCGTGATCGACTTCATCGTCGGCAAGGACGCCCAGGTGTGGCCGATGGTCGCCGCGGGCACCAGCAACGACGAGATCCAGGCGGCGCGGGGCATCCGGCCGCTGTTCGACGATGACGAGGCCCTCAGTGAGCCCGCCGTCATCCACGAGGCCATGGAGCGCGAGCAGCAGTCGGGTCAGGCCGCTGCCGCAGCAAGGGAGGACAACCAGTGAGCACCAGCCACACCCTCAGCGTTCTCGTCGAGGACAAGCCGGGAGTGTTGGCCAGGGTGGCCGCGCTGTTCTCGCGCCGGGGCTTCAACATCGAGTCCCTCGCGGTCGGGGGGACCGAACTCCCCGACGTTTCCCGCATGACCATCGTCGTGACCGTCGACGAGTTCCCGCTCGAGCAGGTGACCAAGCAGCTCAACAAGCTGGTCAACGTGCTCAAGATCGTCGAGCAGGACACCGAGGCCTCGGTGGCCCGTGAGCTCGTGCTGATCAAGGTGCGGGCGGACGCCAGCGTTCGGACGCAGGTCCTCGAGACGGTGAACCTGTTCCGCGCCAAGGTGATCGACGTCTCGCCTGAGTCGGTGACCATCGAGGCGACCGGCACCCGGTCCAAGCTCGACGCGTTGCTGCGGATGCTCGATCCCTATGGCATCCGGGAGATCGTGCAGTCCGGTGTCGTGGCTGTCGGCCGTGGGCCGAAGTCCATCACCGCGGCTCGCTAGTACTTTCTATTCACGAATCAAGTCTTCAGATAACCGAGGAGAGGTAATACCAGTGGCAGTCGAGATGTTCTACGACGATGACGCCGACCTGTCGATCATCCAGGGCCGCAAGGTCGCTGTGATCGGCTACGGCAGCCAGGGACACGCGCATTCGCTCAGCCTGCGTGATTCGGGCGTCGATGTGCGCATCGGCCTCAAGGAGGGTTCGAAGTCGCGGGCCAAGGCCGAGGAGCAGGGCCTGACCGTCGGCACGCCTGCCGAGGTCGCCGAGTGGGCCGACGTGATCATGGTGCTGGCACCCGACACCGCGCAGGCGTCGATCTTCACCAACGACATCGAGCCGAACCTCAAGGACGGCGACGCGCTGTTCTTCGGGCACGGCCTGAACATCCACTTCGACCTGATCAAGGCTCCGGAGTTCGTCACCGTCGGCATGGTCGCCCCGAAGGGCCCCGGCCACCTGGTGCGTCGTCAGTTCGTCGACGGCAAGGGCGTTCCCGCCCTCATCGCCGTCGACCAGGACCCGAAGGGCGAGGGCCAGGCCCTGGCGCTGTCCTACGCCAAGGCGATCGGTGGCACCCGCGCGGGCGTCATCAAGACCACCTTCAAGGAAGAGACCGAGACGGACCTCTTCGGCGAGCAGGCCGTGCTCTGCGGCGGCACCGAGGAGCTCGTGAAGACGGGCTTCGAGGTCATGGTCGAGGCCGGCTACGCGCCCGAGATGGCGTACTTCGAGGTCCTGCACGAGCTCAAGCTGATCGTCGACCTCATGTACGAGGGTGGCATCGCGCGCATGAACTACTCGGTGTCCGACACCGCCGAGTTCGGTGGCTACCTGTCCGGCCCGCGGGTCATCGACGCCGGCACCAAGGAGCGCATGAAGGCGATCCTCGCCGACATCCAGTCGGGCGAGTTCACCCGTCGCCTGGTCGCCAACGTCGAGAACGGCAACACCGAGCTCGAGGGCCTGCGCAAGGCCAACGCCGAGCACCCGATCGAGGTCACCGGCAAGAAGCTGCGCGACCTGATGAGCTGGGTCGATCGCCCGATCACCGAAACCGCTTAGGCGGCTGCGCCACCCGTGAGTCCTTTCGGTCCCGTCAAGGGCCGAAAAGACTCACGGGGCGCGAAGCGCATTTCGGGGCCCGATGTCACCCCGTGACGGTGCACACTGTCACGGAGGGCATCGGGCCCTTTGCGTTGTCCGGGGTAGGTGGTGGATGGCACAACAATCGTCACTGCGGTCATGGCTTCCCGGTCTGGAGGTGGCCCGCCGATACGAGCGGTCGTGGCTGCGCTCCGACCTCACCGCGGGGATCGCGCTCACCGCGCTGCTGATCCCCGCAGGCATGGGATACGCCGAGGCCGCGGGCCTGCCCCCGGAGACCGGTCTCTACGCCACCATCGTCCCCCTGCTCGTCTACGCGCTGGTCGGTCCCTCGAAGATCCTGGTGCTCGGTCCTGACTCCTCGCTCGCCCCGATCATCGGCGCGGCCGTGATCCCGCTGGCCGCTGGGGATTCGGCGCGGGCGGTCGCCCTCGCCGGCCTGCTCGCGATCCTGATGGGCGCGATCCTGGTCGTCGGCGGCCTGCTGAACCTGGGTTTCGTCACCGACCTGCTGTCCAAGCCGATCCGGCTCGGCTATCTCAACGGCATCGCCCTGGTGGTGATCGTCAGCCAGATCCCGAAGCTGCTCGGATTCTCCGTCGACGGGGTCAACCTCATCGACGAGGCGCGCAACACCGTCGCGGCAATCGCGGACGGCGAGATCGACCCGACCGCGAGCGCGATCGGCGTCGGCGCCATCGCGGTCATCCTGGCCTTCAAGCTGCTGCACAGCCGCATCCCCGGCGTGCTGGTCGCCGTGGTCGGAGCGGTAGTCCTGGCGTACGTCCTGGGTCTCAAGGACCAGATCCCGATGGTCGGAGCGCTGCCGCACGGCCTGCCCGCGCCCGCGCTCGGCGGTCTGACCTGGTCCGATGTCGGCGAACTGATCGTCCCGGCGGCAGGTATCGCGCTGATCGCGTTCGCCGACACCGGGGTGCTCTCGCGCACCTTCGCGGCGCGGCGCGGCGAGAGCGTCAACGGCAGCGTCGAGATGCGTGCGATCGGTACCGCGAACGTGGCGAGCGGGCTGCTCGGCGGGTTCCCGATGTCCGCGAGCTCCTCGCGCACCCCGGTCGCGGAACAGAACGGCGCCAAGACCCAGCTGGTCGGGGTGATCGGCGCGCTGGCCATCGTGCTGTTCATCCTCGTCGCACCCGGCGTCACCGGCTACCTGCCGTCGTCGGCGCTGGCGGCCGTGGTGATCGTGGCGGCGACCTCGCTGGTGGACATCCGCAGCATGGTGGCGATGTGGCGGATGAGCAGGGTGGAGGCGTCCCTGGCGATCGCGGCGCTCCTCGGCGTCGCGCTGGTCGGGGTGCTGGAGGGCATCCTGGTGGCGATCGCCCTGTCCTTCGTGGCGGTCGTCGTGCACGCGTGGCAGCCGTACCGTGCGGAACTGGTGGTGGTGCCCGGCCTCGACGGCTACCACGACCTCGCCCGGCACCCCGAGGGTCACCGGATCCCCGGTCTGGTCATCGCGCGGTTCGACGCGCAGCTCTTCTTCGCGAACGGCGCGATCTTCGACGACTACGTGCGGGGGCTCGTCGCCGATGCGCCCGATCGGGTCCGCTGGGTGGTGATCGCCTCGGAACCGCTGACCGGCCTGGATACGACGGCGGTGGACGAGCTGGTCGAGCTCGACCAGTACCTGGAGAGCCGCGGGGTGCGACTGGCCTTCGCCGAGATGAAGGGACCGGTCAAGGATCGGCTGATCCGGTTCGGGGTCGGCGACCGCTTCGGCCACGACCGGTTCTATCCGACGCTCGACGCCGCGGTGGAGGCGTTCGATGCCGGCCGCGCCGACTGAGTGATCCGTCCCACGAGGTGTCCACTATCTGGTATCGGCGCACCCAGGGTGCCGAAACCCGGGCGCCCGCACACTAAGCTGTCTTCGGTCACGGCCTCACGTGGGCGCCCGAGGCGGCGCCGGGCCGCGGACGATCCGCCCGACACCTAACACAGGAGTTCACTCGTGAGCCAGCCAGGCCGTCCCGTTGTTCTGATCGCAGACAAGCTCGCGCCGTCCACGGTCGAGGCGCTCGGCGATGGCGTGGAAGTGCGCTGGGTCGACGGTCCCGACCGTCCCGCCCTGCTGGCCGCCGTCCCCGAGGCCGACGCGATCCTGGTCCGCTCCGCGACCACCGTGGACGCGGACGTCCTCGCCGCGGGCACCAAGCTGAAGATCGTCGGCCGCGCCGGCGTCGGCCTCGACAATGTCGACATCCCGGCCGCCACCGAGCGCGGCGTGATGGTCGTCAACGCGCCGACCTCGAACATCCACACCGCCGCCGAGCACGCCGTCGCGCTGCTGCTGGCCACCGCCCGCCAGATCCCGGCCGCCGACCGCACGCTGCGCGAGAAGACCTGGAAGCGTTCGAGCTTCAACGGCACCGAGATCCTCGGCAAGACCGTCGGCGTCGTCGGCCTCGGCCGGATCGGGCAGCTGTTCGCGCAGCGCCTCGCGGCGTTCGAGACCCACGTCATCGCGTACGACCCCTACCTGCCCGCGGCCCGCGCCGCGCAGCTCGGCATCGAGCTCGTCGACATCGACGAACTGGTCAAGCGCTCGGACTTCATCTCCGTGCACCTGCCGAAGACCAAGGAGACCGCGGGCCTGATCAACGCCGAGCGTCTCGCCACGGCCAAGGACGGGCTGATCATCGTCAACGCCGCCCGCGGTGGCCTGATCGACGAGGACGCGCTGTACGACGCGCTCGTGTCCGGCAAGGTGCGCGCCGCTGGCCTCGACGTGTTCAACACCGAGCCGTGCACCGATTCGAAGCTGTTCGACCTCGACAACGTCGTCGTCACCCCGCACCTCGGCGCGTCCACCTCGGAGGCCCAGGACCGCGCGGGCACCGACGTCGCCAAGAGCGTGCTGCTGGCGCTGGCGGGCGAGTTCGTGCCCGAGGCCGTCAACGTCTCCGGCGGCCCGGTCGGCGAGGAGGTCGCGCCGTGGCTCGACCTGGTCCGCAAGCTCGGCCTGCTCGCGGGCACCCTCTCCCCGGAGGCGGTGCAGAACGTGCAGGTCATCGTCAGCGGTGAGCTGTCGGCGGAGAACGTCGAGATCCTCGGCCTCGCCGCGCTGCGCGGACTCTTCTCGGCCAGCAGCGACGAGCCGGTCACCTTCGTCAACGCGCCCGCGCTCGCCGAGCAGCGTGGCGTGAGCGTCGAGGTCGACAAGCACAGCGAGGCGCTCACGCACCGCAGCGCGGTCGAGGTGCGGGCCGTCGCGGCCGACGGCACCGTCACCGCCGTCGCGGGCGCGCTGACCGGCCTGCAGCAGATCGAGAAGATCGTCAACGTCAACGGCCGCAGCTTCGACCTGCGCGCCGAGGGCCACAACATCGTCGTGCACTACCAGGATCGTCCGGGCGTGCTCGGCACCCTCGGCACGGTGCTGGGCAACGCGGGCATCGACATCCAGGCCGCGGCGCTGAGCCAGGACGTGGAGGGCGAGGGCGCCACCGTCATCCTGCGCGTCGACCGCGTGGTCGGCGATGCCGAGGTCGCGGAGGTCGTCTCCCAGCTCGACGCCCGCGTGGCCCAGGTCGACCTGTCCTGATTTCGTCTCTGCGAGGAAGTGAGTAAGTACATGAAGCTTGCAGTCATTCCCGGCGACGGCATCGGGGTCGAGGTCACGGCGGAGGCACTCAAGGTGCTGCGCAAGTTGGTCCCGGACCTGCAGACGACCGAGTACGACCTCGGCGCCACGCGCTACAACGCAACCGGCGAACTGCTGCCGGACGAGGAGCTCGCGCAGATCCGCGAGCACGATGCGATCCTGCTCGGCGCGATCGGCGACCCGCGTCTCGTCGGCCCTGGCATCCTCGAGCGGGGCCTGCTGCTGAACATGCGGTTCCAGCTCGATCACCACGTGAACCTGCGTCCGTCGCGGCTGTACCCGGGGGCGACGTCGCCGCTGGCCGCCAACCCGGACATCGATTTCGTGGTGGTGCGCGAGGGCACCGAGGGCCCGTACACCGGCAACGGCGGCGCCATCCGCGTCGGCACGCCGCACGAGATCGCCACCGAGGTGTCGATCAACACCTGGTTCGGTGCCGAGCGTGTCGTCCGCTATGCCTTCGCGTTGGCGCAGACGCGGCGTAAGCACCTGACGCTGATCCACAAGACCAACGTGCTCTCCAACGCGGGCGCGATCTGGTCTCGTGCGATGGAGACCGTCGGCGCCGAGTACCCGGACGTCGAAACCGCGTACTGCCACATCGACGCGGCCACCATCTACATGGTCAGCGACCCGTCCCGCTTCGACGTGATCGTCACCGACAACCTGTTCGGCGACATCATCACCGACCTGGCCGGCGCGGTCACCGGTGGCATCGGCCTCTCGGCGAGCGGCAACATCGACGCCTCCGGCACCAACCCCTCGATGTTCGAGCCGGTGCACGGCAGCGCCCCTGACATCGCGGGCAAGGGCATCGCCGATCCCACTGCCGCGATCCTGTCGGTTGCGCTGATGCTGCGTCACCTCGGGCGCGACGAGGACGCGGCCCGCATCGAGCAGGCCGTCGAGGCAGATCTCGCGGCCCGTGGCGACGGTCCGATCAAGACCTCCGAGGTCGGCGACCGCATCGCCGCGAGCCTCTAGGCTCGGCGAGACTCCGAAGTAGCACTCCGCCCGCGAACCGAGAGGTTCGCGGGCGGAGTGCGTTCGGGGGGGTCACGCCGACGGCGGGGGCGGATCGGCAGGGACCAGCGGGGCGGCGGCCAGTGGCAGCGCGGCGGCGAGTGCGAAGGCGGCCGGGAAGCCGAGGGTCCCGATCACCGCACCGAACACCGGCGGCACGAACGCGGCAACCAGGTACTGGCCGGTGTTCTGGGCGCCGAGGGTCCGGCCGCTCCAGTACGGGCCCGCGATCTCCGCGACCGCGGTGAAGGCGAGCCCGTTGTCGGCGACCGTGATCACCGAGGCCACCACCATCAGGGCTACCGAGATCGGCGAGTCGAGCCAGTCCGTGACCGCGAGCGCCGCCATGGACAGCGCCGCGGCGACCGCGACGGTCCGCAGCGGGCCCATCCGGCTGCCGACCCGGTCCGACCAGATCCCGGCACCGATCCGTCCCACCGCACCCAGCAGCTGGGTCGCGGTGATGAGGATGCCCGCCGACGCCGCCGACCAGTGCCGGTCGGTGATCAACCAGACCGGGACGAAGGTCCACACCAGGTATTGCGGGACCACCAGCACCGCCGAGACCGAGTGGATCCGCCACAGCACGCTCTGGTTCCGGTACGGGTTGTCCAGCAGTCCCTGTGAGGACGCGGCGGTGCGGCTGGGTCGCGGTGGGTCGATCACGAACACCAGGCAGGCCAGCGCGGCGACCGCGCAGATGACCGCGGGCACGGTCAGTGCCGGGCGGATGCCGTGGTCGGCGGCCAGGTTCGGGACGGTCAGCGCTGCGACCGCGACCCCGAGGGGCAGCGCCATCTGCCGCACACCCATCGCGAATCCGCGCCGGTCCGGCGGGAACCAGCCCACAACCACCCGCCCGCTGGCGGCGTTGGCGCTCGAGGCGGCCACACCGCCGAGGAACAGGAAAACGCCGAGCGCCGGGAAGGACGTGCTCAACGCGGCAGCGGCGGCGCTCGCGATGGCGGCGCCACCGAGTCCGATCGCCAGCACCCGACGTTCGCCGATCCGGTCGACCACCAGACCCCAGGCGAACAGGCTGACCAGGAAGCCGACCGTCGGTGCGGCCGCGATCAGCCCGGCGCGGGCCAGGCTCATGCCCTGCGCGTCGTGCAGGGTCGGGATCAGGAAGGCGGGCGCGTTGGCGACGACGCCTCCCGCAGTCTGCGCGAGGACGCCGAGCCCGAGCATGGTCCAGCGCCTCGATGCGGTGCTCCGCTCGTCCTGCCTGTTCTGTACCTGAACACTCATGCTGCCGTCCCAATATGTGGAATGGATGTCTTATATTTTGGAATTCTGGATCGAGTGTATCGCGACCACGAGAGGTCGCGCGCCGCGGGCGGTCGAGGGTGCGCGCGGGCGCGGTCGATAGACTGCCGCCATGCGCCTAGGTCGAATCGCCAGCCCCGATGGGGTCGCCTTTGTTTCCATCGAGGGGGAGGGTGACGCACAGACCGCGAAGGAGATCGCCGAGCATCCGTTCGGCAACCCCACCTTCACCGGCCGGAGCTGGCCGCTCGCCGACGTCCGGCTGCTGGCACCGATCCTGGCCAGCAAGGTGATCTGCATCGGTAAGAACTACGCGGCGCACGCGGCCGAGATGGGTTCCGGGGCCCCCGAGGATCCGGTGATCTTCCTCAAGCCGAACACCTCGATCATCGGCCCCGGCGTGCCGATCATGTTGCCGCCCAGCTCGAATGAGGTGCACTACGAGGGCGAGCTCGCGATCGTCATCGGGCGTCCCTGTAAGGACGTGCCCGCCTCGAAGGCACTCGACGTGGTGCTCGGATACACCGCCGCGAACGACGTGTCCGCGCGCGACCACCAGCGCCAGGACGGTCAGTGGACCAGGGCCAAGGGCCATGACACGTTCTGCCCGCTCGGGCCGTGGATCGAGACCACGCTCGACGCCTCCGATCTCGAGATCAGGACCGAGGTCGACGGTGCCGTCAAGCAGCGCAGCCGGACTTCGCTTCTGCTGCATGACATTCCGAAGATCATCGAGTGGGTCTCCGCGGTGATGACGCTGCTCCCCGGCGATGTCATCCTCACCGGCACCCCCGAGGGCGTCGGCCCGATCGTCGCGGGCGACACCGTCAGCGTCACCATCGAGGGAATCGGCACCCTCGCCAACCCGGTGGCCGCCAAGGGCTGAGTTCCTGCGGCGTTGCGACGGCCGGTGGTCACTGCCCAGCCGGGGGCGGGCGGGGAAGACTAGCCTGTAGGGGACCGTTTTCCCCCTCCGACCCAAGTGAGCCATGACCTCCAGCGAAGTGCGCGTTCGTTTCTGTCCCTCGCCGACCGGCACGCCCCATGTCGGGCTGATCCGTACGGCCCTGTTCAACTGGGCCTATGCCCGGCACCACGGCGGCAAGTTCGTCTTCCGCATCGAGGACACCGACGCCGCGAGGGACTCGGAGGAGTCCTACCAGGCGATCCTCGACGCGCTGAATTGGCTCGGCCTGACCTGGGACGAGGGTCCCGAGGTGGGCGGCCCTTACGAGCCGTACCGGCAGTCGCAGCGGCGCGACCTGCACCTCGAGGTCGTCGCGAAGTTGCTGGCGGCGGGGGAGGCGTACGAGTCCTTCTCCACTCCCGAGGAGGTCGAGGAGCGGCACAAGGCAGCCGGCCGTGACCCCAAGCTCGGGTACGACAATTTCGATCGGGATCTGAGCGCCGAGCAGCGTCAGGCGTACCTCGACGAGGGGCGTAAGCCCGTCGTGCGGTTGCGGATGCCCGACCACGACCTCACCTGGAACGACCTGGTTCGCGGCGAGACCACCTTCAAGGCGGGCACGGTGCCCGACTTCGCGCTCACCCGGGGTAACGGCATCCCGCTGTACACGCTGGTGAATCCGGTCGACGACGCGCTGATGAAGATCACCCACGTGCTGCGCGGCGAGGACCTGCTCTCGTCGACGCCGCGCCAGCTGGCGCTCTACGAGGCACTGCAGCGGATCGGTGTCGCGGAGCTCACCCCGGAGTTCGGTCACCTCCCGTTCGTGATGGGACAGGGCAACAAGAAGCTGTCCAAGCGCGATCCGGAGTCGAACCTGTTCATCCACCGAGACCGCGGCTTCATTCCGGAGGGCCTGCTCAACTACCTGGCCCTGCTCGGCTGGGGCATCGCGGACGATCACGATGTGTTTTCGCTCACGGAGATGGTGGAGGCCTTCGACATCTCGAAGGTCAACTCCAATCCGGCGCGTTTCGACCAGAAGAAGGCCGACGCGATCAACGCCGAGCACATCCGGCTGCTCGAGCCCGCGGACTTCACGGCGCGGCTGCGCGCCTTCCTGACCGGGCACGGTCATCCCGTCGACGCGCTCGACGAGGCCTCGTTCGCCGAGGCCGCCGAGCTCGTGCAGACGCGCATCGTCGTGCTGTCCGATGCGTGGGACCTGCTCAAGTTCCTCTTCGTTGGCGAGTCCGAGTTCGCGATCGATCCAGCCGCGGCCGCGAAGAACCTGGGCGCCGACTCGGCTCCCGTGCTCGACGCGACGATCGCCGCCCTCGAGGCCACGACGAACTGGGTGACCGCTGACCTTGAGGAGTCTCTCAAGGCCGCACTCATCGATGGCCTGGAACTCAAGCCGCGCAAGGCCTTTGCGCCGGTGCGGGTCGCGGTGACCGGTTCGCACATCAGCCCGCCGTTGTACGAGTCGATGGAGCTGCTCGGCCGGGAGAAGACGATGGCGCGGCTGCACGCGGCACGTGCACAGGTGGGTCAGTAGGAGCTCCCCTCGGCTGGCCAGGGGGTCATTTCAGCCCCCTGACCAGCCGATTTGGAGAATGGCCCTAGGGCTTTGCTATTGTTCTCCTCGTCCGAAACGGAGAGCACAGCCGCAAGGTTGAGCGAGCCGCCGAGGTCATTGGGGTATGGTGTAATTGGCAACACAGCGGTTTCTGGTACCGCCATTCTAGGTTCGAGTCCTGGTACCCCAGCGGAGAGTTCAGACGATTTTGACTCTGAACTCCGGCCAGCTAAGCTAGCCGAGCTTCCACTGATGCGGCACTTCTCTTCGGAAGAGTTCCACAACAGCGCAACAAATCAGTACAGCGTGTTCTTGGCCCCGTCGTCTAGCGGCCTAGGACGCCGCCCTCTCAAGGCGGTAGCGCGGGTTCGAATCCCGTCGGGGCTACAAACGAAAAAGACCCTCTGGCACATGCCAGGGGGTCTTTTTCTTGTGTGCCACCTCGAACGAGTGGCGCTCGAAAAAAGGCGCCCACCCGAGTCGGGTGAGCGCCTTCGCTCGAATCTTCTCAGCCGCTCTTGCGGCGGAATTCTCTTTTGTGATCCGCGGGGCCGTGCGTGTGATGAATCTTCGAATCGCCGGCCGTTGCGGACGTCGGGTTCGCGTGCTGATGATTCTTGCGGTCGAGCGCCTCGCGGAACTGCTGCTTGATCTTCTCGTTCTCCGAGTCGGTCACGTCTTGCTCCTCCCGTAGGTGGTTCAAGGCCGACGGTACCGCCGCTGCGTCGCGAAGTCCCGTGAATTCTCCGGCGCTACAGGAAGGCCGCTGTGGTGCCGCCTACGGGCATCTGGGGCAATCCGAGCTTGCGGTGGTCCCATGACCGGATGCGGTCGGGCTTCACCCGCACGGCGACCCGCTTGTTGAGCATCATCTCGATAGCGGGGTCCACGTCGGTGGAGTACGGGCCCGTGTAGCGCTCCCAGATGCTGACGCCGACCTGCCAGAGGGCGTCTCGGTCGTCGATGATCTCGGCGGTGCCCTCGATGGAGATGCCACGCAGGGTGTCGTAGGTGTTGCCGTCCTCGATCATGACGGTGATCCGGTCATCCCGGCGGAGGTTGACGGCCTTCTGTGATTTCGACTTCGTCTCGAACCAGAGTTCGCCGTCGATCACCGCGTACCACATGGCGATCAGGTGCGGCGCACCCTTCGCGCCCACCGTCGCCATGGTGGCGACCCGGCTGCGTTCGATGAACCCGGCGATCTCGTCGTCGTCCATCGTGATCTGGCTACGTTGGTTGGTGCCCACTGCGCTGTCCTCCCATGGGGATTGGAACCTGTTCTCGCATGCACTGTGCCATGGGCCACATCGGATGCGCAGGCGGCTACAGGCGTTTGTGGAGTGCGTCCGCGGCGGCGAGCAGGTCGGCGGCCCAGCGGGCGCCGGGACGCCTGCCCATCCGGTCGATCGGACCCGAGACCGAGATCGCCGCGATCACGGTGCCCGCGCCGTCGCGCACCGGCGCCGCGACGCTCGCCACGCCGGGTTCGCGTTCGGCCGCACTCTGCGCCCAGCCGCGCTTGCGCACCTCGAGCAGTGCCCGCTCGCTGAAGAGCGCGTCGGCCAGCACCGTTCGCTGGGTCTGCGGATCCGCCCATGCCAGCAGCACCTTGGCTCCCGAGCCCGCGGTCATCGGCAGTCGTGCGCCGACCAGTACCGTGTCCCGGAGGCCGGTCGGCGGCTCCATGGAGGCCACGCACACCCGTTGGGTGCCCTCCCTGCGGTACAGCTGCACGCTCTCGCCGGTGATCTCGCGCAGTCGAGGCAGGATCATGGCGGCCGCCTCGAGGAGGCTGTCGTGTGCGGTCGGAGCCAGCTCCGCCAGGCCGGGACCGGGGCGCCAGAGTCCGTCGCCGTCGCGGGCGAGGAGCCGGTGCACCTCGAGGCCGACCGCCAGTCGATGGGCCGTCGCCCTCGGCAGGCCCGTACGGGCGCACAGCTCTCCGAGATTGCAGGGCTGCTCCGCAACGGCATGGAGAACGGTCATCGCCTTGTCGAGCACCCCGATCCCGCTGGAGGCGGGGGAGCCGCTATGCTGTCTCATAGGGCGATACTACCGTCTCGCATTCTGAGATGGAAATTCGGACGGCTTCGATCGGGCGTGATCGGGGAGATGATGGAAGTGGCGCACTCCAGGCCGCCCGATGTCCGGGACGCACTAGTCACACTGAGAGGTGGAGAACATGGTCAGTAGAAAGCGCACCCTGGCGGAGAAGGTGTGGGACGAGCACGTCGTCGTCCAGGGCGAGGGGGAGGGCGCCTCGCGTAACCCGGACCTCATCTACATCGATCTCCACCTCGTACACGAAGTGACCAGTCCTCAAGCCTTCGACGGCCTTCGGCTGGCGGGCAGGCCGTTGCGCCGCCCCGATCTCACGATCGCCACCGAGGATCACAACGTCCCGACCGTCGACATCGACAAGCCGATCGCGGACCCGGTCTCACGCACCCAGGTGGAGACCCTTCGTCGTAACTGCGAGGAGTTCGGTGTCCGCCTGCACCCGATGGGCGACCTCGATCAGGGCATCGTGCACGTCGTCGGTCCGCAGCTGGGTCTGACCCAGCCCGGTATGACGGTGGTGTGCGGCGACAGTCACACCTCCACCCACGGCGCCTTCGGTGCTCTCGCAATGGGTATCGGTACCAGCGAGGTCGAGCACGTGATGGCGACCCAGACGCTGTCGCTGCGCCCGTTCAAGACGATGGCGATCAACGTCGACGGCGAACTCCAGCCCGGGGTGACGAGCAAGGACGTCGTGCTGGCCGTCATCGCGAAGATCGGCACCGGCGGCGGCCAGGGCTATGTGCTGGAGTATCGCGGATCGGCCATCCGTCAAATGTCGATGGAAGCCCGAATGACGGTCTGCAACATGTCGATCGAGGCCGGTGCCAGGGCGGGCATGATCGCGCCCGACGAGATCACCTACGAGTTCATCAAGGGACGGCCGCACGCGCCGCAGGGCGCGGACTGGGATGCCGCCGTCGCCGCGTGGGATCAGCTGAAGACCGACGAGGGCGCGACTTTCGACCAGGAGGTCTACATCGACGCGAACTCGCTGACCCCGTTCGTCACCTGGGGGACCAACCCGGCGCAGGGCGCGCCGCTGGGCGACTCGGTTCCGGATCCCACGCAGATGGTCGACGAGAGCGAACGCCAGGCCGCCGAGAAGGCGTTGAGCTACATGGGCCTGACGGCAGGCACTCCGCTGCGTGAGATCGCCGTGGACACGGTGTTCGTCGGTTCCTGCACCAATGGCCGGATCGAGGATCTGCGGGCCGTGGCGGGCGTGCTGAAGGGCCGCAAGGTGGCCGAGGGCGTGCGGATGCTTGTCGTCCCCGGCTCGATGAGGGTTCGAGCTCAGGCCGAGGAGGAGGGCCTCGGTGAGATCTTCACCGCAGCCGGTGCGGAATGGCGGCAGGCGGGGTGCTCGATGTGTCTCGGCATGAATCCCGATCAGCTGTCCTCGGGTGAGCGCTCGGCATCGACCTCCAACCGGAATTTCGAAGGTAGGCAGGGCAAGGGCGGGCGGACGCATCTCGTCTCCCCGCTGGTTGCGGCGGCGACGGCAGTGCGAGGCACGCTCTCGGCGCCCGCGGACCTGAACTGAAGACCACCGGAACGACAGGAGTATTTGATGGAAGCCTTTACGACACACAAGGGAATCGGCGTCCCCCTGCGGCGCTCCAATGTCGACACCGACCAGATCATTCCGGCGGTCTACCTAAAGTCGGTCTCTCGTAGCGGTTTCGAGGACGGCCTCTTCGCGGGTTGGCGGGCCGACCCCGAGTTCATCCTGAACATCCCGCCGTACGACAAGGGCTCGGTTCTCGTCGCGGGCCCGGACTTCGGAACCGGCTCGTCCCGCGAGCACGCGGTGTGGGCGCTATCGGACTACGGATTTCGCGTTGTGATCGCGTCTCGCTTCGCGGACATCTTCCGCGGCAACTCCGGCAAGGCGGGCCTGCTGGCCGCTCAGGTCGACCAATCGGACGTCGAACTGCTCTGGAAGTTGCTTGAAGAGCAGCCCGGTCTCGAAATTGTTGTCGATCTCACGGAGCGCACTGTGACCGCAGGAACGCTGGTGGTGCGCTTCAACATTGATGACTACACACGGTGGCGTCTGCTCGAGGGTCTGGACGATATCGGATTGACATTGCGGCAGGTAGATGCGATTTCGGAGTTCGAAAAGTCAAGGCCGTCATGGAAACCTGCCACCCTCCCGGCACGGGTTGCCGAGGGAAACTAATACGACCGACTAACGGGATTCAGGCACGAAAGAGGGTGCCACGCCGCTGAGAGAGGCATGAGAATTGGCGTGGCACATAGACTCTTGCCCTTTTCCGGATTACCGTGTTTGCTAGTCGGTCCGACAATGGGCCATCAGTTTGCGGAGGACTTCCATGAACAAAGCAGAGCTCATTGACATCTTGACCGAACGGTTGGACTCGGATCGCCGTACTGCCACCGATGCGGTCGAGCACATTGTCGATACCATCGTGCGCGCCGTGCACAGGGGCGAGAGCGTCACGATCACCGGCTTCGGCGTCTTCGAGCAGCGTCGCCGTGCGGCCCGGGTCGCGCGCAACCCGCGCACCGGTGAGACCGTCAAGGTCAAGCCGACCTCGGTGCCTGCGTTCCGTCCCGGCGCCCAGTTCAAGGCCGTGATCGCCGGTAGCCAGAAGCTCCCGGCCAGTGGACCCGCGGTCAAGCGCGGCTCGGCTGCGGCCGCACCTGCGAAGAAGGCCGCGGCGAAGAAGACGGCCGCGAAGAAGGTTGCGGCCAAGAAGGCGGCACCGGCCAAGAAGGCTCCGGCCAAGAAGGTCGTGGCGAAGAAGGCGGCACCGGCCAAGAAGGCGGTCGTGAAGAAGGCGGCGCCCGCGAAGAAGGCGGTCGTGAAGGCGGCACCCGCGAAGAAGGCTCCGGCCAAGAAGGTCGTGGCGAAGAAGGCGGCACCGGCCAAGAAGGCGGTCGTGAAGAAGGCGGCGCCCGCGAAGAAGGCTCCGGCGAAGAAGGCTCCGGCCAAGAAGGTCGTGGCGAAGAAGGCGGCACCGGCCAAGAAGGCTCCGGCGAAGAAGGCACCCGCGAAGAAGGCGCCGGCTCGCAAGAAGTAGGCACGACCGACTACTCGTGCATCGCACGAGATCGAGGGCGGCGACGGGAAACCGTCGCCGCCCTCGATCGGGTTGGTGGCCGCCTCAGGAGTTCTCGGGCAGCGGGCTGTCGATGTGGCTGGCGTCCACCAGCTTGCCCCCGGAGAACGAGAGGACCCAGGTGCTGCCCTTCCGGTTGCGGGCGGGCGGCAGGGTGATCCCGTCCCGTTCCGCCCACCAGCTCAGCAGGTCGGGAATCACCCCGCTCTGACTGCAGATCACCTGGACGCCGCCGAGGGTGGCGATCTTCCGCACGCGTGAGCGGGCCGCGGCCGGATCCTCCGCGTAGGCCTCCTCGGAAAGCAGCGGCTCCGGCACGATCTCGGTGCCCAGCGCCCGCGCCAGCGGTTCAACCGTCTGCTCACAGCGGGTTCGATCGGCCGAATGGACCGCCGTCGCACCGAAGGCGAGGAGCTGGGGCACCAGGGCCTCGGCCTGGGCGCGTCCGAGCTTGTCCAACGGTCGCAGCGTGTCGTCCGGTGAATCCTTTCGGCGCCCGGCCTTGCCGTGCCGGACGACCAGCATGGTGGTGGTGTCGGCGGGAATCTTCATGAACCGGCGCATCACCTTGCCGTCCACCGAGTATGAGAGCTCGCCCGCGACGTCCTCGGGCGCCACCCACCGGAGCTCGTCGACCTCGGTGTTCGGTACGAACTCGCCGCCGACTGCCTCGGCGGCCCAGTAGTCGACCCGCTTCCGCTTGCGATGACCGGGGATCTCGTAGGCGACCCGGGTCACCCGCCGGTCCAGGCGCGCCCGTAGCCCGGTCTCCTCCTGCACCTCTCGCAGCGCCGCGACGATCGGCGTCTCTCCTGGGTCGAGCTTGCCCTTGGGGAAGGACCAGTCGTCGTACTTGGGTCGGTGGATCAGAGCGATCTCGATCTCGTAGGGATTGGTCGGTGACTTACGCCAGAGCACGGCGCCTGCCGCGAAGATATTGGCCTTGATGGGTCGATCCGACTTCGAGCTCACGAGCTGCCTTCCTGTGGTGGCTGGAAAACGTACCTACGAGCCGATCGCACGGCGGCCGCGCATCAGCTCCTGCTGGTGCTCACGGACGCTTTCGCCCCGGGCGGGCGAGGCCGCCCAGTGCCCGTCGGACTGGAGTACCCAGCACCGGGTGGTCGGGTCGAGAGCGGAGTCGAAGATGTCGCCGAGCTGGCGGGCCAGCCGGGGATCCTTCACCTGGGCCATCACCTCCACCCGCCGGTCGAGGTTGCGGTGCATCATGTCCGCGCTACCGATCCAGAATTCCTCCGCACCGACGAAATGCAGGATGCGTGAATGCTCGAGGAACCGCCCGAGAATCGAACGGACCTCGATGTTCTCGCTCAGACCTGGCACGCCCGGCTTGAGCGCGCAGATACCGCGGACCACCACCTGCACGGGGACGCCTGCCTGCGAGGCACGATAGAGCGCGTCGATCACCTGCTCGTCCACAAGGGCGTTGGCCTTGAGCCGGACGCCTGCGGACTTGCCCTCGAGCTGGCGCGCGACCTCCGCGTCGATTCGCTTGATGATGCCGTCGCGGACCCCGTAGGGGGCGACCAGCAGGTTCCGGTACTGCGCCTTGCGCGAGTATCCGGTCAGCGAGTTGAACAGGTCCGTGAGGTCGGCGCCGATCTCCGGCGCGGCGGTGAGCAGGCCGACGTCCTCGTACAGCCGGGCCGTCTTCGGGTTGTAGTTCCCGGTGCCGATGTGGCAGTACCGGCGGATGGCCGAGCCCTCCCGGCGCACGACCAGGCAAGTCTTGCAATGGGTCTTGAGGCCGACCAGTCCGTACACCACGTGCACGCCCGCCTGTTCGAGCTTGCGCGCCCACTTGATGTTCGCCTGCTCGTCGAACCGCGCCTTGATCTCGACGAGCGCCACCACCTGCTTGCCCGCCTCGGCGGCGTCGATCAGCGCGTTGACGATCGGGGAGTCGCCCGAGGTGCGGTACAGCGTCTGCTTGATCGCCAGCACATGGGGATCGGCGGCCGCCTGCTCGATGAACCGCTGCACGCTGGTCGAGAACGAGTCGTAGGGGTGGTGCACGAGGACGTCACCGTCGCGCAGCGTCGAGAACACGCTCTTCGGGGTCTCCCGCTCTCCGAATGCCGGATGGGTCGCAGGCACGAAGGGAGCGTCCTTGAGATTGGCGCGGTCGACGCCGTAGACCTGCCACAGGCAGGACAGGTCGAGCAGGCCGGGGACCTGGATCACGTCGCCCGGATCCACGTCGAGCTCGCGCAGCAGCAGTTCGAGCATGTGCTCGGTCATGTCGTCCGCGACCTCGAGCCGCACCGGCGACCCGAACCGCCTGCGGGCCAGCTCGCGCTCGAGAGCCTGCAGCAGATCCTCGTCGCGGTCCTCCTCGACCTCGAAGTCTGCGTTGCGGGTGATCCGGAACGCGTGGTGCTCGACGATCTCCATGCCGGGGAACAGCGCGTTCAGGTGCGCCGCGATGAGCGCCTCCATGGGCAGGAAGGCCGGGGTCGTCGCGGGCGAATCGGTGCGGTTGACGCGGACGAACCGGTCGACGTTGTCGGGCACCTTCACCCTCGCGAAGTGCTCGCCGCCGGTCGACGAATCCTTCACGGTCACCGCGAGGTTCAGGCTCAGGCCGCTGATGTAGGGGAACGGGTGGGCCGGGTCGACCGCGAGGGGGGTCAGCACGGGGAACACCTGCTCGCGGAAGTGCGCGGACAGGCGCTCCTCCTCGTCGGCATCGAGGTCGGCCCAGCCGATGATGGAGATGCCCTCCTCGGCGAGCTGGGGCTGGACCTTGTCCAGGAAGGTCCTGGCGTGCTTCTCCGCGATCTCCTGGGTACGCCGGTTGATCAGCGCCAACTGTTCGCGCGGGCTCAGGCCGTCGGCGGAACGGACCGAGAGCCCGGTCTCGTCCCGGCGCTTGAGGCCCGCGACCCGGACCATGTAGAACTCGTCGAGGTTCGAGGCGAAGATCGCCAGGAACTTGGCGCGCTCGAGCAGCGGAATCGACGGATCCTCGGCGAGGCTGAGCACCCGGGAGTTGAAGTCGAGCCAGCTCAGTTCGCGGTTGAGGTACCGATCCGCGGGCAGCGGGATGACCGAACCGTCGACCACCACCGGGGTGGCGGCAGGTGGCGCGGTCGGGATCACCGGAAGGTGATTGACGATCGGTGCGCTCCACTCGCGCTCGCCGGTGCCCGACGCCGTCTGCTGCCCGGCGTCCTGTCCGCGTACCTCACCGTTACTCACGCGTAGATCATCCCCCAGATCGCGAGCGGGCGACAATCGATGCGCATTTATATTCGGCGAACTCGCCTGGCGGTCCCGACCACACCGGGCCAGCCGATCCGGTCGAGCTCCGCGGCGGTCGACCGGCCTGGCCCCAGCATCACCGCGGCGTCGAGGTCGGCCGCGGTGTCGACGTCGAGTCGCAGCCCCGGCCAATCGCCGGTCAGTTCAGCGGCCCCGGAAAGGCGGTGGCGCCGCGCGGAGTCCGGGCCGAACCCGGGATCGAGGTCGGCCTCCGGATCCCCGACGATCAGCGCGGCGGTCCCGGTGCCGTGATGGTCGACCACGAACGAGCGTGGTGTCCCCGTGCCCGCGGCCAGCGCCTCAGACAGCTCGTCGGGGCGCAGGCAGGGCAGATCGCCCTGCAGTGCCACGATCGGTCCGCGACCGTGGGTCGATCGCAGGTGCGCGGCGGCGGCGCGCAGGACGGCGTTGAGGCGATCTTCACCCTCGCCTGCGGGATCGGCGTAGTGCCCGGCCCCGCACTCGCGTGCCACGCGGGCCACCGACGGGTCCGGGGTGATGACCGTGATCTCGGCGATTCCCGTCGCGGTCGCGGCCGCCGTCAGGGTGTCGCGCAGCATGGCCAGCACGAGCGCGGTCCGCTCCTGCGGCCCGAGCCGGGCGGCCAGCCTGCTCTTTGCCCGGCCGAGCTCCTTGACCGCGATCAACACGTGCGCCTGCCCCGCGGGCGGCGTGTGATGCGCTTGGTCCATACCGGCAATCCTGCCAGCACGCCGCCGCGGGCGAGCAGACCGCGGTGCCCCGGCGGCCGTCTACTCTTGGGTCCCGGCGGCAGCGGGTGGCGATGGGAAGGACATTCCATGAGCAAGGCAGCGGTACTGGGGGCGGGATCCTGGGGGACGGCGTTCGCGAAGGTTCTGGCCGATGCCGGCACCGACGTCACGATGTGGGCGCGGAGACCCGAAGTGGCCGAGGCGATCTCGGTGGATCACCAGAATCCGTTCTACCTCGAGGGCATCACGTTGCCGCCGTCGCTCAAGGCGACCAGTGACCATCGCCTCGCGCTCGAGGGCGCCGACATCGTGGTCCTGGCCGTGCCCTCGCAGTCGCTGCGCGAGAACCTCGGCGCCTGGACGTCGTCGATCGAGCCCGATTCGACGCTGTTGTCCCTGGCGAAGGGCATCGAGAGCGGGACATTGATGCGGATGAGCCAGGTCATCAGCCAGGTGACAGGCGCGGATCCGTCGCGGGTTGCGGTGCTGTCGGGACCGAACCTGGCCAGGGAGATCGCTGCGGGACAGCCCGCTGCCACCGTGATCGCGTGCACCGATTCCGTTCGCGCAGTGGACCTTCAAAAAGCATGCGCCACTGGGTATTTCCGCCCTTATACCAATCCTGATGTGATCGGCTGCGAGGTGGGCGGGGCATGCAAGAACGTGATCGCCCTTGCCTGTGGAATGGCGTCGGGGATCGGTCTCGGGGAGAACACGAACGCCACCATCATCACCCGTGGGCTGGCGGAGATGATCAGGCTCGGGGTGGCGCTCGGCGCGAACCCGGCGACGCTGGCCGGACTGGCGGGCGTCGGCGACCTGGTCGCGACCTGCTCCTCGCCGCTCTCGCGGAACCGGACCTTCGGCCACCATCTCGGTGCGGGCGGCTCCATGGAGAGCGCGCAGCAGGCCACGAAGGGGCAGGTGGCCGAGGGCGTAAAGTCCTGCACCTCGGTGCGGGCGCTGGCGGCGAGTCACGACGTCGAGATGCCGCTCACCGAGGCGGTCCATCTGGTCTGCCACGAGGGCATGTCGGTCCCGGATGCGGTCGGACTGCTCCTGGGGCGGCGCACCAAGCCCGAGTGAGCATGCCCGCAGGGTTCGACCGGTCCCGATCAGCGGTGACCTGACGCGGCAGATCGCTTGGTTCAACGGTACGGTTCGGTACGTGAGTAATCCGCGTACGAGGGTGGCTGTGGTCTTCGGTGGCCGTAGCAGTGAGCACTCCGTTTCCTGTGTTTCCGCTGGCAGTGTGCTTCGCAACCTCGATCCCGAGCGCTACGAGGTGGTGCCGATCGGCATCACCCCTGACGGTGCGTGGGTGCTCGGCCCTACGGACCCCGACGCCCTCACCATCGCGGGCCGCTCGCTGCCCACCGTCGACGCGGCGGGCACCGCACTGACCCTGACCGCCGACCCGACCCGTTCGGGCGCGCTGGTGTCCCTGAGCAACGACGAGGCGGGAGCGGTCCTCGCGTCGGTCGACGTGGTGTTCCCGGTCCTGCACGGCGCCTACGGCGAGGACGGCACCATCCAGGGCCTGCTCGAGCTCGCGGGCCTGCCCTACGTCGGTCCCGGCGTGCTGGCCAGCGCGGCGGGCATGGACAAGGAGTTCACCAAGAAGCTGCTCGCGGCCGAGGGGCTGCCGATCGGACAGCAGGTGGTGCTGCGCGCAGGCACGGCGACCGTGTCTCGGGAGGATCGCGAGCGGCTCGGCCTTCCGGTGTTCGTCAAGCCCGCCCGCGGTGGGTCCTCGATCGGTATCTCCCGGGTGTCGTCCTGGGATGACCTCGACGCGGCGATCGCGCTGGCCCGCAGCCATGACCCGAAGGTCATCGTGGAGGCGGGCATCGTCGGCCGCGAGGTCGAGTGCGGTGTGCTCGAATTCGCGGATGGCTCAGTGAAATCCAGTGTCGTGGCGGAGATCCGGATGCCGGAGTTCTTGGGCGACGACGGGGCCTTCTATGACTTCGACACCAAGTACCTCGACGACATCTGTGAGTTCGACGTGCCTGCCAAGCTCGACGACGCGATCAGCGAGGAGATCCGGGCGATCGCCGTGCGGGCCTTCGCCGCGCTCGACTGCCAGGGGCTCGCCCGGGTCGACTTCTTCATCACCGAGGACGGCCCGGTGATCAACGAGATCAACACGATGCCCGGATTCACCTCGATCTCGATGTACCCACGGATGTGGGATGCGGCCGGGATCGACTACCGGACCCTGGTGTCGACTCTGGTCGAGACGGCGCTGGCCCGGGGGACCGGCCTGCGCTGACGGCAGGCCGGCCGCGGGTCAGGGGTTCGGCAGGGGCGCCGGGTCGATCGGGCGCTGCTCCAGCGCGCCGGTGATGGCGCTCGAGGCGTCCTGCAACGGGGTCGGCCCCGATCCGTCCGGCACGGTCAGCGCGACGTAGACCCCACGATCGACCGCGAACCAGGTGCTGGCGTCCAGTCCCTCCTCGCCGGGCACCTGGAACCACTGCACCGCGTCGACCATCTGCAACGCCGATGCCGCGTTGAACTCCAGCGGACGGTCCACTCCGCAGCGCAGCACGATCTCCTTGAGGTCGTCCGCCTGCCAGGCGGCCGCGCCAACGGGGGCCGGATCCATCAGTTCGGCCCTTTCGAAATCGCCGATGTTCTCGGGCAGTGCCTCGATCAGGGCGGCGCACTCGGGGGACTCGGCGGCGGGGGCGGGCACGGTGCCGAGCGCGACAGGTTCCCGGATGGGGTCGCGTCCGGCCATCACGGCGGCGACCAGCACGCCGACCACCAGGGCGACCGGGAGGGCGACCGCGACCGCGATCAGTGCCGGACTGCGCCGGGCGGTGGGATGCGGTTCTGCGGGATCGGGAGCGTCTGCGGACTCGGGGAGATCGGGGTCGTTCACGGCTACTAGTGTGCCGCAACCTGACATGTGAGGGTCCGGGTGATTCCCGGGACGCGTTGAATCCGCTGCACCACGCCTGGCAGCTCGGTCGTGTCCGCGGCCTCGACCCGGACCACCACGTCGTACGGGCCGAGGACGTCCTCCGCGACGAGAACGCCTGGCAACAGGCTGATCGCCTCGGCGACGAGCAAGGCCTTGCCGACCTCGGTCTGGATCAGAACGAAAGCTTGCATCGCTGACGCCCCTTCTCGGTGCAGTGCCCGCGACCTCGGTAGAGTCGCGGTGGCCCTGGCCTGCCACTTGCACGGTCGGGTCACTCCCGGCTCCGATAAAGGGTACCGGGTCTCATTCCTCGGAGGTGGGTCATCGAATCGACTGATCGCGGCACCGATGCCGGGCGCACGGTCGCCGACATCGGCGAGTTCGCGGTGATCGACCGTGCGGTGGCGGGGCGAGCACAACCCGAGAGCACGCTTCTCGGTCCCGGTGACGATGCCGCGGTGGTGCGGGCGCCGGACGGCTCGGTGGTCGTATCGACCGACATGCTGGTCGAGGGCAGGCACTTCCGGCTGGACTGGTCGACTCCCGAACAGGTCGGACGCAAGGCGGTCGCACAGAACGGCGCGGACATCGTCGCGATGGGGGCCTGGCCGACCTCGTTCCTGGTGGCGATCGGGTGCCCGCCGAGCACCCCGGTGTCCGTCACCGACGCGTTGACGGACGGGATCTGGGCCGAGGTGGCAGGATTCGGCGCGGGCGTGATCGGCGGCGACATGGTGCAGGCGGAGCAGCTGGTGGTGTCGATCACGGTGCTCGGAGATCTCGGCGGGCATGCGCCGGTGTTGCGATCGGGCGCGCGCCCCGACGATCAGGTGGCCGTCGCCGGTCGGCTCGGCTGGTCCGCGGCGGGATTGTCCGCGCTCCTCGCCGAATCGGATCGATTCCCGGAACTGGTTGCCGCGCACAAGGTTCCGGTCCCTCCCTATGAGAGCGGTCCGGTGGCGGCGCGCGCAGGGGCCACCGCGATGACGGATGTGTCCGACGGGTTGATCGCGGATCTGGGTCACATGTGCAGTGCCTCGGGTGTCGCGATGGACCTGGACAGCGCGCTGCTCGAGCCGGGGCCCGAGCTCTCCGCCGCTGCGGCGGCGCTCGGGGCCGATGCGCTCGACTGGGTGCTCACCGGCGGCGAGGACCACGCGCTTGCCGCGGCCTTTCCCGCCGATGCAGCGCTGCCCGCCGGCTGGCGCCGGATCGGGTCGGTCCTGGCCGGCGACGGCGTGCAGGTCGACGGCCGTGCCTGGGCGGGCGGCGGCGGGTGGCAGAGTTTCGATTAGATAGATTGCCCGCATGCCTATCTACGCCCTCGGCGACCGCGTGCCCGACATCCATCCGGACGCGTACGTCCACCCAGACGCCGTCGTGATCGGCGCGGTCACGCTGGCCGCGGGCGCCTCGGTGTGGCCGCAGGCGGTCCTGCGCGGCGACTACGGCACCATCACGATCGGCGCGGACACCAACATCCAGGACGGCACCGTCATCCACTGCACCCCGATCGACCCGACGGTGATCGGCTCGGGCTGCGTGGTGGGGCACAGCGCGCACATCGAGGGTGCGACGATCGGTGACCACTGCCTGATCGCGTCCGGATCGGTCGTGTTGAACGGTTCGAAGGTCGGCAGCGGCGCGATCGTCGGCGCAGGCGCCGTCGTCCCGTTCTCGTTCGAGGTGCCCGCGCGCCGGATGGCGCTCGGCGTGCCTGCGAAGATCCGCGAGGGCTACGAGGTGCCCGAGGGTCACCTGGAGATCAACGTGAAGACCTATACCGCGAACGCCGCGTTCTACCGGGATGCGCTCCGGCGCCTCGACTGATGCCGGAGCGACCGCTCGACGAGTCGATGGAGGCGGGCTGGGCGCAGGCCCTGGCGCCGGTCGCCGGGCAGATCTCGGCGATGCAGGGGTTCCTGCGCGACGAGGCCGCGCAGGGCCGCGACACCCTGCCGGCCCAGGAGAACGTGCTGCGGGCGTTCCGGCAGCCGTTTCGCGACGTCCGCGTGCTGATCGTGGGCCAGGATCCCTACCCGACGCCGGGCCATGCGGTGGGACTGAGCTTCTCGGTGGCGCCCGATGTGCGTCCGGTGCCGCGCAGCCTCGGCAACATCTTCGCCGAGTACACCGAGGATCTGGGCCTGCCGACGCCCGATACCGGCGACCTGACGCCGTGGACCGAGCAGGGGGTGCTGCTGCTCAACAGGGTGCTCACCGTCGAGTCCGGCCGGGCCGCCGCGCATCGGGGCAAGGGCTGGGAGGCCGTGACCGAGCAGGCCATCCGGGCGCTGGTGGCCCGGCCCGAGGCGATGGTGGCGATCCTGTGGGGTCGCGACGCGGGCACCCTGAAGCCGATGCTCGGCGATGTGCCGGTGATCGAGTCTGCGCACCCGTCGCCGCTGTCTGCCCGGCGTGGATTCTTCGGGTCGCGGCCCTTCAGTCGAGCCAACCTGCTCCTCGACGAATTGGGGGAGAAGCCGGTCGACTGGCGGCTGCCCAGCGGCTCGCTGTTCTAGGCCGGTCCACTCGCCTGCGGTCTTGTTTGCGCCAACTGTGGCTGCGATCGGGCTCGTGCGACTCTACGGGTATTTGCCGAAGGTGTTCGTGCTCAATCCTTTCTAGGATTGGGCAATGGCCGAGCACCAGGCCGTGCTGCGGTTAGCTCAAATAGGCTGCTGTGACTCTCTGGACGGCGTATCGGTTCGGTTACGGGACATCGCCCTTATCATCGCGCGGGGGACGCGGCTGTCGCCCGTGATGGCCGCGCCACTCCCGTATGTCAGCCTCCCGACGCGCCTGCGCCCTTCGTCGGGCGCGGTCGAGGAGCTCACGTGGGTGGTGGCGGTGGTTGATGCGGGGTGTCTGGTCGGGGTCGAGGTGTGGCGGTGGGATCCACTCGGTGCGTCCGGCGTATTCGGTGCCCTCGGGGGCGGTGTGGGTGTGCCAGCCGCCGGGTCCGTCGTGGATGAGGGCGTGGCAGGCGTCGCAGCCGAGGGCAAGTCCGCCGATGTCGGTGGTGCCGCCTTTGGACCAGTCTCGGACGTGGTGGACGGCGGTCATCGTGGCGGGGGCGTCGCAGCCGGGTCTGGTGCATCCTCGATCGGCGGCGATCAGGGCCAGTCGTTGATCCGCGGTGGCGAGACGCTTCGAGCGCCCGAGGTGCAGGGGCCTGCCGTTGTGGTCGAACAACACCAGTACCGGATGCGACCGCTCGGCCAGCTTGAGGGCGTCCTTGATGGGGACGATGCCACCGGACGCGGTCGTGGCTACGCCGGTGGCGTGCTCGAGTTGGTCGAGGGTCATGGTGATGATCGCCGTGACGGGCAGCCCGCGATGCGAACCTAATACCCCCGATCCGAGGAGCGTGCGTAGAGCTTCCTTGACGGCGTCGTGGTTTCTTTGTGTTGCGGTGCGGCCCGCCGCGGCGGCAAGTTGGTCGCGGTCGACGTGTGGGTGTTCGGCGTTGCCGGTGGGTGATTCGGGGTCGTCGGGGTTGTTCATTCCCGGCCGCGCCCACTTCGCCAGGATCGGTTCGAGCAACGCCCGGGTCTCCGGATCCAGGTGACCGGAGATCGGGGTCATGAGGTTCTGGTCTTGGCGGCCGAACCGGATCCCCCGCAGTCGCTTGCGGTCCTTCACGTCGGTGAGGTCGCCGTCGGGGTTCAGGTGCGCGAGCAGGTCGTGCCCGGCCTTCTCCACGTCCTCCGGGGTCGCCGAACGCGCCAGGTCCGCCAGGATTTGTTCCGCGACGGCGATGTCGGAACTGCTGACCGCGTGTGGGATCTTGCGGATGACCTCGCGTACCGCGCGGGCGTGATCCGGGCCAATCGCGCCGTCGCGTTGCGCGGCAGCGGTTTCGGGCAGATCCGCGGGAAGCGGCTGACCGGACAACGAATGCCAGGTGCCCAGCGATTTCGCCGCGGTGACCCGGGCGGAGGCGTCGGTCGCGGAGATCCGCAGCACCTCGACGAGCATCTTGTTGACGGTTTTGTGGCCGAGCTTGCCCGGCAGGGAACGTTCGGCGGTTTCGACGATCAGGTTGTGGCCGACCGTCGACGCCCGGCGCAGTGATCTTTCCAGCCGGCGCATGGTGACGGTCAGCTCGCCGTCGGGGAGCCCGGTCAGATCGGTCGCGCACAGTCCATCGACGGCGTCGGCGATCGCGGACAGGTGAACGTGCACCTGATCCGAGACCCCGATACCATCGATCGAACTCATGTGCGAATTCTACCGCCGGGGTCCGACACAAGACGGTGCATCGCGTCGGCGGATCCGGTCGGCAGATAGTCCGTGGGTAGGGTCCATGCCTTCGGCTACTCGGTTCACAGCAAGACATACCACCGCTGATTCCTGGGACATGTCTGCAACGGTTTCGTCCGCGTTCGGCAGCCTGCACACTGTGAATCGCGGCGGGCGGTGACCGGCTGTTAGGCGCGCACCGGTCTAGGCTCCGGACGTGTCGATACCGAGGGCAGTGTGGTGTGCCTTAGCCGTTGTTGCGTCGGGATTTGCCGTGTGGGTCGCTACTCTGCCGATCGCTGACGTGTCGTTGTCCTGCTCGAAGAGCGGCGATCTGTACCTCGATGGTGGCCGATCCTCACTGCAATGCGATGCCTCGATTGTTCACGTGCTGGGGGTATGGCCCTTGATCTGCCTCGGACTGTTGCTGGTGACTCCACCTGTGGTGGCGGCGCTAGCGATGCGGAATTGGGTTTCCTGGTTGGCGGTCGCCGCACTCGTGGGTCTATCGATCGTTGGGCTGGCGAACTGGTCTTCGCACTGGATTGCGCTGCTTTTCGCTGCTCCCATGGCGGCCCTTGGATTGGTCGCTGTGACGGTTCAGCAGGTCGCTTTCGGGGCGAGGAAAGCAAGGGAACGCGGTCTCGCTCGCGGACCGTCAAGAGACGATGAGGGTTTGAGGGTTCAGAGCCCAGTTTCACTCGTATGACAGGAGCGAACCATAGATACTGACGAAAACCGCGAGCCACCAGGCGACCAGCGCCCGACCGCTAACGATGGGCTGATTACGCTAACAGTCGATGGTGAGGTCTTCACTGTGAGACTGCGACAGAAGGAACCAGGGGCCTGCGACTATGAATGGGTATCCGGACCGAACAAAGGTTACGGATTCTCGAGCTTTCAACAGGTGGCCTACCGCAGCATTCAAGATCGTGCAGGCACGCCGTCCGGACTTCAGCCGATAGCAGTTGACGAGCATCGCGAGGCGATCCGCGACTTCCTCGGCCAGATCAACCCTGAGACCGGATATCTCGGCGACTAGCGGGGACAGTCGCAACCGGACTGCGAAGAGCCCAACGTCCGCGTTGGGCGCAGACGCGGGCGGCACGCTGCGAACTCGTCGGTTCGACAACGGGGCCGCCCGCGCTGAAAGTCGGAGGCGCCGGTGCGGCTACTGGCCGGCGGAGAAGTCGGCGCGGCGCTTCTCGACGAAGGCGTCGACGCCCTCGCGGCCGGTCGGGCCCGCGGCCGCGGCCGAGATCGATGCGGTCTCCGCGTCCAGTTGCTCGGACAGTGAACGCTGACCCGACTGGGCGAGCAGGCGCTTGATGCCCGCGTACGCGGCGGTCGGACCGGCCGCGAGGGTGCGGGCGACCCGCAGTGCCTCCTCGCGGATCTCGTCGTCGCCGACCAGCCTGCTCAGGATGCCCAGTCGGACGGCCTCGTCGCCGCCGATGATCGCGTCGGTGAGCAGGATCTCGCGGGCCTTGGCGATGCCGACGATCCGGGGCAGCGTCCAGGACATGCCGCCGTCGGGGGTGTACCCGATCGAGGGGTATGCCGGGCGGAGCTTGGTGGAGGGGCCGCCGATGGAGACGTCGGAGGCGCAGACCAGGCTCATTCCCGCGCCCGCCGCCCAGCCCTGGACCGCCGCGACCACGGGGACCTCGACGGCGTCGATCGCCCGGACGAAGTCGTGCAGGGTGCGCGCGAGGTAGTCGACGAACTCGCCCCGGTTCTCCGCGGCGGCGAAGGCCCGGACGTTGCCGCCCGCGCAGAAGTTGGCGCCCTCGCCGATCAGCAGAACGCTGCGCGCGGCGAGGGTGCCCGCCGCCACGGCTTGCAGGGCCGTGGTGCCCTGGCTCACCCCGTCGAAGTCGAGGGAGGTGCCGTTGTCGGCAGTGGCGATTGCGATTCGGAGTACGTCGCCTTCGAGGCGGACGTGGCTGAGGCCGTCGAGTGAAGTCACCGATGAACCATATCGGGCCGTAAATACGACTGTGCCCCGACACCTGAGGTGTCGGGGCACAGTCGTGAAAGCGTGGAACGCGTCAGCCGCGGACGACCTTGCCCGCCTTGAGGCAGGAGGTGCACACGTTGAGCTTCTGACGGGTACCGGGACCAACCTGGGCCCGGACAGTCTGAATGTTCGGGTTCCAACGACGGTTGGTACGCCGGTGCGAGTGCGAGACCGACTTACCGAAGCCGGGCCCCTTGGCGCATACGTCGCAGACGGCAGCCATAGTCGCGAACTCCTTGAATTGATGTACGGATATCTTCTTTGGTGCTGGCCTACGAACACGGGACACCGAAGTGACCCTTGCGAGGCAACCCTGCAAGAGTAGCCGTATCCGTGTCGTTTGACCAAACCGGCCTGTCCCGCACGTGGAGCCGGGCGGACCGTCTGTGGAGAAGGATAGTCTGGCCGAGCCGAGCAGTTCCCACTAGGGCAGAGAGGACGAACCGACTTGCTCATTGCCCTGGACAGCGTGGACGGCGAGGCGTTGCTGCGTTGGTCGCGGCGGTGTGTGGACGGTCTCGTCACCCGCTGCGAGGAGATCAACAGCCTCAATGTCTTCCCGGTTGCGGACTCGGACACCGGCACGAATCTCCTCTTCACCATGCGCGCGGCCGCCGAAGGCGCGGAGGTCGTCGGCCGGGCCGCTTCGGTTGGCGCGGTGGCCGCGGCACTGGCCAGGGGTGCGGTCGCGGGAGCGCGCGGCAACTCCGGCGTGATCCTGTCCCAGGTGCTGCGCGGGATCGCCGAGGTCGCAGGTGACGAGCCGCTGGACGGCCGACTGCTGCGCGGCGCACTGAACGAGGCCGCCGTGCTGGCGACCGAGGCGATCAGCATCCCGGTCGAGGGCACGATCGTGACGGTGCTCCGGCACGCCGCCGCGGCGGCGGACGCGTGCCCGCACGACGCCGCGCTGGCCGTGGTGGCCGTCGAGGCAGCCGATGCCGCCGCCGAGGCGCTCGCGCGCACCCCCTCGCAACTGTCCGTTCTCGGCGCGGCCGGGGTGGTCGACGCCGGTGGGCTCGGGCTGCTCGTCATCCTCGACGCGCTCGTCGGCGTGGTCACGGGGGCGACGCCCGAGCGTGAGGACATCGTGGTCGCGCCGGTCGCGCCTGCGACCCCGGTCGTGGTCGCGCAGCCGTCTGCCTGCGCGGACGAACCGGGCGATCAGGACTACGAGGTGATGTATCTACTCTCCGGGTCCGACTCGCGACGGGTGGACACGTTGCGGTCCCGGCTCGGTGAGCTCGGCGATTCGGTGATCATCGTCGGTGACGGCGAGGGTTCCTGGTCGGTGCACGTGCACTGCTCGGATCCCGGCCCGGCGATCGAGGCCGGACTGGCCGCCGGCCGCACCCACGACATCCGGATCTCCTGCTTTGTCCTCGACGAGGCGCGCGCCGGGCGGGTGCGCAGGCGGGCGGCCGCGGCCGACCGCGGAGTCCTCGCGATCGTCGCGGGCGATGGCGCCGCCGACCTCTTCGCAGGCGAGGGGGCGACGGTGCTCCGCTGCGACGAACCGGTCACCCCCGATCAGCTGCTCGACGCGATCCGTGCGCTCGACAGCGGCGAGGTGCTGGTGCTCCCGAACGGCGCGCTCTCGGCGCCGGAGCTGGTGACCATCGGTGTCGCCGCCCGCGACGAGAGCCACGAGGTGCTGCTGCTGCCCAGCTCGTCGATGGTGCAGGGGCTCGCCGCCCTGGCCGTGCACGACCCGGGCCGGGCCGCCGTCGACGACGTGTTCGCGATGTCGGAGGCGGCCGCGACGACGCGCTGGGGATCGCTGCGCGTCGCCACGGAGCGGGCGCTGACCCTGATGGGTACCTGCGAGGCCGGTGACGGGCTCGGGCTGATCGGACGTGAGGTCGTGGTGATCGCGCCCGACCCGGCCGAGGCGGGCAGGCGCCTGATCGACCAGGTTCTCGGGGTCGGCGGCGAACTGTTGACGTTGTTGCTGGGGGCCGAGGTGCCCGCGGGCTTCGCCGACCTCCTCTCGGATCATGTCGCGGCACACCACCCTGGCATCGAGGTCTTGATCTACGAGGGCGGGCAGTCGGGAGACCTGCTGCAGCTCGGCGTCGAATAGGCGGTATGTGATGGCAACTCTGACCGATCGGATCGATCACCTGCTCGGACGCAAGGTCGCGGAGCCGCTGGCGGAGGCGTTCGGGATCGAGACCGTGCAGGACCTGCTGCGGCACTATCCGCACCGGTACGCGACGCAGGGCGCGGAGCTCGGCGAGAAGGAACCGCCTGAGGGGACGCACCTGACGATCCTGGCGACGGTGACCTCGGCCGCGATCGTCTCGATGAAGTCGCGCAGCGGGAAGATGCTCAAGGTGGTGCTGACGTCCGACAAGCAGAGCGTCGACGCCACCTTCTTCAACCCGCAGAAGGTGGCTCATGCCATCAAACCCGGTGTGCGCGCGATGTTCTCGGGAAATGTGAAGTACTTCAGGGGTAAGCTGGGCCTCACGCATCCCAGCTATCTCATCCTGCCGAACCGCGACGAGGACGACGGTTCGGTGGTCGCCGCGGGCAAGGTCCGCGGCGGTGGGGCGCTGGCCGGGATGGCGCGCAGCGCGCAGGATCCCGGCGCAGGCGTCGACATGTCGATCTTCGAGCGGAACCTCATCCCGCTGTATCCGGCGACCCGCGAGGTCGAGAGCTGGACCCTGCTGCGGTGCATACGCCAGGTGCTCGACCAACTCGACGAGGTGCAGGACCCGCTGCCCGAGGAGATTCGGCGTGAGCACGGTCTGATCGGTCTCGATGAGGCGCTGCGATCGGTGCACCTGCCGGAGACGAAAGACGAGGTGGACCGCGCCCGCGAGCGACTCCGGTTCGACGAGGCGGTCGCCCTGCAGTTGGTGCTCGCGCAGCGCAGCCACGAGGTGGCGGGACGGGTGGCGCCGGCATGCCCGCCGAAACCCGACGGCGTCGCCGCCGCGTTCGAGACCCGGTTGCCCTTCACGCTGACCGAGGGGCAGCACGCGGTCGCCGAAGAGATCTCCGCGGACCTCGGCCGGGCACACCCGATGAACCGGTTGCTGCAGGGTGAGGTCGGTTCGGGCAAGACCGTCGTCGCGCTGCGCGCCATGCTGCAGGTGATCGATGCCGGCTACCAGTGCGCGCTGCTGGCGCCGACGGAGGTGCTCGCCGCGCAGCACGCCCGGTCGCTGCGGCAGATGCTCGGAAGCCTCGCCCTGGCAGGCGAACTCGGTGCCGACGAGCTGGCCACGCGGGTGACCCTGCTGACCGGGTCGATGTCGGTGGCGGCCCGCCGCGCCGCGTTGCTGGAGGCGGTGACCGGCGATGCCGGGATCGTGATCGGCACCCACGCCCTCATCCAGGACGGCGTCGAGTTCTTCAACCTCGGCATGGTGGTGGTCGACGAGCAGCACCGGTTCGGCGTCGAGCAGCGCGACGAGTTGCGTGGCCGGGCGCGCGAGGGGCTCAGCCCACACCTGCTGGTGATGACGGCGACGCCCATTCCCCGGACGATCGCGATGACCGTGCTCGGCGACCTGGAGACCTCGACGCTGCGGCAGCTGCCCGGCGGGCGGTCGCCCATCGTCAGCAAGGTCGTGCCTGCCCGGACCCAGCCGGCCTGGGTGGACCGGGCCTGGGAACGGATCCGCGAGGAGGTCGCCGACGGCAGGCAGGCCTATGTGGTGTGCTCGCGGATCGGCGAGGGTGACGACGCCCCGGACGCGAAGGAGCAGCCGACGACCGCGGCGCTTGCGCTGTTCGAGGAGCTGCGGTTCGGCCCGCTGTCGGATCTTCGGGTCGGCCTGCTGCACGGCAGGTTGCCTGCGGACGAGAAGGACGCGGTGATGCGTGATTTCACCGCGGGACTGATCGACGTGCTGGTGTGCACCACCGTCGTCGAGGTCGGCGTCGACGTGCCGAACGCCACCGTGATGGTGCTCAAGGACGCGGACCGCTTCGGCGTCAGCCAGCTCCATCAGCTCCGCGGCCGGGTCGGTCGCGGCGCCCACCAGGGGCTGTGCCTGCTCATCACCGACACGAACCCGGGCTCCCCGCCGTTCGAACGACTGACCGCCGTTGCGGGCACCAACGACGGCTTCGAGCTCGCCCAACTCGACCTCGCCCAGCGGCGCGAGGGTGACGTCCTCGGTGCCGCGCAGTCCGGCAGCACCACCACCCTCCGGCTGCTCTCGCTGCTCGACCACGAGGACGTGATCGTCGCCGCGCGCGAGTTCTCGCGCACCGTGATCGACGCCGATCCGGACCTGACCCGGCATCCCGGCCTGGCGTCGATGGTGACCGCCGCGATCGATGCCGACCGGATCGAGTACCTGGAGAAGTCGTGACCGCGCGGTGATCGCCGCGCGCCCGAGTGCCCCGATCAGTCCTCCGGACCGAGGACCGACGCGCCCCGCGCCGTCAACCACTCCAGGGGATCGACGGTGTCTCCGGACGGCGATTCCACCTCGAAATGCAGGTGCGGACCGGTGGAGTTGCCGCGATTGCCGACCGTCGCGATCCGCTGACCGGCCCTGACCCGCTGGCCGACCGACACCGTGTTGTCGTTGTTGTGGCCGTAGGTGGTCACGGTTCCGTCGTCGTGCCGGATGCGGACCCACAGCCCGAAGCCCTTGGCCGGACCCGCGCTGATCACCTCGCCGTCCGCGACCGCGACGATCGGCGATCCGAGCGTGTTCGCGATGTCGATGCCCGCGTGCCTGCGACCGTCTCCGAAGGTCGAGGTGACACTGCCCGCGGTCGGTGCCACGACGCGGCGGGTCGACGGGTCGCTCCCCGTCCGGCCCCCGGTGTCGTCCTCGGTCACCGCCGGCTCCGAATCCGTTTCGCCGGAGAGATTCTCGTCCGGCAGCGTTGCGGTGCCCGCGTGGTGGCCCGGATGCTCGCCGTCAGTCTTACCGAGATCGATGGCGGCGAGCAATCGAACGATGAGCATCGGATCGATTGCCGTGAACTCGTCCGAGCAGGCCGCGACCGCAAGCTCCGCATCGGCGGCGCCGTAGGGGCTCAGGCATTCGGAGAGTCCACGCTGTGCCGACACGAGGTCCGCGAGCGATCCGTTCGCCTCCGCGTTCTCCAGGCTGTCGCTGGTGATGTTCGCGATCGTCTGCCACAGGGCGGGATCGACGAGGGTGTCGGCCGCCTCGTCGGGTGTCGAGGACAGCAGGCCCGCGACCAACCCCACGAGTGAGGGGTCTGCGCCATCCGGACGTGGTGCTGCGGCGGCCGCGGTCCCTGCGGTCAGCGCCGCCGCGATGGCGGCGGCGAGGACACCGGCCGTCGACCGGGCGAATCGTCGATGGGCGACACGAATACTCGTCGGGCGCATCTGGTGGCCTTCCGTCTGAGCTGCCGGGCCCGGCGACGGTCGTGCCGGACCGGGTCAGGGTAATCTACTATTTACGTACGTAGGTAGTAGGTGAATTGGTCGTTCCGCCCGTGGCGGCGGATGGAAGAGGGGGACAACGGTGCGGGTGCGGGGGTTCGGCGAGCTCGAGGCGGCCGTGATGGATCGGCTGTGGAGCCGCGAGGGGGCGACGACGGTGCGTGAGGTCTTCGACGACCTCTTGGCGGACCGCGAGATCGCCTACACCACGGTGATGTCCACGATGGACAACCTGCACCGCAAGGGCTGGCTCGAGCGTGAACGCGTAGGCAAGGCCTTCGCCTATTGGCCCACGCTGACGCGGGAGCAACACACCGCGCGGCTGATGCGCGAGGCCTTCGAGGGTGGCGGCCGATCCGATGTCGTCCTGACGCATTTCCTTGAGCAGATGAGCGAAGAGGAATCGGCGACGCTGCGGGACGCGCTGCGTCGCCTCGCCGATCCCGGGGGCGCCTGATGGGAATGGGGGCGTTCCTGCTGCTGTACTCGGTGCTGATCGCCGTGTTCGCGCCCTCTTTACTGATCCGGCTCACGCACCGGGGCAACGCCCCCCGGCTCGGGGTCGCCGCCTGGACGACCGCCATCGCGGGTGCGCTGGCGTCGTGGATCACCGGGGCCGCACTGCTGGCCGTCGAACTGTCGCATGCGATCCCCGCCTCGGGCGCGGGGGTCGTCGGATCCTGCCTTCGGTGGTTGCGCGAGCTCGCCGGCGACGGGGTGGCCGTCGGGGTGCAGATCGGCCTGCTCGCGTCCGCGAGCGCGGCGGCGGCCGTCGTGGGGTGGCGGCTGGTTCGCGGCCTGATCACGACGCGCAGACGGACCCACGCACACGCGCGCGACGCCCGGCTGGTGGCGCGACGCGTCCGGGGGGTCGACGCCCTCGTCCTGGACGCAGGGGAACGGGCGGCCTACTGCGTTCCCGGGCGTCCGAGCGTCATCATCGTCACCAGTTCCGCCCTGGAAGCGCTCGGCGCACACGAACTCGACGCCGTTCTCGCGCATGAGCGAGCCCACCTGAACGGGCATCACCCGCAATTGGTTGCGGTGCTCCGGGTGCTGGCCGAGACGCTGCCGCGGGTGGCCCTGTTCAGCGCAGGGGCAGCCGAGGTCTCGCGGCTGCTGGAGATGTGCGCCGACGACGCGGCGACCCGGATCCACGGTAGGAGCGCGCTTCTCGCCGGACTGATCGCCCTTGCCGGGTCGGGTCCTGCTCCCGCCGAGGGGATGGGTGCCACCTCCGTCGCCGTCCTCGACCGGGCCGGTCGGCTGGCGGCGTCGCTGCCCGCGCCGGACCGGGGCCGCGCGCGGGCCCGGCTCGCCGCCGCGAGTGTCCTGCTCGCCCTGGTTCCCGCGCTGATGGCCGGTGCAGGCGCGATGTGGTGCCCGCCGGTGGTCCTGTGATCGGACGGCCCCGCGTGCGGGCGGCGATTCTGGTCGGCGTCGCCTATCTGCTCGCCCACACGATCGCGCAGTGCGTGTTCGCGGTCGAACACGGCCGCGAGTCCGGGTCGACGCACGTGCTGTCGGCGTCGACGATCGAAACGGAACTCTCACCCGCGCATGCCCACATCGGTGATGTCCTCGGGCACGCGGCGCACGCCGAGCACGCCATCGCGTCGTTGCCGCGCGTCGACAACCCGCTGAGGCTGCTGGCCGTCGTGGTGGCGATCGTCGCGGTGGCGGTCGCAACGGTTTTGTGGTCCGCGCCGTCCTCGCGAGCCCCGCCCGCGGTGTCCGAACCCGCGCGCCAGGGGCGCGCCGTGTTGATCGAGCTGTGCATCGACAGGTGCTGATCGGTTCCAGACGGACACCCGAGTTCTTCTCGGCGGTCCGTCACCGCGACCTCCGATCACACCGACTGCGCGCGGCGCAGCCGACACACAGGGACTTGATGTCACATGAACACGTTCGCGACCACGATCGACACCATGCCGCCGACCGACTCCGTTGCGGCGCCTGCGGCGCAGCTGCTGACCACCGCCGGGCGCTGCCCGAGGCCGAGCACGATGGTGGGGAACACGCCCGTGCTCTGGATCGGCGAACCCTTCGCCGACGCAGGCCGCGGGTTCTGGGCGAAACTCGAGGGTGCCAATCCCGGCGGGATGAAGGACCGGCCTGCGCTGTACATGGTGGAACAGGCGCGGCGCAGGGGCGATCTGGCTCCCGGCGCGATGATCATCGAATCAACAAGCGGCACATTGGGCCTCGGTCTCGCACTGGCCGGGATCGTGCACCGACACCCGGTCACGCTCGTCACCGACCCGGGAATGGAACCGATCGTGCACCATCTGCTCGCCGCCTACGGGGCGTCGGTGGAGTTGGTCACCGAACCGCACGCGACCGGTGGGTGGCAGCAGGCGCGGCGCGACAGGGTGCGCGAGCTCCTCGAACGACACCCCGGATCCTGGTGCCCGGATCAGTACCAGAACCCCGACAACGTCGACGCCTACGCGTCGCTGGCGCTCGAGATGATCGCGCAGCTCGGCAGGGTCGACGTGCTGGTCTGTTCGGTTGGGACCGGAGGGCACTCGGCCGGTGTCGCCAGGGTTCTGCGCCAGTACTGTCCCGATCTCAGGCTGGTCGGGGTGGACACGGTCGGCTCGACGATCTTCGGGCAGCCTGCAGGCACCCGGATCATGCGCGGCCTCGGGTCGAGCATCTATCCGGCGAACGTCGACTACCCGGCGTTCGATGAGGTCCATTGGGTGGCGCCGTCGGAGGCGGTGTGGTCGTGCCGGACCCTGGCCGCGACCCATCACGCGAGTGGTGGGTGGAGCGTAGGAGCCGTCGCACTGACCGCGGGCTGGGTGGCGCGGAACTCGGCCCCCGACGTCCGCGTGGCCGCGATCTTCCCGGACGGGCCGCAGCGATACTTCGACACCGTCTACAACGACGAATTCTGCGCGTCGAACGGGCTGCTCGGCGGCCCCCCGCCTGCCGAGCCGCTGACGATCCACCGACCCGATGACCAGGTCGTGGACCGATGGACCCGCTGCGCCACCGTCGTCGATCCGAGCGGGCCGGACGCATGAGGCGGCTCGTCGACCAGTTCCGGAGCTTCGACCGGCCGAGCCGGGTCCTGATGGTCAACCAGTTCTCGATCAACATCGGCTTCTACATGCTGATGCCGTACCTCGCGGGGTATCTCGCGGGCCCGCTCGGGCTGGCGGCCTGGGCGGTCGGGCTCGTGCTCGGGGTCCGCAACTTCTCCCAGCAGGGCATGTTCCTGGTCGGCGGCACGCTGGCCGATCGATGGGGGTACAAACCGCTGATCGTCGCCGGATGCCTTTTGCGCACCGGCGGTTTCCTCCTGCTCGCGATGGTGGATTCGCTGCCCGCGGTCCTCGTGGCCGCGGTCGCGACGGGATTCGCCGGGGCACTGTTCAATCCCGCGGTGCGCGCGTACCTCGCCGCGGACTCGGGGCCACGCCGCGTTGAGGCCTTCGCGGTGTTCAACGTCTTCTATCAGGCGGGGATCCTGCTCGGGCCCCTCGTGGGACTCGCGCTGACGGCCTTGGATTTCCGCGCCACCGCCATGGTCGCGGCGGCGGTGTTCGCGGTCCTGACCGTTGTGCAGATCTGGGTCCTGCCGACGCGCAGGGGTGAGTCGGTGGTGGCTCGAACGTCCGTGCTCGACGACTGGCGAGTGGTCGTGTCGAATCGTCCGTTCGTGCTGTTCGCGGTGGCGATGATCGGGTCGTATGTGCTCTCGTTCCAGGTCTACCTCGCACTGCCGTTGCAGGCGGCGGTCGTGGCGGGGGAACCCCGTGCCGAGACCGCGTTGGTGACCGCGATGTTCGTCCTGTCGGGGACCGTGGCGATCGCGGGTCAGCTGCGGATCACGTCGTGGTTCGCCCGGCGGTGGGGTTCGGGCCGAAGCCTGGTCGTCGGGATGGCAGTCATGGCAGCGGCGTTCGTGCCGCTGATCGTGGTGCCGGGGACCGGCCTCGGATGGTGGTCCGCGGTGGGCGCGGTGCTGCTGACGGCGGGCCTGCTGGCGGTCGGGACGGCCGCGGTGTTCCCCTTCGAGATGGACACGATCGTCGCGCTGTCGGGCAATCGACTCGTCGCGACGCATTACGGCTTCTACAACACGGTTGTGGGGGTGGGCATCCTGCTCGGGAATCTCGGCACGGGCGCGGTGTTCGGGCGGGCCCGCGAGGCCGGGCTTGGGGCGCTGACGTGGGCGGTGCTCACGCTCATCGGCATCGCCTGTGTCGGTTTCCTGTATCTGCTCGAGCGTTCGGGTCGGCTGGACCCGCCGCCGCGGTCCGATGTCGCCCGCCGGGGCGATACGGTGAACACGGCCGGCTGAGGACGGCGGGTCGGGCAGCGGCCGCGTCCGAGATGCGGCACCTGACGGCGTCGCCTCACGCATACTGAACGCCGTGCGGCGTATGGGGTTTCGCGGTGGTCTCGGGGTCGTCGTGGTGCTCGCCATCGTGATCCTGGTCGTCGTCGGGTTTCTGCAGTCCCGCGGATCGGACTCCGAGGGGCCGGGCGGGTCCGGCGCCGTGAGCGCCGAACCACCCGGTGAACCGGCACCCGACCCGCTGGCGGGCATCGCGGTGGTGGAAAGGCGCACCAAGGTGCCGGGCTACGACCGCGGCGACTTCGGCCCCGCGTGGGCGGATGACACCGACGCGCCGCTGGGCCACAACGGCTGCGACACCCGCAACGACATCCTCGAGCGCGACCTGGTGGACAGGGTGAACTTCGACATCTGGCGCTGTCCATGGGCGGTCAGGAGCGGGACCCTGCACGACCCGTACAGCGGCGCCGTGATCGCCTTCCAGCACGGCGAAGACACCAGCAGCGCCGTTCAGATCGATCACATCGTCTCGCTGGCTCTCGCCTGGGACATGGGCGCGAACACCTGGACTCCGGAGCGCCGCGCCAGGTTCGCGAACGACCCCGCGAACCTGATCGCGGTGGCGGGGGAGGCGAACTTCGCCAAGGCCTCGCACACCCCCGCCAGTTGGATGCCGCCCAACGAGGCGTTCCGCTGCGACTACGCGCACCGTTTCACCTCGGTGCTCCGGGAGTACGGGCTGCCGATCGACAGGGCGTCCGCCGAGGCGTTGCGCGGTGCCCTGCGAGCCTGCTGACCCGGGCTCAGGCCACGACCGTGCGCTGCGGCACCCCCGAGTACTGACTCAGCGGGCGGATCAGCGCGTTGGAGCCGCCCTGCTCGATGATGTGCGCGGTCCACCCGGTGATGCGGCTCATCACGAAGATCGGCGTGAACATCTCGACGTCGAAACCCATCAGGTAGTACGCGGGCCCGGTCGGGAAGTCGAGGTTCGGCTTGATGCCCGTCGCGCTCACCATCGTCTTCTCGAGGATCTCGTAGATCCGCAGCCAGTTCTCGCCGCCGGTGCGCTCGGCGACATCGGCCAGCGCTGACCTCATCGTCGGCACCCGCGAATCGCCGTTCTTGTAGACCCGGTGGCCGAAGCCCATCACCTTCTCCTTGGCGGCGAGCTTGGCGAGCAGCCATTCCTCGGCGCGGTCGGGGGTGGCGATCTCGAGCATGTCGTGCATGACGGCCTCGTTGGCGCCGCCGTGCAGCGGCCCCTTGAGCGCGCCGATAGCGGCGGTCACCGCGCTGTAGATGTCCGACAGGGTCGAGGTCACCACCCGCGCCGCGAAGGTCGAGGCGTTGAAGCTGTGCTCCGCGTACAGGATCAGCGAGACCTCGAAGGCCCGCACGATCGCCGGGTCGGGGACCGTGCCGAAGCACATGTTGAGGAAGTTCTCCGCGAAGCCCCGGTGCGAGTGCGGCGCGATCGGGTCGAGCCCGCGCCTGCGCCGGAAGTCGGCCGCGACGATGGTCGGGAGCACCGCGGTCATCCGCAGCGCCTTCGCCAGGTTTTCTTCCCGCGAGTTGTCCTCCTCCGCTGGGTCTTCCGCGCCGAGGTAGCTGATCGCGGTGCGGACGACGTCCATCGGGTGACAGTTGTCGGGCATCTTGGCCAGCAGCGACAGCAGCGAACGGTCGGCCCGGCGCGCCGCGCGTTCGCGCTGGCACATCAGCTCCAACTGTGCGGGCGTGGGAAGCTCGCCGTACCAGAGCAGGTACGCGACCTCCTCGAAGCTGCAGTGCGCCGCGAGGTCCTGCACCGCGTACCCGCGGTATGTCAGCGAGTTGGTTTCGGGGACCACCTTGGAGATCGCGGTGGTGTCGACCACGACACCCGCGAGGCCCTTGTAGATCATCGGGATCGCCTCGGTCATGAGCCACTCTCCTCAATTCGGAAGTTGAAGATGCCGCTGTCGAATTCGTTGTAGCGCTCGTACTCGAGCAGTTCGTAGAGCCGGCTACGGTGCTGCATCTTCTCGAGCAGCCCGGACTGTGTTCCCTCGGCGTGGATCTCGCGGAGACCCTGCTCGGCCGCGAACATCGCCAGCCGCAGCGTGGTCACCGGGTAGATCACGGCGTTGAAGCCGATGTCCTCGAGGGTCCTCGCCGAAATGAGTTCCGACTTGCCGAATTCGGTCATGTTCGCCAGCAACGGGATATCCAAGGCCGCGCGGAACTTCTCGAACTCGGCCTCGGTGTGCAAAGCCTCGGTGAAGATCAGGTCGGCGCCCGCGTCCGCGTAGGCCTTGGCCCGCTCGATCGCGTCGTCGATTCCGTTGATGCCCGCCGCGTCGGTGCGGGCGCAGATCACGAAGGTCGGGTCCCGGCGAGCCGAGACCGCCGCGCGCAGGCGTCGCACCATCTCGGCTGTCGGCACCACGGCCTTGCCGTCGAGGTGTCCGCACCGCTTGGGGTTGACCTGGTCCTCGAGGTGGCAGCCCGCGATCCCGGCGTCCTCGAGCACCGTGACGGTGCGGGCCGCGCTCATCGGCTCGCCGAACCCGGTGTCCGCGTCGATCAGCACGGGCAGATCGGTGACCCGGGCGATCTGCCTGCCGCGCTCGGCCACCTCGGTCAGGGTGGTCAGCCCGATGTCGGGCAGCGCGAGGTCGGCGGAGACGACGGCGCCGGAGACGTAGACGCCCTCGAAGCCGATCTCCTGGATCAGCTTGGCGACCAGGGGATTGAACGCCCCCGGCAGGCGCTGAATCGAACCCGACGTGAGGCCGCGCCGAAACGCGATCCGCTTGTCGGACGCGGAGGTGGCGGCGGCGAGCAGTCCCGACATCAGAACAGCCCCTTCGGCGACTTCGGCGCACGAGCGAGCACGTCGTCGGCGACGGTGAACGTGAGCTGGTTCAGCTCGCCGGACCCCAGTTCGGGGGTGCGCTGCGCCGCCTCCAGGAAGCGGTCCTGCTCGGCCGGGGCGACGATGCCCTCGGCGAGGGTGCGGAACTTGGCGATGTACTGGTCCCGCGCGAAGGGGCGGGCGCCCAACGGATGTGCGTCCGCGATCGCGAGCTCGTCGACGATCACCTCGCCGCTCTTGAGCGTCACCTCGGCGCGGGCGCCGAACGCCTTCTCGTCCGGGTCGGTCGAGTGGTAGCGGCGGGTCCACTCCGGGTCCTCGGCCGTGGAGATCTTCTGCCACAGCTCGATCGTGTCCTGGCGCTGCGCGCGCTCGGGCGCGTACGAGCGCTCGTGATGCCAGGTGCCGTCCTGCAGGGCGACGGCGAAGATGTACATCACCGAGTGGTCCAGGGTCTCGCGGGACGCGGTGGGGTCGAACTTCTGCGGATCGTTCGAGCCGGTGCCGATCACCACGTGCGTGTGGTGGCTCGTGTGCAGGACGATCGAGGCGATCTGGTCCAGATCGCCGATCCGGCCACGCATCCGGCGGGCCAGGTCGATCGGGGCCTGGCTCTGGTACTCCGCGGAGTGTTCCTTGGTGTAGGTGTCCAGGATCGCGCGCTTGGCCTCGCCGGGGCCGGGCAGCGGAACCCGGTACTCGACCTTCGGCCCGCCGAGCAGCCAGGCGATGACGCCGTCCTCACCCTCCCAGATCGGCGACGGTGCGCCCTCGCCACGCATCGCGCGGTCCACGGCCTCGACGGCCATCTTCCCGGCGAACGCTGGTGCGTACGCCTTCCAGCTGGAGATCTCGCCCTTGCGGGACTGACGCGTCGCGGTGGTGGTGTGCAGCGCCTGGCCGACGGCCTGGTACACCGTCTCGGTGTCCAGGCCCAGCAGGGTCCCGATGCCGGCTGCGGCGGAGGGGCCGAGGTGGGCGACGTGGTCAATCTTGTGCTCGTGCAGGCAGATCGCGCGCACCAGGTCGACCTGGATCTCGTAGCCCGTTGCCAGCCCGCGGATCAGATCGGCGCCGCTACGACCCGCGTGCTGGGCGACGGCGAGGATCGGCGGGATGTTGTCGCCGGGGTGCGAGTACTCGGCGGCAAGGAAGGTGTCGTGGAAGTCGAGCTCACGGACAGCGACGCCGTTGGCCCAGGCGGCCCACTCGGGCGCGTAAGTACCGGCCACCCCGAACACGCTCGACCCGGGGCTGTACGGGTGCGACTGTGCCTGGGCGCGCGCGTTCGCGACGGGGCGGCGCACGAGCGAGGCGGCCGCGACGGCCGCGTTGTCGATGATCCGGTTGACGATCATCTCGGAGGTGGCGGCGGGGACCTCGACCGCGTCGGTGGCGACCTCGGCGATCCTCCAGGCCAGGTGCTCGGGCTTGGGGAACTCCTCCGCGGACCGGTGTGTGCGTACGAGATGTGTCTTCATCAATCCTCCGTCGTGATGCCTGCTGCTTCTCATTCGCACGCTACGCATTGGGCAATGCGCATGAAATACGTTGCACTTGCCTATTTCTGCGTGAGGCGGCTGCAGTTCTTGCGAATCTTGTGAATTCGTGGGCGGTAGTCTCAGTGGCCAGTGAGGAGTGGTCCGATGAAGAAGATGTACGCAGGAGCCCGGTTGCGACGGCTCCGCGAGGAGCGTCACCTGTCGCAGCTCGCGCTGGCGAAGACGCTCGGGCTCTCGCCGAGCTACGTCAATCAGCTCGAGAACGATCAGCGCCCGCTCACGGTGCCGGTGCTCCTCAAGCTCAACTCCGAGTTCGATCTCGACGTCCAGTTCTTCGCGGCGGACTCCGATGCCCGCCTGGTCGCCGATGTCCACCAGGCGCTGGCGGAGACGTCCGAGTCCGGCGACGTCTCGCTCGCGGAGCTCGACGAGCTGGTCGCCCGGATGCCCGCGGTTGGCCGAACCCTGGTGACGCTGCACCGCCGCCTGCATGCGGCGAACGATCAACTGGACCAGTTCTCGGCGCAGCTGTCAGGGGAGTCGCAGGCCGGGTCCGCGCGCGTTCCGATGCCCTACGAGGAGGTTCGCGACTTCTTCTACGATCGCCGCAACCACATCGCCCGGCTCGATGACGCCGCGGAGCAGATGTTCACCCGAAACGAGCTGACCATCGGCGCGCTCGATCTGCAGCTCGCGAGGCTGATGCGCGATCGGCACGGCGTCACGGTCCGTATCCGGACCGATGAACCGGATCAATTGGGCCCGAAGCGCTTCTACGACCCGGAAAGGTCGACCCTCACACTCGCTCGGCGGCTCACGGTGGGTCAGCGCGCCTTCCAGATCGCGATGCAGTTGGCCTTCCTGACGCAGGCCGAGACGATCGACTCGATTGTGGCGGAGGATGATTCGCTGAGCGCCGAATCCGCCGCGCTCACGCGGATCGGGTTGGCGCACTACTTCGCGGGAGCGCTGGTCCTGCCGTACAGCCTGTTCCTGGACGCGGCCGAATCGCTGCGATACGACATCGACCTGCTCGGCATGAAGTTCGAGGTCGGCTTCGAGACCATCTGCCACCGGTTGTCCACGCTGCAGCGGCACCGTCAGCGCGGGGTGCCGTTCTTCTTCGTCCGCACCGATCGCGCAGGGAACATCTCCAAACGGCAGTCCGCCACTGCCTTTCATTTCTCCCGGGTTGGTGGGAGTTGCCCGCTGTGGGTGGTCCACGAGGCCTTTGCCAATCCCGGCCGGATCCACACGCAGGTGGCGAAGATGCCCGACGGGCGCACCTATCTGTGGGTGGCCAGGACCACGCACAGCGGCGGCCTGGGATACCTGGCGCCCGAACGCAATTTCGCGATCGGGCTCGGCTGCGACATCGCCTACGCCGATCGGATGGTGTACTCGCGCGGCATCCAGACCGACGATCCTGCGACGATCGTGCCGATCGGCGCCGGGTGCAAGGTGTGCGACCGCCCCGCGTGCGCGCAACGGGCCTTCCCACAGTTGGGGCGGTCGGTCCTGGTGAACGAGAACAGCAGCGGCCACCTGCCGTACCCGCACACGTAGCCGCACCCGCGCCCGCCGTGGCGAGCGCGGGTGCGGCTCGGTGCTTACAGCTCGGCCCGGACCAGCTCGGTCGCGGCGACCAGGTTGTGCAGGGACGCCTCGACCTCGGCCCGGCCGCGGGTCTTCAGGCCGCAGTCGGGGTTGACCCAGAGCCGTTCCGCAGGAACCGTCTTCAGCGCGGCCCGCAACGAGTCGGCGATCTCGCCGACCGAGGGCACCCTGGGGGAGTGGATGTCGTAGACGCCAGGGCCGACACCGAGATCGAACCCGACCGCGTTGAGATCGTCGAGGACCTCCATGTGCGAGCGCGCCGCCTCGATGGAGGTGACGTCGGCGTCCAGACCGGCGATCGCTCCGATCACCTCGCCGAACTCCGAGTAACACAGGTGGGTGTGGACCGCGGTCGCATCGGCGACCCCGGAGGTGGCCAGCCGGAACGCGCCGACCGACCAGTCCAGGTAGGCGGGTTGATCCGCCGCCCGCAGCGGCAACAGCTCACGCAGCGCGGGTTCGTCCACCTGCACCACCTGCGCTCCCGCCGCCTCCAGGTCGACGGTCTCCTCGCGGATCGCGAGAGCCACCTGGTCGGCCGACTCGGACAGCGGCTGGTCGTCGCGGACGAACGACCACGCCAGGATGGTGACCGGCCCGGTGAGCATGCCCTTGACCGGCTTGGCCGTCAGTGACTGGGCGTACGAGGTCCACTCGACCGTCATCGGGCGCGGCCTGCGGACGTCGCCGAACAGGATCGGCGGTCGCACGCAGCGGGTCCCGTAGGACTGCACCCAGCCGTCGGCAGTGGCGAAGAATCCGTCGAGCTGTTCGGCGAAGTACTGCACCATGTCATTGCGTTCGGGCTCGCCGTGCACCAGCACGTCCAGACCCAGCCGTTCCTGAAGGGCGATGACATCGGCCACCTCGCCGCGCATCCGGCGCAGGTACTCGGCCTCGTCGATCTCGCCCTTCCGCAGCGCGGCCCTGGCCACCCGGATCGCGGTCGTCTGCGGGTAGGAGCCGATCGTGGTGGTGGGCAGCAGCGGCAGCGGCAGGACGGCCGCCTGCACCTCGCGACGCTCCGCGGCGGGACGCCGTCCGTCGTCGGACGCCTTCAGGGTGGCGAGCCGCTCGCGGATCGCCCGGTCGTGCAGCCGCGGATCGGCCGCCCGGGAGGCCAGGGCGGCCGCCGCCCCAGCCAGTTCCGCGGCGACGGCATCGCGGCCGGACAGCAGGCCGGTCGCGAGGGCGGTCACCTCGCGCATCTTCTCGGATCCGAAGGCCAGCCAGGATCCCAGCGAGTCGTCGAGTCCGGTCTCGCTCGCGAGCGAGTACGGCACGTGCAGCAGGGAGCAGGAGGTGGAGACCGCGATCGAACGAGCACTCCCGCGCAGGGTTTCGAGGGTCGTCAGCGATTCGGTCAGGTCGTTGCGCCAGACGTTCCTGCCGTCCACGATCCCGGCGACGAGGTGTTTGCCCGCGAGTTCGGGGATCGCGGCCAGTGCCCCCGGATCGCCTGCGACGAGGTCGACCGCCAGTCCCTCGACGCCGGTCTTCGCGAGCGTGGGCAGCGCGGCGCCGAGGTCGCCGAAGTAGGAGGCGAGCAGTATCGCGGGCCGGTGCTCGATCGCGGACAGCGCCCGATAGACCTCGCCCGCGGTCGCGATCTCGGATTCCGTGCGATCGGCGACCAGCGCCGGCTCGTCGATCTGGACCCACTCGACGCCCGCGTCCGCCAGCCGCCCGAGCAGCTCGGCGTACAGCGGGAGCAGTTCCCCGACCCGCGAGAGGAGCGACGACTCGGAGTCGATCGCCTTCGACAGGAGCAGGAAGGTGACCGGTCCGATCAGCACCGGTCGCGCCGCGATGCCGAGCGCCTGCGCCTCCTCCACCTCGCCCAGCACCTTCGACGGGTCGAGGGTGAACCGGGTCGAGGGGCTGATCTCGGGGACCAGGTAGTGATAGTTGGTGTCGAACCACTTCGTCATCTCGAGCGGGGTGACGGTGGCGGTGCCGCGAGCGGCAGCGAAATAGCGATCGAGCGCCGTCGATTCGCCTGCGACCCGATCCGGCAGGGCGCCGAGCATCGCGGCGGTGTCGAGCATCTGGTCGTAGTACGAGAAGACGTTGACGGGAACGGAATCGATCCCGGCGTCGCGCAGATCGGTCCAGCTCTGTCTGCGCAGCTCTCGCGCGACGGCGCCGAGCGCGGGAGCGTCGAGCGTGCCGGCCCAGAAGGACTCGACGGCCTTCTTGAGTTCGCGGCGGGGACCGATGCGCGGGGAGCCCAGCACGGTTGCGGTGAAGATGGATGTCACGGTGTTCTCCAGTTGCTGACAGCGTGGGTGGCCACCACCGGCAGGCGAGAACACGGACCGAGCCCTGTTTGTGCCCGCATGGGGGCAGCCGTGAGCACCGATCCGATCAACTCGCCCATTCCACGAGGCGGTGGACCGTCGGGCACGGCGTGCCCGACGCAGTCGGCAGGTCTTCGGACTCGCAGGCGCCCGGTGATCGACACCGGTCCTAGTGGCCGTCGCTTCCCAGACATGAGTCCAGTGCGTGGTGACGGCGGTCGTTCCTGCATACCGCTGCGGGACAGTCCCGGATTCTCACCGGGTTCCCTCTCACACCCCTCTCCTCATAGACAGGGAGACGTGCTTCGACGCCGGGCGCGGACTTCGGGGCTCCTCACGACCACACCGGGCGGACCGATTGCACCGCCGAGTATAGGCGGAACGAGACCGGCCCAGCAGCTCGCTGCGGGGGCATTCGCCCGCCGTTCGGCCCGTCTGCGAACCCTGCGAAAGCGGTCGAGAATCAGATGAATCCGCAGTTCACGGCGGGTGCCGTGTTGCTGTGAGGCGGCGGCCGGTAGCGTACTGCATCGTTACAGCGGGTCGAGTATGCGGGAATTTCCCGGATGCTAGGACACCGTCCGGCGAGCGGTACGAGAGCAAGGGTAATTTTCAGCAATGTTCTCTAAAGTTTTGGTTGCCAATCGCGGGGAAATCGCGATCAGGGCATTCCGTGCCTCCTACGAGCTGGGCGCGGGGACCGTAGCTGTCTTTCCGTACGAGGACCGCAACTCGGTCCACCGTCTGAAGGCCGACGAGAGTTACCAGATCGGGGAGGAGGGGCACCCGGTCCGGGCCTACCTGTCGATCGCCGAGATCGTCGCGGCGGCGAAGAAGTCCGGCGCCGACGCCATCTACCCCGGTTACGGTTTCCTCTCCGAGAACCCGGACCTCGCCGCGGCCTGCGCCGCAGAGGGCATCACCTTCGTCGGACCGTCCGCGGAGGTGCTCGAGCTCACCGGCAACAAGGCCCGCGCGATCGCCGCCGCGAAGGCGGCAGGTCTCCCCGTGCTCGCCTCGTCGGAGCCGTCCGCCGACGTGGACGAGCTGCTCGCGGCCGCCGAGTCCATGCAGTTCCCGCTGTTCGTCAAGGCGGTCGCCGGTGGCGGTGGTCGCGGCATGCGCCGGGTCGCCGAGCCCGCCCAGTTGCGTGAGGCGATCGAAGCCGCGGCCCGCGAGGCGGAGTCCGCCTTCGGTGACGCCACCGTGTTCCTGGAGCAGGCCGTCGTCGACCCGCGGCACATCGAGGTGCAGATCCTGGCCGACGGTCAGGGCAACGTGATCCACCTGTTCGAGCGCGACTGCAGCGTGCAGCGACGGCACCAGAAGGTGATCGAGCTGGCGCCCGCGCCGAACCTGCCGGAGGAGCTGCGCGCGCGGATCTGCGCCGACGCTGTCGCCTTCGCCAAGGAGATCAACTACAGCTGCGCTGGCACGGTGGAGTTCCTCCTCGACACCCGCGGCAACCACGTGTTCATCGAGATGAACCCGCGCATCCAGGTCGAGCACACCGTCACCGAGGAGGTGACGGACGTGGACCTGGTGCAGGCGCAGCTCCGGATCGCCTCCGGCGAGACGCTGGCCGACCTGGGGCTGGCCCAGGAGTCGATCAAGCTCCGCGGCGCGGCGCTGCAGCTCCGCATCACCACGGAGGACCCGGCCAACGGATTCCGTCCCGACACCGGCCGGATCACCGCCTACCGCACGCCCGGCGGTGCCGGTGTGCGCCTCGACGGCGGCGCGAACCTGGGCGCCGAGGTCGGCGCCTACTTCGACTCGATGCTCGTCAAGCTCACCTGTCGCGGCCGGGACCTGCCCGCGGCCGTGGCGCGGGCGCGTCGGGCGGTGACCGAGTTCCGGATCCGCGGCGTTGCCACGAACATCCCGTTCCTGCAGGCCGTCCTCGACGACCCCGACTTCCGCGCAGGCAACGTGACGACCTCGTTCATCGAGGAGCGCCCGGCGCTGCTGACCTCGAGGGCGTCCGCCGACCGCGGCACCAAGATCCTGACCTACCTCGCCGACGTGACCGTCAACAAGCCGCACGGCGAGCGCCCCACCACCGTCTACGCGCGCGACAAGCTGCCCAAGATCGACCTGACCACGCCGCCGCCCGCAGGCTCGAAGCAGCGACTGGTCGAGCTCGGACCCGAGGGCTTCGCCGCCGCGCTGCGAGCGCAGGACGCGCTCGGTGTCACCGACACCACCTTCCGCGACGCGCACCAGTCCCTGCTGGCGACCCGGGTGCGCACCGGCGGCCTGCTCGACGTCGCCGGTCACGTCGCCCGGATGACGCCCGAACTGCTGTCGGTGGAGGCATGGGGCGGCGCGACCTATGACGTCGCGCTCCGCTTCCTGCACGAGGACCCATGGGAGCGGCTGGCCGCTCTGCGCGAGGCGATGCCGAACATCTGCCTGCAGATGCTGCTGCGCGGCCGCAACACCGTCGGCTACACGCCATACCCCGAGTCGGTCACCCGCGCGTTCGTGCGCGAGGCCACCTCGACGGGCGTTGACATCTTCCGGATCTTCGACGCGCTCAACAACGTCGACCAGATGCGGCCTGCCATCGACGCGGTCCGCGAGACCGGCACCGCTGTCGCCGAGGTCGCGATGAGCTACACCGGTGACCTGTCGAACCCGAACGAGGACCTCTACACCCTCGACTACTACCTGAAGCTGGCCGAGCAGATCGTGGACGCGGGCGCCCACGTGCTGGCCATCAAGGACATGGCCGGACTACTGCGTGCCCCGGCGGCCGCCAAGCTGGTGTCGGCGTTGCGCAGCAACTTCGACCTGCCCGTGCACGTGCACACCCACGACACCCCCGGCGGCCAGCTGGCCACCTACCTGGCGGCGTGGCAGGCGGGAGCCGACGCCGTCGACGGCGCGAGCGCGGCGCTGGCGGGCACCACCAGTCAGCCCGCGTTGTCGGCGATCGTCGCGGCCACCGCCCACTCGTCGCGGGACACCGGCCTGGATCTGCAGGCCGTGTGCGACCTCGAGCCGTACTGGGAGGCGCTGCGAAAGGTGTACGCGCCGTTCGAGTCCGGGCTACCGGCACCCACCGGCCGCGTCTACACGCACGAGATCCCCGGCGGTCAGCTGTCGAACCTGCGCCAGCAGGCAATCGCGCTCGGGCTGGGGGACCAGTTCGAGGAGGTCGAGGCGAAGTACGCGGCTGCGGACCGGATGCTCGGTCGCCTGGTGAAGGTGACCCCGTCCTCCAAGGTGGTCGGCGACCTGGCGCTGCACCTCGTCGGCTCGGGTGTGTCGACGGACGAATTCGCGGAGAACCCCGCCGGATACGACATCCCGGAGTCGGTGATCGGGTTCCTGCGCGGCGAACTGGGCAGCCCGGCAGGCGGCTGGCCGGAGCCGTTCCGGACCAGGGCGCTCGAGGGCCGTGGCGAGGCGAAGCCCGAGACGCCCCTGACCGCGGACGACCAGGCCGGACTCGACGGTTCTCCGGCCGAGCGCCGCGGCACCCTCAACCGGCTGCTGTTCCCCGGACCGACCCGCGAGTTCCTCGAGCACCGCGAGAAGTACGGCGACACCTCGCGGCTGTCGGCGAACCAGTTCTTCTACGGCCTGCGGCGCGGCGAGGAGCACCGGGTCGCGCTGGCTCCCGGTGTCGAGCTGCTCATCGGACTCGAGGCGATCTCCGAGCCCGACGAGCGCGGCATGCGCACGGTGATGTGCATCCTCAACGGCCAGCTGCGGCCGGTGTCGGTGCGTGACCGCTCGATCGCCAGCGAGATCCCCGCCGCGGAGAAGGCGGACAGGGGCAACCCGGGCCACGTGGCCGCGCCGTTCGCGGGCGTCGTCACCCTCGTCGTGGCGGAGGGGCAGAAGGTCGCCGCTGGCGACACCGTCGCGACGATCGAGGCGATGAAGATGGAGGCGGCGATCACCGCCACCCGCGGTGGCGTCGTGAGCAGGCTCGCGATCACCCCCGTGCAGCAGGTCGAGGGCGGCGACCTGCTGGCCGTGATCTCCGTGGTGTCGACGGAGGAGGACGGGCCGCAGTGACCCGGATCGTCGCCGGCGCCGCGGGTGGGCGCCGGCTCCGGGTCCCGCCCAAGGGCACCCGGCCCACCTCGGAGCGAGTGCGCGAGGCGCTGTTCAGTTCGCTCGACGCCAGGATGGACCTCGACGGCGCCGCCGTGCTCGACCTGTTCGCGGGATCGGGAGCGCTTGGCCTCGAGGCGCTCTCGCGGGGCGCCGAGCACGTGGTGCTGGTCGAGTCGGACGCGAAGGCGGCCGCGGTGGCGCGCGAGAACGTGGCGACGCTCGGGTTGCCCGGCGCCGTCGTGCGGTCGTCGCCGGTGGCCGCGGTCGTCGCGGGCAGCCCCGACCGCGAGTACGACCTGGTCTTCCTCGACCCGCCGTACGCGATGGGCGAGGACGAGGTCGGGTCGGTGCTCGGCGCGCTCGTCGGCGGGGGCTGGATCGGGGAGGACTCGCTGGTCGTGCTCGAGCGGTCGTCGCGATCGCCGGAGACGGTGTGGCCTGCCGGCCTGTCGGCGGACCGGGTGCGCAAGTACGGCGAGACCCGGATCGAGATCGCCTGTTACGGTCTGCAGTCATGAGCAGTGCGGTCTGCCCCGGGTCCTTCGATCCCATCACCAACGGCCATCTCGACGTGATCGGCCGGGTGGCGGTTCAGTTCGACGAGGTCATCGTCACGGTGATGATCAACAAGAACAAGAAGGGGCTGTTCAGCATCGACGAACGCCTCGAGATGCTGCGCGAGGCCGTCGCGGACCTGCCGAACGTCCGGGTCGACTCCTGGCAGGGACTCCTCGTCGACTACGCAAAGGCCAACGGGGCCAGCGCGATCGTCAAGGGCCTGCGCGGCGCCAACGACTTCGACTACGAGCTGCAGATGGCGCAGATGAACCACAAGCTCACCGGCGTCGACACCCTCTTCATCGCGACGAACCCGCGCTACAGCTACCTCTCCAGTTCGCTGGTCAAGGAGGTGGCGACCTACGGCGGCGATGTCGCGGACATGCTGCCCGCGAAGGTGCACGAGCGGCTGCTGGCCCGGCTGGCGGAACGTGCCGCGGAGTCGACCGCGGCGAGCCGCGCAGGCGATACCGCATAGCGGTTGATCCTCGACACACTGGGCGTGGCGGCGCGCCCGTGAGCGGCGTGACGGGCAGACTGGTCCCGTAAGCCGTCGTCGACGATTGGGGTTTGGCGTGTATCGGGTATTCGAGGCGCTCGACGAGCTCGTCGCGATCGTGGAAGAGGCGCGCGGGGTCCCGATGACGGCGGGATGCGTCGTGCCCCGCGGCGACGTCCTCGAACTCCTCGACGACGTCCGAGAGGCGATTCCCGGCGAGCTCGACGACGCGCAGGACGTGCTCGACCACCGCGACAAGCTCGTCGGTGACGCTCGGGCGCACGCCGAGCAGGCCGTCTCGAGCGCGGACGCCGAGGCCGCGGCCACCCTCGCCGAATCGCGCGACAACGCCGACCGGATCCTCGCCGACGCCAAGGCGAAGGCCGACCGGATGGTCTCCGAGGCGCAGGCACACGCCGATGAGCTGGTCGCCGACGCGCGCGAGGAGGCCGACCGGACCGTCGCGGAGGGCCAGCACGAGTACGACACCCTCACCGGACGGGCCGCGGCGGAGGCGGAGCGCCTGGTCGAATCCGGCCGCGCCGCACACGAACGGTCGGTCGCGGACGGCCGCGCCGAGCAGGAGCGGCTGGTGTCGCAGACCGAGGTCGTGCAGGCCGCGCACGCCGAGTCGGCGCGGGTGATCGACTCCGCGCACGCCGAGTCGGACCGGCTGCGGGGCGAATGCGACCTGTACGTCGACGGCAAGCTCGCGGAGTTCGAGGAGTTCCTCAGCGGGACCATCCGCTCCGTTGGGCGGGGCCGCCAGCAGCTGCGGACCGGCTCCGGGATCCCCGACTACGACGAGCCCGACGAGCGACCGAGCCGGTCGAGCCGGCACCGGTAGCCGCCGCGCAGATTTCCGCTCGGGGCACGCCGTCGCGTATCGTGGAGTGGTTGCCCATTCCCTTCTTCGCTGACGAAAGAGTATTCGCGTGTCCTCGCATCGTTCCGGTTCGCCCCGTCGCCACGACGGCGGCTTCGTGCTGGACACCCTCAGCCTCGGGCGTCGCCCCGGGTCGATGAGCACGGTCACCCGCACGGTGCCGACGGCCTCCCGGATCGGCCTCGACATGATCGCGGTGCCGGTCGGCGGTGAGGTCGAACTCGACCTGCGCCTTGAGTCCGTCTCGGAGGGCGTGCTGGTCACCGGCACCGTCCGAGCGGCCACCGAGGGGGAGTGCTCGCGCTGCCTCGAACCGTTCGACGGCGAACTCGACCTGTACCTTACCGAGCTGTTCGCATACCCGAACAGCACCACCGAGGCGACCACCGAAGAAGACGAGATCTACCGCATCATCGACGACCTGATCGATCTCGAACCGGTCATCGTGAATGCGGCTGGGCTGGAACTTCCGCTGCAGCCGTTGTGCAGCGAAGATTGCCAGGGACTGTGCCCCGAATGTGGGGTTCGCCTGGCGATTGCAGAATCTGGGCATGGGCATGAGATACTTGATCCTCGCTGGGCTGCCCTCGCGGGGAAGTTCGACGCTGAGGATGCATCATCCCAGCCCAGCACGAGTCGTGTGAACACCGAAGCCGAGGAGAAGTAGAAGTGGCTGTCCCCAAGCGCAGAATGTCGCGATCCAACACCAGGTCGCGTCGTAGCCAGTGGAAGACCACTGTGCCCACCCTCATCACCTGCCCGAACCGTGGCTGTGGCGAGAAGACCCTGCCCCACATTGCGTGCCCGTCCTGCGGCACCTACAAGGGTCGTCAGGTCACCGCTGCGGTCTAGTCGCGCAGTGACAAGCAGTAGCAACGCAGCACCCGCCGGCGGCGAGGGGGAGCATGATTCCCTCCTCGCCGCTCTTGGCGTTGTCCTGGACGAACCGCTGCTCACGCTGGCGCTGACCCACCGCTCGTACGCGTACGAGAACGGCGGGTTGCCGACCAATGAGCGGCTCGAGTTCTTGGGCGACTCGGTGCTCGGTCTGACCATCACCGAGAAGCTCTACGTCGCGCATCCGGACAAGTCCGAGGGTGAGCTGGCCAAGATCAGGGCCAGCATCGTCAACATGCACGCCCTTGCGGAGGTCGCCCGCGATCTCGGTGAGGGTGGCCTCGGCGCCCATCTGCTGCTCGGCAAGGGCGAGGAGATGACCGGGGGCCGCGGCAAGGCGAGCATCCTGGCCGACGGGATGGAGTCGCTGCTCGGCGCCGTGCACCTGCAGCACGGCATCGACACCGCGCGGACCGTCGTGCTCTCGCTGTTCGGTGATCTCCTCGAGCGCGCGCCCAAGCTGGGCGCGGGCCTCGACTGGAAGACCAGCCTCCAGGAGCTGACCGCGGAGCGCGGGCAGGGCGTGCCGGTCTACGAGATCAGCGCGACCGGTCCCGACCACGACAAGGAGTTCACCGCGACCGTGATGGTCGCGGGGGACGCGCTCGGCGTGGGTGTCGGGCGGTCGAAGAAGGAAGCCGAGCAGAAGGCGGCGAGTACCGCCTGGAAGTCCCTCTCGGAGGGCGACTCCGACCAGGTCGGCTGACGCCGTGCCGGAGCTGCCCGAGGTCGAGGTGGTCCGGCGCGGGCTCGAGTCCCACGTCGTCGGATCCCGGATCGATGCCGTCGAGGTCCTGCACCCCCGTGCGGTCCGCAGGCACGTCCTCGGCGGTCACGATCTGGCGGCGCAGCTCGCCGGTCTGGCGGTCACGGGTGCCCGGCGCCGCGGAAAGTACCTCTGGCTCGAATTGGCGCCCGGCGATCTCGCGGTTGTCGTCCATCTCGGGATGAGCGGGCAGATGCTGGTCCAGCCGCCGAGCGCCACCCGCGAGAAGCACCTGCGGATCCTGGCCGCGCTGGACAACGGCACCGAACTCCGCTTCGTCGATCAGCGCACCTTCGGTGGCTGGGTGCTCGCCCCCATGGTGGAGGTGGACGGCGCGGCGCTGCCCGAGCCGGTCGCCCACATCGCGCGGGACCCGCTCGACCCCGGGTTCGACGGCGAGGCGGTGGTCGCGGCGATCCGCGGCAAGCGCAGCGAGATCAAGCGGATCCTGCTCGATCAGACTGTGGTGTCCGGGGTCGGCAACATCTATGCCGACGAGGCGCTGTGGCGCACCGGGATTCACGGGAACAGGCCCGCGGACCGGCTGACCCGACCGCAGGTGCGCCTGCTACTCGCCTCGGTCACCGAGGTGATGAGCGAGGCGCTGGCGCAGGGCGGTACCTCGTTCGATGCGCTGTACGTCAACGTGAACGGGGAGTCCGGCTACTTCGACCGGTCGCTGTCCGCCTATGGCCGCGAGGACCGTCCGTGCCCGCGCTGTGGCGCGCCCATCCGGCGGGAGAAGTTCATGAACAGGTCCTCCTACAGCTGCCCGAAGTGTCAGCCGAGGCCGCGAGGCTTGTAGGCCCCACCCGCGACGCGCACACTGGCGAGTGTCCTTCGGCGAGGAGGTCCCGTGGCCGACTACGACGACATGCTCATCGTGCGCCAGCTCGTCGACGATGTCCTGCTGGTCTTGCGCTGGTCGGCGCAGCCGGATGCGACCCTTGGCGACGACCGCGGCGTTGAGACAGCCGTGGTGCCCGACGAGGGCCTCCGGAGCCAGTTCGCCTCGGCCGTCGAACAACTCGTGGCGAACCAGGGCGCGGAGGCGCTCCGTACCCTCAGTGGCCAGAACACGGAGTTCCCCGCCGACGCCGTGATCGCCGCGTTGGGGTCGGCGGGCTGGGACGGCGCCATGCGCGATTTCAAGCTCTCGGTGATCGAGTTGGCAGGCCGCGGCGAGGTGATGGGGGTCGTCCGCGGCGGCGGGACGATCAGACGGCAAATCTTTCGAGCCCTCCTGGCTGCGTTGAACGCGGCGTTGGCCAGCCTCAGTTCCATACCTGGGGCGTCGGCGATCCAGGAGCTGAAGGACTTCCTGGAGAAGGTTCTCGAGCAGGAGCCGGATGAGCAGGCGTGAGTCAGCGGTCGAGATGCCTGCCGACCACGTCCGCGATCGCCCCCGCGACGGCGTCGGCCTGGGACTCGGGTAACTGCGCGTACCCGCACATCAGGCCCCGTGGGCCCGCGGCGTCGGTACGGTACGGACCCAGCCCGGGCACCGCGATGCCCCTGGTGCCGAGCTCCGCGGCGATGGCGTCGTCGTCGGCGCGGTCCGGCAGGCGCAGCACCATGTGCAGCCCTGCCTCGATGCCGGCCAGGTGAATCCCCGGCCGGTCCATCAGGGCCGGTCGGCTCCTCAGCGCGTCGACAAGAGCCGCCCGCCGCGCCGAGTAGGTGCGCGACGCCCGGGCGAGGTGCCGGGTGAGCGCCCCGGATTCGATGAAGTGGGCCAGCGCGAGGCCGGTGACCCCGCAACAGTTCTCGCCGGTGCGGCGCAACGCATCGTGCACCCGCTGGAGCAGGGCGGGCGGGGGGAGCAGCCAGGCCAGGCGGATCGAGGGCGAGATGATCTTCGAGGCGGTGCCGATGTACGCGACGTGCTCCCGGCCGCCCTCGACGCTCCGCAGGGCGGGCAGCGCCGAGACGTCGTAGCGGAACTCGCCGTCGTAGTCGTCCTCGATGATCAGTGTTCCCGACTCGGCCGCCCGGGCCAGCAGATCGGCGCGACGGGTCACCGGCATCCGGGCGCCGAGCGGATACTGGTGTGCCGGAGTGCAATACACGGCCGCATCGGTATCGCGGAGCGCCGCCGGGTCCAGGCCATCGGCGTCGATGCCGACCGGTCGTAGCCGGGCGCCCGACATCTCGAGCGCTCGCCGGGCATTGCGGTACCCCGGTTCCTCGAAGGCGATGTCGCGTCCGGCCAGGTCGGCGGCCGCGGCGAGGGTGCGTAGCGCGGAGTCGACTCCTGGGACGAGCACCAGTTCGTCCGGGTGCGCGAGGATCCCGCGGGTACGGCGCAGGTGCACGGCCAGCGCGTGGCGCAGCTCCGGATGGCCGGTCGGGCCTGCCGAGCGCGGGTGGATCGGTGCCGCCGCCGCCGTGCGCCAGGCGCGCCGCCAGTCGTCGGGGGAGATGAGGCCGGTGTCCGGGCAGCCCGGGGTCAGGTCCCAGGTCGGGGCCGCCGTTGTCGGTTCGGTGTCCGGGACCGGTGTCGGCCGGTCCGACACGTGGGAACCGGCGCCCGCCGCGGCCGCGGCGTCGGCGCCCGGCGCGATCAGGGTCCCGGATCCCGGCCGCGCGCAGGCATATCCGGCCGCGCAGAGTTCGTCATAGGCCTCGACCACGCCTGCCCTGGCCACGCCCAGCTCGGCCGCGAGCGCCCTGGTCGGCGGCAGTGCATCGCCGGGGTGGAGCCGGCCGAGCCGGATCGCGTCGATGATCGCCTCCGCGATGCGGTGCCGGAGTGCCGCGCCGGTGGGCGGCAGCGTCAGCGTCAGTTGGACGTCGCGGGGGTGGCGGGCCATGGGCCGATGATAATACTGGTCTGTATGAACTGAGGATTCTGGACCTGTTGAATGCGCCAGAATTGTCCGAGGCTGGTGGCGTGGACAAGATCAACAGACACCCCGAACGCTCGATGCTCGAACGAAGCCGGCTCGACGAGGTGCTCGACGCCGCGGCGGTGGGCACCCTCGCCACCGTCGTCGACGGCATGCCGTGGGCGGTTCCGATGCTCTACGCCAGGGACGGCGACCGGATCATCCTGCACGGCTCCACCGGCGCCGGGGCACTGCGCCAGGTCGCCGCGGGCGCACCCGCCGCGCTGTGCGTCGCCATGCTCGACGGAATCGTGGTGGCGGACAACCTCTTCAATTCCTCGGCCAACTACCGATCCGCAGTGGTCCGCGGGCACCTGACCGCGCTGACGCGGGACGAGTCCGCCGACGCGCTGAACGCGCTTTCGGACGCCCTGATCCCGGGACGGAGTGCGGAGGTGCGCGGCCACACCAAGAAGGAGCTCGCGGCCACGCTGACCATCGCGCTGCCGATCACCGCGGGCGGGTGGACTGTCAAGGTGCGCAACGCCCCGCCGAGCGCTCCCAGCGGGGACGGCGGTGCCTGGGCGGGCGTGGTGCCGTTGCGGACCGTTGCGGGCACACCGATCCCGGCGCCATGGGTGGACGGGGACACCCCGGTGCCCGCATCGGTGCTGCGGCTCGCGCACTCCGGCTACGTGACAGCGATCGCACCCGCGTAAAGAAGGCGTCAACAGCCCAGGTAGTGGTGTTAGCGAGCCGTAAGGAAGTCCCAATTCGTCCCCGTCCGGGAGCACGCTGCACTGTGCCCGAAATCAGGGACGGCGCACGCCGATGGACGGCGCGCGTGTGACTTTCGAAAAGGAACTGTCATGGCTGATCTGGCCTACGTGGCGCTCATCTTCGGCACCTTCGGCTTCTGCGCGCTGGTGCTGCGCGGGCTGCAGACAAAGCGTGCGCAGTGACCGCCGCCGGGACGCTGAGCGTCATCCTGATCGCCATCGCGGCGGCCCTCGTGATCTACCTGCTGATCGCGCTTCTTGACCCCGAGAGGTTCTGACACATGAATCCCGCGCTTGCTGCGGGACTGCAGATAGCACTGGTGATCGCCGTGCTAGCGATTCTGTATGTCCCCGTCGGTGACTACATGGCCAAGGTCTACACCACCGACACCGATCTCCGCTCCGGGGATCTGCGCATCGAGACGGTTCTGTACCGGCTCTGCCGCATCAACGCCCGCACCGACCAGACCTGGTACGGCTACGCCGGGAGCCTGCTCGGCTTCTCGGCCGCGAGCGTGCTGTTCCTCTACTTCCTGCAGCGCATCCAGGGCGTGCTCCCGCTCAGCGGTGACCTGTCCGGAGTGAGCCCGGCGATGGCGTTCAACACCGCCGCATCGTTCGTGGCGAACACCAACTGGCAGTCCTACGCGCCCGAGACCACGATGTCCAACCTGACCCAGCCGATCGGCCTCGCGGTGCAGAACTTCGTTTCCGCGGCCGTCGGGATGGCGGTCGCGGCCGCGCTGATCCGCGGCTTCGTCCGGGTCTCCCGCGGCGGCGAGATCGGCAATTTCTGGGTGGATCTGACCCGTGGCTGCATTCGGATCCTGCTCCCCATCTCGTTCGTCATCGCGCTGATCCTGTTGAGCCAGGGCGTGATCCAGTCCTTCGATTCCGGGTTCACCTCGACCGGCCTCGACGGGAACTCCGTGACCAACGCGCTCGCGCCGGTGGCCTCGCAGGAGGCCATCAAGGAGCTCGGCACCAACGGTGGCGGCATCCTCGCAGCGAACTCGGCGCATCCCTTCGAGAATCCGACCCCGCTGAGCAATGTCGTCGAGATCATCGCGATCCTGCTCATCCCGGTGGCGCTGACCCGCACCTTCGGCACCATGGTCGGCGATCGCAAGCAGGGCCTGACCCTGCTGGCCGTCATGGGCATCCTCTGGTCAGGCCTGCTCGCAGTGACCCTCGCCGCCGAATCCGGTCAGCGCGGCGTCGCGGCCACCGCGGCCGGCGGCATGATGGAGGGCAAGGAGGTCCGATTCGGGATCCCCGGCACCGCGTTGTTCGCGGTCAGCACCACGGGAACGTCCACCGGCGCGGTCAATGCCGCGCACGACAGCATGTCGCCCCTCGGCGGCGGCGCGGTGATGCTGAACATGCTGCTCGGCGAGATCGCGCCCGGCGGCGTCGGCACCGGCCTGTACGGCATCCTCGTGTTGGCGCTGATCGCCGTGTTCGTCGGTGGACTGCTCGTCGGCCGCACCCCCGAGTACCTCGGCAAGAAGCTGGGGCAGCGGGAGATCACCCTGGCGGCGCTCTCGGTGCTCGTGATGCCCGCACTGGTGCTCATCGGCACCGGAATCACGGTCATCCTGTCGTCCACCACCGGATACCAGGGCAACAGCGGAGATCCGGGCACGCCCGGTTCCATCCACGGTTTCTCCGAGGTGCTCTACGCGTTCGCCTCGGCCTCGAACAACAACGGCAGCGCCTTCGGTGGCCTGACCGTGACGAGCGACTGGTTCCAGTCCTCGCTCGGCGTCTGCATGCTGCTCGGACGCTTCCTGCCGATCATCTTCGTGCTCGCGCTCGCCGGATCGTTGGCGTCGCAGAAGAAGACGGCGCCTGGCGCAGGCACCCTGCCCACCGCAGGCCCGATGTTCGCCGGACTCCTCACCGGAACCGTCGTCCTGGTCGCGGCGCTGACATTCTTCCCGGCCCTGGCTCTGGGCCCGATCGCGGAGGCTCTGCAATGAGTGTGAACACAACCGAACGACCCGACGTCGCCCCGCGATCCGGGGAAGGCGTGGGGGACGAGCAGCACCACCAGAACCGGGTGCAGGGCGGGATCTTCAGCCCGAGGCAGCTGCTCACGTCGCTGCCAGGCGCGGTCCGCAAGCTCGACCCGCGGCACCTCGCGCGCAACCCCGTCATGTTCGTCGTGCTCGTCGGCTCGGTCGTCACCACAGTGATGGCGATCGCCGACCCGTCGGTGTTCTCCTGGGTGGTCGCGGCCTGGCTGTGGTTCACGGTGCTCTTCGCGAACCTGGCTGAGTCCGTCGCCGAGGGGCGCGGCAAGGCCCAGGCGGCAAGTCTGCGGAAGGTCAAGCAGGACACCACTGCTCACCGCATCACCGCAGGGGGTGCCGTCGAGTCGATCCCGGGCGCGGAGCTGGTGGTCGGTGATCGGGTGGTCGTGGTCGCTGGAGAGGTGATCCCCGGCGACGGCGACGTCGTCGAGGGCATCGCCACCGTGGATGAGTCGGCCATCACCGGCGAATCCGCGCCCGTGGTCCGCGAGTCCGGCGGCGACCGCTGTGCGGTGACCGGCGGCACCATCGTGCTGTCCGACCGGATCGTCGTCGAGATCACGGCGGCGCCGGGACACTCCTTCGTGGACCGGATGATCGCCCTCGTCGAGGGCGCCGCGCGGCAGAAGACGCCCAACGAGATCGCGCTGAACATCCTCCTGGCCTCGCTGACCATCATCTTCATGCTGGCCGTGGTCGCCATCGGTCCGATGGGCATGTACGCGGGCCAGGAGCAGGACCCGATCAAGCTGATCGCGCTGCTCGTCTGCCTCATCCCGACGACCATCGGCGCGTTGCTCTCGGCCATCGGCATCGCGGGCATGGATCGACTGGTGCAGCGCAATGTACTGGCCATGTCGGGCCGCGCGGTCGAGGCGGCGGGCGACATCGACACGCTGCTGATGGACAAGACCGGCACCATCACCTACGGCAATCGCAGGGCCACCGCCCTGCACCCCGCTCCGGGGGTCATCGCGGGGGAGCTCGCGGAAGCCGCGCGACTGTCCAGCCTTGCGGACGGCACACCCGAGGGACGCAGCATCGTGGAGCTGTGCGCCAAGGACTTCGGGCTCGCCGCTGAGCCGTCCGAGGCGGAGAAGAACGGCGAGTTCGTGCCGTTCACCGCACAGACCCGGATGAGCGGTCTCGACCTCAACGGAATGCAGATCCGCAAGGGTGCCAGCGACGCCACGCTGTCGTGGGTGCGGGAGCAGGGGGGCGGTGTGGCCCCCGCGGTGACCGACACCGTCAACGAGATCGCCCAGGTCGGTGGCACGCCGCTGGTGGTGGCCGTGGTCGAGGCGGGGAGCCCGAGGGTCCTCGGTGTCATCCAGCTCTCCGACGTGGTCAAGCCGGGCATCGCCGAGCGGTTCGCCGAGCTGCGGGCCATGGGCATCCGCACGGTGATGATCACCGGCGACAACCCGTTGACCGCCAAGGCGATCGCGGCCGAGGCCGGGGTGGACGACTTCATGGCGGAGGCGACCCCGGAGGACAAGCTCGAGCTGATCCGCAAGGAGCAGCGGGGTGGCCGTCTTGTCGCGATGACCGGTGACGGCACCAACGACGCTCCCGCACTGGCCCAGGCCGACGTGGGCGTGGCGATGAACACCGGCACCTCCGCGGCCAAGGAGGCCGGGAACATGGTGGATCTGGATTCGGATCCCACCAAGCTCATCGAGGTGGTGGAAATCGGCAAGCAGCTGCTCATCACCCGCGGGGCGTTGACCACCTTCTCCCTGGCCAACGACCTGGCGAAGTACTTCGCCATCCTGCCCGCGCTGTTCAGCGGGATCTACCCGCAACTCGACACGCTCAACATCATGCGTCTGGCGACGCCGCAGTCGGCGATCGTGTCGGCGGTGATCTTCAACGCGCTGGTGATCGTGGCGCTGATCCCGTTGGCGCTCAAGGGTGTGCGATACCGGCCGTCCTCGGCCTCGCAGCTGCTGGGCCGAAACCTCTTGATCTACGGGCTCGGCGGCGTGATCACGCCGTTCATCGGCATCTGGCTGATCGACCTCGTAGTACGACTTATTCCTGGAATTGGGTGAGCTTGAATGCGATTCACAATCGGTTTCGTGAAGCAGGTGTGGGCCGGCCTGCTGGTCCTGCTCGCGCTCACCGTGATCCTCGGGGTGATCTACCCTGCCGCGGTGTGGGGTGTGGGCCGGATCAGTTCGGGATCCGCGGAGGGCTCGCCGGTGCGCGACAGCAACGGATGCGTGGTCGGCAGTCGCTGGGTCGGGGTGGATCCGCAGGTGGAGTCCGGTGCGCCGGATCCGTTCTTCCACAACAGGGTCACCGGCTCGGTCTCCGATGAGGACCCGTTCGCGCCCGGCGACCCGGCGACCGCGCTGCCGACCAACCAGGGTCCCAGCAGTGAGATCCTGGCGACGTTCATCGCCGAGCGCCGGACGGCGATCGCAGAGCGGGAGGGCGTGCGCCCCGACCAGGTTCCCGTCGACGCGGTGACCGGTTCCGGGTCCGGCATCGACCCGCACATCAGCCCGGCGTACGCCGAGATCCAGGTGCCAAGGGTCGCCGAGGTGAACCGGCTCGACGAGCAGCGGGTGCGTCAGCTCGTCGACGAACACACCGAGGGCCGCCAGCTCGGCCTGCTCGGCGAGGAACGGGTCAACGTGCTCGAGCTGAACCTCGCACTGGGCTTGACCGCGCCTTCCTGCGACTGAAGTGCCAACTGGTGGATGATGACGGAGTGAGCGGTACCGGTTCCGGGGGCGAGGGCAGGCGCGGTGAGCTGCGCATCTACCTGGGCGCCGCCCCCGGGGTGGGCAAGACGTTCGCGATGCTCGGCGAGGCCCATCGCCGTCGCGAACGGGGCACCGATGTGGTCGCGGCCGTGGTGGAGACCCACGGCCGCGCCCGCACGGCCGCGCAGATCGGCGACCTCGAGGTGGTGCCGCCGAAGCTGATCGACTACCGCGGTACCACAATGCCCGAACTGGATGTGGACGCGGTCCTTCGCCGTAGGCCGGCACTGGTGCTGGTCGACGAGCTGGCCCACACCAACACCCCCGGCAGCCGGAACGAGAAGCGGTGGCAGGACGTCGAGGAGGTGCTCGCCGCCGGTATCGACGTGCTCAGCACGCTCAACGTGCAACACCTCGAGAGTCTCAACGACGTGGTCCAGCAGATCACCGGGGTGACGCAGCGGGAGACCGTCCCCGACGAGGTGGTGCGTGCCGCCACCCAGGTCGAGCTCGTGGACGTCACCCCGGAGGCACTGCGCCGCAGGCTCTCCCACGGAAACATCTACGCCGCGGAGAAGGTCGACGCGGCGCTGAGCAACTACTTCCGCCGTGGCAACCTCACCGCGCTGCGCGAGCTCGCGCTGTTGTGGGTAGCCGACCAGGTGGACGCGGCGCTGGCGAAGTACCGCGCGGAGAACGAGATCACGGACACCTGGGAGGCCAGGGAGCGGGTGGTGGTGGCCGTCACCGGGGGGCCGGAGTCGGAGACCCTCGTGCGCCGGGCCGGCCGGATCGCCTCGAAGTCCAGTGCCGAACTGATCGTCGTGCATGTGGTGCGCGGCGACGGGCTGGCCGGGGTGTCCGCGCCGGAGATGGGCAAGGTGCGCAAGCTGGCGACCAGCATCGGCGCGAGCCTGCACAGCGTGGTCGGCGACGACGTGCCGTCGACGCTGCTCGAGTTCGCGCGAGCCGCCAACGCGACCCAGCTGGTGCTGGGGACCTCGAGACGGTCGCGCTGGGCCCGCATCTTCGACGAGGGCATCGGCGCGGCCGTCGTGCAGGAGTCCGGATCGATCGACGTGCACATGGTCACGCACGGTGAGTCGAGCACTCCCCGCAGGCTGACCCCGGTCGGCACCCGTTCGCGAAAGATACTGGCCTGGGTCGCCGCGGTCCTGGTGCCCTCGGCCGCCGCGCTGGTCATGGGCGTGGTCAACCGGTCATTCGGGTGGGGCGGGGAGAGCGCACTGTTCTTCATCGTGGTGCTCCTCGTCGCCCTGCTCGGCGGCGTCGCGCCCGCCGCCCTTTCCGCGCTGATCTCGGGCCTGCTCCTCAACTATTTCTTCACCCCTCCGCTGCGCAGCTTCACGATCGCCGAGCCGGACAACTTCATCACCACGGTGGTGCTGCTGGTGATCGCGGTCGCGGTGGCCGTCCTGGTGGACGCCGCCGCCAAGCGGGCACGGGAGGCGCGCCGGGCATCGAAGGAGGCGGAACTGCTCGCCCTGTTCGCGGGGTCGGTGCTGCGCGGCGCCGACCTGCCCGCGCTGCTGGAGAAGGTGAAAGAGACGTACGCCCAACAGTCGGTGAGCATGATCCGCCGCGGGCACGGGGTGGTGAGCTCGGTGGGACCGAATCCGCCCGCGGAGGTCGACCAGGCCGACACCGTGTGTGAGGTCAACGACGGCGAGTACGCGTTGGCGCTGCGCGGCGACGAACTGCACGCGCGCGACCGACGGGTGCTGCTGGCCGTCGCGAATCAGGCGGTGGGGCTGATCCGGCAGAGCGAGCTCGCCGAGGAGGCCAGCAAGGCGCAGGCCCTCGCGGAGGCGGACCGGCTGCGGCGGTCGCTGCTGTCCGCGGTGAGCCACGACCTTCGGACGCCCCTCGCCGCGGTGAAGGCCGCGGTCTCGAGCCTGCGCAGCGACGACGTGGAGTTCTCGCCTGAGGACACGGCGGAACTGCTTGCCACGGTGGAGGAGTCGGCCGACCAGCTGACCAATCTGGTGGGCAACCTGCTCGACTCGTCGCGGCTGGCCGCTGGCGTGGTGCGACCGACCCTGCGTCCGGTCTACCTCGAAGAGGTGGTTCATCGCGCGCTGGTCGGCGTCGGGGTGGGCGCGCCCGGATTCGGCCGGGCAGGCCCGGACCGAGTGAAGGTCGAGGTCGGCGGCAATGCGGTGATGGCGGACAGCGGGCTGCTCGAGCGGGTGCTCGCGAATTTGATGGACAACGCACTCCGCTACGCACCGGACTCGATGGTGCGGATCGCGGCCGCGCCCGTGAAGGATCGGGTGCTGATCACGGTCGCGGACACCGGACCCGGGATCGCCAGAGGCGCGGAGGAGCAGATCTTCGATTCGTTCCAACGCCTCGGTGACCGCGACATGTCCACAGGGGTCGGCCTGGGACTGTCGGTGGTGCGCGGGTTCGTCGAGGCGATGGGGGGAAGCGTCAGTGCCACGGACACGCCGGGCGGCGGGCTGACAATGGTGGTGGACTTGGCTGGGATCGGGAAGGTGACTGCGTGACACGGGTGCTGGTGATCGACGACGAACCGCAGATCCTGCGGGCACTGCGGATCAATCTGAGCGTGCGGGGCTACGAGGTGACCACCGCGGCGACAGGGGCGGCGGCGCTGCGGGCCGCCGCCGAGAAGCACCCCGAGGTGATCGTGCTCGACCTGGGTCTGCCGGACATGGACGGCATCGAGGTGCTGGCCGGCCTGCGCGGCTGGTCGACCGCCCCGGTGATCGTGCTCTCCGCGCGCACCGATTCGGCGGACAAGGTCGAGGCGCTCGACGCGGGCGCCGACGACTACGTCACCAAGCCCTTCGGCATGGACGAGTTCCTGGCACGGCTGCGGGCCGCGGTGCGGCGGCACTCCGCGGCAACCGACGTCGGCGAGCCGGTGGTGGTGACCGAGTCGTTCACCGTCGACCTGGCCGCGAAGCGGGTGATCAAGGACGAGCGCGAGGTGCACCTGACGCCAACCGAGTGGGGGATGCTGGAGATGCTGGTCCGCAACAAGGGCAAGCTGGTCGGGCAGAAGGAGCTGCTGCGCGAGGTGTGGGGCCCGTCGTATGCCACCGAAACCCACTACCTGCGTGTGTATCTCGCGCAGCTGCGCCGCAAATTGGAGCGGGATCCTTCGCAGCCCAAGCATCTGATCACCGAATCCGGGATGGGGTACCGCTTCCAGGTGTAGCCGATGGAGGATGCCCGGATCTTCACAGTCCGACCCCGGCGAGGGAGGGCTGAGGTCGCACGTCGGCTGCAGGGCCGTCGGTGGCGAATGGCAGGATTCGGGGTATGGCTGATCAGAGTTCCGCTCCCGTCCCCGCCGCGTCCACCGAGCTGTGGGTCGAGCGCACCGGCACGCGCCGCTACACGGGCCGCAGCTCCCGTGGCGCCGAGGTGCTGATCGGTTCGGAGAGGGTCGAGGGCGTGTTCACCCCCGGTGAGCTGCTCAAGATCGCGCTGGCCGCGTGCACCGGCATGAGCTCGGACCTGCCGCTCTCGCGCAGGCTCGGGGACAACTACGACGCGACAGTCCGGGTGTCGGGTGCGGCGGACCGTGAGAACGAGGTGTACCCCCGACTGGACGAGGTCCTCCAGGTCGATCTCAGTGAACTCGACGCCGAGGCGCAGGAGCGTCTGCTCACCGTTGTGCTCAAATCCGTGGACAAGGTGTGCACGGTCGGACGTACTCTGAAAAATGGCACCGTGGTGAACCTGACGGTTGAATCTGATTCGTGATCAAATAGGCGCCATGTTGCTCTCTCGTGTTGCGATGGTCGGTGCCCTGGTGGCCACCGGCGCGATCGTGGGTGCCCCGATCGCCGTCGCCCAGCCCGCTCCCGCTCAGCCAGCTCCCACCCCGACGGAGCCGGCGGCCACGACGACGACCGCTGTCGCGCCGCCCTTCTCGCTGCCCGGCCTGACCTCGCCGTTGCCGGGACAGGCCGAGCCGTCGTCCGCCGCGCCGACGACGACGGCCGCCGCGCCGACGACCACGACCACCACGGCCGCCGCGCCGACCACGACGGCAGCTGCTGTCGCGACGCCCGCGACCACCGCACCGTCGACCGTGGCGACCGCGACGTCGACGCCCGCGAGCTCGGCGCCCGCGCCTGCCGCCGCGACCACGACGCCGTCCGCCACCACGACCACCGCTGTCGCGCAGTCGTGTACGCCGTGGACGGCGAGCAAGGTGGCCGGTGGATTCGGGATGCTGGAGAACCTGGCGTTCGACGGCCGCGGAAAGATGCTGCTTTCCGAGGGCACCCTGTTCGGCGACGGAGCCATCCGCACGCTGTCCCCCGGGGGCAAGACCGGCACGCTGGTCTCGGACTTCACCGGGCCGGGCGGCATCGTTCTCAACGGTGACAACATCCTGTTCACCACCGGGAACACCGCGATGGCCGGCCTTTCGAACAGCAAGAACGGCACCGTCGAGTCCCTCAACCTGGACACCGGCGAGCAGACCACGGTGGCCAAGGGGCTGACCATGCCGAACGGCCTTGCCCGGCTGGCGAACGGTGACCTGCTGGTCACCAGGAACCTCGGGTCCGACCAGGGTCTGATCCGCATTCCGGCCGCGCAGCCGCACACCCCGACGTCGGTGCGCACCGACCTGGGCTCCGCCAACGGCCTCGCCGCGTCCGCGGACGGCGCAACCGTCTACGTCGGCAACACCTTTGACTCGAACACCGAGATCCGGGAGCTGAGCGCGAGCGATCTCAAGGGCTCGGTGCGCACTCTGAAGGTCGCGGGATCCGGTGCGACCAACGCGGGCGACGACCTCACCGTGGGAGCCGACGGCAACGTCTACATGGCGCTCAACGGCGCGGGCAAGGTCGTTCGGGTCGACCCCGCCACCGGATCCACCTGCGAGATCGGCTCCGATCTGCCGCTTACGAGCTCCGTCCGGTTCGGATCCGGCCCCGGCTGGGATCCGGCGGCGTTGTACACCACCAGCTTTGACGGCAGCGTGCACAAGCTCACGCCGCCGAAGAAGTAGCTGAGCGAGCCCCCGATGCGCCTACCGGAGCAGGTGCGCCTGACCGCCTGGGTGCACGGGTTCGTTCAGGGCGTGGGTTTTCGGTGGTGGACGCGGTCGAGGGCACTCGAACTCGGCCTCGTGGGGCATGCCACCAATCGCCCGGACGGCCGAGTGCTGGTGATCGCCGAGGGGCCCCGGCCGCAGTGCGAGCTGCTGCTGGAGCTGCTCCGGTCCGGTTCGACACCAGGGCAGGTCGATCTCGTGGTGGAGAGCTGGTCGGGGGCAACGGGAAATCTCACCGGTTTCGACGAACGCTGACGTCGGTGCGATGACGTCACAGGATGGGGATGGACGAGTGGGACCGGATCAGGGCGAACCGGACGACCGCAGCGGTGCGGGCGATGCCGGCGGCGCGGACGGGGCCGGTGCCGGCGACAAGGCCGCGCAGGCCCCGAGCGGCGGCCGGATACGGCGTCAGGAACCCGGTACCACCGTGCCGCGTCCGCCTACCGTCGGAGAGGCGCGAGCCAGGGACAAGGCCCGCAAGGAACGCGCCGAGCAGGAGCGACTGGAGGCCGAGGCCGAGGCCAAGGCCGAGGAACGCCGTCGCAAGCGGCGCAAGGGCCTGATCGGCGGCGCCGCGGTGGTCGGCGTGGTCGGGCTGGTCGCGCTCGGATACACCGCGCTGTCCTCGGACGAGGTCCAGGCCACCTGTATCGACCCGAACACCAAGGTGGAGGTCGACGAGTCGTACTGCACGACGGGGTCTCCCGGCTCGGGCGCCATGGCGGGCATGTTCATCTACGCGGGCTCGCCGTACCGCTACTACTACGGCGGGAGTTCCGGCGGAGTCGGCACGACGGTGACCGGCGGCACGGTCGTCACGCCCAAGGGGTCCACCACCGTCTTGACCAAGTCCGGTACCACGGTTCAACGAGGCGGGTTCGGCAGCAAGTCGACCGGCAGCGGCGGGAGCTGACGTGCGCAGAGTTCGTTCCACCCCGCGTCAGGGGTGGCAGAAGATCGTCGAGTCCCAGGGGCTGGTCTACGGCACCCCTGCCCGGCTCGGGGACGGCACCGCACGGCCCTACTGGGACGAGTCGGTGCACTACGAGTTCGACATGGACGAGATCCTGGCGATCGAGGCCGATGTCGAACTGCTGCACTCGATGTGCCTCAACGCGGTCGAGCAAGTGATCCTCACCGAACGGTTCGCGGACTTCGGTCTGCCGGAATGGACCTGGGGTCCGATCGCCGAGTCCTGGCGCCGCGGCGACCCGCACGTCTACGGTCGCTTCGACCTCCGTTACGACGGTCGGCGTCCGGCGAAGCTGCTGGAGTACAACGCGGACACGCCGACCACGCTGCTCGAAGCGTCAATCCTGCAATGGCATTGGCTCAAGGACACCCATCCCGACGACGACCAGTGGAACTCGCTGCACGAGGCGCTGGTCGAGCGATGGGGAGCGATCCGCGACCGGTTGCCCGGCGACGAGGCGCACTTCTCCTGGTCGTCCGCGGATGCCAGCGGGGAGGACAACATCACCGTCGCCTACCTCCAGGAGACCGCGGCGGAGGCGGGACTGAACACCGTGGCGCTGGCGATCGAGGAGATCGGCTACGACGAGGACCTGCACCGGTTCGTCGACCTCGAAGAGGCACCTATCTCGACCCTGTTCAAGCTCTACCCCTGGGAGTGGGTGCTCGACGACGACTTCGGGAAGAAGGCCCTCGAGCTGCTCCCGGAGACGATGTGGATCGAGCCGCTCTGGAAGACGCTGCTGAGCAACAAGGCGATCCTGGCGGTGCTGTGGGGCATGTACCCCGGGCACCCGAACCTGTTGCCCGCCTATCTCGATGACCCGCACGAGCTCACCGAGTACGTGCGCAAGCCCAGGCTCGGCCGGGAGGGCGCGAACATCTCGGTGGTCGGGGCAGGCATGGAGACGACCACCGGCGGCATCTACGGCGACGAGGGCTTTGTCTACCAATTGCTCGACCCGCTACCGGAATTCGACGGCATGCGCCCGGCACTCGGAGCCTGGATCGTCGGCGACACCGCCGCGGGCCTCGGCATCAGGGAGACCTCCGGGCTGATCACCGATGACGGCGCCGCCTTCGTGCCGCACCGGATCCCGCAGCCGTGACCGCACTCTGGAACCCGACGCATACCGAAACGGAGCGATTGATGACGACTGAGGTGCTGGCCCTCGGCAGTGACTACTGGTCCGATCTGGGCAGGGGTGTCTCCGCGATCGCGCTGTACGCGATCGTCGGTCTGGTGCTGATGGTCCTCGGCTTCTACGCCATCGACTGGACCACGCCCGGTCATCTGCGGACGCTGGTGCGCGAGGGCAGGCCCAACGCCGCGATCGTGACGTCCGCGGGCATGGTGAGCATGGCGCTGATCATCGTGCTGGCGATCTACGCCTCCTCCGGCCGGCTGGTCGAGGGCCTGATCTACACGCTCGTCTTCGGCCTGTTGGGGATCGTCGCGCAGGTGTTCTCCGTGCGATTCATCGAGCTCGTGACCGGCATCGACATCGGCGAGGTGCTCGCCGAGGAGCGCTTCACCCCCGAGGTGCTCGTCGTGGCGGCCGCTCACGTCGCGCTCGGTCTGATCGTCGCGGTCGCGATCCTGTAGGGGCGCCCCACTTCCACGGTGGGGGTAGGTTGGCGACATGAGCGAATTCGCCGGCCGTGTCGCGGTCGTCACCGGCGCAGGCTCCGGTATGGGGCGAACCCTGGCACTCGGTCTGGCGCGCCGCGGGGCGCGACTCGCGGTGTCCGACGTGGACACCGATGGTCTCGCCGCGACCGTCGCGCTGCTCGAGGAATTGGGCGCCGACGTGCGGTCGGACCGGCTCGACGTGTCCGAACGCGAATCGGTCCTGCGCTACGCCGATGCCGTTGTCGAGCATTTCGGCGTCGTCAACCAGGTCTACAACAACGCGGGAATCGCCTTCTCCGGCACCATTCTCGAATCCGAGTTCAAGGACATCGAGCGGGTCGTCGACGTCGACTACTGGGGCGTCGTCAACGGCACCAAGGCCTTCCTGCCGCATCTCATCGAGTCGGGCGACGGACACGTGATCAACACGTCCAGCCTCTACGGCATTCTCGCCCTGCCCCGTCAGAGTGCTTACAACTCAGCGAAGTTCGCGGTCCGCGGCTTCACCGAGTCGTTGCGACTGGAGATGCTCGCAGGCGGACACCCCGTGCGCGTCACGTGTGTGCACCCGGGAGGCGTCAAGACCAACGTCGCCAACAACGCCGGGCACGCGGGTCCGACAAAGGACGAGGCGGAGACCGCGCTCTACAACGAGAAGCTGCTGAGGATGAGCCCGGAGAAGGCGGCGGAGATCATCCTCGACGGCGTCGCGAAGAACCGGGCCCGGGTGCTCGTCGGTGGCGATGCCCGCGGGCTGGACCTCATGGTGCGCGTTCTCGGTTCGTGGTATCAGCGCCCCATGCTCGAGGTGCTCAAGCGGGTCATGCCGTCCGCCAAGCGCGACTGACCCGCCGTAGGGGGAGCGGGGCGACCTCAGGCGACCGGCTCGCGGTCGCGGGCCTCGGGTCCGGGCAGTCGGCGCTCGATGATCTCGCCGTCGAAGAACACGCGGTTGCGGCTGCGCCACCACCACATCAGCGGCAGGCCCAACAGCATCGACCCGACGCCGAGGATGAACACGCCACCGACCTGCCAGTGCGGGGCGAAGGGCATCGTCCAGCTGGTCTCGCCGTAGTCCGAGGCGAACGAGGTGACCGCCGTCCAACCTGCGGAGAACAGCAGCATCGCGCCGCCGAGAAGCGGGAGGATGCCCCGCATCCACAGTTCGCGTCGACCGTCGCGCAGGGTGTCGCGGTACAGCCAGGCGCAGGACACGCCGGTGATGCCGTAGTAGAAGCCGACGGCGATCCCGATCGCGGAGACCGAATCGAAGATCAGGTTGCCCGCGGAGACGAAGTTGAACGCGATGTAGAGCCCCGCGGACACCCCGCCCATCGCCAGGGTGGACACCGTGGGTGTCAGGAAGCGGGGATGCACCTTCGCGAAGCTGTCCGGCAGCGCCTTGAACACACCCATCGACAGGGTGGTGCGTGCGGTCGGCAGGATTGTGGTCTGCGTCGACGCGATCGCCGAGGTCAGGATCATCAGCAGCAGGACGTGCACGAGCAGCTGTCCCAGCAGGCCCTCGCCGAACACCGCGGTCCCGATCGCGGCGAAGAAGTCGTCGAAATGCTCGGGATTGGCCAACCCCGTGCCCTCGGTGCCGACACCGGCGAAGGACTGCGCGGCGACCGTCACCAGCACGTACAACGAGACGAGCACGACGGTCGAGATGACCGCGGAGCGACCGGGAGTGCTCCGCTTGTCGACGGTCTCCTCGTTGACGGACACCACCGAGTCCCAGCCCCAGTAGATGAACACCATCAGCAGGATCGCGTTGACGAACGTGGAGAACGAACCGATCTCGAACGGGTTGAACCAGCTCCACTGTGGGGTCAGGGCCGCCGCGCCCGCGTTGCCCATCCACACTCGGACGAGGGCGACCACCGCGAACACCACAAGCGCGACGAACTCGATCGTCAGCAGCACCGACTGGAAGCGAGCCGAGATGTCGATGCCGCGGAAGCACAGGTAGGTCATGGCGAGCATGAACGCGACGCCGAGCAGGAGCACCCAGACGCTGGTCGCGTCGTGGCCGATCCCGTCCGCGCCGAACAGCAGGAAGGTGTACTGGCCCGCGACCTGGGCCATGCTCGCCATCACCAGGACGTCCGCGACCACAATGGCCCAGCCGGCCATCCATCCCCAGGACGGGCCGAACGCACGCGTGGCCCAGACGAAGGTGGTGCCGCAGTCCGGGTCGGCGCGGTTGAGTTCCTTGTAGCCGAACGCGGCGAACAGGATCGGGACGAACGCGAGCAACGCGACCACAGGGGCCTGCAGCCCGACCGCGGCGACGACGAGGCCGAGGGTGGCGGCGATGCTGTAGGCGGGGCCGGCCGAGGCCACCCCGATCACCACGCTGGAAGTCAGGCTCAGGGCCCCCGCCCTGAGCCCCTTGGAACTGGTCACATCATCGATCACTCGGGGGAGAGTAATGCAGGGTCCGTGTCGGCGCCGAAGGCTACCGTCGACGGCGTACCCGACAGTTGAGGAGTAGCGATGAGCGCCGTCACGACGAACCAACCGCTTGGCACCCCTACCTGGATCGACCTGGGCATCCCCGACCTGGATCGGGCGATGTCGTTCTACGGGCAGGTCTTCGGCTGGGAATTCGACATCGGCCCCGAAGAATCCGGGCGGTACACGATGTGTCTGTTGCGGGGCAAGAAGGTCGCCGCACTTATGCCGAACCCCGACGAGAACGCGACCGATTTCTGGTGGAACGTCTACCTGGCAACCGACGACGTCGACGAAACGGTCGCTCGTTCCAGGGACGCGGGCGGTGTCGTGCTGGTCGAACCGATGGACGTGATGGGGCAGGGCCGGATGGCGATCATGCGTGATCCCTCGGGCGGACAGTTCGGGCTGTGGCAGGGGCAGGCGCACGTCGGCTGCGAGTTGGTGAACGAGCCGAACACGCTGCTGCGCAACGACCTGGTGACGCCGAGACCCGGCCCGGCCCGCGACTTCTACGCAGCAGTGTTCGACTTCACACTCGATGGGAACGACGACCTGCCCGGTATGGACTTCACATTTCTACGCCGACCGGACGGACACGAGATCGGCGGCATCATGGGAGACCCGGGCGCGCCCGCATCGGTCTGGGGCACGCTGTTCCAGGTGGACGATGCGAACGCGGCCGTCGCCGCTGCCCGAGCGGCCGGGGGCACCGCGGACGACCCGACGGACATGCCGTACGGGCGGACCGCGGAGGTCACCGACCCGTTCGGCGCGAAGTTCACGGTGGGCTCCCCGGTTCCCGGCGCCCGGGGGTAACTCGAGGGCGCCGGGGCGAAGGTCTGGTGCTCGCCCCGGCGCGGCGTTCAATGGCCGATTCGGTCGGTGCGGTGCAGTAACGTCATTCGCCATGCATCTCAAGAGTCTGACGCTGAAGGGCTTCAAATCCTTCGCGTCCGCCACGACTCTGCGGTTCGAACCGGGCATCACCTGCGTGGTGGGACCGAACGGGTCCGGCAAGTCGAACATCCTCGACGCCCTCACCTGGGTGATGGGCGAGCAGGGCGCGAAGGCCCTGCGCGGCGGCAAGATGGAAGACGTCATCTTCGCAGGCACCTCCGGCAGGCCCCCGCTCGGCCGCGCCGAGGTGACGCTCACCATCGACAACTCCGACGGCGCGCTGCCGATCGAGTACTCCGAGGTCTCGATCACCAGGAGGATGTTCCGCGACGGCGCGGGCGAATACGAGATCAACGGCAGCTCGTGCCGGTTGATGGACGTCCAGGAGCTGCTCAGCGACTCCGGCATCGGCCGGGAGATGCATGTCATCGTGGGTCAGGGCCGCCTGGCCGCCATCCTGGAGTCCCGTCCGGAGGATCGCCGCGCGTTCATCGAGGAGGCCGCGGGCGTCCTCAAACACCGCAAGCGCAAGGAAAAGGCCGTCCGCAAGCTGGACGCCATGCAGGCCAACCTCGCCCGGCTGACCGACCTCACGACCGAACTGCGTCGTCAGCTCAAACCGCTGAGCAGGCAGGCCGAGGTCGCGCGCCGCGCGCAGACCGTGCAGGCCGACCTGCGCGACGCCCGGCTTCGGTTGGTGGCCGACGACCTGGTCACCCGGCGGGCCGAGCTGGCGTCGCAGTCCAAGGACGAGGCGATGGCCAGAGCCCAGCAGGAGCACGTGCAGGCCGAGCTCGAGGCGGCGTCCGCTGAACTCGGTGCCCACGAGCAGGCGTTGGCCCGGCTGACCCCGAGTGCGGAGGCCGCGGGTCAGACATGGTTCCAGCTCTCCGCGCTGGCCGAGCGGGTCAACGCCACGATCAGGATCGCCAGCGAACGTGCCCGCCACCTCGACAGCGCGCCCACCTCGAGTCGCGGGCAGGACCCCGACCAGCTCGAGGCACAGGCCGAACGCGTCGCGGCGGAGGAGGAGGAGCTGGTGGCCGCGGTCGAGATGGCCAGGGCCACCCTCGACGCCGCGAAGGACACGCTGACCGAGTACGAAGAGGCCTCCGCCGCTGCCGAGCGGGCGCACATGGCCGCGGTCAGGGCCATCGCCGACCGTCGTGAGGGCCTGGCCCGGCTCTCCGGCCAGGTGGACACCCTCCGCACCCGGGCGGACTCCGTCGACGCCGAGATGGCGCGGCTGACGTTGGCCATCGAGGACGCGCGCGCCCGCGGCGATGCGGCGCAGGCGGAATTCGAAGGCGTGCAGGCGCAGATCGGTGATCTCGACGAGGGCGAACTCGGGCTCGACACCCAGAACGAACGCGCCGTCGCCGCGCTCGAGGCGGCCACCGCCCGGGTCACCGAACTGCAGGACGCCGAGCGCGCCGCCGGTCAGGAGGTCGCGTCGCTGAGGGCCAGGATCGAGGCGCTCTCGATCGGACTGCAGCAGAAGGACGGCGCCGCCTGGCTGATCGAACATCGTTCCGGGGACGGATTGATCGGCCCGCTCGCCGGGATGCTCCGCATCCGGCACGGCTACGAGGTCGCGATCGCCGCCGCGCTCGGGCCCGCCGCCGACGCCATCGCGGCACAGACGGTGGCGGCCGCGCGGTCGGCCGTCGCCGCGCTCAAGGAGGCCGACGGAGGCAGGGCCGCACTGGTGGTCGGGGATGGCGCCCCGGCGTCGCCGCGTGACGACGCCGCGCTGCCCGGATCCGCGCAGCGCGCCCTCGACCTGGTCGAACATCCCGACAACCTGCGGGGAGCGCTGAGCGCGCTGCTCGGCGAGGTGGCAGTTGTGGACACCCTCGAGGAGGCCGTGGACCTCGTCGCAGGACGGCCCGGCCTGCGCGCGGTCACCAGGGACGGCGACCTCCTCGGGTCCGGCTGGATGACCGGTGGCTCCGATCGGCGACCCTCCACCCTCGAGGTGCAGTCGGCCATCGACGCGTCCACGGCCGGCCTCGCGGACGCCGAGCGGCGCGCGGACGAGCTCTCCGCCGCGCTGTCGGGGGCCACCACCGAACGCGAGCTCCGCGCCGAGTCCGCGGAGCAGACCCTGGCCGCGCTCAACGAGTCCGACGCGGCCCTGTCGGCGATCTACGAGCAGCTCGGCAGGCTCGGTCAGGTGGCCCGCGCCGCGCACGCCGAGTCCGATCGGCTGGCGGGCCAGCGCACCGCGGCGGAGGCGCGCCGTGAGGAGGCGGTCGCGTCGTTGCGGGAGCTGGAGGAGCGCCTCGCGCTGGCCCAGCAGGAGCAGTCGCTGGACAGCGATCCCGCGGCAGGAGACCCGAGCAGCGGCGAGCGGGAGGCCGCGGCCGCGGCGCTGGCCGAGGTGCGGTCCGTGGAGATGGAAGCGCGGCTGACGCTGCGGACCGCCGAGGAACGAGCGGAATCGGTTCGCGGCAAGGCGGATTCGCTTCGGCGCGCGGCGCAGGTGGAACGCGAGGCACGGGCCCGCGCCGAGCGTGCCATGGCCGCGCGACAGAACGCGGCCGCCGTCGCCGCCGCGGTCGCCGAGTCGGGCCAGCGGGTGGCGGCTCACCTGGAACAGGTGGTCGCGGCCGCCGTGGCGCACCGCGACGAGCTGACCCGGCAGCGGACGGAGCGGACGCAGCAACTGGAGACGGTCAAGGAGCGGGTGCGGCAGTACACCGGCCAGCTGACCGCGCTCACCGACGCCGTGCACCGCGACGAGGTCGCCCGGGCTCAGGCCGCGCTGCGGATCGAGCAGCTCGAGGAGACCATCTCGGAGCAGCACGGCATCGGCCTGGAAGACCTCGTCGCGGAGTACGGACCCGACGTACCGCTGCCGCCCTCGGCCCTGGAGATGGCCGAGTACGAGCAGGCGCGTGAGCGGGGCGAACAGGTGGTGGCGCCGGCACCGATGCCGTACGACCGGGAGACCCAGGAACGGCGGGCCAAACGGGCCGAGCGGGACCTCGCGACCCTCGGCAAGGTCAATCCGCTTGCGCTGGAGGAGTTTGCGGCGCTCGAGGAGCGCTACAACTTCCTGGCCACCCAGCTCGAGGACGTCAAGACCGCGCGCAAGGACCTGCTCGGGGTGGTCGCTGACGTCGACGCCCGGATCCTGCAGGTGTTCACCGATGCGTGGCTGGACGTCGAGCGCGAGTTCGTCGGGGTGTTCGCGAAACTGTTCCCCGGCGGCGAGGGCAGGCTGGTGCTGACCGATCCGTCCGACATGCTCACCACCGGCATCGAGGTGGAGGCGCGTCCGCCGGGCAAGAAGGTCAAGCGCCTCTCGCTGCTCTCCGGTGGCGAGAAGTCGCTGACCGCGGTGGCCATGCTCGTGGCGATCTTCCGTGCCCGTCCCTCCCCGTTCTATGTGATGGACGAGGTGGAGGCCGCCCTCGACGACACCAACCTCCGGCGCCTGATCGGTCTGTTCGAGCAGCTCCGCGAGAAGTCGCAGCTGATCGTCATCACGCACCAGAAGCCGACCATGGAGGTGGCCGACGCGCTGTACGGCGTCAGCATGCGTGGCGACGGCATCACGCAGGTCATCTCGCAGCGTCTGCGGGGGCAGAACCTGGCCGTTCCCCAGCCGGTCGCGGAGTGACGAGCGGGTCCCCGACCGCTCGCTGACCGGGGGATCTCGCGTCGCCTCTCTGCGCCGGATCGGTGCCTGAAAGGATGGGGGGCGTGACTACCGGAGCTTGGATCGCAATCGCGGCCGTCGTGGCCGTCCTTCTCGTCGCGCTCGTCGCGGGCTGGGCGCTGTACAGGAGGCGGCGGGTCAGCCTGCAGCCCACCCAGCAGGCGCCCGGTCAGATCGGGGAAGCGAAGGACCGCTCGGGCGGATACAAGCCCGAGAGCGGGTTCAGCTTCAGCCAGGGCGCGACGGCCACCGCGCCGCCAGTGTCGCGGCCGACTCCGCCGGTGGCGGAGCCGGTCGAGGAGCGGGTGACGGAGGTGCCGCCTGCCCCGGCCGAGTCGGCACCCGCCCCGGTTGAGCCCGCGCCCACCCCTGCCCCGCCTGCTCCCGTGGAGGAGGCGCCCGCGGCCGCTCCCGCCCCCGAAGCCCCCGCCGCGCCCGCTCCGGTCGAGGCGGCCCCTGTAGAAAAGGCGCCTGCGGCTGCTCCGGCTCCGGCTCCCGCAGAGCCTGCCCCCGTCGAGGAGGCGCCTGCGGCCGCCCCCGCCCCGGTGGAGGAGATCGCGCCGACCGCGGGCCGGCTGGACCGGCTGCGCGGCCGGCTCTCGCGCTCGCAGTCCGCGGTCGGCAAGAGCCTGCTGGGTCTGCTCGGCGGCGGCGACCTGGACGAGGACTCCTGGGAGGAGATCGAGGACACGCTGCTGATCGCGGACCTCGGCAGCGCCACCACCGAGCAGATCGTGACCAGGCTGCGGGCCGAGATGGCCGCGGGCACGGTCAAGACCGAGGCGGAGGCGAGGGCCATGCTGCGCGCGGTGCTGATCGACGCGCTTCATCCCGAGTTCGACCGCTCGATCAAGGCGCTGCCGCACGATGCGACTCCAGGGGTGCTGCTCGTCGTCGGTGTCAACGGCACCGGCAAGACCACGAGCACCGGCAAACTGGCGCGCGTGCTCGTCGCGGACGGTCGCCGGGTGCTGCTGGGCGCCGCCGACACCTTCCGCGCTGCCGCCGCCGACCAGCTGCAGACCTGGGCTGAGCGGGTGGGCGCCGAGGTGGTGCGTGGTCCCGAGGGCGGTGACCCCGCCGCGATCGCCTTCGACTCGGTGACCAAGGGCATCGAGACCGGGGTCGACGTCGTGATCGTGGACACCGCGGGCCGCCTGCACACCAAGACCGGGCTGATGGACGAGCTGGGCAAGGTCAAGCGGGTCGTGGAGAAGCGCGCCGTCGTCGACGAGGTGCTGCTGGTGCTCGACGCAACCGTCGGTCAGAACGGGCTGGTCCAGGCCCGGGTGTTCGCCGAGGTCGTCGACATCACCGGCGTGGTGCTGACCAAGCTCGACGGCACGGCGAAGGGCGGCATCGTCTTCCAGGTGCAGCACGAGCTGGGGGTTCCGGTGAAGCTCGTCGGGCTGGGGGAGGGTGCGGACGACCTCGCGCCGTTCGAGCCGGGTGCCTTCGTGGACGCGCTGCTCGGCTGATCCGGGGGTGCCCTCTCGGTGCGGTCGTGGCCGTGGCCGGACGCCTAACGAATCAGTAACGAACCGGCCGGGCCACGCCCGGCTCGGACTCCGCACAGGGACATTCACGGGGGCGACAGGATCGTGAAACGCAGAAGCAACACATTCCCGCGATGCGTTCACTCGAGCGAAACACGGCAGCGCCACAGCTGAAACACCGGATCAGCAGTCTTCACACCAAGTCGAAAGCCGCAAGGGGCGGGACGACAGAAGGAGGAGGCTCAACGTGGAATTTCCCACAATCGGGGCGCCGGACACCGGGGACACCGCGTGGATGCTGATCAGCGCCGCGCTCGTGTTGCTGATGACGCCGGGGCTCGCGTTCTTCTACGGCGGCATGGTCCGGGCCAAGAGCGTGCTGAACATGATCATGATGAGCATCGGCGCGATGGGCGTCGTGGGCATCCTCTGGGTCCTGTACGGCTACTCGGTGGCCTTCGGTGAGGACAAGGGTGGCCTCTTCGGCGATCCGTTCCAGTACTTCGGCCTGAAGGGCATCTTCGGCGGCGCCTATCTGGCCGACGCCGACACCGGCGCAGGCGTGGCGATCCCGCTCGTCGGAACCATCCCGGCCACCGTGTTCGTCGCCTTCCAGGCGATGTTCGCGATCATCACCGTCGCCCTGATCTCGGGCGCGGTCGCCGACCGCCTCCGGTTCGGGCCCTGGCTCCTGTTCGCGGGCCTGTGGGCGACCATCGTGTACTTCCCGGTGGCGCACTGGGTCTTCGCCTTCGACGGCGTGACCGCGGAGAAGGGCGGCTGGATCGCCAACCAGCTCAAGGCAATCGACTTCGCGGGTGGTACCGCGGTCCACATCAACGCCGGTATCGCCGGTCTGGTCCTCGCCATCGTCCTCGGCAAGCGCCGCGGATGGCCGGGAACGCCGTTCCGCCCCCACAACCTGCCGTTCGTGATGCTCGGCGCCGCGCTGCTGTGGTTCGGCTGGTTCGGCTTCAACGCGGGATCCGCGGTGGGCTCCAACGGGATCGCCGGTGCCACCTTCCTCACCACCGTCATCGCCACCTGCGCCGCGATGCTGTCCTGGCTCCTCGTCGAGCGGATTCGTGACGGGCACGCCACCACCCTCGGCGCCGCCTCCGGCATCGTCGCCGGTCTGGTCGCCATCACCCCGGCCTGTTCCTCGGTGAACGTGCTCGGTGCGCTGGCAATCGGCATCGCCGCGGGTGTCCTCTGCGCTCTCGCGGTCGGCCTGAAGTACCGCTTCGGCTACGACGATTCGCTCGACGTCGTCGGTGTCCACCTCGTCGGTGGTCTGGTCGGCACCCTGCTGGTCGGATTCGTCGCGACCGCGGAGGCGCCCGCGGGCGTCAAGGGTCTGTTCTATGGTGGAGGTTTCGACCAGCTGTGGCGTCAGGCAGTTGGCGCGGGTGCGGTTCTGCTGTACTCGCTCGTCGCCACGACGATCGTCGCGCTCATCGTCAAGTACACGATCGGCCTCCGGGCCAGCGACGAGGCCGAGTCGCTCGGCGTGGACGAAGCAGAACACGCTGAGAACGCATACGATTTCGCCGCGCTCGGCGGAAGCTCGGTACCGGGGCGCTCGACCGTCAGGGAGGCATGAGAAACATGAAGCTGATCACCGCAATCGTCAAACCGTTCACCCTCGAGGACGTCAAGACCGGCCTGGAGCAGGCCGGGGTGCTCGGTATGACCGTCAGTGAGGTCCAGGGCTACGGCCGCCAGAAGGGCCACACCGAGGTTTACCGCGGTGCCGAGTACTCGGTCGACTTCGTGCCGAAGGTTCGCGTCGAGGTCGTCGTCGACGACGCCGCAGTGGACAAGGTCGTCGAGGTCATCGTCGAGGCCGCGCGTACCGGGAAGATCGGAGACGGCAAGGTGTGGGTATCGCCCGTCGAATCCGTCATCCGCGTACGCACGGGTGAACGGGGCGCGGATGCGCTCTGACCCAACAGGGTCCGGATCTGGTGGCCCCGATCCCGCCGCGACGTCGGCGGGATCGGGGCCACCCGCGTCCGGGGGCATGGTTGCCGCCGACGACCTGGTCCGCGCCCGGAAGCAGCTGCTCGACGGTGGATCCCGGAGCCGCCGCCTCGACACCGTCGCCCTTCGCCAGGCGCTGGTGGACCTGCACGAGTTCTGGCTGACCACCAAGGGGGCCGAGCTCGGCATCAAGCCGGACAGCGGATTCGCCATCGTCGCCGTCGGCGGGCTCGGGCGCCGTGAACTGCTCCCGTACTCCGACCTTGACCTGGTGCTGCTGCACGACGATCTCGACCCGGCCGTCGTCTCCGAGGTGGCCGACCGGCTCTGGTATCCGTTGTGGGACGCGCACATCAAGCTCGACCACAGCGTGCGGACCGTCCCGCAGGCGCTGCAGGTGGCGTCCTCGGACCTCACCGCGGCCCTCGGTCTGCTGGAGGCCAGGCACATCGCGGGCGACGTGGAGCTGAGCAACCTGCTGATCGGCGGGGTGCGGCGGCAGTGGCGCACCGGGATCCGTTCGCGTTTCGACGAACTCGTCGAGCAGTCCCGCGCGAGGTGGGCACGCAGCGGCGAGATCGCGCACAGGGCCGAACCGGACATCAAGAACGGCCGCGGCGGGCTGCGCGACATCCAGCTGCTGAGCGCGCTCGCGATCGCGCAGCTGACCGACGCGGTGCCGGGGTTGGGGCCGCAGACACCCGGCGGCGGACTGGCATTCGCGCACGAGCGGCTGCTTGACGTGCGCACCGAACTGCACCGGGTGGCCGGCCGCGGCCGCGACCAGCTCCGTGCCCAGGACGCCGACGAGATCGGCGCGGCCCTGCGGATCGGGGACCGCTTCGACCTGGCCCGGATGCTCAGCGACTCGGCCCGCACGATCAGCTACTCCGTCGACGTCGGGCTGCGGACGGCGGGCAACGCGCTGCCGCGCCGGGGCCTGTCGCGGCTGCGCCGGGTACCGGTGCGGCGACCCCTCGACGAGGGCGTCGTCGAGCACGCCGGTGAGGTGGTGCTGGCGCGCGATGCCAAGCCGAACAAGGACCCGGGGCTGATCATGCGGGTGGCGGCCGCGGCCGCGCAGACCGGCATGCCGATCTCCGCGTCGACGTTGAACCGGCTCTCGGACAGCGCGCCCGAGCTCAGGGAGCCGTGGCCGAAGGAGGCCCTCGACGACCTCCTCGTGCTGCTGGGGTCCGGTCGGAACACGATCGCGGTGATAGAGGCGCTCGACCGCACCGGCCTGTGGGGGCGGCTGCTGCCGGAATGGGGTGCGATCCGCGACCTGCCGCCGCGGGACGCGGTGCACACGTGGACGGTGGACCGGCACCTCGTCGAGACCGCCGCCTACGCCAGCGGGTTCACCACCCGGGTCTCGCGGCCCGATCTGCTGGTGCTCGGCGCCCTCCTGCACGACATCGGGAAGGGGCGCGGCGGCGACCACAGCCTCGTCGGTGCCGAGCTCGCCAACCAGATCGGCAATCGGCTCGGGCTGTGGCCCTCGGACGTGGCGGTGCTCAGCGCGATGGTGCGCTACCACCTGCTGCTGCCGGAAACCGCCACCCGCCGCGATCTGGACGATCCGGCGACGGTCCGGATGGTCGCGGAGGCCCTCGGCGGCGACACGGTGCTGCTCGAACTGCTCTACGCGCTCGCCGAGGCCGATTCCCTTGCCACCGGTCCCGGTGTGTGGGGGGACTGGAAGTCCTCGCTGATCAGGGAACTGGTCCGGCGCTGCCGGATGGTGATGGCGGGCGAGCACTTGCCGACGCCGGATCCGATCGACCCGGAGCACGCGGCGCTTGCGGCGGACGGGGGAGTGCACGTGCTGCTGCAACCCGCGGAGGGCGCGCACACCTACACCGTTACCGTCGTCGCGCCGGACACTCCCGGCCTGCTCTCGGATGCCGCGGGCGTGCTGGCGCTGCACTCGCTGCGGGTGCTCTCGGCCTCCCTCGGCAGTCACGAGGGCGCCGCGGTGAACTCGTTCACCGTTGCGCCCCGGTTCGGTGCGCCGCCGCAGGCAGGCCTGCTGCGCCAGGAACTGATCCGGGCCATCTCCGGGGAACTGGACCTGGTCGCGATGCTCGAGGCGAAGGAGAATCAGGCGCTGGCCGAACAGGCCCTCGAGCGGGGAGCGGAGGGGGTGCCCGTCCAGTACGCGCAGGCGCCGCCGCGGATCATCTGGTTCGACACCCAGGTGGACGGCCAGGTGATCCTCGAACTGAGGGCCGAGGACCGGCTCGGCCTGCTGTGCCGGCTGGCGAGCGTGCTCGAGCGGCACGGTGCCGACATCCGCTGGGCACGGGTCTCCACGCTCGGCTCGTCGGTGGTCGACGCGTTCTGTCTCCATCTCGGTGACACCGACTCACGGGTCACCAGGGAAGAGTTCGAGGAGGCGATGCTCGCGGTGGTCCCTGCACCCCGGCCGCGCACGGGTGAGGGCGCCGAGGATGGCGTCACGGAAGGGGGCGCCGGGTAGAGCGGCTAGGCTTGACCGAAACGCCCACGCGACAGCCAGGAGCCCGATCGGTGTTCGAATCCCTTTCCGACAGGTTGACCGGTGCCCTCAAGGACCTCCGGGGCAAGGGGCGCCTCTCCGGCGCCGACATCGACGCCACCTGCAGGGAGATCCGGCTCGCCCTGCTCGAGGCGGACGTGGCGCTGCCGGTGGTGCGGGCCTTCATCGCGAAGATCAAGGAGCGCGCCAAGGGCGCCGAGGTCTCCGGCGCGCTGAACCCGGCCCAGCAGGTCGTCAAGATCGTCAACGAGGAGCTCGTCGGGATCCTCGGCGGCGAGACCAGGCGGCTCCGGTTCGCGAAGAACCCGCCGACCGTCATCATGCTGGCCGGCCTGCAGGGCTCTGGTAAGACGACCCTCGCGGGCAAGCTCGCGAAGTGGCTGACCGGGCAGGGTCACACGCCGCTCCTGGTGGCCTGTGACCTACAGCGTCCCGGCGCGGTCAGCCAGCTGCAGATCGTCGGCGAGCGTGCGGGCGTGCCGGTGTTCGCGCCGCACCCGGGCACGTCGATCGGCGGTGGCGAGAACCCGCTCGGCGTCTCGGCCGCGGACCCGGTCGAGGTCGCCAGGCAGGGCATCGCGGAGGCGCGAACCAAGCAGCACGACGTGGTGATCGTCGACACCGCGGGACGCCTCGCCATCGACGACGAGTTGATGGGGCAGGCCGCGGACATCCGCACCGCGGTCGAACCGGACGAGGTGCTGTTCGTCCTCGACGCGATGACCGGTCAGGATGCGGTGCACACCGCCGAGGCGTTCAAGTCGGGCGTCGGCTTCACCGGTGTGGTGCTCACCAAGCTCGACGGCGACGCCCGCGGCGGTGCCGCACTGAGCGTCCGCGACATCACCGGCGAGCCGATCCTGTTCGCGTCAACGGGCGAGAAGCTCGAGGACTTCGACGTCTTCCACCCGGACCGGATGGCCAGCCGGATCCTCGGCATGGGCGACGTGCTCAGCCTGATCGAGCAGGCCGAGCAGGTCTTCGACCAGCAGCAGGCCGAGGCCACCGCCCAGAAGATCGGTTCCGGGCAGCTCACCCTCGAGGACTTCCTCGAGCAGATGATGGCCGTGCGGAAGATGGGCCCGATCGGCAACCTGCTCGGCATGCTGCCGGGCGCCGGGCAGATGAAGGACGCGCTGGCGAACGTCGACGAGAAGCAGCTCGACCGCGTCCAGGCGATCATCCGGGGCATGACGCCCGCGGAGCGCGAGGACCCGAAGATCATCAACGCCTCCCGTCGGCTGCGCATCGCCAACGGCTCCGGCGTCAAGGTCTCCGACGTCAACCAGCTGGTGGACCGGTTCTTCGAGGCCCGCAAGATGATGGCCGCGATGGCGGGCCGGATGGGGATGCCAGGGGCCCGTTCGAGCCAGCGCAGCAAGAAGGGCAAGAAGGGCAAGAAGGGCGGCAAGGGGCCGACGCAGCCGAAGATCCGCGGCGGCTTCCCCGGCATGCCAGGCGGGATGCCGGGCGGGATGCCCGCCGGGTTCCCCGGACTGCCCGCCGGCATGGACTTGTCGAAGATGCCGAAGGGGCTCGACGAGCTGCCGCCCGGCCTCGAGGGCATCGACCTGTCCCAGTTGAAGCTGCCCAAGAAGTAGCCGTGGTGCCCGCCCGTCCAGGGTCCTTCCGGCTGCGCGGTGTCGGTCTGCCCGACGGGCAGCCGTTGGAACTGTGGGTCGACGGCGGGGTGATCTCCGATCAGCCGGTGCCCGGCGCGGAGTCCCTGTGCGAATCGGGCTGGATCCTGCCCGGGCTGGTCGACGCGCACTGCCACGTCGGCATCAAGTACGGCGGGGGTCACGAGGACGAGCAGGGACTTGTCGCGCAGGCCGAGGCCGAACGCGCGGTCGGCGCGCTGCTGCTGCGCGACGCGGGGTCGCCGGTGGACACCAGGGACCTCGACGCGCGCGAGGACCTGCCGCGGATCATCCGGGCCGGTCGGCACATCGCGATGCCGAAGCGGTACATCCCCGGGCTGGCGGTCGACCTCGAGGACGAGTCGCAGCTGCCGGAGGCGGTCACCCAGCAGGCGCTGCTGGGCGACGGCTGGGTCAAGATCGTCGGGGACTGGATCGACCGCTCGGTGGGCGACCTGCGCCCGTTGTGGAGCGACGACATCCTCAAGGAGTCCATCGAGGCCGCGCACCGGGTCGGCGCCAGGGTTACCGCGCACGTCTTCTCCGAGGACGCGCTGCCGGGCCTGATCAACGCGGGCATCGACTGCATCGAACACGGCACCGGCCTGACCTCCGAGACGATCGAGCTGATGGTCGAGCGCGGCACCGCGCTGGTGCCGACGCTGATCAACATCGACACCTTCCCCGGCATCGCGGACTCGGCCACCCGTTACCCCGTCTACGCGCGCCACATGCGCGAGCTGCACGCGCGGGTCCGTCGCACCGTCGGCGACGCGCACGACGCAGGCATCCCGATCTACGCGGGCACCGACGCGGGCGGCTCGATCGTGCACGGGCGGGTCGCGGACGAGGTCGCCGCGCTCGCGCAGGCCGGGCTCGGCCCGACCAAGGCCCTCGGCGCGGCGTGCTGGGACGCCCGGTCCTGGCTGGGCAGGCCCGGGCTCGAACCCGGCGCGCCTGCAGACCTGCTCGTCTACGAACAGGACCCGCGCACCGGGCCCGAGGTGCTCTCCGCCCCGGACCTGGTCATGCTGCGCGGCAGGGTGGTCGAGGTGCGCGGCCGGGTCGTGTGATGCGGTCTATTCGACGCAGGGATCGGCCCCGGCTTCGGCGCGACCGGTGAACCGGACCTCGCTGACCGAGGTGACGTCGTTGAACGGCGCGGACTCCTGGCCCGCCGTGTTCTTCACCGGCTGACCGTCCACGGTCTCGTTGATCGTCATCGTGACCGTCTTGGCCGCCTTGTCGACCTCGAGCGCCTGGATGCCGCGCTCCGGCCGGACCTCCTGGGTGACCGAGGTGCCGTCGTCGAAGGCCCAGGTCACCTTCGTGACCTTGCGGTTCTGGGCGAACCGGTCCGAACCGTCCACGTCCTTCTTGTCGTAGCCGGGATCGATCCCGACGGAGGTGAGGTCCAGCTTGCAGGCGAAGCTCACCGAGAGCACCTGGCCCTTCGTGCCCCCGCAGCGCCACGCGGTGGTGACGTCGCCGTCGGTGGCGTTCGGGGCCTCGTAGGAGTTCTTGCGTCCCGTCGAGTCGACCGCGGGTGGGTAGGCGGCGCAGGTCGGGACGGCGCCGGTCGGGGTGATCGGGGTGGAGTCGGTGCCGAAGTCGCCGTCACCGAAGTCGCCACCGCTGAAAGCGTCGCTGTCGTAGGCCTCCTCGGCGGCCGTCGCCTCGCCGTCGGTGTCGCGGGCCAACGACCAGTTGAGCAGGAACCCGCCGCCCGCGAGCAGCACGACCGCGGCGGTCACGGCCGCGACGATGCCGAGCCAGCCCTTCCAGGACAGCGGCCCGCGGCCGGTTGTGGGCCCAGTCGGTGTGTCGAACCCAGTCGGTGCGTCGAAAAAGGGCTGGGCGGGCGGCGGAGGCGGTGGCGGCGGCGGGGGAGTCGCCTCGGCGGCGGGGCGCGGTCCGTCGTCGGGGGTCACGGGGCCTCCACCTTCACGGTGGTCTTTGCCGTGGCCTCGTCGGCGGACTGCTTGTCGATCTTGTCGGACTTGTCGTTGTCGGCGCTCTCGTCCGCGGACTTGTCCCCGCTCTTGGCTTCGGGGCGGTCCGGCCGAGCCTTCAGCGCGGCGTCCACCTCCGGGTCGCCCAGCTCCGCCAGCCAGTCCAGCAGGTCGGGGTAGGTGCTGGGGTTCGCCGCGACGTACGGACGCAGCGCGGCATCGGACTGGGCGATGTGGCCGAGCGTCTGCAGCGGGGTGTACGGGTCGAGCGCGAGCGCCTGCGTGTACGGCTTGGTCGGCGCGGGCGCCCCGGCCGCGGGCGGCTGCGTCCCCGGCGTCTCCCCGTCGGTGGGCTCCGCCGGTGCGGGCGGGAGGCCGGCGCCCTGATCGAGCACGCGGGCTGCCCGGGGCTGGACCAGCCCGAGGTCGTAGGCCAGGGCGAGGAAGGCCGCCACGGTCTGCAGGATCGACAGGGCCAGGATCGCGATCCCGCCCCAGCCGAGCGAGACGCCGAGGCTCGCGTCGTCGGAGTCGTCGAAGAAGTTGCCGGTGAAGGTGGGGACGTTGCTGATCGCGATCAGCAGGAACAGCGCCAGCAGGGCGCCGACCGCGGCCGCGGCTGTCGCGATCGCACGCAGGGCCGGCGCCGCGCCGGGGAACTGGGACAGCCGGGACACGGTGGACAGGCCGGCGCTGATGCCGGAGAACAGCAGGAAGACCACGACGAGCAGGGCCTGCGGGAGGAGGAAGCCGCTGATGTTGAACACGTCGCCCGAGGCCCGGACGACGAAGTACGGGCCGAAGCCGAGCAACAGATTGAGCAGACCGAGCGTCAGCACTGCGATGCCGAGTGCGTTCGGTCGGCCGACGGCCGGAACCGGTGGTCCCGCGGTGGGCGCTGCGAGCGGCGCGTTGGACATGATCCCCCTCGTGAACGAGCGACGACTTCGGTCGAATTCGTCACCGACCTGCGATGATGACGTGCCAACGAAGTCTAGGCCGAGGGCGAGCCCTGCGAAGCGAGAAACACCGGCGGCCGCGCGCGATTAACGGCGCGACCCCATCGTCTGGCACAATGGATCGCTGTTCGCCCGTCTCCGGTTACGTACCGCGCGGCGGTCACGACAACCCCTCAACGCGAAACCGGGTGCGCAGGCCTTGCGCATCGCTGAATTGCGCCGTGACCATCTGAAAGGCTCCACCATGGCTGTCAAGATCAAGCTCATGCGGCTCGGCAAGATCCGTACCCCGCACTACCGCATCGTCATCGCCGACTCTCGCACCCGCCGCAACGGCCGTGCGATCGAGACCATCGGCAAGTACCACCCCAAGGAAGAGCCCTCCCTGATCGAGATCGACTCGGAGCGTGCGCAGTACTGGCTGGGTGTCGGCGCGCAGCCGACCGAGCCGGTCGAGAACCTGCTCAAGATCACCGGCGACTGGCAGAAGTTCAAGGGCCTGCCGGGCGCCGAGGGCACCCTGAAGGTCAAGGAAGCCAAGCCGACCAAGCTGGAACTCTTCCAGGCCGCGCTGGCGCAGGCCGACAGCGAGCCGGTGGCCGAGGCCATCACCCCGAAGAAGAAGAAGGCCGCCAAGGCCGACGAGGCCGAGGCTGCTGCCGAGGCTCCCGCCGAGGCCGAGGCCGCCGCGGACTCCGAGGCTTCTGACAAGTGAGTGCCGTTGTCGCCGATGCCGTCGAACAGCTCGTTCGCGGCATCGTCGCCAACCCCGACGACGTCCGGGTCGAGCTCTCGACCGGACGTCGTGGGCGGACGGTCGAGGTGCACGTGAACCCCGAGGACCTGGGCAAGGTCATCGGTCGTGGCGGACGCACCGCCACCGCGTTGCGGACCCTGGTCACCGGTATCGGTGGCCGCGGCATCCGCGTCGACGTGGTCGACACCGATCAGTAAGCGATCAGTGGAGCTCGTCATCGGGCGTGTGGCCAAGTCACACGGCATCAGGGGTGAACTGGCCGTAGACATACGGACCGACGATCCCGCTGAGCGTTTTGCGGTCGGCGCCGTGCTGCACGGCCGCAAGCCCCGCGAGCAGAAACTCACCAGTTACACGGTGGAAGCCGCCCGGGAACACTCCGGGCGGCTTCTGCTGCGTCTCAAGGGAATCGACGACCGCACGGCCGCGGACGCGATCCGCGGCACGCTGTTCATCGTCGACACCGCGGACCTGCCGCCGTCGGATGATCCCGACGAGTTCTACGACCACGAGCTCGAGGGTCTCGCCGTCCGGTTGGGCGACGGCACCCCGGTCGGCTCCGTCCTCGAGGTGCTGCACTCGGCCGCGGGTGAGCTGCTCTCCGTGCGTCCGGAGGGGCAGAAGTCCGGCGAGATCCTGATCCCGTTCGTCGCGGCCATCGTCACCTCCGTGTCCGTCGCCGACGGAGTCATCGAGATCGATCCGCCTGAGGGACTTCTGAATCCGGAGTAGCTGTGCGCCTCGACGTCATCACGATCTTCCCCGAGTACCTCGAGCCGTTGCGAACGGCGTTGCTGGGCAAGGCCATCGACAAGGGCCTGATCTCCGTCGGCGTGCACGACCTGCGCGACTGGACGCATGACGTCCACAAGGCGGTCGACGACTCGCCGTACGGCGGCGGCCCCGGCATGGTGATGAAGCCGACCGTGTGGGGCGAGGCCCTGGACGAGGTGCTCGGCACCGAGCCGGACCCCGACACGCTGCTGGTGGTCCCGACCCCGGCGGGCGTGCCCTTCACGCAGGAGACCGCGCACCGATGGGCGGGGGAGAAGCGCCTCGTGTTCGCCTGCGGCCGGTACGAGGGCATCGACCAGCGGGTGTTCGACGACGCGGCAAGGCGGGTGCGGGTCGAGGAGGTCAGCATCGGCGACTACGTCCTCATCGGGGGCGAGGCCGCTGTGCTGGTGATGGCGGAGGCCGTCGTCCGGCTGCTCCCCGGCGTGCTCGGCAATCAGCAGTCGCACCAAGAGGATTCGTTCTCCGACGGCCTGCTGGAGGGCCCGAGCTACACCCGGCCGGTGAGCTGGCGTGAGCTCGACGTGCCGCCGATCCTGCTCTCCGGCGACCACGCCAAGGTGGCCAGGTGGCGCAGGGAGCAGTCGCTGTTGCGCACCGGCGAACGCCGTCCCGACCTGCTCGAACACGTCGAGCTCTCCGCCGCGGATCGTGCGGTTCTGGAGTCCTGACCGTCCCGAGGTGTCGGGTGGTGTCGGCGCCTGCCGGTAGGGTCGATCGCCGTGACCTCAGCTGTGAACGCACCCGTTCTGAAATCAGTCAACGCACGTATCGCCACCGAACTCGACGTCCGGGAGGAGCAGGTCCGCGCTGCGGTGGAACTGCTCGACGGCGGCGCGACGGTCCCGTTCATCGCCCGCTACCGCAAGGAAGTCACCGGCACCCTCGACGACGCCCAGCTGCGTCTGCTCGAAGAGCGCCTGCGCTACCTGCGTGAGCTCGACGAGCGCCGGGTCGCGGTGCTCGAGTCGATCCGTTCCCAGGACAAGCTCACCGACGAGCTCGCGGGCCAGATCATGTTGGCGGACACCAAGGCTCGGCTCGAGGACATCTACCTGCCGTTCAAGCCGAAGCGTCGCACCAAGGCGCAGATCGCGCGCGAGGCCGGGCACCAGCCCGTCGCCGACGCCCTGCTGTCGGACCCGACCACGGACCCCGCGCAGTACGACGCCGAGCAGCTCGAGGGCGCCCGCGCCATCCTTGTCGAGCAGTTCGCCGAGGACGCCGACCTGGTGGGCGAGCTGCGCGAGCTGATGTGGACCCGCGGCCAGGTCAAGTCCGCGGTCCGCAAGGGCAAGGAGACCGAGGGCGCCAAGTTCGCCGACTACTTCGAGTTCTCCGAGCCCTTCGGCAAGCTGCCCAGCCACCGCATCCTCGCCATGTTCCGCGGCGAGAAGGAGGAGGTGCTCTCGCTGACCCTCGACCCCGAGACCGAGGAGCTCCCGCTCGGTGAGGTCAGCGTCTACGAGGGCCGCATCGCAGGCCGGTTCGGCGTCGCCGACCGCGGACGTGCAGCGGACCGGTGGCTGCTCGACACGGTCCGCTGGGCCTGGAAGACCAAGATGCTCATCACGCTCGGCATCGACACCCGGATGCGGCTGCGTCAGTCCGCCGAGCAGGACGCCGTCGACGTGTTCGCGATGAACCTCAAGGACCTGCTGCTCGCCGCCCCCGCAGGCACCCGCGCCACGATGGGCCTCGACCCCGGCTTCCGGACCGGCACGAAGGTCGCCGTCGTCGACTCCACCGGCAAGGTGCTCGCCCACGACACCATCTACCCGCACCAGCCGGCCAACAAGTGGGACCAGTCGCTGGCCACGCTCGCCGCGCTGGCCGCCAAGCACAAGGTCGACCTGATCGCGATCGGCAACGGCACCGCCTCGCGCGAGACGGACGCCCTGGCTGCGGACCTGATCAAGAGGTTCCCGGAGGCCGGGCTCACCAAGGTGATGGTCTCGGAGGCGGGCGCCTCGGTGTACTCCGCCTCGGCGTACGCCTCCGCCGAGCTGCCGGACCTGGACGTGTCCATCCGCGGCGCGGTCTCGATCGCGCGCCGCCTGCAGGATCCGCTGGCCGAGCTGGTGAAGATCGATCCGAAGTCGATCGGCGTCGGCCAGTACCAGCACGACATCTCCGAGACGCTGCTGGCGCGCTCGCTGGCCGCGGTGGTCGAGGACGCGGTGAACGCGGTCGGTGTCGACGTCAACACCGCATCGGTGCCGCTGCTCTCGCGGGTCTCGGGCATCACCGGCTCGCTGGCCGAGTCGATCGTCGCGCATCGCGACGCGAACGGTCCCTTCCGTGCCCGCGCGGGCATCCTCGACGTGGCCCGGTTGGGTCCGAAGGCTTTCGAGCAGTGCGCGGGCTTCCTCAAGATCACCGACGGCGACGACCCGCTTGACGCCTCCGCGGTGCACCCGGAGGCGTATCCCGTCGTGCGACGGATCGTCGAGGCCACCGGAACCGGGGTCAAGGAGATCATCGGCAACACCACGGCACTGCGGGCGCTGCGGCCGCAGGACTTCGCCGACGAGAAGTTCGGCCTCCCGACCGTCACCGACATCATCGCCGAGCTGGAGAAGCCGGGCCGCGACCCGCGCCCGGAGTTCAAGACCGCGACGTTCGCGTCGGGCGTGGAGAAGGTCGCCGACCTCAAGCCCGGCATGACGCTCGAGGGCGTGGTCACCAACGTCGCCGCGTTCGGCGCCTTCGTGGACGTCGGCGTGCACCAGGACGGGCTCGTGCACGTCTCCGCGATGTCGCACAACTTCGTCAAGGACCCGCGCGAGGTGGTCAAGTCCGGCGACGTGGTCAAGGTGAAGGTGATGGAGGTCGACATCCCGCGCCAGCGCATCGGGCTGAGCCTGCGCCTGGACGACGAGCCCGGCGCCGCGAAGCAGGACGGCCCGCGCGGTCAGGGCGGTGGCCAGCGGCAGGGCGGCCAGCGGGACGGCGGATCACGTCAGGGTGGCGGCCAGCGCGGCGGAGGGCAGCGAGGCGGCCAGCGTCAGGGCGGTGGCTCGGGCAGCAGCCCCGCGGGCGGCTCTATGGCCGACGCGCTCCGCAAGGCCGGCTTCGGCAAGTAGGCGGCTCCGCCGCCCGTGCGTGGTTGACGAGTCCCTGGACTCGTCAACCACGCACGGGCGCGCAGCGCCTAGTACCCGCCGAGGCCCTTGCCGATCATCACGACACCGATCACCAGCAGCAGCGTCGCCATCACGGCCGCGTTGTTGGCGGTCAGCCAGGACTTGAGGTTCTGCAGCCAGGCCGTCGCCTTCTCCCGAGCGACGAAGTAGGCGATCACCGGCACGGCCACCGTGCTTGCGGCCAGGACCGTGAAGACCACCCCGGTGACCACCAGCGTGGCGCCGCTGACCCCGAGGTTGGCGACCGCCACAGCCGCGCCGACGATCATCAGCAGGTTCTTCGGGTTCACCGCGGACAGCGCGAAGCCGAGCCCCATCGCCTTGCCGGGAGTGACCTTGTCGATGGCGGCGAGCCAGCCGGGCATGGTCGGTTCCGCGCCGGGCGCCGGCCTGCCCCGCCACTGCTTGAGCGCCAGCCAAAGCAGCGCGACGCCGAGGACGATCTTGATGGTCGCGGTCGTCGCGTTCCCGTCCGACGAGGTGTCGAGGCCGACCGCGCTCGCGATCGCGACGATCACCGTGTACGCGACCGCGATGCCGAGAACCCAGCCGGCGGTGAACGCCGTCGCGGTGCTCCCCGCCTTCGGCGTCAGCAGCATGAGGATCGCGGCGATGATCGGGATCGGACTGATCGCCACGCCGAGTGCGAGCGGAAGGATGTCACCGATGGCTGTTCCCATGATTGGCATGCTCGCAGTCGGAGGATGGGCGGGAACCACCCGAAAAGGGTGACTGCGGGTGGCTGCGCGTGGTGCGGGTGAGGTGACATGCTTCGTTCCATGGCGTCGAACTCCCAGTCGTTGAACATCGAGTCCCCCAAGGCGGGATCGCCAGAGGCGGGATCGCTCAAAAACATGTCCTGGGTGCCGGGCGGGCTGTTCTGGATGGGCTCGGAGGACTTCTACCCGGAGGAGAGGCCCGTCCATCAGGTCGAGGTCGACGGCTTCTGGATGGACACCCACCAGGTGACCGTCGCGGAGTTCCGGCGTTTCGTGAAGGACACCGGCCACGTCACCGTCGCCGAGACCGCGCCCGACCCGGCCGACTATCCCGGCGCCGACCCGGCGCTGCTGGTACCCGGCTCGCTGGTGTTCACCCCGCCGCCGGGGCCGGTCTCGCTCGACGACTACCAGCAGTGGTGGTCATGGGTGCCGGGCGCGGACTGGCGTCACCCGGAGGGCCCGGACAGCAATGTCGGCGGCCGCGAGCGGCACCCGGTGACGCACGTCGCCTACGCGGACGCCAAGGCCTACGCAGCGTGGGCGGGCAAGGAACTGCCGACCGAGGCCGAGTGGGAGTTCGCCGCCCGCGGCGGTCTGGACCGCAAGGCCTACGCGTGGGGTGAGGAGTACACCCCCGGGGGGAAGCAGCAGGCCAACACCTGGCAGGGCCAGTTCCCGTGGCAGAACCTCGCCGAGGACGGGTTCGTGGGGACCTCTCCGGTCGGGAGCTTCCGGCCCAACGGCTACGGGCTCGTGGACGTCGCGGGCAACGTCTGGGAGTGGACCACCGACTTCCACACCACCGACCACAGCGCGGGCGGGAAGAACGTCAACCCGGCGAGCTCGTGCTGCATCCCTCGCAACCCGAGGTCGGAGTCGGCGGCGCAGGCCGAGGGTGAGAGCTACCCGCGCCGGGTCATCAAGGGCGGCTCGCACCTGTGCGCGCCCAACTACTGCCTCCGCTACCGCCCCGCCGCCCGCCAGGGGGAGACCGAGGAGACCTCGACCTGTCACCTCGGGTTCCGGTGCATCGTCAGGTCGCCCGGGCCACGCTGATGGGCGGGTGGCTGCAGCACGAGATCATCGAGCCGGGCAAGCTGCCGCTGCTCATGTTCTTCCTGGGGTTCATCGGCGGCTTCGCGTTCATCCGGCTCAGCGTGCGCATGATCCGGGCGCAGGTCCGGTGGTGGCCAGGCAACGTCACCCCCGGCGGCCAGCACGTTCACCACGTGGTGTTCGGCGTCGTGACGATGCTCATCAGCGGCGTGTGGGTGATCGCCGTCTACGAGGACGGCAGCTCGACGACCGGCGCGGTGCTCGCGGCGGCGTTCGGGATCGGCGCCGCACTGGTCCTCGACGAGTTCGCGCTGATCTTCTACCTCAAGGACGTGTACTGGGCCGAGCAGGGACGGACCTCCGTCGATGCCGTGTTCGTCGCCATCGCCGTCACCGGACTGCTGCTACTCGGTGCCAGACCAACGGCGATCTTTGACGTCGAGGACTTCCGCGGGGAACTCCCGGGGTGGGCCCGCGGGCTGGTGGCGCTGCTCACGCTGCTGAGCTTCCTGATCGCGGCCGTCGTGATCGCGAAGGGCAAGATCTGGACGGGCCTGTTCGGGATGTTCTTCTTCCCGGCCCTGCTGGTCGGCGCCATCCGGCTGAGCCGTCCGGGCGCGCCGTGGGCGCGCTGGCGCTACGAGGACCGGCCGAAGCGGATGCGCAGGGCCCTCGAGCGGGAGAAGCGGTACCGCAGGCCGATGATCCAGGCGAAGATCTATGTGCAGGACCTCGTCGCGGGTAAGCCGAGCGTCGAGCACGTCAGGGTGGCGACGGAGGAGGAGCTCGAGCGGACCGTGCAGGCCGCGCCCCCGGCCCCGCACCACGAGCGGGTGCCCCGGTAGTCCGGATTTCGTCCCGTCCTGGTCGTCTGGCACAATTGACGGGTTGCCTGTACGGGCGACACCTACCTAATCGGAGTACGAACCAGCCGAGCACAGCGTTAGCAGTGCCGCTCGGTTCCTCTACTCGTGCGAAAACGCAAGGATGGAACAACCGATGAACACCCTGGACTTTCTGGACGCCCGCTCTCTCCGCGACGACATTCCGGAGTTCCGTCCCGGCGACACCCTGAACGTGCACGTCAAGGTCATCGAAGGCTCGAAGGAGCGCGTGCAGGTCTTCAAGGGCGTCGTGATCCGTCGCCAGGGCGGCGGCATCCGCGAGACCTTCACCGTTCGCAAGGTGTCCTTCGGCGTCGGCGTCGAGCGCACCTTCCCGGTGCACAGCCCCAACATCGCTCAGGTCGAGGTCCTCACCCGTGGTGACGTCCGTCGCGCCAAGCTGTACTACCTCCGCGATCTGCGTGGCAAGGCCGCCAAGATCAAGGAAAAGCGCTGATCTTTTTCACGTCGGCCCGGCCCCGGAACAGCACGACCGTTCCGGGGCCGGGCTAACCTGTTCCGGTGGTAAATACCCCTCAGGAATCGACGGCGCCGGATGGTGCCGAATCCCCCGAACCGACGTCGGGAAGGGTCGAGAAGAAACCCCGCTCGTTCTGGCGGGAACTCCCCATCCTCATTCTCGTCGCGCTCGTGATGAGCTTTCTCCTCCAGACCTTCATCGTCAGGGTGTACCTGATTCCGTCGGAGTCGATGGAACCCACGCTGCACGGCTGCAACGGCTGCACCGGCGACCGGATCGCCGTCGAGAAGATCAGCTACCGCTTCGGCGAACCGCAGCCCGGTGACGTGATCGTGTTCAAGGGTCCGGAGTCCTGGAACGGCGGCTGGACGTCCACCCGCTCCGACAACCCGGTTGTCCGCGGATTGCAGGAGTTCGGTTCACTGGTGGGGCTGGTGCCGCCGGACGAGAACGACCTGGTCAAGCGGGTCATCGCGACCGGTGGTCAGACCGTCGAATGCTGCGACGACCAGGGCCGGATCCTGGTCGACGGCAAGCCGATCGACGAGCCGTACGTCGTCACCGATTTCCCCTTCACCCCCGGCACCCAGACCTGCGACACCCCGCTCAAGTCGGGGCGCTGCTTCGGCCCCGTCACCGTCCCCGAGGGCAACCTCTGGATGATGGGCGACAACCGCAGCAATTCCGCGGACTCGCGCTACCACGTCGGCGACGAGTACAACGGAAGCGTGCCCGTGGACAACGTCATCGGCAAGGCCGTCGCCATCGTGCTGCCGCCCTCGCGTTGGGGCCTCATCGATTCGCCTGATATCCAAGGACAGTGAGTACCTGGCCACCGAGGACGATCATCCGCAGAGCGGCTGGTCTGCGGACGATGGAATCCGCCCTCATCCGGAGCGGCCTCGGCCCCGTGGTCGGCGTCGACGAGGCCGGCCGCGGCGCCTGCGCGGGCCCGCTCGTGGTCGCCGCCTGCGCGCTGGGGCCCAAGCTGCATCCTGCCCTTGCGAACCTCGACGACTCCAAGAAGCTGACGGAGCGGACGCGGGAGGAACTGTTCCCCGCCATCACGCGGATCGCCAGGGCCTGGTGCATCGTGGAGATCCCGGCATGGGAGGTCGACTCGCTCGGCGTGCACGTGGCGAACATCGAGGGCATGCGGCGCGCGGTCGCGGGTCTGACGCTGTCCCCGGGATACGTTCTGACGGACGGGTTTCGGGTGCCGGGCCTGCCCGCGCCGTCGCTGCCGGTCATCGGCGGCGACGCGTCGGCGGCCTGTATCGCGGCGGCAAGCGTGCTGGCGAAGGTCTCGCGCGACCGCACGATGGTCGCGATGGACACGGACCTGCCCGGGTACGGGTTCGCGGCGCACAAGGGGTACAGCACGGCCGCGCACACCGCGGCGATGGCCGCGCTCGGCCCGAGCCGTGAGCACCGGATGTCGTACGCGAACGTCGCCGCCGCGCGACTGATGCAGCGCGATCCGGTCCGCGAGGACCGCTTGGTGGCCGATGGGGTGGGCGAAATGTACACCGCGGCGGTGCGTGCGGGATGATGATGGTTCACCACAGAGCAGGAGGACGGCGAAACAGATGAGTGCCGAAGATCTCGAGAAGTACGAAACGGAGATGGAGCTCTCGCTCTACCGTGAGTACAAGGACATCGTCGGCCAGTTCGCCTACGTAGTGGAGACCGAACGCCGGTTCTACCTGGCGAACTCCGTCGAGCTGATCCCGCACAACGCGGACGGGGAGATCTACTTCGAGGTGCGGATGGCCGACGCCTGGGTGTGGGACATGTACCGCCCCGCGCGCTTCGTCAAGCACGTCCGGGTGATCACCTTCAAGGACGTCAACATCGAGGAGCTGGAGAAGTCCGACCTGCGGCTGCCCGAGAACGGCCCGTTCGGGGAGTAGCGCGGCCCCGGGTCAGGTGATCCGGACACCGTTCTCCAGCATCGTTGTCCGCAGCAGGAAGGCGGCCTCGCCCCCGATGATCTCGCCGACCAGGACCAGGTAGCGGTCGACGAACTCCGGGCCGTGCGGGGCGAGCGCTTCGCCGCCCGGCTCGAGGTGATGGGCCAGCTCGTGCAGGACAACCAGCTCGCGCAGCGCCCACGCGGTGCCGCGGGTGTGCAGCGGCACCGCGATGGTCGCCGCCCCCGGCTCGTAGTGGGCCGCGGCCGCCCCCGCCCGCGCGCGGACCGCAACGGGGACGGCCGCGCCCGCCCAGCGCTCGCGCACCCAGTTCAGGGCCAGCACCCGGTCCGCATAGTCCTGCACCGAGTCGATCGAGGCGAACTTTCGCTCGACCGGCAGTGTGATCGTGGAGCCGAACAGCTCCAGCTCGCGCGCCCCCCTGTCGGCGCGGTCGAAGACCGTGCGCACCACCGCCTCGGCCTCGTACACCCGGCTGCGCTGGGCGTCGCGGTCGGCGCTCACTCGAGCTGCTTCGTCGCGGCCGCGAGCTCAGGGGCGTGACCGAGGCGCGCGGCCCGGCCGGCTCGGTCGCCCGCCCGCCGCGCGGTCGACGAGTGTCCCGCGGTGGCCTTGGAGCCCCGCCACGTCCCGCGTGCCTGCGACGTCTGACGGTAGAAGTCCGACAGCTCGAGCTGCTTGTCGCGCAGCACCAGCGCGGTGCCGGTCGATTCCGGGCCCTTCGCGTCGTCCGCGCGCACGGCTTCCGCCTCGGCGGCCTTCTTCGCGGTGGCCAGCCGCTCGCCGATCCGGGCGGCGAACGCGAGCTGGAAGTTCAGCCGGGCGGTGACCCCCGCGACCGGCCGGTGCGCCCCCGACTTGATGAACGCGTCCGACGCCCGGACCATCTGCACGAGCAGGCTCGAGTACAGCGCCTCGCAGGCGTCGATGTCGGTGCCGAACCCGTAGGCGAACACCTGCGTCGAGTTGTGCGCGACGTCGCACTGCACGTCGTTGGCGGCCGCGATGCTGACGAACAGGTGCACGTAGGTGCGCAGGCCCTTCTTGCCGGTCTCGCCGATCGAGATGACCCGCTGGGTGGGGGTGGCGCGCTGCTCGCGACGCGAGGTGTGCGAGCGCGCGACGGCGAGGTCGATCGAGGTGGCGGTGGCCAGCCGCTGCGCGGCCTCCATGAAGGCCTGGGCCTCGTGCGGATTGGTGGTGGACTCGGCCTGGCGGAGCAGACCGCCGATCCGGGCCAGCATCTTCTCGGAACTCACCCGGACGAGCGTAGACCGCGGCACCGACGCCCGGCCGCGCCTATCGCGGGCCGTCGAGCTCGAAGTACAGCGCGTCGGACCAGTGGCCGAGTCCGAGCTCGTGGAGGGGTTCCTCGATGCTCTGCTGGGCCGGCGCGAACACCCGCTGCCAGAAGTTCGGCTTGGCGGGAGCGAGCTCGGCCAGCGCGGCCTCCATCTCGGCGTCGATGTCCGCCAGCCCGGAGAGCAGCGCCGCGCCCTGCTCGGCGAAGGGCTCGTCGTCCATCGCGAAGATCTCGCCGCATTCGAGGACGAAGTGGTCGTCGGGGTCGGTGTGAGCGCGCAGGAAGCGCAGCGCGTCGTCTGCCATCGTGCCGAGGCCCGGGTGGTGGATGCGGCTCAGGAACTTCTCGAGCCGGGTGATGCCGGGTCCGCAGCGCGCCGTGACCGCGATCAGGTCGGGGGTGCCGTCCCAGATGATCGACTGTCGGGCACGCGGGTCGACGGACACGAGGATCCGGGGGACCAGCGGTATCGCGTACGGCCATTCGGAGATCCCCGTGAGGCGCTGGTTGCAGGCCTCGGCCGGATCCGCCTGTGGGGCAAGGGGAGTGGTGTAGAGGTACGTGCGGTTGGCCACGCCATTTCCTGTCTGTGGTCGGGATCGGGTGACCGGCAGAGTGTAGGTGGCGCCGGTGACAAGGACGGTTCTCGTGCGTTCTCCACAGGCCCGATTCCGTCCACAGGCACCGCGAGATCGGCCGCCGATGCGCGTGCTGCGTCTCGGCCGCAGTGCATCGTCTGGTCATGGCACGAAACCTGGAGCTGGGGGCATTGGGTGAGGACATGGCCGCGGGGCACCTCACCAGGGCGGGCATGACGATCCTTGCGCGGAACTGGCGCTGCCGGTACGGCGAGCTGGACCTGATCGCCCGGGACGGGGAGGCGGTCGTCTTCGTCGAGGTGAAGACGCGGTCAGGTCGGGGCTACGGCACGCCCGCCGAGGCGGTGACGTTCGCGAAGCGGGGCCGGATCCGCCGGTTGGCGGGGTTGTGGCTGGCCGAGCAGCCGCATGGCTGGCGGCAGGTGCGATTCGACGTGGTCGCCGTCATCGTCGAGTCCGGCCGGGACCCGGTGCTCGAGCACCTGCGCGCGGTGTTCTGATGGCGCTCGGGCGGGCCTACGCGGTGGCGGTGCGCGGGGTCGAGGGGCAGTTGGTGGAGATCGAGGCGGACATCGGGCGCGGGCTGCCGGGGGTGCACCTGGTCGGGTTGCCCGACACCGCGCTGCAGGAATCGCGGGACCGGGTGCGGGCGGCGGTCACCAATTCGGGTGAGCGATGGCCGGATTCGCGGGTGATCCTTGCGCTCTCGCCCGCGACCCTGCCGAAGGGGGGCAGCGGCTTCGACCTCGCCCTGGCCTGCGCGGTTCTGGTCGCGGACGGACGGGTGCCGAGCGCGGATCTGGACAAGTCCGTGCTCCTGGGCGAGCTCGCGCTGGACGGGCGGCTGCGCGGGGTACGCGGCGTGCTGCCCGCGGTGCTGGCGGCGAAGGCCGCGGGCAGGCCCGCCGTGGTGGTGCCGTACCCGGCGCTGGCCGAGGCAGGCCTGGTGGACGGCATCGAGGTCCTGGGGGCACGCAACCTGCGTGAGGTGATCGAGTGGCTGCGCGGGGAGCTGATGCTGTCCGGCCCGGCCCCGGCGGAGGTGGTGTCCGGACGGACGACGGCCGACCTCAGCGACGTGGCGGGCCAGGGGGATGCGCGCCTGGCGCTGGAGGTGGCGGCCGCGGGCGCGCACCACCTGATGCTGACCGGTCCGCCCGGCATCGGGAAGACGATGCTGGCACAACGTCTTCCCGGGGTGCTGCCGCCGCTGAGCGAGCAGGAGGCGCTCGAGGTGACCGCGATCCACTCGGTGGCGGGGCTGCTCACCAGCGAGCGGCCGCTGATCACCGAACCGCCGTTCGTCGCCCCGCACCACACCTGTTCGATCAGCGCGCTGGTCGGCGGTGGGTCCGGGATGGCCAGGCCCGGCGCGGTGAGCCGGGCGCATCGGGGCGTGCTCTTCCTCGACGAGTGCGCCGAGCTGGGCGTCAAGGCGCTGGAGGCGCTGCGGACCCCGCTCGAGGACGGGGAGGTCCGGATCGCGCGGCGGGACGGGGTGGCCTGCTATCCGGCACGGTTCCAGCTGGTGCTGGCGGCGAACCCGTGCCCGTGCGCGCCGCCCCGCACGGAGGACTGCGTCTGCGCGCCGACCGCGCGCAGGCGCTACCTGGGGAAGCTGTCGGGCCCGCTGCTCGACCGGGTGGACCTGCGGGTGAGCATGCAGCCGCTCTCGGTCGGCGCGCTGAACGGGGAGGCGGCCGAGTCGACGGCGGAGGTGCGGGCGCGGGTGGCGGCGGCCAGGGCGACGGCGGTCGAGCGGTGGCGTGAGTTCGGTTGGCGTACCAACGCGGAGGTGCCGGGTCCGGCTCTGCGGCAACGGTTCCGAATCTCGCGTCAGGCGCTCCGTCCGTTGGAAGGCGCGCTGCGGGAGGGGCAGATCACCGCACGCGGCGCCGATCGTGCCCTCAGGGTCGCGTGGACGCTCGCGGATCTCGCGGGCCTGGCATTGCCAGGCGAGGACCAGGTGGGGTGCGCGCTGGGCTACCGGGATCGGCGGGGCGAATGAGTGCGCGGCGGGCGGCCTGGGCGTATCTGTCGCAGGTGGCGCAGGGCCCGTGTGCCCCGCTGGTGGAGCTGGTCGAGGCGGTCGGACCGGAGGAGGCGGCGCGGGCGGTGCGTGGGGCGGCGTTGCCGGAGGCGCTGAGCACCAGGACCCAGGCGCGCAGGCACATCGACTCCGCCGACCGCGACCTCGACATGATCGGGCGGCTCGGCGGCAGGCTGCTCACGCCCGACGATGAGGACTGGCCGGCGTGGCGGTTGCTGGCCTTCGACGGCCTCGACTCGCGGCGCGAGCGGGAGTCCGCGCCGCCGTTGGCGCTGTGGGTGCTGGGGGAGCGGCCGCTGACCGAGCTGACCGAGCGCGCGGTCGCGGTGGTCGGTACCCGGGCCGCCAGCGGCTACGGCGAGCACGTCACCGGGCAGTTCGTCGACGACCTCGCGGGCAGGGGCTGGACCGTCGTCTCGGGCGGCGCCTACGGCATCGACGGCGCCGCGCATCGCGCCGCCCTCGCCGCGGGTGGGGCGACGGTGGCGGTGCTGGCGTGTGGGGTGGACCGGGCCTATCCGGCCGGGCACGCGCGGCTGCTGCGGGAGATCGCCGGGGAGGGCGCGGTGGTCAGCGAATACGCTCCTGGCACGACCCCCGCCCGGCACCGCTTCCTGGCCCGTAACCGGCTGGTGGCGGCGCTCGCGGACGCTGTGCTGGTGGTGGAGGCCGGCGCCCGCAGCGGGGCGCGCAACACCGCCACGTGGGCGTCGCGGCTGGGCCGCCCGGTGCTGGCGGTGCCGGGACCGGTGACCTCGGCGTCCTCGGTGGGGTGCCACCGGATGATCAGGGAGGGCGAGGCGCTGCTCGCCTCGCGGTCAGCGGACGTCGTGGAGGTCGCCGGTCCCGTGGGAGTGGGCGGCGAGGACGGCGGGCCGGTGCGGCCGCTCGACGGGCTCTCCGCCAAGGCGGCGCTGGTGTACGAGGCGCTGCCCGCGTCGGGTTCGGTCGGGTTGCCCGAGCTCGCGGAGAGCTCGGGCGTGCCGGTCGAGTCGGTTCGGGGTGCGTTGCCGGTGCTGGAGTTGGCCGGGCTGGTCGGGTCCGACGGGACGGGGTGGTTCAGGCGGGGATGAGGCCCGCTCAGTTCTCGAACTGCGGGCAGATGTGTTGCCGTGCCGCGTCCAGGGCCCGAGTCTCCTCCTCCAGCGCTTGCTGCTCGGTTGCGGAGTCGCGACCCGCTGCCTTCGCGGCGTCGAGGGCGGACTGCCGGGCGCCGACCATGGACACTGTGAAGCCCGCCCAGTCGTCCCATGATCCGGTGGACACGGCGGCGGGCAGCATCTGCTCGTACGCATCGCAGTAGCCGTGGCCCGCGGAGATGATGGCGGCGCGTTCGGTGCGCGGGCTCAGCGTGACCGCGCCCGCGGTGATGTCGTCCCAGCGGCTGTCCGCGCAGACGGCGCCCGCGAACCCCGCGTCGCCATCCTCGGGCACGTTCTTGAAGACCGCGCTCTGCTCGACCCGCTCGACCTGGGCCGGGCGCGCAGCGGCGAACTGGTCCACCAGGTTCTGCTCGACGGAATCGGCGGTCCCGTCGCCCCTCGGCCGCAGCACGTCGACGAGCTCCTCCGCGGTGGCGTTGGGGAGCGTCGCGTCGACGCATGCCGCGCCGTCCGCCGAGGCGGGCTCGGAGGACGCGGCCGAGCAGCCGCCGAGCAGGACGGCGGTCAGCGGCAGCAGGGCGGTGAGTGAACGGATGCGGCGGATATGTGTCATTGCCCCTCGAGAAAAGACGCGGAAGTCGTTGGCGGCGGCGCTGGTTCACCTCGCCGCGGCGTGGACGGTCGATCGCATGCGACGAATCGGCCAGGCAGCAGTATCTCAGGCAAACGCCGAACGAGTGGGGAATCTCGCCATCCGGTCCGATGCGCCCGTACTGTGTTAGGTAACGCTAACAAGTGGAGGAGTCGGAATGGCCAGACGAATCACCACGCTCACGGTCTCGCGCATCGAGCGGCTGACCCCGCACCTGGTGCGCGTCTATCTCGGAGACCCCGGCTTCGAGGAGTTCGTCCCCAACGACTTCACCGATGCCTACGTCAAGCTGATCTTCGGGCCGGACGACGATCAGGTGCTGCGCACGTACACGGTGAGCTCCGTGGACGATGAGAATCGCGAGGTCGCCATCGATTTCGTCGTGCACGGCGACGAGGGGGTGGCCGCACCGTGGGCCGCCTCCGCCCAGCCGGGGGAGAGTGTGCGGCTGTACGGCCCCGGCGGGGCCTACGCCCCGCGCGCGGACGCGGACTGGCACCTGATCGCAGGCGACGAGTCCGCGATCCCCGCGGTCGCGGCGGCCGTCGCCGCGCTGCCCGCGGACGCGGTGGCGCGGGTGGTGCTCGAGGTCGCAGGCCCGGACGACGAGGTTCCCCTGCCCTCGGCCGCGCCGGTGGAGGTCACCTGGGTGCACCGCGGCGGCGGCGCCGACGAGGTGGGCGACGACCGGGCGGGCGACAACGCACCGCTGATCGACGCGGTCAAGGCCGTGCCGTGGTTGCCCGGTCAGCCACACGTGTTCATCCACGGCGAGGCGCATGCCGTCATGCACGGTCTGCGCGCCTACATCCGCAAGGAGCGCGGTGTCTCCGCCGAATGGGCGTCGATCTCCGGCTACTGGCGGCGCGGCCGCACCGAGGAGGGCTTCCGGGTCTGGAAGTCGGAGCTCGCGGCCGCCGAGAACCCCGAGCGCCCGCGCTAGCCGACGGCGACCGGCGCGCCGCGGCGAACCAGGCGAATCCCGGTGCCGCTGAGCACCATCGCGATGATCAGCCCCAGCGCGAGGCCGATGGTGGGGAAGGCGAGCCAGGTGGGCCCGAGGTCGATGTGCCATGGCAGCGATGCGGTGGTGGGATCGCCGGTCGGTGCGCGATCCAGCGAGAAGGGCTCGCCCAGCTTGGGTGGATGGATGCCGCCGACGAGCGCGACGATCGCCCCGTACACCAGGCCGCAGAACGCGAAGACGGCGTAGACCGGCCATCGTCCGCCGCCCCCACGGCGGACCAGCCGCCAGCCGGACAACCCCACCAGCGCACCGACGACGGCCAGCATCGTCGCGCCGACGGCCGGGAAGATCAGCAGCGCCGGGAGCCACGGCGGGCCGGGGAAGTACATGAACCCGTAGTAGATCGTCCTGACGCCGAGGCGGCCGTTCGGCTCGGTGGGTGAGTAGTCGGCGTACGGGGTCGCGTGGCGCCACCCCGCCGCGCCGAGCACCCCCGCGGCCAGCCCGAACACGGCCAGCGCGAGGACCACTGCGGCGAACCCGCTGCCCCTCTCTTTGCGGTTGCTCACCGGATCATCATCGCGGACACCGGGTCCCAGACGGTGTAGTCGACGCCGGGCGCGTCACATCGGCGTGCCGGACTGGACCGGGGCCGCCACCACGTCGGCGCCGGTGGCCGCCGGCTTCGCGGGACTGCCGAGGGTGAGCAGCGCCGTCATCGCCGCGACCGCGCACACCACGATGCCGATCGACATCACGACCGCGGACCCGCCCACCAGCGGCGAGATCAGCGCCGCGAGGCCGAACTGACCCGCGCCCATCAGCGCCGAGCCGGTGCCCGCGGCGGCGGTCACCTCAGACTGCCCGAGCGCGGTGGCGTTGCCCATGATGAACCCGAGACTGGTCGTCACCAGGAACAGCAGGGGCAGCACGACCGGGGTCGCGGCGCCGCCGACGGTCACCTCGAGCAGCAGCAGGGTGCCTGCGGTGAGCAGCATCGACACCCCGAACCTCAGCAGCGAACGCGCATGGAATCGTCCGATCAGCCTGGTGTTGACGATGCTGCCCGCGACGATGCCGATCGAGTTGACGCCGAACACGATCGAGAACTGGCCGGGGGTCAGGCCGAGCACGTCCTGCACCACGAACGGCGAGGCGGAGATGTAGGAGAAGAGCGCTCCGAATCCGAATATGAAGGTCAGCGCGTACCCGACGTAGCGACGGTTGCCCGTCACGTACCGCATGTTGCGGGCGAGCGCCGAGAGTCCGCCGCCGTGCCTGCGCTCGACGGGCAGCGTCTCGGGCACCACCGTCAGGACGCCGACGAGCATCACAACGGAGGCGGCGGCGAGCACCCAGAAGATGCCCCGCCAGCCGATCGGTCCGAGCAGCGCGCCGCCCATCAGCGGGGCCAGCACGGGGGCGACGCCGCCGATGATCATCATGATGCTGAAGAGCTTTGCGGCGTTGTCGCCCCTGGCTCGGTCGGCGATCACCGCGCGCGCCAACACGATTCCCGCGCCGCCGCTGAGGCCCTGCAGCAGTCGGGCGCCGATGAGCACCTCAGCCGACGGCGCGAGCGCGCAGGCCACGCCGCTGATCGCGCAGACGATGGTGCCGCCGATGAGCAGCCTCCGCCGCCCCCATCCGTCGGAGAGCGGGCCGATGATCAGCTGGCCGATGCCGAGTCCCGCCATGAAGGTGGTCAGGGTGAGCTGGACCGTCGAGGCCGAGGTGCCGAGGTCCTCGCCGAGGGCGGGCAGCCCCGGCAGGTACATGTCCGTCGCGAGCGGCGCGATCGCGGACAGCAGGGCGAGGGTCAACAGCATCGGGATCGGAATGGTTCGGCTCACATGGGTGACCCAGCGGCGCGGGTGCTTGATTTATTCCCGTCGGGGGGAGACGGTGCGAACATGAGTTCGCATGCGAAGCGGCAGGAACCGGGCGAGGTGCCCGCGCGGTTGGCGGCGCACCTCGACGCCTACGCCGAGTATCTGTCGCTCGAGCGGGGCCGGTCCGAGCACACCGTCCGGGCCTACCTGGCCGACGCCCGGTCACTGCTCGCACACCTCGCCGCCGCGTCGCCGGACGCGGACCTCGAGGACATCGACCTGCGGGCGCTGCGGTCCTGGCTGTCCGCGCAGGCGTCGGCGGGGGTCGCGCGCACCACCCTTGCTCGTCGGACCGCGGCCGCCCGCACGTTCACCGCCTGGCTGACCCGCACCCGCCGGATCCCGCGCGATCCCGGCGTCCGCCTCGTCGCGCCCAAGGCGCACCGCACCCTGCCAGCGGTGTTGCGCCAGGGCCAGGCGGCAGAGGCCATGCAGGCAGCGGAATCCGGTGCGGCGCAGCTCGAACCGATCGCCGTGCGGGACCGGCTGATCGTGGAGTTGCTGTACGCCAGCGGAATCCGGGTCGGGGAGCTCTGCGGCCTCGACCTCGACGACGTGGACCTCGAACGCCGGGTGCTGCGGGTGCTGGGCAAGGGAAACAAGCAGCGCTCGGTGCCGTTCGGGGCACCGGCGGCCGCCGCCGTCGACGCCTGGCTGACGTCGGGGCGCCCCGCGCTGGTGAACGAGCGCTCCGGCCGGGCGCTGCTGCTCGGCCGTCGCGGCGGCCGGATCGATCAGCGGCAGGCGAGGAGCGTCGTGCACGAGGTCCTCGAGGCGGTGCCCGGCGCGCCGAGTCTCGGCCCGCACGGGCTGCGGCACTCGGCGGCGACCCACCTGCTCGAGGGCGGCGCCGACCTCCGGGTGGTGCAGGAGCTGTTGGGTCACAGCAGCCTGGCCACCACACAGCTCTATACCCACGTGTCGGTGGCGCGGCTGCGCGCGGTGCACGACCAGGCGCACCCGCGGGCCTGACGGCCGTTAGCGCTTCGCGTAGTCCGCGAAGCCCTGCCAGTCGATCAGGACGCAGGCCTCGTCGCCGACCACCCACGCGTCGTGCCCGGGCGGGGTGATCATGAGGTCGCCGGGACCGAACTCCAGCCGTTCGCCGTCATCCATCACCACGACCATGCGTCCCGAGAGGCAGTAACCAATGTGGGCCGCCTGGCAGCTGTCGGTTTTCGCGATCGGCTTGACGTGGTCGGACCACTTCCAGCCGGGTTCGAATACTCCGCGGCCGACCGAACCTGCGCCGAGGTCGACCACATCGACCCTGCCTTTGCCGTCCTCGAAAGGTCGGGTCTCCTCGGGGGAATCGAAGCTCTTGCGAACCAATCCGGACATGGCTGCCTCCTGTGGTTGCCTGACACCGATGCTTCTCCCGGCCGGGGGTGATGTCCAGGACCCACTTGATAGCCTCGCCCCGGAACCACTGCGGGTCGAACCCGTGGATCTGCCACACATTCGGGGGAATTGTGAACCGCGATCATTCGACGCCGGCCTGGCTGCAGGGGGCCGCCGCGCCCGCGGGGGAGCCGGTCTGGGCGGATCGGGATGCACCGGTCGCCGCCGTGCCCGCGTGGTCGCCCGCCGCGCCCGCCGCGCCCGCCGTCCCCGAGGAGCCGTGGACCGGGCCGGGCCACGCCGTCGAACCCGCGTGGGCGCCGCCCGAACCCGCCCCGATCGAGCCGACCTGGACCGAGCCGGTCCGCCCGCCTGCGCCGCCCCACCAGCCCACCAACAGGGACCTGGTGGCGGGGGCGCTGCTCAAGCGGCCGCGCCGGACCCCCGACGCGGGCTGGCGCGCGGCGGTGCACCGCCTCTCCGGCGGGGTCATCAACCCCGGGCAGTCCGGGGACGAGCTGCGTCTGCAGGCGCTGGTCGAGCGGATCAAGCAGCCGATTCGCGGCGACTACCGGATCGCCTTCCTCTCGCTCAAGGGCGGCGTCGGCAAGACCACGACCACGGTCGGGCTCGGCTCGACCTTCGCCTCGCTGCGCGGGGACCAGGTGATCGCGGTGGACGCGAACCCGGACATGGGCACCCTGGCGACGCGGGTTCCGCTGCAGACCGACTCCACGGTGCGCGACCTGCTCGCCGATGCGCCGAACCTGAAGCGCTACTCGGATGTGCGCAGGCACACCTCGCAGGCCGCGAGCCGGCTGGAGGTGCTGGCCAGCGAGCAGGACCCGGCCATGTCGGAGGCGTTCAGCGAGGCCGACTACCGGTCGGTCATCGACATCCTGCAGGTGTACTACAACATCATCCTCACCGACTGTGGCACCGGGATCATGCACTCCGCGATGAACGGCGTTCTGCAGCTTGCCAATTCGCTCGTGCTGGTGAGCTCGCCCGCGATCGACGGGGCCCGCAGCGCCGCGGCAACCCTGGACTGGCTGCAGCACCACGGCTACGGGCACCTGGTCGAACGGACGGTCGTGGTGATCAGTTCCGCCAGGCCGGGCGCGACGACGATCGACCTCGACGAGCTGAGCAGGCATTTCCTCGCCCGGTGCCGCGCCGTGCAGGTGGTGCCCTTCGACGAGCACCTCGCGGAGGGCGCCGAGATCGACCTGGACCTGCTCCGGCCCGCCACCCGCAGGGCCTTCGTCGAACTCGCCGCGATGGTCGCCGACGACTTCCCGGCCTCCGCTGGCAGGCACGCCGTGGCCGAGTGGAGCTAGGGGCCCGCGACGTCCGCGCGCAGCGGCTTGAGCCGAACCGTCGCCGCCCGCACCAGGCCGAGCGGGTCGAGATACTCCCGGCCGCGCCGCAGCCCCCAGTGCAGGCACGTCCCGCACCCGGGATGTCCCGGCTCCAGGGTGCCGAGCGGTGTCCCGCGCCCCACCCGGGCGCCGACGCCGACCGCCGCAAGGACCGGCTCATAGGTGGTCCGCAGGCCACCGGGATGATCGACCGAGACCACCGGCTTGCCCGCAACCACGCCCGCGAACGCCACCATCCCCTCGCCTGCGGAGAGCACCGCCTGGCCGCGCGCGCCGACCAGGTCGACGCCGCGGTGTCCGGGCAGCCAGTCGTGTTCGGGTGGGTCGAAGGCCCGCGCCAGCGCGGGGCGGGGGCGAAGCGGCCAGGAGTAGCCGTCGGGCGCGGCGGCCACCGGCGACGGACCGCCGAACAGCACCACGGCGCACAATCCGAGAACGGTCAGGATCCGCATCCGTCCACCCTGGGCCACGCCGTGGCGCACCTGGGGCGTCGCAGGACGATCTGTGGATGGCCGATCGGCTGTCCACAGCGCCGGTTATGACCTGCTGGGGCCAGCCCGTACACTGTCCATGCGGTCTGTGCTCGCACAGTCCGACTTCGCGCGCCCGCGCATGAACAACGGCCTCCGGCTGGTCCTGCACCCGTGCAGGTCCGGAGGCTGGTGGGCGCCAGGGCAGGGATCACCGATCGCCTGCGTCAACCGGCTATGAAAGAGGTACACAGCCATGGCTGTCGTAACCATGAAGCAGATGCTCGACAGTGGTACCCACTTCGGGCACCAGACCCGTCGCTGGAACCCGAAGATGAAGCGTTTCATCCTCACGGACCGCAACGGCATCTACATCATCGACCTGCAGCAGACCCTCACGTACATCGACAAGGCGTACGAGTTCGTCAAGGAGACCGTTGCCCACGGCGGCACCGTGCTCTTCGTCGGCACCAAGAAGCAGGCGCAGGAGTCCATCGCCGAAGAGGCGACCCGCGTTGGCATGCCCTACGTGAACCAGCGCTGGCTCGGCGGCATGCTGACCAACTTCTCCACCGTCCACAAGCGTCTGCTGCGCCTCAAGGATCTCGAGGCGATGGAGCAGACCGGTGGCTTCGAGGGTCGCACCAAGAAGGAAATCCTCATGCTCACGCGTGAGATGACCAAGCTCGACCGCACCCTCGGTGGCATCCGGGACATGGCCAAGGTCCCGTCGGCCATCTGGGTCGTCGACACCAACAAGGAGCACCTCGCGGTCTCTGAGGCCCGCAAGCTGAACATCCCGGTCATCGCGATCCTGGACACCAACTGCGATCCCGACCTGGTCGACTACCCGATCCCGGGTAACGACGACGCGATCCGCTCCGCCGCTCTGCTGACCAAGGTCGTCGCCTCCGCGGTGGCCGAGGGCCTGCAGGCCCGCGCAGGCCGCGGTTCCGCGGACGACGCGAAGCCCGAGGCCGGCGCCGAGCCGCTCGCCGAGTGGGAGCAGGAGCTGCTCTCGCAGGCCGCCCCCGCCGCCGAGGCGGAGGCAGCAGCCGAGGCTCCCGCCGCCGAGGCGACCGAGGCTCCCGCAGCCGAGGCCCCGCAGGCCTAGTGACTCGGCCCTGACCTTCCAAGGTCAGGGCCGCTTCACTTCACGCTCCACCCCAGGCATCGAATCTCACTCAAGGAGGCTCGCCCCCAATGGCGAACTACACCGCCGCTGACGTGAAGCGGCTCCGCGAGCTCACCGGCTCCGGAATGATGGATTGCAAGAACGCGCTTGCAGAGACGGACGGCGACTTCGACAAGGCCGTCGAGCTGCTCCGCATCAAGGGTGCCAAGGACGTGGGCAAGCGCGCCGAGCGCACCACGGCCGAGGGCCTGGTCGTCGCCAAGGACGGCGTCATGGTCGAGCTCAACTGCGAGACCGACTTCGTCGCCAAGAACGCCGAGTTCCAGGAGCTCGCGGACAAGGTCGTCACCGCGGCCGCCGCGGCCAAGGCTGCTGACCTCGACGCGCTGAAGGCCGCCTCCGCGGGCGACCAGACCGCCGACGAGCTCGTGGCGGCGCTGTCCGCGAAGATCGGCGAGAAGCTCGAGCTGCGTCGCGTCGTCGCGTTCGACGGCCCGGTCGCGACCTACCTGCACAAGCGCAGTGCCGACCTGCCGCCCGCCGTTGGCGTGCTGGTCGAGTACCAGGGCGAGGGTGACGGAGCAGCGGAGGCCGCTCGCGCCGCCGCCATGCAGGTCGCCGCGCTCAAGGCGAAGTACGTGACCCGTGACGAGGTCCCCGCGGAGATCGTCGAGGCCGAGCGTCGCGTCGCCGAGGAGACCGCCAAGGAGGAGGGCAAGCCCGAGGCTGCACTCCCCAAGATCGTCGAGGGCCGTGTCAACGGCTTCTTCAAGGACGTCGTGCTCACCGAGCAGTCCTCCGTCACCGACTCGAAGAAGACCGTCAAGGCGCTTCTCGACGAGGCAGGCGTGACCATCACCCGCTTCGCGCGGTTCGAGGTCGGCGCCAGCTAGACGGCACCAGCTCCACCGAAAGGCCCCGCCCCGGTTTCCGGGTGCGGGGCCTTTCTGCGTGTGCGGCGCGCGTCGACGGCCCCGGGCGCCGTTCCCGGGGGCGGATAAGGCAGGATGGAGTGGTCATCTGTGGCCAGAACACCGGGTGGCCTATTCATGCTGGCCGCACACCGCCCACGGCGGCACCGACGATCGAGGAGAGCCATGACCGAACCCGCACCGACCGATTCCGCACCCCGACGGGACGGCTTCAAGCGCGTCCTCCTCAAGCTCGGTGGCGAGATGTTCGGTGGTGGCGAGGTCGGCCTTGACCCCGACGTGGTGCAGACGGTGGCGGAGCAGATCGCCGAGGTCGTCAACTCCGGCGTGCAGGTCGCGGTCGTCATCGGCGGCGGCAACTTCTTCCGCGGCGCCGAGCTGCAGCAGCGCGGCATGGACCGGTCCAGGTCCGACTACATGGGCATGCTCGGCACCGTGATGAACTGCCTTGCGCTGCAGGACTTCCTCGAGAAGCAGGGCGTCGCCACCCGCGTGCAGACCGCCATCACCATGGGGCAGGTCGCCGAGCCGTACCTGCCGCTGCGCGCCGTCCGTCACCTCGAGAAGGGCCGGGTCGTCATCTTCGGCGCAGGCATGGGCATGCCCTACTTCTCCACCGACACGACCGCCGCGCAGCGCGCCCTCGAGATCGGCGCCGAGGTGGTGCTGATGGCCAAGGCCGTCGATGGCGTCTACAGCGCCGATCCGCGAGTGGACCCGACCGCGACCATGTACACCGAGATCAGCCACCGCGAGGTCATCGAACAGGGCCTCCAGGTTGCCGACGCCACCGCATTCAGCCTCTGCATGGACAACCAGATGCCGATGATGGTGTTCAACCTGCTCACCGAGGGGAACATCGCACGCGCGGTGGCCGGTGAGAAGATCGGAACACTCGTCAAGTCATGAACCATCCCACCGCACCCGCCGAGCCTGGAGGAACACCGTGATTGATGAAGCTCTCTTCGACGCCGAGGAGAAGATGGAGAAGGCCGTCGCGGTGGCCAAGGAGGACCTCGGCGGAATCCGCACCGGGCGCGCGAACCCGGGCATGTTCAACCGGATCCATATCGAGTACTACGGCTCGATCACCCCGATCACGCAGCTGGCGAGCATCAACGTGCCCGAGGCGCGCATGGTGATCATCAAGCCGTACGAGGCCGCGCAGCTGGGGCCGATCGAGACCGCGATCCGCAACTCGGACCTGGGCCTGAACCCCAGCAACGACGGCAGCATCATCCGCATCTCGGTGCCGCAGCTGACCGAGGAGCGGCGCCGCGAGTTCGTCAAGCAGGCCAAGGGCAAGGGCGAGGACGCCAAGGTCTCCATCCGCAACGTCCGCCGCAAGGCGATGGACGAGCTCTCGCGCATCCAGAAGGACGGCGACGCGGGCGAGGACGAGGTCGGGCGCGCAGAGAAGGAACTCGACAAGACCACCGCCAAGTACGTGGCGCACATCGACGAACTTGTGAAGCACAAGGAAGCTGAATTGCTGGAGGTTTAGTGTCAACCGAAGGCTCGGCGCCCCAGGGCGCCGCCGCGGCCGTGAACGCCAAGGCAGGCCGGGACCTGCCTGCGGCGATCGCGGTCGGTGTCGGGCTCGGGGCGATGCTCGTCGTCGCGCTGCTCTACTTCCCGAACCTGTTCTTCGCCATCGTGGCGGCCGCCATGGCCGTCGCGACGTGGGAGGTCACCAAGCGATTGCGCGAGGGCGGGATCGCGGTCCCGTTCATCCCGCTGCTGCTCGGTGGGCAGGCGACGATCTGGCTGGGCTGGCCGTACGGCACCACCGGCGTGCTCGGCGGGTTCGCGGGCACGGTGCTCGCGTGCATGCTGTGGCGCCTGCTGCAGGGCGGGCTGAAGGCCACCCCGCAGAACTTCCTCCGCGACACCGGGGTCGCGGTCTTCGTCGCCGCGTGGATCCCGCTGCTGGCCTCGTTCGCGACGCTGATGGTGCGCCAGGATGACGGTCCTGGACGGATCTTCTGCCTGATCATCGGGGTGGTGTGCTCCGACGTCGGTGGCTATGCCGCCGGCGTGCTGTTCGGCAAGCACCCGATGGTCCCGGCGATCAGCCCGAAGAAGTCCTGGGAGGGCTTCGCGGGTTCGCTGGTCTTCTGCGTGATCGGCTCGGTCCTCACCGTCACCCTCATCCTCGATGCCGACGCGCTGGTCGGCGTCGTGCTCGGCGTCGTGCTGGTCCTGGTGGCCACCACCGGCGACCTGATCGAGTCGCAGGTCAAGCGAGAGCTCGGAATCAAGGACATGGGCACCCTGCTGCCCGGACACGGCGGGATCATGGACCGGCTGGACTCGCTGCTGCCGTCCGCGTTCGTCACGTGGCTGGTGTTCACCGCGCTGTTGTGACCGTGCGAGCGCAGTCGTGACGGCACCGATCCCGAGCCCCAACATCTGGCACTGGCCGGACGTCTACGAGGTGGAGAACCGCGCCCAGGACGCGGACGGCGCCGTGTTCGCCGAGTTGCGGCGGGTCGCCGACTGGGCCGGGCGCGACGTGCTGGACCTCGGCTGCGGCGCCGGGTTCCACCTGCCGGTGTTCGCGGCGCTGGCCCGGTCGGTGGTCGGCGTCGAACCGCACCCGCCGCTGGTCGACCGGGCGCGGAACCGGACGGCGGGAGACGATGCCGTCACGGTGCTCGCCGGCTCCGCCGAGCGGATCCCACTGCCCGATGCCTCCGTTGACCTCGTGCACGCGCGGACCGCGTACTTCTTCGGGCCGGGCTGCGGGCCCGGTATCACCGAGTCCATGCGGGTGCTGCGGCCAGGGGGAGTGCTCGCGGTGGTGGATCTGGACGCCACGGTCGGCCCGTACGGCGAGTGGATGCGCGCGGACCTGCCGCACTACGACCCGGCCGGGGTCGAGTCGTTCTTCGCCGCACAGGGATTCGAGCTCTCGAGGGTCAGGACACGGTGGGAGTTCGACAGCAGGGCGGCCCTGCGCGCCGTGCTCGGGATCGAGTTCAGCGGCAAGGTCGCGCAGCGCGCCTACGGGCAGACCCCGGGGCTGGCGCTCGAGGTCGGGTACCGGATCCACATCAGGCGCGCGCCGGTCGGCCTTATCCTCTGAGGATGCCGAAGTTCCGCAGCGCCAAGGAGCTTGACGTGAGTGCTGCTAACCGGGACTGCGGGAGGTCGGCGCCGCGCAAGGACCCCGCCCTCGCGCCCACTCCACCGATGGGCTGGAACAGCTGGAACCGATTCCGCTGCTATGACCTGACCGAGGAGGTGGTGCTGGCGACCGCGGACGCCATGGTCGATAGCGGGATGCGTGACGCGGGGTACCGGTACCTGGTGGTCGACGACTGCTGGCAGGCCTTCGCCCGCGGGGACGATGGCCGACTCCGCTCGCACCCCAGACGGTTCCCGAGCGGGATGGCCGCCCTCGGTGAGGAGATCCACGCCCGCGGACTGAAGTTCGGCCTCTATCTGGCGCCCGGGCGTAGGACGTGCGCGATGATCTACGACCGCTACCCGGCCCGCGACATCGGATCTTTCGGATACGAGGACCTCGATGCGGAGACCCTCGCAGGATGGGGCGTCGACTACCTCAAATACGACTGGTGCCGGGCCGGTGGCGGCGGCACCGGACTCGACCACCGGGGAGCCTTCGAACGGATGGCCGCTGCCCTCGCGGACACCGGGAGGCCAATCGTCTACAGCATCTCCGAATATGGCATGACCAGGCCGTGGGAGTGGGCGGGAGAGTACGGGCACCTATGGCGCACCACTCCGGACATCGGTGCGAGCTGGCGCTCGGTGCTGCGGCTCGCCGACCGCCAGCACGGCCTGGCCCGGTACGCCGGTCCCGGCGGCTGGAACGACCCCGACATGCTCGAGGTGGGTAACCACGGACTCGGCGAGGTGGAGTCGCGCAGCCACTTCATGCTGTGGGCGATGCTGGCGGCGCCGCTGTTCGCGGGGAACGACCTGCGCACCATGTCCGAGCAGACGCGCGAGCTGCTCACTCACGCAGGCGTGCTGGCGATCTCCCAGGACGCGCTCGGCCGACAGGGGGAGCGGGTCGCCCGGTTCGGGCGCGTCGAGGTGTGGCGCCGTCAGCTGAGCGGTGCGGTGGTCTACGGGGTGCTGAACCGGGGTCGACGCGCAATCTCGGTCCGGGTCCGCGATGACGCGCTGGTCCTGTCGGACGGAACGGTGTTGTGCCCGCTCACCGCCGAATCCGTTGACGTCTGGACCGGCGAATCGGTGCAAGACCGAAAAGACCTGTGGTCGCTACGTCCTCGTGAGATGGTGCTTCTTCGTTCCCCGGCCAGTTGACGTGGGAATGCCGCCGCCCGAAGGGATCCCGATGACTGCTCCACTCTCCGCGTCCGCCGCGACCACCGCGCCGGAACCGACAGTGGGGCCGACCACACGTGCCTCACGCGGGTGGATCGCGATGTTCACCCTCGCCTACGTCGGCATCAACATCGCGTGGTCGGGGCCGGCGCAGGTGCTGATGTCGCCGCAGGTGGAGCGCATGACGGAGGGTGCGCCGTGGTTCTTTTCGGCCACCAGCAAGGAGACCAACCTCGCCGTCATCGGCTTCATCGCGGGTATCTTCGCGCTCCTGTCGACGCCATTGTGGGGCGCCCTGTCCGATTGCACGGTCTCTCGGTGGGGCCGTCGCACCCCGTGGATCGCGGGGGGAACGGTGGTGGTGGCGGCCGGGCTGGTCGCCATGGGGTTCGCGCAGACGCTGCCGGCGGTGTTGCTGAGCTGGGTCGCGGTGCAGGCGGTGATCAACGCGGTCATCACGCCGGTGTCGGCCTCGGTTGCCGACCATGTGCCGGTCGCCCAGCGCGGCGTGGTCTCCGGGTGGTACGGGTTCGCGTACACCCTCGCCGTCGTCGTCGGTACCGCACTCGGCACCGCCGCGACCGCGATCTGGGCGGGTCCGCTGGGCATCACCGTGGGATACCTGCTATGCGCGGCCGCCTGCGTCCTGGCGATCGTGCCGTTCGTCTTTTCACGGTGGGAACCACCGCTCGCCCCGGTCGAGAAGCCGCCGTTCCGGCTCGCCGAGTTGCTCGCGTGCTACTGGGTGGACGTGCGCCGGTACCCGGACTTCGGCTGGGCCTGGCTGACCCGGTTCCTCGCCACCATGAGCAGCGCGACGGGGCTGTTCTACCTGTTCTACTACCTGCAAGACGAGGTGGGACTCACGCGTGACGACGCCGCGACCGGTGGCGGGCTCCGGGTCAGCGACGGGGTCCTGATCCTCACCGTCGTCTACGCCGTGTCGGTCCTCGTCACGGTGGTGGTCGCCGGTGCCGTGTCGGACCGCGTCGGGCGTCGCAGGCCGTTCGTGGCGGCGTCGGCGATCTTCATGTCGGTGGCGACCCTGCTGCTGGCCTTCGTCCCGACCTTCCCGGTGACCGTGCTCGCGGCCGTCATCCTCGGGCTGGGGACCGGGGTGTTCACCGCCGTCGACTTCGCGCTGGTGACCGAGGTGCTGCCGGAGGCCGAGAGTAACGGCAAGGACATCGGCATCATCAACCTCGCGATCGCGTTACCGAACGTGCTCGCGCCGGTGGTCGCGGCGGTGATGGTGAACTCCCTCGGCGGCTACACCGGGCTCTACGTGCTCGCCGGCGCGTTGTCGGTGCTCGCCGGGGTGCTCGTCTACCGGATCAAGGGCGTCGCCTGAGTTCTAGTCCAGGCCGAACGCCCTGGCGAGTTCCGCGACCTTCTTCGCCTTGGCCAGGCGCGGCAGATCGCTGCCGTCACGGACGCGTTCGCCGTCCTCGCCGAGCTCGGCGATCACCTCCCGTGCCCAGTTGATGTCATCCTGGCTCGGGCTCAGCGCCCGGTTGACCGCCAGGGCCTGATCGGGGTGCATGCAGAGCTTGCCGGTCAGACCCATCGACGCGGTCAGTGCCGAATCACGTTGCAGGACGGTCTCGTTCGTGCTGATGGTCGGGCCGTCAATCGGTCCGGCCAGCCGTGCCGCGCGGCTGGCGACGACGAGGCGGGAGCGCGGGTACGCCATGGCCATCGGGTCGTCGCTCATGCCGGTGTCGCGGCGGAAGTCACCGCTGCCGAACGCGAGCCGGAACACGCCGTCCGCCCTTGCGATCTCCGGTGCGGCCTCCAAGCCCATCGCCGATTCGATCAGCGCGAGGATGCGGGTGCCCTCGGGCAGCCGGTCCGCGGTCGCGTCGGCCTGGTTGCCGCTCTCGGTCTTGGCGAGCATCACCCCGGCCAGGCCCGGTGCCGCCGAGAGGGCGGCGAGGTCGTCGGCCCAGTACGGCGTGGTGGCGTCATTGATCCGGACCCAGGCACTGCCGCCGCGGCCCAGCCACTCCACGACCCGGTCGCGGGCGGCGGGCTTGGCGGGTGGGGACACCGCGTCCTCGAGGTCGAGGATCACCGCGTCCACCCCGGATTCCGCTGCCGGTGTGAAGTTCTCGGGCTTGGTAGCGGGTACCAGCAGCCACGACCGGGCGAGATCGGGTGGGGCGGCAACCCCTCGACGCTCTGCGTGAATGGTCACAGCAACTCCTCCGGTGATCGGGACGACGTTTCCATCGTCCTCCCGTCGGGGGTGCCGGGCCAGTTTGCGTAAGTTATGTGCGCTGCCGCACAACGCGGGTCAGTGGGTGATGGATCTGGCTTTCTTCGCCACCCGGCGAATCTGCAGGATGCGGACGCCGCCCGCGAGGGCCATGATCAGCGCGCCTGCGATCGCCGCGAGCAGCAGGCTCACACCGAGCGGCAGCGAGAACTCCCACAGGAACAGGTTGAGGGTGACCTGGTCCAGATTCTGCAGGATGAACACCAGCAGCAGGATCAGGACCAGGACCCCGATGACGAGCCCGGTCCAGGTGGCGGCGGCCTTGGTGCCCGCGAGGCCGGTGTCGGACGGGGCGGCCGGCGCGGCAGGGGGGATGGCGGGCTCCGCCTCTGGCTGCGGATCGCCGAGCGGTTCCGAGGGGGAAGCGGTGGGTCCGTCGCTGGTGGCCATGCCCCGATCATTTCGCAGGGGATGTGTGATTGCACGCGCATCGCGACGAGAATTCGCATGTCGCGGGTGCTGGATGGGACACTGGAGCACACTATGGCCGTTTCAGTCCCGCTCGTGTTCAACGCTCCGCGTCGCGGCATGCCGCCGACGCACCTCGCCGACCTCGACGCCGAGGGCAGAAAGGCGGCCGTTCAGGAGCTGGGGCTGCCCGGATTCCGGGCGGATCAGCTGGCCCGTCAGTACTACGGTCGGCTCGAGGCCGATCCCGAGAAGATGACCGACCTGCCCGCGTCCGTGCGCGAGAAGGTCGGCGAGGCGCTGTTCCCGACGCTGCTCACCGCGGTCAAGCACGTCGCCTGCGACGACGGCAGCACCCGCAAGACGCTGTGGAAGGCCAACGACGGCACCCTGCTCGAGAGCGTGCTCATGCGTTACCCGGACCGGGCGACGCTGTGCATCTCCAGCCAGGCCGGCTGCGGCATGGCCTGCCCGTTCTGCGCGACCGGCCAGGCCGGACTGACCAGGAACCTGTCCACCGCCGAGATCGTGGATCAGGTCCGCTCGGCGGCCGCGGCGATGCGGGACGGTGACGTCGCGGGTGGCGAGGGCCGGCTCTCGAACGTGGTCTTCATGGGCATGGGGGAGCCGCTCGCGAACTACAAGCGCGTGGTCGCGGCGGTCCGACGGATCACCTCGCCCGCGCCGGACGGCCTCGGGCTGTCGCAGCGCTCGGTGACCGTGTCGACGGTCGGGCTGGCGCCCGCCATCCGCAAGCTGGCCGACGAGGGATTGTCGGTGACACTGGCGGTGTCGCTGCACACCCCCGACGACGAGCTGCGCGACACCCTGGTCCCGGTCAACAACCGCTGGACGGTCGCCGAGGTGCTCGATGCCGCCAAGTACTACGCCGATCAGACCGGTCGTCGGGTATCGATCGAGTACGCGTTGATCCGCGACATCAACGACCAGCCCTGGCGCGCCGACATGCTCGGCAAGAAGCTGCACAAGGCGCTGGGCTCACGGGTGCACGTGAACCTGATCCCGTTGAACCCGACACCGGGCAGCAAGTGGGACGCGAGCCCGAAGGACGTCGAGCGCGAGTTCGTGCGCCGGGTCATCGCGCAGGGCGTGTCCTGCACCGTCCGCGACACCCGCGGCCAGGAGATCGCCGCCGCCTGCGGACAGCTCGCCGCGGAGGGATGAGCAGCGTCCGTCCCAAGTGGTTCGGGGACCGATTCGAAGACATCTCACCGGTGCAGCTGGCTCGACGCCTATCAGCGGTAGCGCCCGAGGAACTCGTCCACTTCGTTACTGACAAAGCGCAACAGTGGAATCACCGTCGATCTTGCGCGGATGCGCTCGTCGGGCGGCTTCCGTCGGGAAGTCCGGCAGACTTGCTCGCGATTCTGCGCGATCCGACAGAAACCAGCGAACTTCGCCGAGCGTTACTCGACTTGCTGACGGTTTCGCCCGGGAAGCATTCCGGTGAGGTACTGGCGTGGGCGAAGCTGCAGGAGAGCGGTGCCGACGGCAGTGATGTCCTCAGCACTCTCGGGTTTGCTGCCCTCATTGTCCGCGCCGAACTTGGTGACACATCCGCCGCACCGGCTCTCGTAGAACGGGCTACCGACCCGTGGGAGGGCGTTCGCGCGGAGCATGCGATCGACGCGCTCATTACCTCCTACGGGGCGGACGTTGTGTTTGGGGGATCGCCGAACGTACTGATGCTGAGCGGCGAGACACCGGCGCTGCGGCTGCTGGGTGTGCGCCTGAGCGATCGGGTGGGCATAGACGTTTCCCCGGCGCTGGCAGACGAATCGACGATGGTTGCCCGTGCGGCGTTCGACCTCCTTACGGCGCGCTATCGCGACGGCCGTTTTGCCACCGGCGTCGTCGCTGGGCTCACGGCAATGGCGACCCGGGCCGGCCCGGGTCAGGTGTGGGCAATGGCGGTGCTCGCCAGGCGCTTTCCGGTCGACGTCCGCAAGATGTGGAATGAACTGGGTCCACGCCCCGTCGAGGTAGCCGGGCTGCCGACCGATGTGCGGGACGCGTTGATCCGAGAATATGCGCCCGGCCAACGTGGTACCGACGCCCGCTGGATTCTCGAAGCCGCACTACAGCCGTCGATCGAGGACCGGGACGACGAGGCGTCGGTTCGGGCGGCCATGAAGGCACTCAAAGCCTCCGGTGTGGAACCCGGCGAGCCGGTACCTGCAGGCGTGGACGAGGGCTCCGGGGGTGGCACGTACTTCCGCATCCACACCGCTGAGGGTGACGTCATGATCAGCACCCTCGGACCCTTCTTCCGCACCCAGCGCGATTCCATCGCCGACCTACTCACCAGCTCGGGCGGTTTCCGCCGTATCGATGACAGGCTTGCAGAAGTCGTTGTCGACGGACTGTGCGTCTATTTCTTCGGCGATCGGGGCCCTCTGTGTGTGCGGGATCTGCTGTTCTACTGGCAGGACTGAATTACGAACGACGGCCGCCAGGTTTGTAAACCTGGCGGCCGTCGTCGAAAGTTCTTGTCTACCGGGGCTTGCGGCGCTGGATGATGTCGCGCACGAGCAGGAACACCATGCCGGCGGAAATGCCGACGAGCCACAGGTCCTCGACCCTGCCCTCGTGGTTACCGATCGTGTAGACGAGCAGGAAGGCTGCGAAGAACCAGCCAAGGAAGCGGAACAGTCGCGGCGCCTCGCCGCTCCAGCCCCAGGCTGCGGACGGAACTTCTGCCGTGTCGACGTGTGCGGCGACGAGGGGCTCGTTCACGCTGGGATCCAGCTCGGTGGCCACGGTCGATCCTCCTGCTCGTACGGGTGTGCGTGTGCCTGCATATCGTGGCATACGACCGTGCGTCGTACCTAGCTGGGTCGGCGCGCCCGCGCGGTGTGCGTGAACGCGCCGAGGTAGCGGCGCGTGATCCACCGCTGCACCGCCCGATTCGCCGGGCCGCCGAGCCGGGCCAGCGCGCTGCCGCCGGTGGAGAACGCGTCGACCACCACCCGCACCCGGCCGTCGTCGCCGAGCTCGATCGCGAAGCGTTCCTCGCCGCGCTCGGGGTGACCGGGCAGGGTGCCGTAGGCGAAGCCGGACCGCCCCGGCTCGTCGATCCGGTAGACCACCCGGCACGGCGCCGTGACGGCCAGTGGACCCGGTCCCAGTCGCAGGATCACGACGGCGCCCTCGACGGCCTCCTCGTGGGTGGACCGGACGCGCAGTCCCGCGCGGCGGTGCATGTCCCAGTGCAGCAGCACGTGTTCGGCCCGCTCGAAGTCCTCGGCGCCGACGCCGATGACGGCGCTCTCGTGCACGTGGTGGTACCCGTCGGGCAGGGCGGCGCGGGTGCCGCCGACCTCGGGGTAGGTCAACGGCACGGTGCGCAGCGCGTCCGGGTTCACGCTCGCCATCCTGTCAGGGTGGCCGGTCGGCGGCATGAACCGTACGGTGTACTACATGACGATTCTGGTGACCGGGTCCACCGCGAACATCGGCAGGCTGGTCGTCGACCACCTCCTGGCGGCAGGCGCGACCGATGTCCGAGCCCTGACGAACAACCCCTCGAAGGCAATGCTTCCGGACGGCGTCGAGGTCGCCGAGGGCTATCTGCGCCGGCCCGAGTCGCTGCCTGCCGCCTTCGAGGGCGTCGAGAAGATGTACCTGGCGCCAACCCCGGACACCGTCGAGGAGGTCGTTGCCCTGGCCCGCGACGCCGGGGTCCGGCACATCGTCGACCTGTCCGGAGAGCGCGAATCGTGGTGGGGCGCGGTCACCTCGGCCGTCGAGCGATCGGGGATCGCCTGGACCCACCTGTGGGCGGGGGAGTTCCTCGAGAACGACCTCGTCTGGGCCGACCAGGTGCGGCGCACCGGACACGTTCGCGACCCGTTCCCCGATGTGGTCAGCGCCCCGATCGCGATGGACGACATCGCAAGGGTCGCGGCATCCGCCCTGCTCGGCGACGGGCACGAGGGCCGGACCTACGAGCTGACCGGGCCGCGGGCCCTCTCGCGCGCCGAACGGGTGCACGAACTCGGCAAGGTGCTCGGGCGGCCCGTGGAGTACGTCCGGGTGCCCGTCGAGGAGGCCGTCGAGATCCTCGAACCGGTGATGGGCCCGAACGCCCGGTTCTACCTCGAGACCGCCGTCGCGTCGCTGGTCGGTGCGCCGCAGCGGGCGACCGCCACCGTCGAGGAGGTCACCGGCCGCCCGGCCACGACCTTCGCGCAATGGGTCACCGCCAACGCCGACGCCTTCCGCTAGGCCCCGCGTCGGAGTCCTGTCAGCTTCTTCTCAGGTGCCGTCGTGAAGAATGGACGGGTGGCAGAACCTACGCGCGTGCTCCTGCTCGGCAGCACCGGATCAATCGGCACCCAGGCCCTCGAGGTCATCGCGGCCAACCCCGACAAGTTCACCGTCGTCGGTCTGGCCGCGGGCGGCGGCAACATCGACCTGCTGGCCCGGCAGATCCGCGAGACCGGGGTGAACGCGGTCGCGGTCGCCGACCCGGCGGCCGCCGCCCGCCTCGACGGCCCCGCGCTCAGCGGAGCAGGCGCCGTCACCGAACTGGTCCGCACCACCGAGGCGGACGTGGTGCTCAACGCGCTCGTCGGCTCCCTCGGCCTCGAACCGACGCTCGCGGCACTCGAATCCGGCGCCCGGCTGGCGCTCGCGAACAAGGAATCGCTCGTCGCGGGCGGCCCGCTGGTCACCGCCGCTGCCGCGCCGGGACAGATCGTGCCGGTGGACTCCGAGCACTCGGCGCTCGCGCAGTGCCTGCGCGGCGGGCGCGCCGAGGAGGTGGACCGGCTGGTGCTCACCGCCTCCGGCGGCCCGTTCCGCGGCTGGACCGCCGACGCCCTCGAATCCGTCACCCCCGAGCAGGCAGGCGCGCACCCGACCTGGTCGATGGGCCCGATGAACACCCTCAACTCGGCGACCCTGGTCAACAAGGGGCTCGAGCTGATCGAGACGCACCTGCTGTTCGGCATCGACTACGACCGCATCGACGTCACCGTGCACCCGCAGTCGATCGTGCACTCGATGGCCACCTTCACCGACGGCTCCACCCTCGCCCAGGCCAGCCCGCCGGACATGAAGCTGCCGATTGCCCTCGCCCTCGGCTGGCCGGACCGGGTGCCGGGCGCCGCCGCGGCCTGCGACTTCACCACGGCCGCGACCTGGACGTTCGAGCCGCTCGACGCCTCGGTGTTCCCGGCCGTGGACCTGGCAAGGGCCGCCGGCAAGGGCGGCGGGTGCCTGACCGCGATCTACAACGCCGCCAACGAGGTCGCCGCACAGGCGTTCCTCGACGGGACCGTCAGGTTCCCGGCGATCGTGCGCACGGTCGAACGCGTCCTCGCTGGTGCCGACGAGTGGACCGCGCCACCGGCTACCGTGGAGGATGTGCTCGCCGCAGACGCGTGGGCGCGCGCACGGGCACACGAGCTCGTCAAGCAGGAGGACTAGAGCCGCATGGTGTTCGTCATAGGTGTGGTGCTGTTCGCGTTGGGCATCACCGTCTCCATCGCGCTGCACGAGGCAGGCCACATGTGGACCGCCCGCGCGTTGGGGATGAAGGTCCGCCGCTACTACATCGGATTCGGACCGAAGATCTTCTCCTTCCGGCGCGGCGAGACCGAGTACGGACTCAAGGCGATCCCCGCGGGCGGCTTCTGCGACATCGCGGGCATGACCCAGCACGACGAGCTCGCGCCCGACGAGGTCGACCGCGCGATGTACAAGCAGAAGACGTGGAAGCGCCTGGTCGTCATGTCCGGCGGCATCGCGATGAACTTCATCTTCGGATTCGTGCTGGTCTACATCCAGGCCGTCGGCTGGGGCCTGCCCAACACCGAGACCAGGGCCGTCGTGGAGGGCGTCACCTGCGTGGCGCCGACCCAGGCGGGCAAGGACGGCGACTACAAGCTGGCGGACTGCACCGGCGAGGGGCCCGCCCAGCAGGCGGGCATCCTGCCCGGCGACGTGGTCGTCGCGGTCAACGGGACGCCGACCTCCACCTTCGGTGACGTCGTCAAGGCGACGCAACCGCTCTCGGGCACCGCCGAGTTCACCGTCGACAGGGACGGCGAGACCCAGGTGATCGACGTGCAGGTGCAGCAGGCGCAGCGCTGGGTCAACGACCGGAACTCCACCAACAGCAACCCGCTGCCGCCCGTCTCCCAGGACGTCGGCGCGATCGGCATCAAGGCCCCGCCGACGTTCCTCGAGTACTCGGCGCTCTCCGCCATCCCGGGCAGTTTCGTCTACACCGGCGACGTCTTCGTCCGCAGCGTCGACGCCCTGGTCCAGATGCCGTCGAAGGTCGCGGACCTGTGGACCGCCGTCACCGGCGGCGAACGCGACATCGAGACCCCGATCAGCGTGGTCGGCGCCTCCGTCATCGGCGGTCAGATGGCCGAACGCGGCTACATCGACCTGTTCATCGGCCTGCTCGCGACGCTGAACTTCTTCCTCGGCATCTTCAACCTGCTGCCGCTGCTCCCGCTCGACGGCGGGCACATGGCGGTGACCATCTACGAGAAGATCCGCGACTCGATCCGCGCGCGCCGCGGACTCCCCGCGGGCGGACCTGTCAACTACATGAAGCTGATGCCGATCACCTACGTGGTCATCGCGTTGGGCGGCGCGTACATGCTGCTCACGCTGACCGCGGACATCGTGAACCCGATCAAGATCTTCTAGTGCTCGCTAAACTTGTCCTGACGCTACGAAAGAAGGCATCCACGTGACCAGCCCCGTCGGATTGGGCATGCCAGAAGGCCCGGCCGCCGTCCTCGCGCCGCGCCGCAAGACCCGACAGCTCCAGGTCGGATCCGTCGGGGTCGGCAGCGACTTCCCGGTATCGGTGCAGTCGATGTGCACCACCAAGACGCACGACGTCAACGCCACCCTCCAGCAGATCGCCGAGCTGACCGCGTCCGGCTGCGACATCGTGCGCGTGGCCTGCCCCCGGCAGGAGGACGCCGATGCGCTGGCGACGATCGCGAAGAAGAGCCAGATCCCGGTCATCGCGGACATCCACTTCCAGCCGCGGTACATCTTCGCCGCCATCGACGCCGGGTGCGCGGCGGTGCGGGTGAACCCCGGCAACATCAAGGAGTTCGACGGCCGGGTCGCCGAGGTGGCCAAGGCCGCGGGCGACGCGGGAATCCCGATCCGGATCGGCGTCAACGCCGGCTCGCTCGACCCGCGCCTGATGCAGAAGTACGGCAAGGCCACCCCGGAGGCGCTCGTCGAGTCGGCGCTGTGGGAGGCGGGCCTGTTCGAGGAGCACGGCTTCGGCGACATCAAGATCTCGGTCAAGCACAACGACCCGGTGATCATGGTCGAGGCGTACCGCCAGCTGGCCGCGCAGTGCGACTACCCGCTGCACCTCGGCGTGACCGAGGCGGGCCCGGCGTTCCAGGGCACGATCAAGTCCGCGGTCGCCTTCGGCGCGCTGCTCTCGGAGGGCATCGGCGACACCATCCGGGTCTCGCTGTCCGCGCCGCCCGCCGAGGAGATCAAGGTCGGCACCCAGATCCTGCAGTCGCTGAACCTGCGTCCACGCAAGCTGGAGATCGTGTCCTGCCCGTCCTGCGGGCGCGCCCAGGTGGACGTGTACACCCTCGCCGAGCAGGTCACCGCCGGTCTCGAGGGCATGGAGATCCCGCTGCGGGTTGCCGTGATGGGGTGCGTCGTCAACGGTCCCGGCGAGGCCCGCGAGGCCGACCTCGGGGTCGCGTCCGGCAACGGCAAGGGTCAGATCTTCGTCAAGGGCAAGGTCATCAAGACGGTGCCGGAGGCGATGATCGTGGAGACGCTGATCGAGGAGGCGATGCGGATCGCGGAGGAGTTCGGCGAGGACCAATCCGCATCGGGATCCCCGGTCGTTACCGTCAGCTGACGCTCGCACGTATCGTGGGATCACAAGACCACTCGAATCCCGACGACCCGACCCGGGGGTGACTCGGTGCTCAAACTGCTCGGCGCCAGGCAGCTCGGTGCGCGCGACAGGGTGCACGTGTTGCGCGTGCTGGACGCCGATCCGATCGCCTCGTGCATGGTCGCGGCGCGGATCCAGGACCTCGGGATCGATCCGCGGGCGATCAACGGCGAGCTCTGGAGCCGCGGCGGCCCGGCCGAGTCGCTGTGCTTCTCGGGCGCGAACATGGTTCCCCTGCGCGGTGACCTCGACGACCTGCGGGCCTTCGCGGACCGGGCGTGCCGGGGACCGCGGATGTGCTCGTCGGTGGTCGGCCGCAGCGAGCTGGCACTGCCGCTGTGGGAGATGCTCGAGACCGACTGGGGTCCGGCGCGCGAGGTGCGCGCCGAGCAACCGCTGCTCGCTCTCTCGGCGCCGCCCGTCGTCGCGCCGGATCCGTACGTGCGTCCGGTGCGGATGGATCAGCTCGAGCCGTACCTCACGGCCGCGATCGCGATGTTCATCGAGGAGGTCGGGGTCGACCCGCGCTCCAACGACGGTGGCCGCGGCTACCGCCGCCGGGTCGCGGGCCTGATCGCCGCGGGACGGGCCTGGGCCAGGTTCGACGGCGAGGAGGTGACCTTCAAGGCGGAGGTCGGCTCGATGTCCGCGCAGGTCGGCCAGATCCAGGGCGTGTGGGTGCATCCTCGGTACCGGGGCCACGGTCTCGGCGCGGCCGGGACCGCAGCGGTGGCGGCGGCGGTCGTGGCGTCGGGCCGCACCGCGAGCCTCTACGTGAACAGTTTCAACCACCAGGCGCGGCGGACCTACCAGCGCATCGGGTTCACCCAGGTCGGCATGTTCTCCACGGTCCTGTTGGACTAGCGGCTTCGCCGCCCGTGCGCGAGTCGTACCCCGATCGGGGTGAAAAGCGCTCGCGGTGCGGGTGCCTTCCCGGCCTGGGCGGTGGGCCGACCTACGATGGCAGGCGATGATCTCCACCGCCGCACCCCGCATCCTCTCCTCGCTCGTCGTCACGGGCGCCCTCGTGCTCGGCGCGGTCGCGTGCACCCCGAAACCGGCTGGCCCCGAACCGGCAGCCCAGGAGTTCCTCGACGCCGTGGCCGACCGGGAATCCGAGCGGGCCGCCGCGCTGTCCGACCGGCCCGCGGACGCCCAGCCCGCGATCGATGCCGCGTGGGAGGGCCTGCAGGCCGAATCCCTCACCGCGACGACGGGATCGGTGCGGGTGGACGGCGACACCGCGACCGTCGGCTACACCTACGAATGGCATCTGCCGAAGGACCGGGTGTGGACCTACAGCGGCGACCTGCAGATGGGGCGGAAGAACGGGGAGTGGGCTGTCCGCTGGAGCGCCACCGATCTGCACCCGAAACTCGGCGACACCCAGACGATGACGCTGCGGGCCACCCCGGCGCCGCGGGCCCGGGTGAACGAGCGGGCCGGCTCGGACGTGCTCGTGCCGGGGACCATCGAGCGGATCAAGTTCAACGCCAAGGACTCCGGCAACCCGACCGCCGTCGCGACCGCGCTGGCGACCGCGCTGGAGCCCTTCGACCCGACCCTCACCCCGCAGTCGATCGTGGAGTCGGCGACCTCGGTCAGCGGCGCCTACCTGGTGGCGAGCCTGCGACAGGAGGACTACGAGACGGTCGCCGCCGCGCTGAGCGGCCTGTCCGGGGTGACGGTCTCGGAGGAGGCGGACCTGGTCTCCACCGACCGCGGCTTCGCCCCCGACCTGATCGGCCAGGTCAAGAAGCGGGTCATCGACGAGGTGGACGGCAAGGCCGGTTGGAGTGTGGTCACCGTCAACAAGAACGGCGTGGACATCGATGTCCTCACCGAGACCAAACCCCAACCGGCGCCGTCCTTCTCCGTGAGCCTGGATCGGCCCATCCAGGTGGCCGCGCAGAACGCGGTCAACGCGCGGGTCGAACAGGCGATGATGGTGGTGCTGCAGCCGTCGACCGGCGCGATCCTGGCGGTCGCGCAGAACAAGGCCGCCGACAAGGACGGCCCGGTCGCGACGACGGGCCTGTACCCGCCCGGCTCCACCTTCAAGATCATCACCGCGGGTGCGGCCATCGACAACGGCCTCGCCCAGCCCGGTACCCCCGTCGGCTGCCCTGGTCGGATCGTGATCGGGGAACGGTCGGTGCCCAACTACAACGAGTTCGCGCTGGGCACGGTGCCGATGAGCACCGCGTTCGCGCGCTCGTGCAACACCACCTTCGCCAAGCTGGCCAGCGAGATGAAGCCCGACGCCCTGACGGTGGCGGCCGCGCGCTACGGCATCGGGCCCGACTACGACGTGCCCGGCCTGCCGACAGATTCCGGATCCGTCCCGCCCGCACCGGAACTGGTGCAGCGCACCGAGGACGGCTTCGGACAGGGCAAGGTCGTGGTGAGCACCTTCGGCATGGCGCTGGCGGCCGCGACGATCGCGAACGGGTCGACGCCGGTGCCGACGCTGATCTCGGGGGAGGAGACCAAGATCGAGGGCGCTCACCCGCCCATCAGCCGGGAGATGGTCGAGGGCCTGCGCGGAATGATGCGCGACGTGGTCACCAGCGGTACCGCCACCCGCATCGCCGACCAGGGCGAGATCTACGGCAAGACCGGTGAGGCCGAGGTCGACGGCGGCTCGCACGCCTGGTTCGTGGGGTACCGAGGCGACATCGCGTTCGCGACGCTCGTGGTCAGGGGCGGCAGCTCCGACAACGCGGTGGCCGTGACCCGGGACATGTTCACGGCGTTGCCGGAAGGGTACTGACGGCTCGGCCGGTTGGTGGGTACTGAGCGCCGGAAAATCGATGGCCCCGTCGCGGGGGAGGCGCCAGACTCGGGGTGTGAACACCGATCTGGCCCCGACCGTCGAGCGATTCCGCGCCCTCGCGCGATCGTCCCCCTGGCGTTGGTCGACGCTCGAGTTCGACCTGGACCGTGACGATCTCGAGCACGCCTGGATCCGACGGCCGGACCACCTGCGGGTCGAGGATGGCGACGGTCGGGTGCACGTCACGACGGGCCGCAACCGCCCGGTGGCGGTCGCGTACAGCGATAGCGGCGGCGTGCCGCTCGCTCGGGTCTGGCCGGCCGACGTCGAGCCGGGTTACGACGCGGACGGGCTCGTGGCGGTGCGCCCGGACGACTTTGCGATCGACTATGACCCGCCCTTCCACGACGACTACTTCTGGGTTGCGCTGCTCGATCCCGCCGAACTCGCCGACGGTGTCGACGTGCTGGCCGTGGAGGCGGTGTCGCACCACGGCCGGCCGACGTGGCAGGCGCACGTGCGCCCGACGCCGGAGTACGACCCGCGCTGCACGTGCTGCGCGCTGCTCTCCGGCAACGGCGAGCTCGATCCCGACCCGTGGGTGCCGACCGCGGACTCGGTGGTGCGGCTCGACGTGCAGACCGGCGTGTGCGTGTCGGTGCGGCACCTCGGGTCCGGGTGGTGCGGGCAGGAGGCCGAGGTTCGCATCCGCGCCGTGGACGAGCCGATGGCGGACGACTTGTTCCGTCGGCCCCGTTGGTTCAGCGGTAGACGTCGGCGCTGACCACCCGCATCGTCCGGCGGTCGAGGTAGGCGAACAGCACGGCGTGCGCGCCGTCAACGGTCCCGGTCGCGGTGACCGCGTCGCCCGCGGCGATCACCTTGGTCAGGTCGGTGATCACGTTGCCGCCGAGCATCTTCAGCGCATCGGCATCCCCGCGCTGCGCCGAATCGACCAGTCGCCGGACCGCGTCCTTGCCCCGCTTGCCCACGCTCAGCGCGGCCTTGCCGAAGGCGAGCGTGCCGCCGAGGCCCTGCAGGCGCAGCATCCGCGCGCTCATCGAGGCGGCGACCGTCAACCGCTCGGCGCTGACGCCTGCCACCTGCGCGAACATCGGCGTCACCTCCCAGTGCGCGGCGATGCGGCGGATCCGCGGCTCGCCGTCGTCGAGGGTGGCCTCGTAGAGCAGGTGCATCGGCGCCCTGGCCACGACCCCGGCCGAGAGCCGGGTCTCGATGGTCACGTCGCGGACCACGTGCAGGCCGTCGACGATGTCCTCGTTCTCGATGTCGAAGCTGATGCCGTTGGGCGCGATGAAGGTGTCCCAGAACCGGGCCAGCGGGTCGCCGCCGCGTCGGCCCGACTTCCGGTCGTGCAGGCCGCCGAGCACGGGGCGGCCGCCGACCGGGTCCTCGATGATGTGCTGGCGCGCGAACAGGCCGAGCCACGCGGCCTTGTCGTGCACGGCGACGGCCGTGGGGGAGGAGCGCGCAAGGGCCAGCAGGTCGTCGGTGGACGGATTCGCGGACATGGCACCCCTGGGATCGGCGTCGGACGGTCGATCGGAGTATGCCAGGAAAGGTAGAACTTGTTCTAGATTCTTTCGCCGTGCCCGCTCAGTTCGTCGGACCGGGCGGCACGCCCTCCTCGCCGAGGAACTCGGGGTGCAGCTCGGCCTTCACGCCCAGCTTCTTGTTGGCCAGGTTGTTGACGAACCACAGCACCACGCCGATGGCCAGCAGCACGCCCGCGATCCTGTACTGCGCGGGATCGCGGTCGGTGAGCGGCGTTGCCAGGAAGGCGCAGCTGAGCGCGCCGATGATCGGCAGCACGGTCGGCGCGCGGAAGTGCTTGTGGTCCACCGTGTCCTTGCGCAACACCAGGACGGCGACGTTGACGACGGTGAACACGCACAGCAGCAGCAGCGCGGTGGTGCCGCCGAGCTGGGGCACCTCGCCGACGATCGTGATCAGTCCCAGCGCCAGCAGCGTGGTGAACCCGATCGCGATGTACGGGGTCCGCCGGGTGCGGTGCACCCGGCCGAGCTGCGGCGGCAGCACGTGCTGACGGCTCATGCCGTAGAGCAGTCGGCTGGCCATCAGCATGTTGATCAGCGCCGAGTTGGCGACCGCGAACATGGTGATGAACGCGAAGATCCCGATCGGGAAGCCCGGTGCGCCCGCCTGGACGACCTTGAGCAGCGGGGTGTCTCCCTCGCCGAGCTCGTCCGCCGACACGAGGGCGATCGCCGTGACCGACACGAGCACGTAGATGACGCCGGTGGAGACGAGGCCGATGAGCAGGACCTTCGGGAAGATCCGGCTCGGCTCCTTGCACTCCTCGGCCATGTTCACCGAGTCCTCGAAGCCGACCATCGCGTAGAAGGCGAGGGTGGTGGCCGCGATGACGCCACCAAGCGCGGAGCGGTCGCCGGTGTCGAACGTCGCCGCCCGCGAGAAATCGCCCTCGCCGATGCCGAGCGCCCACATGCCGATGAAGACGATGATCAGCAGCCCGGACAGCTCGATGCAGGTCAGCAGCACGTTCAGCTTGACCGACTCGCCGACGCCCCGGAAGTTGACCGCAGCCACCGCGATCATGAAGACGATGCCGATCAGCGTGATCCCGACCCCTGTCCGCACGTCCAGGTCGAAGGCCTCGGCGAAGTTGGCGGCGAACGCGCGCGAGGCGGTCGCGGCGGAGGTGATCCCCGAGCACATGACCGCGAAAGTCACCATGAAGGTGAAGAACTGGATGCCGAAGGCCTTGTGGGTGTAAAGCGCGGCACCGGCGGCCTGGGGGTACTTGGTGACCAGTTCGAGGTAGCTGAACGCGGTGATCAGCGCGACCACGAAGGCGACGAGGAAGGGCAGCCACACCACGCCGCCGACGTCGTTGGCGACCTGCCCGGTCAGGGCGTAGATGCCGGTGCCGAGGATGTCACCGACGATGAACAGCAGCAGCAGCCACGGACCCATCACCCGCTTGAGGGTCGGTTCGTCCTTCGATTCGCTCACGGCGGCTGGTGGTTTCGTCACTGCGCATCCCCTCGGTGAGGGCGGCCGGACCGGCCGCGGTGCTTACGGAAGCAGACCCAACCTCCTGGCGGCGACCACCGCTTCGTGCCGTGAGTGGGCGTCGAGCTTGCCCATCGCGGCACGCAGGTAGCTCTTCACCGTCTCCGGCTGGAGCGAGAGTCGATGGGCCACTTCGTTGTTGGTGCAGCCGAGGGCGATGTGGGCGAGCACATCCAGCTCGCGAGGAGACAGGGTGACCGGGGTGTCGCCGGCCTCCACCTCGTCGTTGACCAGCGCTGCCAGCTTCTCGGACACCGCGCGCAGCCGTCCCCGGAGCGGGCCGTCGGGCACCGACTGGGCGAGCCCGCGCAGCTCGGCGTGGGCGTCCCGGATGCCCTCGGCCACCGCCGCGCTGGCGTTGCCCCGGTTGCTGTCGAGCACCCCGAGCATCTGCAGGCGGCGGTCCACCTCGTCGCGGATGGCGATCTCGGTGCCGAGTCGGCGGCCGGCCTGCACCAGGATCTCGGCGGTGCGGTCGCCGATCGGCATCGATTCCCGGACCGCGGCGTAGAGGACCGCCCTCGAGGCGCCGTCGACCAGGACGGGGACCGCGAGCACCGAGCGGATGCCCTCGCCGAGGACCGGCCGGTCGTAGTGGTGGGTGATCGACATCGCGCTGCCGTAGTCGGGCACCGAGGCCGGCTGACGCTGCAGCACCACCCGGCCGCCCAGGCCCGAGCTCGGGGGGATGACCAGGCCCTTGAGTCCGTTGGTCCTGGTCCCGAAGAACTCGGTCAGGTGCAGCGTGCCCGCGGAGACCTCGCCGCCGAACAGCACGGGCACGTTCGCCCGTCCCGCGACCGCGCGCAGTTCGGCGCGCAGGGCGTCGCCGTCGCGGGGCCGCAGCAGGGGTGGGGTGCGGGAGAGCATTGACTACCCCTTTCCGGGGGTGGTGCGTGTTGTTTGTGAGCTAGATCATAGGGCCATGGAGAAGTCCGGTGTCCGCCGGACCGCTGTTGAAGGAGCAAACCATGGGCACCGATGCCACCTCGCGGGTGCGCGAGCTGCTGGAGCAGTACGACACGCCGCAGGCCTGCGCCGCGGACCTGCTGTGTGACCGGCATCCCGACACCGATGTCGCGTTCACGGTGATCGAGGGCGATCTGACCTCGCGTGACCTCAGCTACGGCGAGCTGCGGGCGGAATCGACCAAGTTCGCGGCCGCGCTGGCGGAGCTCGGCGTCGAGCCGGGCGACTGCGTGGCGACGCTGATGGGCAAGTCCGCGGAGCTGGTCATCGCGCTGCTCGGCATCTGGCGTCGCGGCGCCGTGCACGTGCCGCTGTTCACCGCGTTCGCGTCCCCTGCCATCGCGTTCCGGCTCGACTCCAGCGGCGCCAAGTTCGTGGTGTCCGACCAGAACCAGCTCGCCAAGCTGGCGCCGGGTGAGGACATCCCGGCCGACGCGCCCTGGCGGGTCATCGTCGCGGCGGGCGAGCCCGAGTCCGAGGACCAGCTGCGGTTCGCCGATCTGCTCGGGGCGCACACCGCCGACGACGCGGCGGGCACCGCGGTCGCGGTCGGCGGCAACGGCCCGCTCGTACAGCTGTTCACCAGTGGTACCACCGGGACCCCGAAGGGCGTGCCGGTGCCGGTGCGTGCGCTGGCCTCGTTCCACGCCTACCAGGAGTTCGGCCTCGACGTCCGCCCCGACGACGTGTTCTGGAACGCCGCGGACCCCGGCTGGGCCTACGGGCTGTATTACGCGCTGCTGGGTCCGCTGGCGGCGGGCACCCGCAGCCTGCTGCTGCACGCGGGCTTCTCCGCGCCGCTCACCTGGCAGATCATCGAGAAGTTCGGCGTCACCAACTTCGCCGCCGCGCCGACCGTCTACCGCAGCCTGCGCGCCGACACCAGTCCGGTACCCGAGGGTTTGTCGCTGCGCCGCGCGTCCTCGGCGGGCGAACCGCTCACCCCCGACGTGGTGGCCTGGTCGCAGAGCGCACTCGGCGTCGAGGTGCGCGATCACTACGGGCAGACCGAGCACGGCATGTTCATCGTCAACGCGTGGGCGGACGGCCTGCGTGAGGACGTGCGGCCCGGCTCGATGGGCCGGCCGCTGCCGGGCTGGAGCTGCGCAGTGCTGCTCGACGACGCGGACGAGGTCGCGCCCGCGGGCACCCCTGGCCGCGTCGCCATCGACACGCAGGCCAGCCCGCTGATGTGGTTCACCGGCTACGTCGACGCCCCGGAGAAGACCGCGCAGCGGTTCAGTGCGGACGGCCGCTGGTACATCACCGGCGACGCGGGCAAGACCGACGAGGACGGCCACTTTTTCTTCTCCTCGCGCGACGACGACGTGATCATCATGGCCGGCTACCGCATCGGGCCCTTCGACGTGGAGAGCGTCCTGGTCATGCACGAGCAGGTGATCGAGGCGGCCGTCGTCGGCATGCCCGACGAGCTGCGCGGCGAGGTCCTCGAGGCCTTCGTGGTGCTCCGCGACGGCACCGAGGGCACCGACGAGCTCGAGGCCGAGCTGCAGACGCTGGTCAAGAAGAAGTTCGCCGCGCACGCCTACCCGCGGACCGTGCACTTCGTGCCGTCGCTGCCGAAGACCCCCAGCGGCAAGGTGCAGCGCTACCTGCTCCGCCAGAAGTAGGCGGCTGCGCCGCCCGTGCGCGGTTGACGAGTCCAGGGACTCGTCAACCGCGCACAGGCGCGTCAGCGCCTTCGGATGCGCCCGACCGCCAGCAGGGCGACCAGGGTGACGGCCAGCAGCAGGGTGGTGTCGGCGGCGGCGAGGAACACCTGGCCGCGGTCGGTCAGCCCGAAGATGGTCACGGGCAGGGTCTTCCAGGTGGCCGGGTACACCATGATGGTCGCGCCGAGCTCGCCCATCGACAGCGCGATCGCCAGGCCCGCGGCCGCACCGAGCGCGGGCAGCAACAGCGGCAGGGTGATCCGCAGGAGCACCCGCGTCGGTCCGGCGCCGAGCGACTCGGCGGCCTGCCGGTAGGCCGGGTCGAGCCGGTCCAGCGCCGCCGAGACCGCGCTGAAGGCGAACGCGAGCACCAGCACGGTGTGCGCGAGGATCACGATCCACTTGGTGCCCCCGAGCAGCAACGGCTCGGCGTTGAACGCGATCAGAAGTCCGAGTCCGATCGCCACCGACGGCACCGCGATCGGCAGGTGGAACACCGCGTCGGTGGTCTTGCGCAGCCAGGCGGGCGCCTCGCGGGCCGCGAGCGCCGCCCAGGTGCCGACGAACAACGCCAGCGCCCCCGCGATGAACGCGGTCTGCAGGCTGACGGTGAGGCTGGCGAGGTTCTCGTCGGAAAGCGCGGCGGAGAGGTTCTTCGGGCCGAGGTTCGACGGCAGCGGCCCGGTCCAGGCCCCCGCGAGCGCCGCGGCGACGACGGTGGCGATGGGGGCGACGAACACCACGACCACCACGACGCCGAAGAGGGCGAGGGCCAACGCCCTAGCACGCGTGGTCCACAGCAGCACGGCGGCCTCCAAGCAGTCGGTTGAACAGGAATCGGTAGCCGCTGTACAGCGACAGTGACAGCACCACCTGGACGCTCGCGATCACCGCGGCGCCCGGCAGGTCGAAGGTCACGATGCCGTGGGTGTAGATCAGCACCGGCAGCGTCACGACGTCCTTGGCCCCGGTGAACAGCACGATGCCGAACTCGTTGAGCGTCAACAGCAGCACCAGCGAGCCGCCCGCCATCAGCGCGGGCCAGGCCTCCGGCATCACGACGGTCCGCAGCACCCGGAGCGGGGAGGCACCGAGGCTTGCCGCGACATCGAGCTGTTCGCGGGGCATCTGGGTGAACGCGGCCAGCAGCGGCCGCACCACGAACGGGGTGAAGAAGGTGATCTCGGCGGCGATCACGCCGAGCGGGGTGTTCACGAAGTTCAGCGGTCCGCCGTCGGCGCCGGTGAGCCGGGCGAGGAGAGCATTGACCGCGCCCGCGGTTCCGTACAGGAACGTGAACGCCAGCGTGATGAGGAACGAGGGCAGCGACAGGATGGTGTCGATCAGCCGGCCGACCACCTTCGACCCGGGGAAGGGCACGAAGGCGAGCACCAGCGCGAGGAAGGTGCCGAGCACCAGGCAGCCCAGCGTGGAGGCGACCGCGATTTCGATCGTGCGCCACAACGCGTTCCGGAACTGCGCGGACGCGAGCACCTCCGCCCAGGTGGACAGCCCCCTGCCCTCGTCGGTGACCGTGGACTCGGCCAGCACGCGGGCCATCGGGTAGACCGCGAAGCCCAGCACCAGCAGCAGGGGCGGCAGCGCCAAGGCCACCGACCGCCACCGGCGCGGCTCGGGCCGGACCGGCGGGGGATCGAGGCGTACCGGATCGAGGACCGCGGTCATGACGCCTGCCCCGGTGCGGGGACGAGCACCGCACCCTGGTCCGGGATGCGAACGCCGACAGCGGTTCCCGCCGGTCGTTCGTCGTGCCCGGTCACGTCCACCTCGAGCAGGGCGTCGGGCAGGGCGGCGAGCGCGACGGTGTGCCTGGTGGTCGAGCCGCGCCAGACGCTGGCGGTGACCCGTCCAGGGAGCGCGCCGCGCTCGGTGGGCGCGGTGAGGGTGATCGCGTGCGGGCGCACGCAGAGCAGGGCCCCGGCGTCGGACTCCCACTCGGTCGGGCTGATGGCAGGCCGAGGGGCGTGCGCGGTGACCGGTGTGCCGCCGACCGACACCAGGGCCGAGGTGCCGATCACCCGGGTCACGGTGCAGGGCAGCAGGTTCGCGCCGCCGAGGAAGGCCGCCGTGAAGCTGCTCGGCGGCCGCTTCCACAGGTTCTCCGCGGTGTCGATGTCGACGAGCCGGGCGTCGCGCATCACGGCGATCCGGTCGGCCAGCGCCAGGGCCTCGCTCTGGTCGTGCGTCACGTAGAGCATCGCGGTGTCCGGCAGGGCCGCCCGCAGCTGTTGCAGCTCGGCCAGCATGCTCTGCCGGAGTTGGGCGTCGAGCGCGGCCAGCGGCTCGTCGAGTAGCAGTACCTTCGGACGGATGGCAAGGGCGCGCGCGATGGCGACCCGCTGCTGCTGCCCGCCGGACAGCTCGCGGGGCAGTCGTTTGCCGTAGGCGGACATCCCCACCATCTCGAGTGCCTCGGCGACCCGCGTGCCGATCTCCGCGCGGGGCACGCGGTGCGAGCGCAGGCCGAACGCGACGTTCTCCGAGACCCGCATGTGCGGGAACAGCGCGTACGACTGCACGACCACGCCAATGCCACGCTTGGCGGGCGGCAGGTCTGTGACGTCCCTGCCTGCCAGCCGGACCGAGCCCGAGACCGGCCGGGTGAAGCCGGCCAGCGCCTTGAGAGCGGTGGACTTGCCGGACCCGCTGGGCCCCAGGAGAGCGACGGTCTCTCCCGGGGACACCCGCAGGTTGAAGTCGATCAACGCCCGGGTGGCGTTCCTGCCCCGCCCGTAGGCCACGTTGACGCGGTCGAAGGTGATGGCGGGAGCGGAGTAGTCGGTGGCCCCGAGGATGCCGGATTCGGCCGTTCTCGTCGAAGCCGATCCGATTCTCGGCCAGGCCTGCCCGGTGTTGATCTTCCTCATGTCAGTTCCCGGTGGCCTTCTGGTAGGCGGCGACGTCGGCGTCGAGCTCGGTGATGACGGTGTTCCAGTTCGGGGTCCACACCGTGACGCCGTTCAGCAGGCCGGCCGGGGTGGACTTGTCATTGACGTCGACGGTCGCGGCCTCGCGCACGTCCTTGCGGACCGAGACACCGAGCGCGTCGGGTCCGACCGTCTTCTGCGCCTGCTCCGAGAGCAGGTACTCCATCAGCTTCTTGGCCTGCTCGGACTGCGGTGCGCCCTTGGCCAGTCCCATCACGTAGGGCAGCGCCACCGTGGTGCGGGCACCGCCCGCCTCGGCCGGGAAGAAGATGTTGAACTTCGAGCCGTCGTCCGCGATGGACGCGAGGTTCATCTGCACGTCGCCGTTCGCGACGAGCAGCTCACCGTTGCTGACCTTCGGCTGCAGCTTGCCGGTGGAGGAGGACGGCCCGACGTTGTTGGCCTGCAACTTGTTCAAGTACTCGAGCGCGCCCTCCTTGCCCTTGAGGTGCTGGAGCAGCAGCAGCACCGCGGTGCCGTCGCCCGCCTGGCCGGGGGTCGAGTACTGCAGCTTGCCCTTGAACTGCTCGCCGAGGAGGTCGTCCCAGGTCGCGGGGGCCGGGTTCGCGCCAGGGTTGGCGATGAAGTTGAGGTAGTTGTTGACGACGGGGACGTACTTGCCCGCCGGGTCCTTCTCCTCGGCCGGGACCGCGGAGGTGTCGATCCCGCTGGGCTGGAGCAGGCCCTGCGCGTCGGCCTTCTGGATGAACGGCGGCAGCGTGACGACGATGTCGGCCTGCGGGTTGGACTGCTCCTTCTCGACGCGGGAGACCACCTCGCCGGAGCCGGCCTCGACCAGGTTGACGGCGACGCCGGTCTCCTCGGTGAACTCGTCGAATCTGGCCTTGTACCAGTTGCTCAGGCCGTCGGCGCTGTAGACGGTGACGGTCTCGGTGCCGGAGCTCGCTGCGGTGCCGGTGCCACCGCAGGCGGTGGTGAGCGTGAGCAGGGTCGCGGCGAGGGCGGCTGCGGCCAGGCTGGGGCGGATGCGCATGACGGATTCCTAACTGTGGGTGTGGGTGTGGGGGAACGGCTAGGACTTCAGGAGGAGCTGGGCGAACTCGCGCACCGAGGGCACGACGTGGGTGGCGCCGGCCGCGCGGAGCTGGGCCTCGCCGTGGGCGCCGGTGAGGGTGCCCGCGACGATCGACGCGCCCGAGCGCAGCCCGCTGGTGACGTCATTGGAGGTGTCGCCCAGCACGGCAACGCCTTTCACGTCATCGACCTGCAGGCGCAGCAGTGCGGTGAGGATGAGGTCCGGATAGGGCCGACCGCGCCCGGCCTCGGCGGGGGACAGGGTGAGGTCGGCGATGGTCTGCCAGCCGAGGGCGGCGAGCAGCTTGTCCTGGGTGCCGCGACTGAACCCGGTGGTCAGCGCGACCTTGATCCCGGCCTCGCGCAGCGCGGTGATCGACTCCGCCGCACCGGGAATCGGCTCGGCATTGCCCTCCTCGATCAGCCGGTCATAGGCGGACTCGAAGGCGGCGTTGGCGGCCTGGGCGCGATCCTCGTCGCGCAGCAGCGCGCGGAAGACGACGATCTTGGACTGGCCCATGGTGTCGAGTACGTACCGGCGCGCGTTGTCTGCCTCGGCGCCCTCGGGGGGCAGGCCTGCGGCGTCGGCCGCCGCGGCGAAGGCCCGCAGCACCAGACCGTCGTCGGAGACGGTGGTGCCGGCCATGTCGAGCACGGCGAGGGCGATGGGGGTGGCGGTCACGATTTCTCCTGGGGCGATGGATGGGTCGGTGATTCAGAGGCCGAGCTGGTCGGCGGTCTGTTCGGCGAGGGCGGGGCCGAGGGTCATGCCGCGGCCGCCTGGGCCTGCCACCACCCAGACGTTGTCCGCGGGGCTGCCGCGGTGCACGAGCTCGCCGGGGTCCAGGCACTGGCTGTATACGCCCGCCCAGCGCTTGACGATCGGGGGGAGTCTGCGGCCGAGCAGCTCCTCGACCACTCCGGTCAGGTGTTCGTACGGCGCCTCGTCGACGTCGAAGTCGAACGGCTCGTCGTACTCGTGGGTGTCACCGATGGTCAGTCCGCCGTGGAGGCGCTGCACGCAGAGCAGCTGCATGCGGTGCGCCTCCGCGGTCGGGGCCTGCGGCTGGACGGTCCTGAGGTTCTCGAGCGCGGCGCCGGCGAAGCCCGGGTAGTAGCGCAGGCTGTCGCCGTCGGCGATGGCCGTGGTCAGCTCCTCGCCGAGCGGGGCGGTCTGCATCATCTGAAGCCGGACCCGCCGCAGGGGCAGCTCCCCGGCCAGGTCCCGGGCCAGGCCGCCGAGCGTCGCGCCGGGGCAGACGATGGCCAGGTCGGCGTCGAATACGCGGCCGTGGTCGTCGCGGATGTGGACGCCCGCCCCGTCGGAGGTCACCGCGCGGGCCTCGGTGCCTGCGTGGAAGGCGTAGCGGCCGCTCGCCTCGAGGTGGCGGCGGATCGCGGGCAGGGCGACGCGGGATTCCACGGCGCCGTCGCGGCCGCAGTGCAGGCCGGCGAGGAACTTGCCGCGCAGGGCCGGGTTGACGGCGAGCACCCGCTCCGGCTCGAGGAGGGCGAAGCCGCGGGCCTCGGCGTCCGGGCGGGCCATCGCCTCCTCGGCGACCGCGACCTCCGCGGGGGTGCGCAGCAGCGTCATCGAGCCGGCCGCGCGGAAGCCGATCGCCGGGACACGGGCGGCGAGGTCCTCCCACAGTTCGTGCGAGCGCAGGGCGGCGTCGAGCTCGTGTTCGGCGCGGCCGGAGACCCACACCAGGCCGAAGTTGCGCACGGTCGCCCCGCGGGCCTCGGTCTCGCGCTCGAGCTGGATGACGTCGTGTCCGCGGCGGATCGCCTCGTCGGCGTGGGTCGTGCCGATGATGCCTCCGCCCACGATCAGAATTCGCATGACGAGGAGCATGCAGTTTGGTCTAGACCAACCGGTGATGGCCAGGGGAACGCCGGATGAACAATTGGTATAGACCAATTTGAGGTACGCTGACCTGCATGAACGACGAGGGGATCGGATCGGGCGAGGCCGTACTGGAGGAAACGGCCATCGTGCTGCGCTCGCTGCGCGGGGTGTTCGACGAGGACGCGGTGGACGAACTGGACCACGCCCTGCAGGCGGCGGGACGCGCGGTGGCCGACGGTGCGGACGACGAGCTCGTCCTCGCCAGCGCGCTGCACGACGTCGCGCGCAGTCCGCTGCTCGGACTGCCAGACGACGCGGCGCACGACGTCGCGGCGAGGCGGTGGCTCACCCCGCGATTCGGCGAGCGGGTCGGATGGCTGGCGGGCGCACACGTCGCCGCGAAGCGCTACCTGGTCGCCACGGAGCCCGGGTATGTCGCGACCCTTTCGGCGGAGTCGGTCCACACGCTGCACGCGCAGGGTGGGCCGGGCGTCGACCCGGTGCTCAGCGCCGATCCGCGGTGGCCCGATGCGGTGCGGCTGCGACGTTACGATGACGGCGCGAAAGTCGCAGGCGCGCAAGCTCCGTCGATCGACGAGGTGCTCGCGGTGGCGAGACGGGTACGCGCCGGGATGGGGACGTCACGATGACCGAGATCAACGCCCGCATCGATGCGGGGGAGTCCGCGCCCAAGTACTACCGGGTGCGCACCGAACTCGCGGCCATCATCGACGACCTCGACGAGGGCGACCCCGTGCCCGCGGAGCGCGACCTCGCGGTGCGCTTCGAGGTGTCGAGGGAGACGGTGCGCCAGGCCGTGCACGAACTACTGGTGGAGGGCAGGATCCAGCGTCGTGGCCGGGGCACCGTGGTGGCCAGCCCGAAACTCACCCAGCCGCTCTCGCTCCGTTCGTACACGGAGGGCGCGGTCAGTCAGGGCCGGGTGCCTGGCCGGGAGTTGGTCACCTTCGAGGACGTGCCCGCCGACGCCGAGGTCGCCGCGGACCTCGGACTGTCCGTTGGATCCACCGTGATCCACCTCGAACGGGTGCTGCTTGCGGACGGGCAGAAGATCGGACTCGAGAGTACGTACCTGCCTGCCCGCCGGTTCGCCTCGATGGCCCGGTCGTTCGATCCGGGCACCTCGTTGTACGCCGCCATACGCGCCACCGGCGTGACTTTCGACTCGGCCACCGAGCGGATCGAGACGGTGCTGGCGTCGCCGCGCGAGGCCGCCCTGCTCGACTCGACGACCGCGATGCCGATGCTGTTGCTGAACCGGATTTCCCTGGATACGGACGCCGTACCGATCGAGCGGGTCCGCTCGATCTACCGCGGAGATCGGGTCGCATTCCTCGCCACGCTGCGGGAGTGAGCGCAGGAGTCGCTCGTTTCGTCGACGAGTTGATTCCGGTTAGCATCCGAACCCGTGGTTGACAGCATCGTGGCGACGAGACCCGCATCGGCAAACGGTCCAGAGCACGATCCCCACCCGGCGCACGCGAAGTCGGCGCTGCGTGGCGTCCGCTGGACCGCGATCGTCACGGGTCTTATCGGCATGCTCCTCACCCTGTCGGTGCCGCTGCTGCCCGTCGAGACGGACGAGACGGTGCTCTCGTGGCCGCAGCAGGACCTGGCACGCAGCGTTTCGGCGCCGCTCGTCTCGTACTCGCCGCTGAGCCTCGACGTCGAGATCCCCTGTGCGGCGATCGGCCCGCTTTCCGAGCGAGGCGGCACCCTTGTCGCCACCGCCCCGAACGGCGCCCCCGACGCCGAGCGCTACGGCTTCGTGGCCAAGGTCACGCCCGCGGGCGCGGATGACCCCGGTCGCGTCGAGGTGGTCCTACGCGACACGGTGCTGTTGTCCGCGCCACTCGACCGCCTCGCGGGTGGCGACTGCGCGATCGCCGTGTCCTCCGATGCGACGGGGACCACCGCCGAGATCACCGGGTCCGGGATCGCGCCGACCGTGCGCGAGGGTGACCTCCGTCCCCAGATGGTCGGGGTGTTCACCGACCTGCAGGGTGCGGCGCCCGCAGGCCTGCATGTCACCGCGGAACTCGACTCGCGCTTCACTTCGACGCCCTCGACGCTCAAGCTGCTCGCCATGGTGGTCGGCGTGCTGGCGGTGATCGCCTCCCTCATCGCCCTGCACCGCCTCGACCGCGTCGACGGCAGGCGCTCACGCCGGTTCCTGCC
>NZ_BCXA01000005.1 GCF_001894865.1 Rhodococcus maanshanensis NBRC 100610 | reverse complement strand
GGCACGGCGCGCGCGGCGCTGGTGGCCGGGCCGCGCCCGGATCGTATTCCGCTGTCGCCGGCGCAGCAGCGGATGTGGTTCCTGAACCGGTTCGATCCGGGGTCGGCCGTGAACAACATCCCGGTCGTGGTGCGGCTGTCGGGTGCGCTCGACATGACGGCCTTGCGTGCCGCGGTTCGCGACGTGTTCGAACGGCACGAGTCGTTGCGCACGATGTATCCGGAGTCGAGCGAAGGTCCGGCGCAGGTGATCGTCCCCGCGGCATGGGTGGTCCCGGACCTGGTGCCGATCGAGGTCTCGACAGGCGACCTGTCCGATCGGGTGGCCGACTTCGTCACGGCGGGTTTCGACGTGGCGGCCGGGGTGCCGGTGCGGGCGGCGCTGTTCCGGGATGCGGGCGTGGAGCCTGCGGAATGCCCAGGGGATGCGGGCGTGGAGCCTGCGGAATACCAAGAGGACGCCTCGACCGAGCACGTGCTGGCGATCGTGGTCCATCACATCAGTGCTGACGGCTTCTCGATGGGGCCGTTGACGCGCGATGTCATGACCGCCTATGTCGCGCGGGCGAGGGGCGAGGTACCGGTGTGGTCGCCGCTGGCCGTGCAGTACGCCGACTTCGCGTTGTGGCAGCGAGAGGTTCTCGGTGACGAGTCCGATGCCTCGTCGCCGGCGGCGCGGCAGCTCGGGTACTGGCGCGACGCGCTGTCCGGGCTGCCGGCACAGCTGGATCTGCCGTCGGATCGTCCGCGTCCGGCGGTCCGGACACACGCGGGTGCCCGGGTGGACATCAGCATCGGCGAGGGCACCCGCGATGCCCTTTCCGATTGGGCCGCAGAGCACAACGCCTCCCTGTTCATGGCGGTGCACGCGGGTCTCGCGGTGTTGTTGAGCAGGCTCAGCGGCACCTCCGATATCGCGGTCGGCACACCGGTGGCCGGTCGCGGCGAGGCCGAATTGGACGATCTGGTAGGCATGTTCGTCAACACCCTGGTGCTGCGGACGCCGGTCGAGGGGGCGGACTCCTCGACGGCACTGCTGGCGCGCGTGCGTGAATCGGACCTGGGGGCGTTCGGGCACGCGGAGGTGCCGTTCGAGCGCGTGGTGGAGGTGCTGAATCCGGAGCGGTCCATGTCGAGGCACCCCCTCTTCCAGGTGATGCTGTCGTATCAGAACATCGAGCAGCCGGACCTGGAGCTGCCGGGTCTGCACGTCTCGGGGGTCGGCGTGCCGGTCGAGATGGCGAAGTTCGACCTGCAGGTGACGGTCGCGGAACAGGCCGACGCGGGCGGACTGTCGGTCTCCTTCGGGTACGCGACGGATCTGTTCGACCGGTCGACCGTGAACGGTTTCGCGCGTCGGTTCGCCTGGATTCTCGACGCCATGGCAGCCGACCCGCAGTGTCCGGTCGGCGACCTCAAGTGGTTGGACGCCCCCGAGCGGGAGCTCGTGGTTTCCAGTTGGAACGACACCGATCGGGTGGTCGGGGACGGCACGTTGGTGTCGTTGTTCGATGCTCAGGTGGTGCGATCGCCGGGTGCGGTGGCGTTGTCGTTCGACGGTGAGTCGGTGACCTACTCGGAGTTCGATGCTCGGGTGAACCGGCTTGCGCGACATCTGATTTCCATTGGTGTCGGTCCGGAATCGTTGGTGGCGCTTGCGATGCGTCGATCGATCGATCTGCTGGTCGGTGTGTATGCGGTGGTCAAGGCCGGTGGTGCGTACGTGCCGGTGGATCCGGATCAGCCGGCGGATCGGATCGCGAACATCCTCGACACCGCGGCGCCTGCGTGTGTTCTGTCGACGTCGCGTGACCGTTTCACGGTGGCGGGGGATCGCTCTGTCCTGCTGATCGACACGGTGGACCTGTCCGCGGTCGATGGTGGGCCGGTGTCGGATGTGGATCGGTTGGCGCCGTTGGTGTCGGAGAACACGGCATATGTGATCTTCACGTCGGGGTCGACGGGCCGGCCCAAGGGGGTGGCGGTCTCTCATGCGGCGATCGTGAATCGTCTGGTGTGGATGCAGGCCCAGTACGACCTGACCTCCGATGATGTGGTGTTGCAGAAGACGCCGGTGACGTTCGATGTGTCGGTGTGGGAGTTGTTCTGGCCGTTGCAGGTCGGTGCTCGGATGGTGATCGCGGCGCCGGATGGGCATCGCGATCCGGCGTATCTGGCTCGGGTGATCGCGGAGGAGTCGGTGTCGACGGCGCACTTTGTGCCGTCGATGTTGGCGGTGTTCGTGGCGGAGCCATCGGTGGTGGAGACGTCGTCGTTGCGGCGGGTGTTCGCCTCGGGTGAGGCATTGCCCGCGCAGACCTCCGCGGGCTTGCGTCGCGTGTTGCCGCTGGCGCGTCTGCATAACCTGTACGGCCCGACGGAGGCCGCGGTGGACGTGACGTTCCACGAGGTGACCGAGGCGGACGTCGCGTCGGTGCCGATCGGTGCGCCGGTGTGGAACACGCAGGTGTTCGTGTTGGATTCGCGGTTGCATCCGGTGCCGGTGGGGGTGCCGGGTGAGTTGTATCTGGCGGGTGTGCAGTTGGCCCGCGGTTATGTGGGTCGTAGTGATCTGACGGCGGATCGGTTTGTGGCGAATCCGTTCGGGGACCCGGGTGCGCGGATGTACCGGACTGGTGACCTGGTCCGCTCCACTCCGTTGGGCAAGCTGGAATATATGGGGCGCAACGATTTTCAGGTGAAGTTGCGTGGTCTGCGGATCGAGTTGGGCGAGATCGAGGCGGCCCTGCTCGGGCTCGACGAAGTCGATCAGGCCGTGGCCTTGGTCCGCGGGGACGGACTGGGTGGTCAGCAACTGGTCGGGTACGTGGTCGGCGACCCCGCGTTCGATTCGGGCGTCGCCCGCGCGTCCCTCGGCCGTACGCTGCCGGACTACATGATTCCGAACGTGTTCGTGACGCTGGACGAGTTGCCGGTGAACGCGTCCGGCAAACTCGACCGCTCGGCGTTGCCCGCGCCGGAACCCCCCGCCCGTGAGTATCGCGGGCCGGTGTCCGCGACGGAGATCGCGATCGTGGAGGTGCTCACCGATGTACTCGGTGTCGGCCGGGTCGGGTTGGACGACAACTTCTTCGAGCTCGGCGGCAACTCGCTGATCGCGACCGGGGTCGTGGCTCGGCTTTCTGAGCGACTCGGGTCCGAGGTCCGGGTCCAGTGGATGTTCTCCGACCCGACTCCGGCGGGGCTCGCCAACCGGATCGACTCGGGTACGGGCGCCGACGTGGACGGTGAGGCGTCATTCGAGGTGCTGCTGCCGATCCGGGTCGGTGGATCCGAGCCGCCCCTGTTCTGCGTGCACCCGATCGGTGGGCTGTCATGGGCCTTCGCCGGCCTGGCCCGGCACCTCGAGTCCGACCGCGGGATCTACGGCCTGCAGTCGCCCGCACTCGGGCGTTCCGGCTGGGCGCCGAGTTCGATCTCCGAGTGGGCCGACAGGTATGTGCGCGAGATCCGCTCGGTTCAGCCGAAGGGGCCATATCACCTGCTGGGGTGGTCGCTCGGTGGCGTGATCGCGCAGGCGATGGCGGTCCAATTGCAGGCAGAGGGCGAGGAGGTCGCGCTGCTGTCGATGATGGACAGCTTCGCCGATCACGAGGCCGCGCCCGCACGGTCTGTCCTCGAGGTTCCCACCCCGGACGAGCTGCTCGGCGGGCTGGTTCCGGAGGGGATCCTCGTCGACGACCGGGTGCGGGCCGTCGAATCCGTGTTGGAGTCCCTCACGCTGCTGGCAGCCCATCATCCGAAGCCGTTCGCGGGTGACCTCGTGTACTTCACCGCCGTGCAGGAGGACAGGAGCGGGGCGCTCGGGGCCTCGACCTGGCGGTCGCTTGTGGATGGCGCGATCCACAATCAGCCGGTGGAATCGACCCACTGGGGGATGGCCTCGCCGGAGGCCTTGGCCGTGATCGCGCGCACCCTCGACGACTGGTGGGCCGGGGCGGAAGCGGTGTCCCGCTAGCGCTCGGTGACGGCGAACCGTCAGTCCCAGATCCCCACTTCCTCGAGGTGTTTGATGAGACGCTGAGCGCCGTCGAGGAAATGAGCCCTGGATTCGCGCCCGGCCTCGTCAGCCTTCCCCGAGGCCATCGCGGCGATGAGCCGGTCGTGGCTCGCGACGGCGGCATCGCCCCAGCCGTGGTCCGCCGAATAGAAGTGCACCGGCGTGTACCGGGTGGCGTTGAGCAGGAACCGGGAGAGCTTGGCTGAGCCCGCCAACCGGTTCAGGATCCGATGGAAGTCGAACTCGAGGTCCTCGATGCGTGCCGCATCCGAATCCTCAACGGCACGTGCCAGTTTCGCATTGATCGCGCGGAGCTCGTCGAGAGTCTCGTGGTCGATGGCGGCGGTGGCCCTCGAGGTCAGTTCCTCGGCGATCTGACCCTGCAGCCAGAAGACGTCGTTGATGTCGCCACGGCTGAGGGCGGCGACGACGTATCCACGGTGCGGCACCAGCTCCACGAGGCCCTCGCTGCGCAGTGTCAACAGGGCTTCGCGGACAGGGGTGACGCTGACCCCGAGCTCGGCGGCGGTCTCGTCGAGACGGATGAACTCGCCCGGCCGCACCCCGCCCGACATGATGAGGTTGCGGACGTGCACCGCGACGTCATCGGAGAGCTGGGGGCGGCGACGGAGCGCGCGCGCCTCCTTGGGGCGGGGTGTGGCGGACGAGGTCATCGAGTCTCCTTCTGACGGCAAATCAGCTTAAACGCCTGCCAGTGGCTACAAGCCGTACGTCTTGCCGATGATGTCGCGCTGGATCTCGCTGGTCCCGCCGAAGATGGTGGACACCAGCGCCCCGCGGACATGCTTCTCCATGTCGAACTCGGTGGCGTAGCCGTACCCGCCCATCATCTGCATGCCCTCGAGGGCGACGCGCTTGGCGGTTTCCGTCGCCTTCAGCTTGGCCATCGAGGCCTCCCGGGCGAGGACCCTGTCCGGGTTGGCGTCCGCCTCGCGCGCGACGTTGTAGACGAGCAGCTTGGTGCATTCGATCTCGGTGGCGAGGTCGGCCATCCGGTGCCGCAGCGACTGGAAGCTACCGATCGGCCGACCGAACTGCTTGCGCTGGGTGATGTATCCGAGGGTGTCGTCGAAAGCCCGCTCCGCGGTCCCCAGGATCATCGCGGCAAGGATCAGTCGTTCGAAGTTCAGTCCGGTCATCAGCTGGCGCCAGCCGTTCCCCACCTCGCCGACCACCGCATCCGCGGGGAGTACGCAGTCGGTGAAGTAGAGGTCGTTCGTCTCCTTCTGGCCGCCCATCAGCTCGATCGGGCTGATCTTCAGGCCGTCCGTGCGCGCAGGCACGTGGAACATGGTCAGTCCCTCGTGCTTGTTCTCGCCGCGGCTCGTACGCGCGACGAGCAGGATGTTCTCCGAGATGTGGGCGTTGGAGCACCACGTCTTCTGGCCGTTGACCAGCCAGCCGTCCGAGGTCTGCTCGGCCTTGGTGCTCAGGTTCCCGACATCGGAACCGGCCTCGGGCTCGGACATCGAGATCGACTGGGACGCACCGCGGACGATGCCGCGCAGCACCTCATCCTTCTGCTGAGGGGTGCCGAACTTGGCGTATGCCCCGCCGGTGATGAGCGTCGGCCCGATCGCGCCGATCGGCAACATCCCGCGGTGGGTCTGCTCGAGCAGGATGCACATGTCGACCATGGTCGCGTCGGAGCCGCCGAATTCCTCGGGGATGGTCAGTCCGAGCCAGCCCAGCTCGGCCATCTTCTCGTATACGCCCTGGTTGTGATTGTGCGCGCCATGATCCGTCAACTGATCGCGCTTCTCGCGCGTACCGGCCTCGCGCTTGCAGAAGTCGGCGACGGCCTTGGCGAATGCCCTCTGTTCCGTGGTGAATTCAACGCTCATCTTCGTTGTCTCCCGCTGTCGTGTCGGCGCACGGTTCGCGCCGGGGGATCGGTGCCGATGTGGTCTTGTCGGCGGGCCTGTTGCCGCCTAATGTGATCTTCACAACACTACATCACATCAAATATATTTGATGCGAAGTATCCAGATGTGAGGCGACGGAGGGAACTGTCCATGGCACAGCAGGCGGCCGAGAAGCGCGAACTCACCGAGACGGCCGGGTCTCCCGCGGGGGCGGCATCGATCGAGTCGCTCGATCCGCGCACCGACGCGGTCATCGCCACCTACCCGGTCGCGGACGCGAACGAGGTCGCCAGGGTCGTGGAGCGGGCCCGGCCCGCGGCGCGGTGGTGGGAGTCGTTGGGGTTCGACGGGCGCAAGCGATGGCTGCTGGACTGGAAGAAGGCGATCGCGTCCGACGCGCAGGCTCTGGCCGCCGTGATCTCCCGCGAGACCGGCAAGCCGCAGGGCGACGCCCTGCTCGAGGTGATGCTCACCGTCGAGCACCTGGATTGGGCCGCCCGCAATGCCGCCAAGGTGCTCGGCAAGAAGAAGGTGCCCTCCGGGTTGGTGAGCGCCAATCAGGAGGCGACCGTCCGCTACCAGCCGCTCGGCGTGGTAGGGGTGATCGGGCCGTGGAACTATCCGTTGTACACGCCGATGGGCTCGATCTCGTACGCACTGGCGGCGGGCAACGCGGTGGTCTTCAAGCCGAGTGAACTGACGCCGGGCGTCGCGGTGTGGATCGCCGACAAGTGGCAGGCGCTGGTTCCCAACCAGCCTGTGCTCCAGGTGATCACGGGCGACGGCGGCACCGGGGCCGCGCTCTGCAGGGCCGGAGTCGACAAGGTCGCGTTCACCGGTTCGACGCCGACCGCAAAGAAGGTGATGGCCTTGTGCGCGGAGACCCTGACCCCGATGGTCGCGGAGTGCGGCGGCAAGGACGCGATGCTGGTGGACGCCGATGCGGACCTGGAGGAGGCATCGAATTTCGCCGTCTTCGGTGCCATGGGCAACGCGGGCCAAACCTGTGTCGGGGTGGAACGGATCTACGTGGCGGACGGGGTGTTCGACACCTTCGTACAGAAGGTCGCCGAGAAGGCCGAACGGCTGCGCCCCGGCGGCGCCCCGGACTCCTCGTACGGGCCGATGACGATGGCACGGCAGTCGGAGGTGGTGCGTGAACAGATCGACGACGCCCTCGCCAGGGGCGGTCGCGCGGTGCTCGGCGGCCCGGAGTCGATCCGTGCGCCCTTCGTCGAGCCGGTCATCCTCGTCGACGTTCCGGAGGACAGCATCGCCGTTCGTGAGGAGACCTTCGGGCCGACGGTGGTGATCAACCGGGTCGCGGACCTGGACGAGGGGATCGCCGCAGCCAACGCCTCGAAGTACGGACTCGGTGCCTCGATCTTCACCCGTGACCGCAAGCGGGCGGTGGCGGCTGCGGAGCGGCTGCGGGCCGGAGTGGTCACGATCAACTCGGTGCTGGGATTCGCGGGCGTGGCGGCGCTCCCGTTCGGTGGGGTGGGGGAGTCGGGCTTCGGCCGGATCCACGGCGCCGACGGGCTGCGCGAGTTCAGCCGGGCGAAATCGGTGGCCCGGCAGAAGTACAGGGCGCCGTTGAACCTGTTGTCGATGGAGCGCAAGGCACGTGACATGAAGATCGCGGCCTGGCTGCTCAAGACGCGGCACGGCCGGGGCTGAGGAGGCACCATGTTTCTGGTGAACGAGAACCCCTCAACACCGCGCGGCAGGAACGGCTGGCTCCACCGGATCGAGCAACTCGATCCGGCGACGGACCACCAGGAGATCCACCGGATCACCGCCGGCTTCGAGTTTCCGTGGGACTACCAGCGGGCGCTCGAGTTCGCGCTGTTCCGGACCTACTGCGTGCCCACCATCTCCGCGCTGCTGCGCAGGACCGGCGAGTTCGAGAAGCGGCCGCAGAAGCGCTACGACGACACGGCGCTGCTGATGGCCGAACTCGTCGAGCACGGCTACGACTCGCCGCGGGGCACGGAGTCGCTGCGGATGGTCAACCGGATGCACGCGAAGTACGACATCGACAACTCGGACATGTTGTACGTGCTGAGCACTTTCGCCTTCGATCCGCTGGACTGGATCGACCGCTACGGCTGGCGCCCACTGCACCCGAACGAACGGCTCGCCTCGTTCCTGTTCTACCGGGGGGTGGGGCTGCGGATGGGGATCAAGGACATCCCGGAGGACTTTCAGGATTTCTACCGGTTCAAGATCGACTACGAGGCAGAGCGCTTCCGTTACACCGAGGACAACCACATGATCGGGGTCTACACCCGGGACCTGTTCTGCTCCTGGTTCCCCCGTCCGCTTCGGCCCGCCGTGCGTCAGGGGGTGTACGCGATGCTGGATCAGCAGATGCGCTCCGCCTTCGGGTTCCCGGCCGCACCGGCGTGGATGACGGGCGTCGCGCAGCGCGGATTGGTCGCCCGGTCCATGGCCGTCCGGCTGCTGCCGCCGCGCAGGCGGTCGAAGGCCGCCAGGGACCCGCACAACCGGACCTATCCCGGATATCCGGTCGGCTACCGGCCGAGCGACCTCGGAGTGGACCAGAACAACGGTCGGGGCTGACCAGCGTGGACAGCGCGTTCTCCCGCGCTACGGGAACCTCGATGCGCGGGGTTTAGTGTCAAACGGTACCGTCTCGCCGGCAGGGGTCGACGAACGGGGAGTTACGTGCTGCAGGTCGATCCGCGGGATGCGGTGTTCCTCTACGTGGAGCGTCCCGTCGCCTGGCAGACCTTTCTGTCCGCCTACGCGTTCGTTCCCGACGGTTCGCCGGCTCGCCCGGCCGATCGTGGCGAGATCACCCGGTGGATCACCGACCGTGCTCGCGGTATCGATGCACTGCGGCAACGACTGGTCCGCGTCCCGTTCGACCTCGATCATCCGTACTGGGTCGAGGATCCCCAGTACTCCGTCGAGGATCATCTGTTCTTCCACGAGGGCTCGGGGTGGGAGGAGTTGCGCGGATGGATGGCGCTGCTGGTGCAGCAGCCGATGGATCGGTCCAAGCCGCTGTGGGAGCTCCACGTCGTCACCGGGGTCCGCGGTATCCCTGGCGCCGGGCGGGAGGCCACGGTCGCGGTGATGAAGTTCCATCACTCGATGGCGGACGGCGAGTTGAGCACCACGATCTCCAGGGCGCTGTTCGGGGCCAGCCCGGTCCAGGACAGTCGCCCCGCCGCACTCGTCGCCGCACCACCGGTGCCCGCCCGGGCGGGCCTGTTCACCTCCGCGGTCCGAGCGTGCCCGCGCAAGGTCGGCGAGCTGGCCGGCGGCCTTCGAGACTTCCGCGCGACGCGCCGCCGACTACTGGCCGAACGCGAGGAGGGCGTGCAGACGCTGCCCGTCGCGAAGCGGCCGCGGACCGTGCTCAATCAGCCGCTCGGCCCCGACCGGGCGTTCGACGCGGCGTTCCTCCCACTCGACGAGTTGCGGGCCATGAAGTCCGCGGTCGGCGAGGTCACCGTCAACGACCTCGTGCTGGCCGTGGTCGCGGGCGCCCTGCGGAGGTATCTCGACGAGGTCGACACACTCCCGGACGAATCGCTCGCCGCCGCGGTTCCGATGTCCATCCGGCATCGTCGCGCATCCGAGTCGAGGAACCAGTTTCACACCATGGCGGTGGACCTGCACACCGCCGAGGTCGATCCGATCGCGCGGGTCCGCGGCATCCATCGGTCGGTCCTGGCGGAACGCGAGCGTTTGAGCTTTCCGGCCGAGGCCGAGGCGGCCGCCTGCGACGTAGTCCGTGTCATTCCCGGATGGGTGATTCGAGCCGCGTTGCGAATCGGCTATGGACGACCCACGAGACGATCGGAGTCGATTCATCTCGTCAACACCTTGGTCACCACCGTGCGACACGGCGATGCGGACCTGCACCTGTGTGATGCGACAGCGGTGGCCGGTTTCGGTCTCGCGCCACTCATCGGTTTGGGTGGGGTTGCCCACGCCATCGGCTCGGTGGGAGGCTCGCTCACGATCAACGTCACGGCCGACCCACTGCAGTTGCGCGACCTCGGCCGATACACGGAGCTTCTCGGCGAATCGTTCGACGACCTGGGGCGTGCGGTCCGGCACGCATTCGGCCAAGCGGATGTCCTCGCCGTAGGCTCGGGTGGGGGTGTGGCGCAGACCGAGGGTCTGGCGCTCATGTGAGCGGTCTGCACCGGTCAGCGGGGGGAGTCATGTGCAGCAGATGGATCCGAGAGACTCGGTGTTCCTCTATGTCGAGAACGAGGTGTCCAAGCAGATCATCGTGAGCGCGTATGTCTTCGCGCCCGAGGTAGGCACAGCCGGACCACCGGGGAAGGCCGAGATCGTCGAGTGGATCGCCGATCGGGTCGCCGGGATCGACATCCTTCGACGGCGATTGGTCAAGGTGCCGTTCGGCCTCGACCATCCCTACTGGGTGATGGACCCTGAATTCTCGGTGGAGGACCACATCGTCTTCCACGAGGTTTCCGAATGGGAATCCGCGCGAACTGCGTTGGCCGAGAGCCTGTTGCAGCCGATGGACGAGTCGAGGCCGCCATGGGAGCTGCACGTGATGACCGGTGTTCGGGGAATCGAGGGCGTCGCGGGCGAGGCGACCGTCGCGGCACTCAAGACGCACCACGCTGCCGCTGACGGGATGTTGAGTGCCGAGCTGGGCCGCCGACTGTTCGACCCGGCCCCGCGCGCCCCGGATACACGAGTCACCCGGAGTTCGCTGCCCTCCGGATTCGGACTGCTCACTCGAGCAGCCCGGTCCGCTCCGGCCAACCTGCGGCGTCTGGCGGTCGGCCTCCTGGACGCCAGGGCGGCGCAGCGCGAACTCGCACTGCACTGTGAACAGGGGAAGTACGAGTCGCCCGTCGTCGAGCGGCCGGGAACGGTGTTCAATCGTCCGTTGAGTCCGGGCCGAGTATTCGACATCGCGGTGTTCCCGCTCGCGGAACTGCATGCGATGAAGACCGACCTGGGCGACGTGACCATCAATGATCTCGCGCTCGCGGTGATCGGCGGTGCAATGCGGGTCTACCTGACCGAGGTCGGCGACCCCTCAGCCGGTTCGTTGGCTGCCGGGGTGCCGATGTCGACACGTTCGATCCGGGACGATGTATCCAGGAACCAGTTCGTGACAATGGCGGTTGACCTGCACACCGACATCGTCGATCCGGTCGACCGAGCACGGGCGATCCACCGTTCGGTGCTCGGTGAGAGGGCGCGTAAGAGCAGCCCCGCATCGATCAGGATTGACGAGTTCGTGAGGGCCATACCGGGTTTCGCAATCCGAGCCGGATTGGGGATCATCCGGGCACTCCCGGCGCGGGAGTCGCAGAGTGTCGGCTGGGCGAATACGTTGATCACCAACGTGCCCAAGGGGGCCGCGGACCTGAAGCTGTGCGGCTCCAGCGTGGTGGTCAGTTTCAGCCTGTGTGCCCTTGTCGGCCCGAGCGGACTCGGCCATTGGGTGGACAGCATCGGCGACGTGCTCACCGTTGGCGTCACCGCCGATCCACGCCAATTGCGCGACGACCGCCGCTACATCGAGTTGCTCCGCGAGTCGTACGACGAGCTCAGGGAAATCGTCGCGCGCTGACGAGGCGTGAAGTAATGTCCCAAAATGGGAGTGCCGGTTCGTGGGGGGTCGGTGCGCGGGGTTTGGGGGTGGCCAATGCAGCAGATGCATCCGCGGGATACGGTGTTTCTGTATGTCGAGCGGGAACTGGCCAAACAGGCAAACATGACCGCGTATGTCTTTGTGCCCGATGGTAATTCGGGTCGGCAGCCGGAGCCGCTGGAGATCGCCGAGTGGATTGCCGATCGTGCAGACGGTACTGAGCTTCTTCGACAGCGCATTGTGCGTGTGCCCCTTGACCTCGATCATCCATATTGGATCGAGGACCCGGCCTTCTCCGTCGACAATCACATGATCTTCCATGTGGCCGAGAAGTGGGAGCAGGCGCGAGCCGTTCTGGCCGGGGTGCTCCAGGCCCCGATGGATGACCAGCGACCTCCGTGGGAGCTGCATGTCATCTCCGGTGTTCGGGGGGTCGACGGCGTTTCAGGGGAGGTCACGGTCGTGGCGCTCAAGACACATCACGCGGCGGCGGACGGCACGCTCAGTGCCCTGATCGCGCGTCGCCTTTTCGCGCCCGATCCTGCCGAGCCGGACCCGCGTGATTCGAGCACCGACGCGAGGCGGTCTCCCTCCCAACTCGAGCTGTTGTCCCGGGCGATCTGGTCGACTCCGCGGAACTTGGGTCGGCTCGCCCATGGTCTGCTCAAAGCGCACTCGGCGCAGCGAGAACTCCGGCTCGGAGCCGAGCAAGGGCTGTACAGAGCACCCATAGCGGTTCGCCCACGCACGACCTTCAATCAACCGCTGGGTCCGGACCGCGTGTTCAACACGGCGGCCTTTCCTCTGGGCGACCTGCGCGCGATGAAGTCCGCACTGGGCGAGGTGACCATCAACGATCTGGTTCTCGCGGTGGTCGGCGGGGCCATGCGGGCCTACCTGACTGAGACCGGCGATGCGCCCGATCGTTCGATGGGCGCGGGGGTCCCGATGTCGACTCGCGCGACCAGAGAGGCTACATCGAGGAACCAGTTCGTCACCATGTATGTCGATCTGCACACGGACATCGAGGATCCGATCGACAGGACGCGGGCGATCCACGACTCTGCTCTCGACGAACGCGTTCGTACGACCACGCCTGCGTCGGCCACGCTCGACGAGCTCGCAGGCGCCATTCCGGGCGTTCTCTTCCGGGCGGGGCTGGCTGTTCTCGGGGCGATGCCCAAGCGCGAGTCGTCGAGTGTCAGCTTGGGAAACACCCTGGTCTCGAACGTACCCAAGGGCGCGGCGGACATGAAGCTGGGGGAAGCCACGGTGGCCGCGACCTTCGGCCTGTGCCCGCTCATCGGGCTCGCCGGACTGGCTCACAGGGTCGACAGTGTTGGCGACGTCCTCACGATCAACGTCACCGCCGATCCTCGCCAACTTCGTGACGACCGCCGATACGTCGAGTTGCTGCGCGAGTCGTACATCGAGCTCGAAAGTGCAATCATGAACGGCGCCAAGGCGTCACAGTAAGCAAGGTGCCGACGGCCGGTCAGCTGTGCAGCACCGTCAGCATGAGGGCCTGCATCCGGCCGCGGGCCTGCGCGCCGGTGTCGAAATGCAGCAGCCTGCCCACGTCGAGGGTCTGACCGAGGGCCGCGTGCACGAGGAACCTGGCCTCGACCGCGGACAGTTCGGGCCGAACCGCGGTGAGCAGGTGGACCCACTCCTCGACGTGCAGGCGCTGCACGTTGCGGAGGTTCGTGCGCTCCTGCTTGGGCAGGTTCCCGATCTCGGCGAAGTACACCGAGAGCACCTCGGGATGGGCGAAGGCAAGGTCGATGTAGGTTGCCGAGAGTCGACTCAGCGCCTCGTCTGGGTCGGCGGATGCGCCGAGTGCAGCGGCCGTCGCCAAGGCCAGGCGATCGGCCGCCCTGTGGAACGCGGCCGCCAGCAGATCGGCCTTGCTGGGGAAGTGTCGGTAGACGCTGGACGCGTTGATGCCAGCCGCGGCGCCGATCTCCTCGATGCTCGATTCGTGGTAGCCGCGGTCGTTGAATATCTTCACCGCCTCCGCGAGCAGTAGTTCGCGCTTGGATGTCACGGCGAGTCCGCGCTGTGCTGTCGGATCGTCGATCGTGGTCGTCGCGGGCGCGGCCGCGGCCAGGTCACACCGCAGCACACCCCACGCGGTACCGAGCAGGAGTTTCTCGATCCGGCGATTCGCCAGCGCGGCGCTGTGGGCGGTGATGCTGCCGATCACGCTGAGCGCGGCGGTCGCGAGGATCACCGCTTCGCGTTCGGTGAGTTCGGACCTCATCTCGCGCAGCGGCCGCGCGACATTCTGGGTCACTGCGGCGAACTCGGCACGCATCAGGTCCCGGTCGTCGGGCCGGAGGTAGCGGCCCTCCCACCGGTAGAGCCCACCGGTCTTCCGATTCTCGACGGTGGTCACGATCAGCGCTCGCAGCACCCGGTCCAACTGGGCCTCCGGGGTGCGGTCCGGATCGTCCGCCTCGACGGCGGCATCGGAGGCCGATCGCAGCCCACCGACCGTCCCCATCGCGGCGTGGACCAGCAATGCGTACTTGTTCGGAAAGTGGCGATAGAGGGCTGGCCCGGAGATGCCGAGGGTGGCGGCGATGTCGTCCACGCCGACCGCGTGATAGCCCCGTTCGCTGAAGGCCTGCGCCGCCACCATGGCGATCTGCGCCTTGCGGTCCTTCGGCCGTCGCCGAACGGGCGCGGCGGCCGAAGTCGGCCGGCCGGTGGTCGTCTGGGGCATCGACGTCTCCTGACTTCGGTCTCCGCATCTTAACCGAGAGTCGTGCGTCTACGGCCCAAAAGCGAAGTCGGGATTCCGGTGCTGAGGGCGATGGTCCCGCCGGTGTTTCGGCGCAAAGTCCGGACTAGCAACGATATTCGCTATTGACAACCATGGGCCGGTGCATGAAAGTTAACCGCAATTCGCACCATGTGAGCATGCTCACTGGCGGAGGCGCGACCGCGAGCCCGGTCCTCGCCCGCCTCCTCGTCCGCCGACCCGAAAGGGGAAACATGACCATGTCCCGACCTGCAGCGGCGCCGCTGATCTTCGACGCCGTGCGCACACCGCGCGGCCGAGGAAAGGCAACCGGATCGCTGCACTCGGTGAAGCCGATCGACCTCGTGGTCGGCCTCATCGCCGAGATCCGCCGCCGCAATCCCGGGCTCGATCCCAGCGAGATCGACGACATCGTGCTCGGCATCGTCTCGCCTCTCGGTGAACAGGGCGCGGTCCTGCCGAGAGTGGCGGCCGTGACCGCGGGCCTGCCCCAGACGGTGGCGGGCGTGCAGGTGAACCGGTTCTGCGCGTCGGGACTCGAGTCCGTGAATCTGGCGGCCCAGAAGGTGGCCTCGGGCTGGGAGGACCTCGTTCTCGCAGGCGGGGTCGAGTCCATGTCGCGGGTGCCGATGGGATCCGACAGCGGTGCCTGGGGAATGGACCCCGCCACCAACTACGCGACGTACATGGTTCCCCAGGGGATCGGCGCCGATCTCATCGCGACGATGGAGGGCTTCAGTCGAACCCAGGTCGACGAGTTCGCGGTCCGGTCACAGGAACTGGCGGCGAAGGCGTGGGCCGACGGGCGATTCGACCACTCGGTGGTCCCGGTCAGGGATCGGAACGGAATGGTGGTCCTCGATCGCGACGAGCACATGCGCCCCGATGCGACGGTCGCCGGGCTGGCGGCGCTCAAGCCCTCGTTCGCCTCGATGGGCGAACAGGGCGGGTTCAACGCGGTGGCGCTCCAGAAATACCACTGGGTCGAGCGGATCGAACACGTGCACCACGCGGGCAACTCGTCGGGCATCGTCGACGGCGCGACCCTGATGCTGATCGGGACGGCCGAGGCTGGGGCCAGGGCGGGACTGAAGCCGCGGGCGCGCATCGTCTCGACCGCGGTCGTCGGGTCGGAGCCGACGATCATGCTGACGGGCCCGGCGCCGTCGGCGAACAAGGCGCTGGTGAGGGCGGGGCTCACCGCCGAGGACATCGACCTGTTCGAGATCAACGAGGCCTTTGCCTCCGTCCCGCTCAAGTTCGTCAAGGACATGGACATCCCGATGGACAAGGTCAACGTCAACGGTGGCGCCATCGCCATGGGGCATCCGCTCGGCGCGACCGGGGCGATCATCCTCGGCACCCTGCTCGACGAACTCGAGCGTCGCGACAAGCGGTACGGGCTGGCGACCCTCTGCGTCGGCGCAGGCATGGGCATCGCCACCGTGATCGAACGCATCTGAGCCGCGACTTTCTGAATCGGGAGATCAAAAACCATGACCGACAACGCAATCCGATACGACATTGATTCCGAGGGCATCGTAACGCTCACCCTCGATGACCCAGCGCAGTCCGCGAACACGATGAACGAGGGGTTCATCGTGTCCCTGGGAGCGGTGGTCGACAGGCTGGTGGCCGAGCGCGATTCCATCACGGGGGTGATCCTCACCTCGGCCAAGAAGACCTTCTTCGCCGGCGGGGACCTCAATGACATCCTGAGGTCGCAGCGGGGCGAGGCCGAGGCCGTGATCGCCAACGTGAACCGGATCAAGGCACCGATGCGTCGGCTGGAGACGCTGGGCAGGCCGGTGGTCGCCGCCATCGGGGGTGCGGCGCTCGGCGGTGGCCTCGAACTCGCGCTGGTCTGTCACCACCGGATCGCGGTCAACGCCGCATCGGTCGCGGTGGGGCTGCCCGAGGTGACCCTCGGACTCCTCCCCGGAGGTGGTGGCATCGTGCGGACGGTTCGGCTGCTCGGCGTGGTGACGGCGCTGACCCAGGTTCTGCTGCAGGGCCAGCGACACTCGCCGGACAAGGCGCTCGCGCTCGGGCTTGTCGACGAGTTGGTGGAGGACGCCGACGACCTGGTGCCTGCGGCCAAGCGGTGGATCGCCGCGAATCCCGGCGCGGAGCAGCCATGGGACGTGAAGGGGTACAAGATCCCGGGCGGCACGCCTGCAACTCCCGCGCTGGCCGCGAACCTGCCGGCCTTCCCCGCGAACCTGCGCAAGCAGCTCAAGGGCGCGCCCTACCCGGCGCCGATCGCGATCATGAGTGCGGCCGTCGAGGGTGCGCAGGTGGACTTCGACACCGCCCAGACGATCGAGAACAGGTACTTCGCCGACCTTGCGACCGGGCAGATCTCGAAGAACATGATCCGCGCGTTCTTCTTCGACATGCAGAAGGCGAACTCGCTGTTCAAGCAATACGGTGGCGCGGACCGTGAGCCCGTGCGCAAGGTGGTGGTGCTCGGTGCCGGGATGATGGGTGCCGCGATCGCCTATGTGTGCGCGAGATCCGGGATGGACGTCGTACTCAAGGACGTCTCCCTCGAGGCCGCACAGCGGGGCAAGGGCTACTCGAAGAACCTCCTCGACAAAGCCGTCGCCAAGGGCCGCAGCACGCAGGAGAAGGCCGACGCGATTCTCGGTCGGATCCTGCCAACCGACCGCCCCGAGGAAGCCGAGGGCGCCGAACTCGTCATCGAGGCGGTGTTCGAGGATCCGGCAGTGAAGAACAAGGTGTTCGCGGAGATCGACGAGTTCATCGCCCCGGACGCGCTGCTCTGCTCGAACACCTCGACGTTGCCCATCACCCTGCTCGGAGCCGGGGTCTCGCGCACCGAGGACTTCATCGGCCTGCACTTCTTCTCGCCGGTCGACAGGATGCCCCTGGTCGAGATCATCAAGGGGGACAAGACAAGCGACGATGCGCTCGGCCGGGCCCTCGCCGTCGTCCAGCAGATCGGCAAGACCCCGATCGTCGTCAACGACAGCAGGGGCTTCTTCACCAGCCGCGTCATCGGAACGTTCACCAACGAGGGCATCGCCATGCTCGGCGAGGGCATATCGCCCGCCTCGATCGAACAGGCGACGCTGCAGGCCGGCTACCCGGCTCCGGTGCTGGCACTGATGGACGAACTGACCCTCACCCTCCCGCGCAAGATCCGGGAGGAGACCAGGTCCGCGGCGATCGCGGCAGGTCAGGAATGGGTGGCGCACCCCGCGGACGCGGTCGTCGACCGGATGATCGACGAGTTCGGCCGCAGGGGACGGTCCACCGGCGCGGGCTTCTACGAGTACGTCGACGGCAAGCGGGCCGGCCTGTGGTCGGGTCTGTCGGCTTTCGGCGGCACCACGGTGATCCCGTTCGGAGACATGGTGGAACGAATGCTGTTCATCGAGGCGATCGAGACCGTCCGCTGCCTCGAGGAAGGCGTGCTCGACACCGCGACCGATGCAAATGTCGGCTCGATCCTCGGTATCGGCTACCCGGGCTGGACCGGTGGCGTCGCGCGTTACATCGATCAGTATCCCGGCGGGGCACAGGGGTTCGGCGAGCGTGCCCACGAGCTCGCGCAGCGCTACGGCGAGCGCTTCGCGCCACCGCAACTGTTGCTCGACAAGGCGGCCGCGGGCGGCACCTTCGAAGAAGGGAACTGACATGCTGAGCACCAGGTTCACCGAGGCATTCGGCGTCGAGTACCCGATCGTGCAGGGCGGGATGATGTGGGTGGGTCGCGCGGAACTCGTCGCGGCCGTTGCCGATTCAGGCGCACTCGGCTTCCTGACGGCGCTCACCCAGCCGACGCCCGAGGATCTGGCGCGGGAGATCGCCCGCTGCCGGGACATGACCGACAGGCCGTTCGGGGTGAACCTGACGATCCTGCCGTCGATCAACCCGCCGCCGTACGCCGAGTACCGGCAGGCGATCGTGGAGTCGGGGGTGCGGATCGTCGAGACGGCCGGCTCCAATCCGATCGACCACCTTCCCCACTTCAAGGACGCGGGGATCAAGGTCATCCACAAGTGCACCAGCGTCCGCCACGCACTCAAGGCGGAGCAGATCGGTGTCGACGCGGTGAGCATCGACGGCTTCGAATGCGCGGGCCACCCGGGCGAGGACGACGTGCCCGGCCTGGTCCTCATCCCGGCAGCGACTGCGCGGGTACGCATCCCGGTACTCGCATCGGGTGGTATCGCCGACGCCCGTGGACTGGTTGCCGCGCTCGCGCTCGGCGCGGACGGCGTGAACATGGGCACCCGGTTCATGTGCACGCAGGAGTCGCCGGTCGCGGAGCAGGTGAAGCGGCAGATCGTGGCGAACAGTGAGCTCGACACCAGGCTGATCTTCCGCACGCTCCGGAACACGGCACGGGTGGCGGCGAACGCGGTCAGTGGCGAGGTCGTCGGTATCGAGTCGCGTGGCGGGGCGACCTTCGACGATCTTCGGGACCTGGTGGCCGGTGCACGCGGACGCAAGGTCTTCGAGGACGGCGACCTCGACGCGGGCATCTGGACGGCGGGGCAGTGCCAGGGTCTGATCCACGATGTACCGAAGGTGGGTGACCTCGTGTCGCGGATGGTGGCGGAGGCCGAGGAGATCATCACAGGCCGTTTGGCGGGGATCGCTTCTGTGGCCGAGCCGGTGGGGGCCCTCCGATGACCGCGGCCCCCGAACGTGAGGTGATCGGCGGTCTGAGGGTCGAGTTGGCGGAGGGAGTCCTGCGGATCACCATCGATCGTCAGGAGCGGATGAATGCGCTCGATCTGACCTCGATGAATGCTCTCGGCGATGTGCTGACAGGCCGGGCGACCGAACCGGCGGTTCGCGTCGTCGTGATCACAGGTGAGGGGATCGCGTTCTCGACCGGCGCCGACCTCGCAGCTGCCGCAGAGGGTCCCGAGGCGGATCCCCGCGTGGTGATGGAGTCGGCGAACCGGGTGATACGCGCGATCCTCACGCTGCCGGTACCGGTGATCGCGAGGGTGAACGGGCCCGCGGCGGGCGTCGGCGCGTCGATCGCCTTCGCGGCGGATCTGGCGTACGCGGCGCCGAGGGCGTACTTCCTGTTGGCCTTCGTGAACGTCGGGCTGATGCCCGATGGCGGATCGAGTCTGCTCGTCCCCGCGGCGATCGGGCGGGCGAGGGCGACCGAGATGGCGCTGCTCGGCAGGAAGCTCGGCGCAACTGATGCCGCCGCGGCGGGGTTGATCGCCCAGGTGCTCGCCGAGGACGAACTGTCGCCCCACGTGGACGCCGTGGCGGCCAGGTTGGCTCGCGGGCCGCGCCGCGCGATCGAACTGACCAAACGTTCGCTGACCGCCGCAACTCTCGCGCGGATCGACGAGGCGATCGAGCGGGAAACCGAGGGCCAGATCGAACTCCTGGCGGCACCGGATTTCCGGGAAGGCGTCGCCGCGATGCTCGGCGGCCGGGCGCCCGACTTCGGGCGCTGACGGCCGTCGGGCCCGGCTGCCGGGACGCGAGCCCTGATTGGACAAACGTCCAGTTCGGGCCGGGTCCGGCATGCGAATCCTTGTTAACAAAAACGCCGCATGGCGGGTCTTGTATTGCCATACTGGGCGCATCCGTGAGGGTACGTCAGCCACACCGTGCCAGGGAAGGAACACAGATGTCGTTCAGCGATGATCTGCTCTCGCAGCCGCTGCAGTCCCGGAGGAACCACTGGAACAATCAGGTCGCCACTCACGCGCTGATGCGGCCGGATGCGGTCGCACTGCGATTCCAGGGAGCCACCACCACCTGGGCCGAGCTTCATCGGCGCTCGGAGTCGTTCGCGGATGCGCTCGCTCGGCGGGGCATCGGGGCAGGCGACCGGGTGCTACTGGTCATGCTCAACCGTCCCGAGTTCCTTGAGGCGGTTCTCGCGGTCAATTCCCTTGGCGCCATCGCAGTTCCGGTCAACTTCCGCCTGACGCCGCCCGAGATCGCGTTCATCGTGACCGATAGTGGCGCCACCGCGGTCGTCACCGACGTGCCGTTGGCGCCACTGGTCGCCGCGGTGCGCGGTCAGGTCCCGGCACTGTCGACCTGCGTCGTGGTGGGCCAGCCGGGTGTGGAAGGGGCGCTCGGCTACGAGGAGTTGCTCGCGGAAGGCGGGTCGGCGCATGCGCCGATCGACCTGGTCGAGGACACACCTGCCCTGATCATGTACACCTCCGGCACGACCGGTAGCCCGAAGGGGGCTGTGCTGTCGCACGCGAACATGCAGGCGCAGGCACTCACCTGTATCCGGGCCCTGCGCATGTCGGGCGGCGACGACATCGGGTTCTGTGCCTCGCCGATGTTCCACATCGCCGCGCTCGGCAGTATGGCGCCCTCCCTCGTGCTCGGTGTGCCGACGGTGATCCATCCGCTCGGCGCGTTCAACCCAACCGAGTTGCTGGACGTATGGGAGGCGGAGCGCGTGACCACGGCCTTCCTCGTACCGGTGCAGTGGCAAGCAGTGTGCGCGGAACCCACCGTGCGGCAACGTGACCTGGCGCTCCGGGTCATCAGCTGGGGCGCTGCGCCCGCGTCCGACGTGGTGTTGCAGGCGATGTCGGACACCTTTCCCGACGCGGTCAACGTCGCGGTGTTCGGGCAGACCGAGATGTCGCCCATCACCTGCGTCCTGGACGGCGAGGATGCGGTGCGCAAGCTGGGGTCGGTCGGCAAGGTCATCCCGACGATCCAGGCCCGCATCGTGGATGACGAGATGAACGATGTGCTCGCCGGGCAGGTCGGCGAGATCGTCTACCGGGGCCCCACGATGATGCGCGAGTACTGGCGCAACCCACAGGGCACAGCCGATGCGTTCGCGGGCGGCTGGTTCCACTCCGGAGACCTCGTCCGCCAGGACGAAGAGGGGTTCATCTTCGTCGTCGACCGCAAGAAGGACATGATCATCTCCGGCGGCGAGAACATCTACTGCGCCGAGGTCGAGAACGCGCTCTTCGCGCATCCGAAGGTGTTGGAGGCGGCAGTGATCGGACGCTCCGACGACCGGTGGGGTGAGGTCCCTGTGGCCGTCGTCGCGCTGCGGGGTGACGATCTCACCCTCGACGAGCTGTCCGAATTCCTCGATGAGCGACTGGCCAGGTACAAGCACCCGAAGGAATTGATCATCGTGGACGCGCTGCCGCGCAACGCCAGCGGCAAGGTGGTCAAGGGTGACCTGCGCAAGAACCACGGATCGGTGTCGATGACCGCCGGCTGACAACGAGGCGGGGTGGGCGTGGGCGACGATGAGGGTCGTCCACGCCTCCGCATCGCTGCATCGGAGGTTCTCCGCTCGTCTCGCGTAGTCTCAAAGCTCTGTTAACTCGTGTCGTATCTGCGTGTATCAGATAGAACGAAATATTCTGTTGACAACGAGTTTTGCGCATCTCGATCGAGATGCTGCGCGGTCGTCGTGGCCGAAATCCATGAGAATCATCGTTTACTTAATCCTTGCGGTGGGCTGTCTGCCGTGAGAGGCTTCACACACTCGGAGCCCACAGGGCTTCGATCGCGAACTGGCTGAGAGGGGGCTCTGGCGATGACGTACGAACTACCGGTCGCCAAGGGGCCCGTTCGCGACGTCGCGAACCAGGGCGGGTACCTGATCGGTTTCGCGGTTCTGTCGCTCGTCGGGTTGGCTCGCGCCGTGTTCCGGCGTCGTTTGTCGCTGCACGAGACCATCACCCAGACGTTGTTCATCGGCCGGGTCAGCACCGGCCCCTCGTTGCTGCTGATGATCCCGATCGGCGTGTTCATCGCGGTGTCGGTCGGCGAGCTCGCGGGCCGGATCGGCGCGGGTGGGTACTCGGGCGCGGTGGTGGCGTTCATCATCGTCGGTCAGGCCGCCGCGCTCGTGTGCGCGTTGATGATGGCGGGCGTGGCGGGTTCGGCGATCTGTACCGACCTGGGGTCACGCAAGATCCGCGAGGAGATCGATGCCATGGAGGTCATGGGCATCGACGTCGTCGAGCGTCTGGTCGCGCCCCGGCTGGTCGCCGCGGTGGTGGTCTCGCTCGCGCTGTGTTCGATGGTGACCTTCGGCGGCGTGATGGCCTGCTACCTCTATCATATTTACGTTCAACATCTTCCGGCCGGAACGTTCATGTCGACCTTCAGCCAGTACGGGCGGATGTCCGACTTCGTGATGGCGCTGGTGAAGGCGGCGATCTTCGGCCTCACATCGACCCTGGTCGCAACCTTCAAGGGCTTGCACACCAAGGGCGGACCGCGCGGAGTCGCGGACGCGGTCAACGAGGCGGTGGTGATCGCCTTCGCGCTGGTGTTCATCGTCAACGCCGCGCTGTCCGCGCTCTACACAGTGATCGTCCCGGCTGTGGGGTCCTACTGATGGTGGGCTTCGACACGATGGTCCGCGCGCGACGTCGGTCAACGGCGCCCGCCAGGGCGGTCTACGGAGCACTGGTCGACGTCGGCAAGCACGTGACCTTCTACTCACGGACGGTCGCGTCGATTCCGTTCGCGCTCACGAGGTACCGCAAACATGTCCTCGGTCAGATCAGCGAGGTCAGCTTCGGCACGAACTCGCTGCTCTCCGGGGGCGGCACCGTCGGAATCGTGTTCGCGATGTCGCTGGCCGCCGCGATGATGCTCGGTGTCGAGACGCAACGCGGACTCGAGCTGGTCGGGATGACGACGATGTCGGGAATGCTCTCCGCCATCGCGAACACCCGCGAGCTCGCCCCTGTCGTGGTCGCGATCGCGCTGGCGGCCAAGGTGGGCACCGGATTCACCGCGCAGATCGGCGCGATGCGGATCTCGGACGAGATCGACGCGCTAGACGCGATGGCGATCCGCTCGATCCCGTTCCTCGCGGGCACCCGGGTGCTGGCCGCCATGGTCTGCGTCCTGCCCATCTTCATGGTCGGATTGCTCGCGAGCTATCTCTCGACACGGCTGGTGATCGTGTTCTGGGGTGGCGCCTCCGCGGGAACTTACGACTACTTCTTCCACCTTGCACTGTCCCCGCAGGACCTCGTGTACTCCGCCCTCAAGGCGGTGGTCTTCGCCGCGGTTGTCTCGCTTGTGCACTGCGCGTACGGCTACTACGCCTCGGGCGGACCCGCGGGGGTCGGGCAGGCTGCGGGCCGCGCCCTGCGCACCGCGATCCTCGCGATCGGCGTCCTCGATGTGCTGATGACCTTCGCGCTGTGGGGACTGGTCCCCGAGATCCCGGGAATGGGGGTCTGAGGTGGACCAGTTCACGGGGCGGTCGCGTGCGAGCCTCGCGCTGCGCGGGGCGATCGCGGTGCTGGTCGGTGCGCTCGTCGCGGTGACGATGGTGCTGCGCGGATCGGGGAATCTGCGCAGCGATCCCGTGGTGGTCGTCGCCATCCCGGCCTCGGCCGGCCTGATCACCGGTGAGGCGCCGGTGCGTTACTCCGGTGTCAACATCGGCCGGATCGCCGGAATCGACTCGGGCACAGAATCTTCTGTGGTGCGCCTGCAGATCGATGCCGCCGCGATCGGGCAGGTTCCGTCCTCGGTCCGCGCACGGGTAGTACCCCGGACGTTCTTCGGGGACATCTACATCCAGCTGGTCGACGCCCCGGACGCTCAGGCGGGGTCCGCGCTCGCGGACGGCGACGCGATAGCGGTGGATGCCGGTCCGGACGCGGTGGCGCTCTACGGGGTCTACAAGAAGATGGTCGACGTTCTCGACCAGATGCAGCCACAGAAGATGCAGACCGCGCTGACCGCGCTGGGCCAGGCGCTCGACGGCCGGGGGGAGACGGTCGGTCGAATCGTCGACCAGCTCGGTTCGGCATCACGAACGCTGGCCCCAGCCGCAGAGCGGTTCGTCGCCGCCACTCCCGAGTTCCGTTCGGTGATGGCGGCGCTCGACTCGGCCACGCCGGACGTGCTCGCCACCCTGACCGCGGCGACATCGGTGTCGCAGCGAATGGTCGATCACGGCGGGCAGGTTGCGGCGATGTTGGGGAGCGCGGCGGGATTCGCCTCGGTGGCGTCATCGTTCGTCGGGGAGCAGCGCGATCAGATCATCACCGTGGTCGATTCGACCGGAACCATCCTGGCGACCACCGCGGCGAACCCGTCGGGGTTGGTCGACACCCTGACCGGCGCCGAGACCTTCGGGGCGGCGGGCGCACGCGTGTTCGCCACCGGAAAGTTCAACATCACCGCGGTGCCGACGTTCCAGGGTCCGCTGCCGTATACGGCGTCCGACTGCCCGCACTACGGAGACGAGTATGGCGCCGACTGCGGTGGGGCCCAGTCCTTGTCCGCGCAACCGGGACGCCAGCCCGTGGTCGACGTGGGGCGTGAGGCGCCGGTGCTGAACCTCCTCGAGGCCGGCCTGGGGGAGAAGAGCACGAGCACCGATCCGGAGGCAATGCCGAACCCGGCGACCGTCGTCATGCTCGGACCGATGGTGCGGGGCAGCGAGGTGACCGTCCGATGAAGATCGGTTGGGTGCCCGCGCTGAAGGCCATCGGCTTCTGCGTCACCGGCGCGCTGTGCGCGTCGTTCGTGGCGAACACGCTGACGGTTCCGGTGCGCGGGGCCACCGACCGGTACACGCTCGAATTCACCGACGTGGAGGGGCTGAACCCCGGCAACCCGGTGACCATGGCCGGCGTCCGCGTCGGTCGCGTCGAGACCATCGACTTCGCCGACGCGGGCGGCGGCACCAGCAAGGCCGTGGTCCGGATCGAGGTCGGGTCGGAGCACACGCTGGCCAGGGACGTCACGGCCGCGGTCCGATACGGCGACATGCTCGGCGCACGCTACATCGCGCTGACACAACCGGACGGTGCCACGTTCGACACGGTGGCGCTCGCGACCCGAAACGACCGGCAGCGCCCGGCCGCCCTCGAGCCGGGCGGGCTGATCCCGGTCGCGCAGACCACGCCGCCCGTGGACCTGACCGCGCTGATGAACGGGTTCCGTCCGCTGTTCGACGCGCTCGCCCCGGATCAGGTCAACACCCTCACCCGCGGATTCGTGGAGACGTTCAGCGGTCAGGGACAGACGATCGCGGCCCTGCTCGCGCAGATCGGCTCCCTGAGTACCGGGCTGGTCGATCGGCAGGACGTGATCGAGCGGTTGGTCGACAACCTGGCCTCGTTGCTCGGTTCGGTCGAGGCGAGGGCCCCTCAGCTCGAGCAGTTGCTGGCGGGGCTCAGCGGGCTGAGCACCTCGGTGGCGGGCAACAGCGATCAACTGATCGCGCTGCTCGGCGACGGTAATCGTGCCGTTGCTCAGATGGCACAGGCGATGGCCCGGTCCAACGGGGCGTTCGGGAGATCGGTGACCGACCTGAAGGCGGTGACCGACAGTTGGGTCGCGAGCACCGACGAGTTCAACGCCTTCGTGGCGAAGATGCCGGAGTTCGGGGCCACGATCAACCGGATGGGCAGTTACGGCGGGTTCGTCAATCTCTACCTCTGCAACTTCACTCTGAAGGCGGGCGACGTGGAAGCGAACATCTTCGGCACCACGCATTCCCCGGTGTGCTCATGATGTTCCTGGTGAAACTGATCGACATGTTCGTCGGCGTCGTGCGGTTCCTGTTCACCGGCGACCGACGGCCGGGCAGTGGCACGCCGATGGTCCTCGGCGCGCTCGGGATCGTTGCGCTGGTGGCGGGCCTCGGCATCGCGATCGGCGCGCCGAAGGCGTGGTACGTGGCGCGGACCAGTCCCTTTGTCGCCGAGCTCGACAACGCCGCCGGATTGTCCGGCGGTGACCCGGTCTACGTGGCCGGGGTGCCCGCCGGTCGGGTGGAGGAGATCGAGCTGGCCGGCGATCATGTGCGCGTCGACTTCCGGCTGGACAAGCAGCAGCCATTGGGCAATCAGAGCACCGCAACGGTGCGGCTCAAGACCGTGCTCGGCAAGCGATACCTCGAGATCGTGCCCGCCGGGGTGGACGACGGCGGCACCGTCATACCGCGCTCCCGCACCACAGTTCCGTACAGCCTCGACGACGTCAGCAGGGACGCGACGGCGGCGGCCGAGGGTGTCGATGTCGACTCGATACAGGCGATGATGACCACGTTGTCACAGATCATGCCGGCCGATTCGGACCAACTCGGGAAGACCCTCGCCGGGCTCAGTGGCGCATCGGCCGCGTTCGCCGAGAACGGGCAGCAGATCGACGAACTTCTCACGATGTCCCGGTCGCTCTCAGATCTCGTTGTCCGTCAGAGTGATTCGCTGGCGACGACCATGTCGAACGCGCAGACCGTGGTGCAGATCCTCGCCGTCAGGAAGCAGGCGCTGACCGAACTGGTGGACAACCTCAGTGCGGTGGTGGCAACACTGTCCACGTCGATGGCCGACCATCAGGAGGAGTTCGGCCAGCTGGTCACGAACCTCGTGTCGATCACCGACACACTGAGGACCAACGCGGGCAACATCGAGCTGATGATGGATCGGCTGCCACCCGCACTCCGTTCCGCGACCGATGCGACCGGAAACGGGGCCTGGACCGACGTCAATGCGCCCGCCGCGGTGATCCCGGACAACATGCTGTGCGCCCTCGGAGTGATGCAGGGGTGCAGATGACCACCGCTCGATTGTCGCGAGTCGCGACCGCGCTCGCGCTCGCCGTCGGGCTGGTGGCGGCGGGATGGTTCGTCTTCGCCCGCACCGACGACTCGAAGACCGTGTACGCGAACTTCGCCTACGTCAACGGGATCTACCCCGGCAGCAAGGTCACGGTGCTCGGGGTCCCGGTCGGGTCGGTGATCGCGGTGCAGCCCGAGGGCACCTCGGTGCGCGTGACGATGACGGTGCCCGGCGAGGTGGAGCTGCCCGCCGACGCGAATGCCTATGTGCTCAACCCGTCGGTCATCAGCGACCGACACCTCGAGCTCGGACCCACCTACGGTGGCGGGCCGAAGCTCGAGGACGGTGCCGAGATCCCCGTGGAACGCAGCCACGCCCCGATCGACTTCGACGGGCTGATGGGCAGCATCAGCACGCTGACCGATGCCCTCGGCGGCGCACCGGACCGGCCGGGTGGCAGCGCAGGCGACCTGTTGACCGAGGTCGCGGACAACTGGCGGGGCAACGGCGATCAGTTCAACGCCGCCATCAAGAACCTCAGTGCGGCAACGGGAGTGGTCGGAGCGCGGGCCGAGGACATCGGTGCGCTTGTGCGCAACCTCAACACGCTGATGACCGCGCTGGATGCCCGCCAGGTCAGCCTGGACACGCTCGTCGCCGACCTCGGAGAGCTGGGGGACGAGTGGTCGGCGCAGAAGATCGACATCGCAGGACCGCTGCAGGACCTGCGCGTGGTGCTCGATCAGGTCAACAGCTTCATGACCCGACACGGAGACGATGTGGGCACGATTGCCGAGAACACGCGGGTGCTCGGCGACTCGCTGGCGGCGAACCAGGCGGGACTCGCCGAGTTCATGGACGTGGTGCCGCTGCTGATGCAGAACCTGTCCAACACCGTCGGCCCCGACAATCGGGGCCGGATCCGGCTGAATGTCTCGACGGCGCTGACCCAGTTCGCCGTCGCGAAGCCGCTCTGCGATGCCTACCCGCTGCCGCTGTGCACCGGGGCCGGGTTCACCAATCCGATCTCGTTCCCGGTCAGTGCCTCCGATCCGCTCGGCATCGTCTCGGCGGTCACCGGTGGTGCACTGCCGCCGAGGGGGAACTGATGCGCCGCAGATTGATCGGTCTCGCCTGCGCCGCGGTGGCAGGCAGTCTGTTCCTCGCCGGCTGCGGCGTCGGCATCGCGGATCTGCCGCTCGGCCGCACGGCGGACGGTCCCGACTACGCGGTCACGCTGCAGCTCGCCACCGCGGATGGATTGCTGCCGGGTGCCGATGTGCTCAATGGGCAGAAGGTGATCGGTCGCGTCGCCGCCCTGGCGACCGACACGGTGGGGGCAAGGGTCTCGTTGAGTCTCGAACTCGCAACCGAACTGCCGGACAACGTCGAGGCGTCCGTGGAACTGCCGTCGGCGCTGGGGAACCCGTTCATCAGGCTCGCCGAACCCGCGCAGCCCTCGTCGCGACCGCTGCGGGAGGGCGATGTCATCGTCGAGTCCCGCACGACGATCGGACCGCAGATCGAGAGCGCGCTCGCCACCCTCGGCACGATCGTCAGCGGAAGCGGGTTGAGCCAATTGCAGACCGTCGTCGGCGAGTTGAACACGGCGTTTGCGGGCCGGTCGGGTGAGGTGCGGGGACTGATGGACACGCTGGCCTCTCTGATGGCAGGCGCCACCGCCAATCGGAGTGAGTTCGACGCCGCCATCGATCTCGCGGCGCGGGTCTCACAGCAGTTGGTGGACCAGCAACGCGTGGTCGACGGCTACCTCGAGGCGATGCCGGGTGCGGTCGAACTGCTCACGCAGCAAAGAGATTCCATCGCATCGCTGCTCGCCTCGACGACCGCACTGGCGAGCAATGCCGACGTAATTCTCGCCGCATCGCCGCGGGGCATCGACGGCATGCTCGCCGACGCCGGCACGGTGATCGGGGCGTTGAACAGCGTCAACGGCAGGATCGCCTCGACGCTGGACAACATGAACACCTTCCTGGGGAACTTCGGGCGCTCCGTGCACGGGGACTATCTGAACTTCGATGGCGCGCTCGACATCCCGGGCGGTATCGACAAGCTGATCACCGGGGGATCGCTGCCAGGCGGTGCCGTGAGCGCGCCGGCGGGAACACTGGCATCGTTGTTGGCAGGCGGTGTCCCGCTGCCTGCGCCGACCCCGGGTGGTGTCCGATGAGACGCCTCGTGCTGGTCCAATTGGTGCTGTTCGCCCTGACATCGGCGATCGTCATCCCGTTCGGCATCAACTACGTCCTCGGGCCGCAGGCGTTCGGGGATCCGATACGGGTGCATTCCACGATGACGGACGCGCTCGGGCTCACCGCGGGCACCAGCGTCACCTATCGGGGGGTCACGGTCGGGAAGGTGGCGGGTGTCTCGCTCGACCCCGACATCCGTGGTGCCCGTGTGGAGTTCGACCTCGACCCGGGGACCCAGATCCCGCGGGACAGTGTCGCCCGGGTCGGGATGGGGACAGCCGCAGGCATCCAGAACGTCGACATCTTCCCCAACACCGATCGAGGCCCTTATCTCACTGAGGGTGACGAGCTCGCCGCGCCTGCCGAGGAGCAGCCGGTCCAGATGAGTCAGATGATGTTGCAGGCATCCCGACTGTTCGAGGACATCGACCCGCGGGCGGTTCGCGATATCGGCACGGAGCTCGGTGCATCGTTCGACGGTCTCGGTCCGGCGATGGCGAGCATGATCGAGCACGGTGACCGGCTGTCGGCTCAACTCGACGAGCAGGCCCCGACGCTCAAGACCCTTCTCGAGCGGACCACGATTCTGGTCGGAGCGATGGCGGGACAGTCCGATTCATTCGGGCGGGGGATGGCGGCGGCGCGCAATTTCACCGAGCAGCTCGACTCGAGCGGGCCGGTTCTCGTCTACCTCGCCGACACCTCCCCACAGGCACTCGGCAATGCCAGGGCCCTGTTCGATCGCTACCACGACACATTCGGGGCCGTGCTCGCGAACCTGGTGACCGTCGCGCCGGTCATCTCGGACCGCAGCGACGCCCTCGCCGCCGGTCTCGTCGACATCCCGCGGGGTCTGGGCAAGCTGGAGTCGATCGTCACAGGGGACCGGGCGAACTTCGCTCTCGTCGCCACGCAGGGGCCGGTCTGCAGTTACGACACGGTGCGCAGGGCGGTCGGCGACGTGAGTCCGACCGAGACCGACCTCACCTACTACTGCCCGCCGGGAACGAACATTGCGCAGCGTGGTGCCAGGAACGCACCCCGCCCGGGCGGCCTCGGCCTGCAGAACGCGACGACGCCGGGGACGGCCATCGGTCCCCCTGTGGTCGCCGATCCGATCCTCATCCCGACCGGGGTCGAGGCATTGAACTACTGGAAATCGCTTCTGGAGGACCTCGGACATGGCAACTGACAACATGGTCGCGGCGCCGCCGCGTGATCCCGGCGCGATGCAGGCGACCGAGCACGCGGAGGACGACCCCCTGTCGGCTCCTCGCGCGATCCGTTCGCTGCGTCGACCACCGGTCCTCGTGGCGCTCCTGCTGGTGCTCGCGTTGCTCGCGACGGCAGCGGCGCTGACGATTCAGGTGCTCCGTGCCCGGCACCTCGACGAACTGCGCGCCGAGGCGGTCGACATCGCGCGGGAGTACTCGGTGGCGATGTCCTCGTTCGACTTCCAGAGCCTGGATGCGAACCGCGACGCGATCATGGAGATGTCGACCCCGGCGTTCGCGGACAAATACAACCAGATGGTCGACGCGCTCGCGCAGATAGTCACCGAGGGCAAGGGGCAGGCGACCGCCAGCGCGGACCATGTGGCGGTCGAGCGCATCGACTACTCATCCGCGCTGGTGCTCGTCTTCGTTGACCAGCAGGCGAAGAACGTGGTCTCGCCCGACGGCAACTCCCAGAAGTACCGGATGGTGGTCTCCCTCGTCCGTCAGGGCGACCGATGGGTCGTCGACAACGTCGACACGAAATAGCTGACGAGAACGGTCACCAGGACAGGGGAAATCGATGCCCGTGCACTACCCGAAGGACTCGGCCGCCGGACCGGCCCTGACCACGGCGCAGACCAGGATCCGGATCACCTCGTCTGCGCGCAGGTGGACGCGGCGACCCGCGCACATCTCCGAGGCACTGGATTTCTGGTCCTTCGCCGGCGGCGCGGCGAACGTGGTGATGCAGCTGGGCTGGCCCGAGGTGGCCTACGGGGTGATCGAGAGCAAGGTGGAGTCCGGCAGCCTGATGCGCCATCCCTGGAAGCGGGCCAGGACGACCTTTCAGTACCTCACCGTCGCGATTCTGGGAACCGACCAGGAACGTCTCGCCTACCGCGAGGCCGTCAACGTCGCGCACCGTCAGGTGCGCTCGGACGAGAACAGCCCGGTCAGGTACAACGCTTTCAATCGCGAGCTCCAGCTGTGGGTGGCGGCGTGCCTGTACATCGGGTTCGAGGACACCCACCAGCTCCTGCACGGCACGATGTCGGCGGAGGAGGCGGAGTCGTTCTATCAGTCGTCGAGCACGCTGGGGACCACCCTGCAGGTCACCGAGGAGATGTGGCCGGCCACCAGGGCCGACTTCGACCGTTACTGGAACAACGCCTGCTCGCGGGTGTCGATGGACGACACGGTCCGCACCTATCTGATGGACCTGGTGAACCTCCGGATGATCGGGTGGCCGCTGCGGCTGGTCTTCGGGAACCTGTTGACCTTCCTGACCGTCGGTTTCCTGCCGCCGCTGTTCCGTGAGGAGCTCCGCGTCGAGTGGAACGAGGACGATCGCAGGCGGTTCGAGCACCTGTTCGTATTCGTCTCGTTCGTCAACCGGTTTCTGCCTCGCTTCGTCCGGCACGGAGCCAACTACGTGCTGATGCGCGACATCCGCAGGCGTATCGGCGCCGGACGCGCGTTGATCTAGTCCGCCGGGGCGGGTTTCGCCGAAATGTGATGAACGCTAAGTTACTCGCTAGTAACAGGCGCGTGCTGGTAGCAAATAGCGCGTAACGCGTGTCGGCTGAATGGGTCTCCCGTCTTCGGTGTGCGATGATTTCGGTTGCTGTATTGCAGGTCATGACGGACTGCGTGCTGTGGCGGGGGTCATTGGGAGGTGGAGGCAGGCTACGCAACCTGCACAGGCCGATCGAGCGACCCTCGACGCGGTCGCTGGACCGTGCGCGCTGTTCACCGATCGCGGGCACCCTCGCTGACGTGGACTTATGCGCGTGACGCCAGGTTCCTTCGGGAAAACGGCTAACGCGGATCGGCCGAGCGGCGATGAGATGGATGGACTGAACGGAAGACCATTTCGCCGCTTGGGCGGGGCCATGACGGGATACAGCGACGAGTGTTGTCGAGATGGGGGAGCGAACGTTGGACGCCCTGGGTACGGTCGGACCTGCTGAACCTTCGGATGAAGGGGCGCAGGTGAGCGCGCACCCGCAGGATGCCGCACCGTTTCCGCTCTCGTCCGCCCAGCGTGGCATGTGGTTCGCTCAGCAGGCCGCAGGAGACGTTCCCCTCAACATCGCCCAGTACGTCGAGGTCGACGGCGTCCTCGACGTGGACGTCCTCACGGAGGCCTGCCGGTTCGCAGGCATGGAGCTCGGCTCTGCGTACATGCGACTGATCGCCGATGACGGCCTTCCGCAGCAGATCATCGATCGAACGATCGACGATCGCGTCGACTTCGTCGATTTCTCGGGGCACGAGGACCCGGTCGCGGCGGCGCAGGCCTGGATGCGCAACGACTACGGATCCGCGCGCGACCTGTTCGTCGAGCGCCTCAACGTGTCGACGGTTCTGAAGCTGGCCGACGATCGCAGCTACTGGTACTGCCGCTTCCACCACATCTCCATCGACGGCTTCGGTGCGATGAACACGCTCAACCGTGCCGCAGAGGTGTACACGGCGCTCGTGGAGGGCCGGGAGATCGCTCCTGGCAACGCGGCGGATCTCGTCGCGATCTACGAGGACGAGCTCGTCTACCGGAACTCCGACCGGTTCCAGCGTGACCGGGAGTACTGGATCGAGCGGGTCGCCGACCTGCCCGCGGCGCCCAGTCTCGCGGGCCGTACCGCGCCCGTCGATTCGCATGCCACCGTGGCGGGCGAGCAGGTTCCGCCGTCCACGGCCGAGCTGCTCGGCGCGACGGCGTCCGCGAGCGTCGTGGGTGAGACCCCGGCCATCGTCGCCGCCTTCGCCGGCTACCTCGCCGCGATGACCGGCAATGCCGACGTGGTGCTGAGCCTGCCGGTCTCCGCACGGGCGTCCGCGCTGCTGCGCCGGTCGGGTGGCATGGTGTCCAATGTCGTCCCGATCCGGCTGCGGATCGACGGTGACACCACCATCGACGACCTGATGGGGAAGGCGAACCTCGAGCTGACCGGCGCCCTGCGGCGCCAGCGGTATCGGCACGAGGACATGCGCCGCGACGCCGGAACCGTCGACGGCCAGCGCGGTTTCTTCGGACCGTCGATCAACATCATGATGTTCCACCGCGAGATCAAGCTCGGTGATCTCACGGGCCGCCTCACGGTGCTCAGCACCGGTCCCGTGGAGGACCTCGCCGTCAACCTCTACCCGAGCGTCGCGGGCAAGAGCGTGCAGATCGACTTCGAGGGCAACCCCAACCTGTACAGCGCGTCGGATCTCGACGGCTACCACCACCGATTCCTGAGCTATCTCGAGCGCTTCCTGTCGGCGTCGCGCGATTCCGCGGTGCGCGGCGTCGACCTCCTCGAGGCGGGGGAGGCGGAGCGTCTCCGATCGCTCGGCGCGGGTGCGTCGGCCCCCTTCGAGTCGAACATCCTCGATCGCTGGGAAGAGAGCGTTCGGCGTGACGCGGGCGCGGTCGCGGTTGTCGGTTCCGGCAAGACCGTCACAAGGGGTGAACTCGACCGGCGCGCAAATCAGCTTGCGCGCGAGCTGATCGCCAGGGGCGTCCGGGCCGACGACATCGTGGCGCTGATGGTGCCGCGGTCGGTGGACTGGGTCGTCGGGATGCTGGCCGCATGGAAGGCGGGGGCCGCCTACGCCTACGTCGACCCGACGCTGCCAACCGATCGGGTGCAATCGATCCTCGAGGACTGCGCGGTGAGCTGCGTGGTCGCCACGAGCGCGTGGGAGCGGGCGGGATTCGACGGACAGGTCATCCTGCTCGACGATCCGATCTCGCAGGCCGCCGTCGCCGAACTCGACCCCACCGCTCCCGCGAACCGGTGGGCCGAGCCGCACGCGGGCGAGCGCATCGCCTACGTCATCTCGACCTCGGGTTCGACCGGCAGGCCGAAGCCGACGCTCGTCCCGATGTCCGGGTTCGCGAACAACGTGGAGTGGTACCGGGGGCACGTCGCCCTCGAACCGGGCCAAGGTGTTCTCGTCGCGGGCTCGCCGAGCTTCGACCAGACACAGAAGAATGTCTGGGTCGCGCTCTCCGAGGGCTGGTCGCTCCACCTCGCAGGCGAGCCGTTCGATCCGGTGGAAGTGCTCGACATCGTCGAGGGTGGCGTCGCTCGGGCGGCGAACATGGCGCCGAGCCTGTTCAACGTCCTGCTCGATCACGACACCAGGGGCGTCCTTCCCGAACTCGATGCCGTCTTTCTCGGTGGCGAGGCCATGCGTACGGAGCGGCTGGGGCATCTCGCCGCGGCGGGTACCCGGCTGGTCAACCACTACGGTCCCACCGAGGTGACCGACATGACGACCTTCCATGAGTTGGTCGTCGACCACGCGAGCTACCCGGACGGACGGATCCCGATCGGTGGGGCGCTCCCCAACGTCGACCTGTATGTCCTCGACGAGCGCCTGCGGCCGGTCCCTGCCGGGGTGACCGGGGAGCTGTACGTCGGCGGTGCGGGTGTCGCGCGTGGGTACGGCAACCGGTTCGATCTCACGGCGTCGACCTTTGTCGCGGACCCGTTCCGCGGCGCCGGTGCGCGCATGTACCGCACCGGCGACGTGGTGTGGTGGAACTCCGATGGCGAGCTCGAGTTCCAGGGCCGCAGCGACTTCCAGGTGAAGATCCGCGGACTCCGGATCGAGCTGGGTGACATCGAGGCCGCGGTCCTCGCGCACCCCGACGTGGTTGCGGCCACCGTGCTGGTCCACGAGAGCGACCTCGGGCAGCGGCTGATCGGCTACGCCGTTCCCGTCGCGGGCGCCGACCTCGACGTCGCCGCCGTCATCGGTCACGTCGGCGAGCTGGTGCCCAGTTACATGGTGCCCGCGTCGATCATCGTGCTGGATCGGCTGCCGCTGACCGCGAACGGCAAGGTGGACCGGAAGGCGTTGCCGGAACCGGATTTCCGTACCCCGGTCTCGGCGTTCGTGGCGCCTGCCACCGCGATGGAGAAGACCATCGCCGCGGTGTTCGCCGAGGTGCTCGGCCTCGACGAGGTCAGCGTGGAGGACAGCTTCTTCGCGCTGGGCGGCGACAGCATCATGTCGATCCAGCTGGTCTCCCGCGCCAAGGAGGCCGGCGCGGTCTTCACGACCCGGGATGTGTTCGACTGCAAGACGGTCGCGGGACTCGCCGAGGTGGTCACGCGCCGTCAGCTCAGCGACGACGTCCAGGTCGTGCTCGACGAGTTGCCGGGCGGTGGCGTCGGTGACCTCCCGTTGCTGCCGGTGGTCCGATGGATGGTCGATCGCGGGCGCTTCGACCGGCTGGCACAGGCCGTCCTGTTGACGCTGCCCGACGCCGTCGACGACGGACATCTGCGTGACGCCCTGCAGTCCGTGCTCGATCACCACGATGCGCTGCGTTCGCGCCTGGCGCGACATGCGGACGGGGAGTGGAACTTCCAGGTCGGCGAGCCCGGTTCGGTGCGCGCCGGTGATCTCATGCGTACGGTCTCCCTCACGGTCGAGCCCGGTACCGATGAGTTCGAGGCAGCCGTCGACGAACTGCTCGACGCGGCCGCCGATCGCCTCGACCCCGCGGCCGGGGTGATGGTGGCCGTGGTCAGGACGACCTCGCCGTCCGGTGCTGGTCGGCTGCTGATCGTGATCCACCACCTCGCCGTCGACGGTGTCTCCTGGCGGGTGCTGATCCCCGACGTCGCGTTCGCGTGGTCGAACACCGCCGCCGGACAGCCGGTGGCGCTCGAGCCGGTCGGCACCTCCATGCGCCGGTGGGCGCACAGCCTGCTCGAGGAGGCGGGCAGCGACGCCCGCGCGGCCGAGTTCGACCGCTGGCGCGAGGTTCTCGACGGGCCGGACCCCGTGCTCGGCTCGCGCGCGCTGGACACCGCCGTCGACACGGCGGAGACCGCACGGACGGTCCGGATCGACATCTCGCCCGAGGTCACCTCGGCCGTGATGACCAGCATCCCTCGCGCGTTCCACGGCGGAGTCAACGACGGACTGCTGTCGGCGCTGCTGCTCGCGGTGGCCCGCTGGCGCCGCGACCGCGGCGTCGACGAGTCCTCGGTCCTGTTGTCCCTCGAGGGTCACGGACGCGATGACGACGTCATCGCCGGGGCCGATCTTTCCCGCACCGTCGGCTGGTTCACCAGCATCTTCCCGGTTCGCCTCGACCTCGAGGGCGCGGACCTCGACGACGCGCTCGCGGCGGGTCCGTCCGCGGGAGCGGTGGTCAAGGCCGTCAAGGAGCAGCTGCTCGCGGTTCCCGACGGCGGCCTCGGCTACGGCATGCTGCGTCACCTCGGGGAGGTGACCGGTGCCCGTTTGGCCGCCATGCCCGAGCCGCAGATCATCTTCAACTACCTGGGACGCACGGCTTCGGTCGGCGAGCACCTCATCGGCGCACCGTGGACGCCGGACGATTCCGTCGGCATCGGCGGATTCATGTCGACCACCGACGGCACGACCCCGTTGTCGGCGACCGTCGAGATCAACGCGGGCATCGAGGGCGAGGGGCCGAACGCGCACCTGGCCGCCTCCTTCACCTTCGCGGGCGGGCTGCTCAGCGAGGACGAGACCCGATCGCTCGGGCACTGGTGGGCCTGCGCCCTCGAGGCCATCGCGACCTTCGCCAGCGGAAGCGACGCGGGTGGATTGACGCCGTCCGACCTGAATCTCGTCGAGCTGTCGCAGAAGCAGGTGGACCGGCTCGAGCAGCGGTACCCGAAGCTCACCGACGTGTGGCCGCTCGCGCCGTTGCAGCACGGCATGTACTTCCATTCGCTGCTGTCCTCGGACGTCGACGTCTACACCGCGCAGATCCTGCTCGAACTCGGTGGCCAGGTCGATGCCGATCGTCTCCGGACGGCCGGGCAGGCGCTGATCGATCGGCACGAGAACTTCCGGACCGCCTTCGTCCAGGAAGAGGACGGTGGCGAGGTCCTGCAGGTGCTGCTGCACGACGCGCAGTTGCCGTGGACGCAGACCGATCTGTCGTCGATGGACCCGCAGGCCGCCGCGGTCGAGGTGGAGCGGATGCTGGAGGCGGATCGGACCACCCGATTCGATCTCGGCTCGGCGCCGCTGACCCGCTTCCACCTGATCAAGACCGCGCCCGCGAAGTGGCTGCTCACGGTCACCAACCACCACATCCTGATGGACGGCTGGTCGACCCCGTTGATCATCCGCGATCTGCTGACCCTCTACGCGGCGGCCGGCTCGTCCGACGTGCTGCCGAGGGCCCGCTCGTACCGGGACTTCCTGTCGTGGCTCGCGGCCCAGGACGCCGAGGCCACCAAGGCCAGGTGGCATCGGGTGCTCGCGGGCATCGAGGAGCCGACGCTGCTTGCGGCGCGCAGCGAGTCGGCAGCGGAGGATGCGGTGCCCGAGGAGGTGACCGCGGCGCTGTCCGCCGATCTCGACCGGCGCCTGTCCGAGCTGGGCCGGACCCTCGAGGTCACCACGAACACCTTGCTGCAGGCGGCCTGGGGCGTGGTGCTCGGCCAGCTCACCGCCCGCGACGACATCGTCTTCGGTGCCACCGTCTCGGGACGTCCGCCGGAGTTGGCTGGCGTGGAATCGATGGTCGGCCTCTTCATCAACACGGTCCCCGTCCGGATCGAGCTCGATTCCGAGGAGTCGGTCGCGGAGCTGCTCTCCCGTGTCCAGCGTGAGCAGTCCGAGACCCTCGGTCACCAGCACATGGGGCTGAGCGAGATCCTGACGGCGCAGGGCAAGGGAAACCTGTTCGACACCCTGGTGGTGCTCGAGTCCTACCCCGTCGACAGGCAGGGGCTCACCGAGCACTCCGACATCGCGGGCATGCGTCTGCTCGATGTCGGGGTCCGGGACGGCTCGCACTATCCGCTCGCGGTCGTCGGACTGCTCGGCGAGACGCTCGAGCTGAACCTCAAGTACATGCCGTCGGTATTCGACCGCGCGTCTGTCGAGGGCTTCCTCGGCCGCCTCGTGCGGGTACTCGAGGCGTTCGCGGCGGACCAGAATGCGCGCGTCGGCGGAATCGAGTTGCTCGGGGCCGACGAGCGAGCCCGGCTGGTGCCCGTGCGCGGCACGGACTCGGTCGCGGGATCGACTCTGCCCGAGCTGCTTTCGGCGGCCGCTGCGGCCAACCCGCAGTCGGTGGCGCTGGTCGCAGGTGACCGCGAGCTGACCTACGCGGAGCTCGACGAGCGCTCGAACCGGGTGGCCCGCGCGCTCATCGCGGCCGGTGTCGGCCCGGAGACGTTCGTGGCGCTGGCGTTGCCGCGCTCGGTTGAATCCGTGCTCGGTGTGTGGTCGGTGTCCAAGGCCGGCGGCGCGTACCTGCCGATCGACCCCGGATACCCCGAGGACCGGATCGCCCACATGGTGTCCGATTCGGGCGTGCGCATCGGGCTGACCGTCGCCGCGCACCGCGCGGGGCTGCCCGAGTCGGTCACCTGGGTCGTGCTCGACGATCCGCAGTTCCTCGCGCGCTGCGAGGAACTGGCGGCGGGCACCGTGGCCGACGCGGAGCGGTCGGCACCGCTGTGGCTCGAGCACAGCGCCTACATGATCTACACCTCGGGCTCCACAGGATTGCCGAAGGGCGTCGTCGTCACCCATACCGGGCTGGCGAACTTCGCCAGCGAGCAGCGGGAGCGGTATGCGGTGTCCGCATCCTCGCGCACGCTGCACTTCTCCTCGCCGAGCTTCGACGCCTCGGTGCTCGAACTGCTGCTCGCGGTCTGCGCAGGCGCGACGATGGTGATCGCCGGACCGGAGATCTACGGCGGCGAGGAGCTGCGTGCGCTCCTGGCGACCGAGGGCGTCACCCACGCCTTCGTCACCCCGGCCGCGCTGGCGACCGTCGATCCGTCCGGACTCGACACCGTGCGCACGGTCGTCGTCGGCGGCGACGCCTGCAGCCCGGACCTGGTGGCGCGATGGTCCGTCGGCCGGGCGATGTTCAACGCGTACGGCCCCTCCGAGGGCACGGTCGCGACCAACATCAGCGACCGGCTCGTCGCGGGCGAGCCCGTCACCATCGGCGGGCCGATCCGTGGCGTGTCGGCTGTGGTCCTCGACGCGCGACTGCGCCCGGTCCCGGTCGGCGTCGCAGGCGAGCTGTACGTCTCGGGGGTCGCGCTGGCCCGCGGCTATCACGGGCGGGCAGGCCTGAGCGCCGAGCGGTTCGTGGCCGACCCGTTCGGCGCCGCCGGTGGCCGGATGTACCGCACCGGCGACGTGGTGCGGTGGGTCGAGGCGCCTGGCAGCGATACCGGCCTGGCCATCGAGTACGTGGGCCGCAGCGACTTCCAGGTGAAGGTGCGCGGCTTCCGCATCGAACTCGGCGAGATCGACGCCGCGCTCGGAGCCCACGAATCGGTCGACTTCGCGGTCACGGTCGGGCGTCCCGGTCCGTCCGGCGACATCCTGCTGGCCTCGTACGTGGTCCCGGTCTCCGAAGATGCGGTCGACGCCGCGTCGTTGAAGGAGTTCCTCGGCCAGAGCCTGCCGGGGCACATGGTGCCCTCGTCGATCGTGTTGCTCGACGCGCTGCCGCTGACGGTGAACGGCAAGCTGGACCGCAAGGCGCTGCCGGATCCCGAATTCGCTTCGGCCGGAAGTGACTTCGTCGAAGCCGACACTCCGATCGAGGAGACGGTGGCCGCGATCTTCGCGGAGGTGCTCGGCTTGGATCGGGTGTCGGTCGGCGATTCGTTCTTCGCGCTCGGCGGCAACTCGCTCTCCGCGACGCGCGTGGTGGCCAGGGTGAACTCGGCGCTCGGATCGGCTCTCGGCGTTCGAGACCTGTTCGAGGCCGCCACGGTCTCGGAGCTGGCGGCGCGCGCTGTCAGTGCCGAGGGTCGGGCGGCGCGACCGGCCCTTGTCGCGGCTGACCGGCCCGATCACCTGCCGCTCTCGCTGGCGCAGCAGCGGATGTGGCTGATCAACCGTCTCGACCCCACCTCGCCCGCCTACAACATCGCGATCGCGGTCCGGCTGTACGGAAACCTCGACTTCGATGCGCTGGAGGCTGCCGTCTCCGACGTGCTGGCGCGGCACGAGTCGGTGCGGACCGTCTACCCCGAGGACGAGGGCATCCCGCGTCAGGTGGTGCTGCCGGTCTCGTCCGTGCCGATCGACCTGAACCCGGTCACGGTCGAGGAGGACCGACTCACCGAGGGTCTCGTCGCGTTCGCGTCGCAGGGCTTCGACGTCACCTCGGTTCCGCCGCTGCGGACCCGCCTGTTCAGTGTGGGCGAGCAGGAGTTCGTCCTCGGCCTGGTGGTGCATCACATCAGCGCCGATGGCGCCTCGATGGGGCCCCTGGCACGGGACGTCATGCTGGCCTATGGGCAGCGCGTGACGGGCCAGGCGCCCGGCTGGGAACCGCTCGCTGTGCAGTATGCCGACTACGCGCTGTGGCAGCGCGAGGTGCTCGGTGCGGAGGACGCCCCCGAGTCCCTCGCCTCGCGTCAGCTCGACTATTGGGAGCGCGCGCTGCGCGGGATGCCCGGGCTCATCGAGCTGCCGACGGACCGGCCCCGTCCGGCGCGACAGTCGATGCGCGGCGGCAAGGTCGACTTCGAGATCGGCGCGGACCTGACCGCGCGCCTGCACGAGCTCGCGCGCCGCAGCGATGCGACGCTGTTCATGGTCGTTCACGCGGCGCTGGCGGTCCTGCTGGCGCGCCTGACCGGTGGCGAGGACATTGCGATCGCCACCCCGGTGGCCGGGCGTGGCGAGGCCGCGCTCGACGACCTGGTCGGCATGTTCGTCAATACCCTGGTGCTGCGGACCTCGGTGGATCCAGGTGCCCGGTTTGCGGAGGTCGTGCAGCAGGCGAAGCGAGTGGACCTCGAGGCCTACGCGCATTCAGACGTGCCGTTCGACAGCGTTGTGGAACGTCTCAACCCGGAGCGCTCGCCCGCGTACTCGCCGCTCGCGCAGGTGATGCTCTCGTTCGAGAACCTCGGCCGCCCCACCCTGGAGTTGCCGGATCTCACCGCATCGGAATTCGACAGCGGCCTGGTGCCCGCCAAGTTGGACCTGCAGCTCACGGTTCTCGAGAACCGTGACGCCGAGGGCGCCGTGTCCACGCTGTCTGCCGCTTTCCTCTATGCGACAGATCTGTTCGACGAGCCCACGGTGGCACGCTTCCCGGATCGGCTTCTCCGGATCCTCGAGGATGTCACCGAGGACTCGGCCGCGATCGTGGGTGACATCGACATCTGGAGCGAACCCGCAGACACGGTGACCGAAGCCGAGGGCGGCGGACCCGGTGTCGACGACCTGCCCGCGTTGGTCGCGCAGGTGGCAGAGTTCGCCGCGGGCGATGTCGCTCTGAACCATGACGGTATCGCCGTCACCTATGGGCAGTTGGACGAGCGGCTCAAGCTGCTCACCGCATCCCTGGCGGATCGTGGCATGGCGGTCGAGGCGATCGTGACCACCGCGTTGACGAGCCTGGTGCCGACCATTCTGCTAGGGGCGGGCGGCAGCGGCGCGGGAGACGGGTTCGCGGACGTGCTCGCCCGACTGGTCGAGGATGCGGCAACCCGGGTGGCCGGCCACACAGACGATCCACTGGTGCGGGCGGTGACCGGAGGATGAGCAACCGTGCCCGGCCATAGGTCGGCCTAGCGTATCTTCTCAGGGCGGCGTGCCGCTGCCGCGGCGTTCGCGCCGCGGGCGGCCCGCCGCCGTTTTTGTGATCAGTGTTACTGCTTTCGGAGGACCTGTTGTCTGCTGCGGAACTGACTCGATCGATCTCCGCTCTCGCGTCGGACCGACCGGACACGGTCGTCGTGTCCGTGGACGGTATGTCGGCGACCTATCGGGAGCTGGACGAGCGGATGCAGCTGCTGGCCGGCCCGCTGGCCGACCGGGGAATGGACGCCGACGGGATCGTGTCGGTGGTGCTCACCGGCCTCGTGCCGACGATCGTGGCCGCCGAGGGCGGGATCGGCGCGGTGCTCGACCGGATCCGCAGCGACGCGGCCGAGTTGGCGCCAGGCGGACCGGATGCGAGTGCGCCGACCCTGGTCTCGCTCTTCGACGAACAGGTGTCCCGCACGCCTGACTCGGTCGCGCTGACGTTCGACGGCGAGTCACTGACGTACGCGGAGTTCGACGCGCGGGCGAACCGGCTCGCACGTCGACTCATCGCCGAGGGCGTCGGAGCCGAATCCCTTGTCGCGCTCGCCATGCGCCGGTCCTTCGACCTACTCATCGGCATGTACGCGGTCATCAAGGCGGGTGGTGGATACGTGCCCGTCGATCCGGACCAGCCCGCCGACCGGATCAACCACATCCTCGATGTCGCCGCCCCGGTCTGCGTCCTCACCACCTCACGCGACGGGTTCACGGCGGAGGGTCTCGTCCTCGACATCGACACCCTCGACCTCTCGGGTCTCCCGGGAACCCCCGTCACCGACGAGGACCGGGGCCGGCGGATCGACCCCTCGGGCATCGCGTACGTGATCTTCACATCGGGGTCCACCGGGAAGCCCAAGGGCGTCGGGATCGCCCATTCCGCGATCGTGAATCGACTGCTGTGGATGCAGGCCGAGTACCGGCTCGGTCCGGACGACGTGGTGCTGCAGAAGACTCCGGCCACGTTCGACGTGTCGGTGTGGGAGTTGTTCTGGCCGTTGCAGACCGGTGCGCGCATGGTGATCGCGAAGCCCGACGGCCACCGAGACCCCCTCTACCTATCGCGGGTCGTACTCGCCGAGTCCGTCACGACCGCGCACTTCGTGCCGTCGATGTTGGCGGTGTTCGCCGCGGAGCCCACGGTGCACACGTGTGTGTCGTTGCGGCAGATCTTCGCCTCCGGGGAGGCGCTCCCTCCCCAGACCGCCGAGGCACTGAGGGAGGTTCTGCCGCTGGCGCGGCTGCACAACCTCTACGGCCCAACCGAGGCCGCCGTGGATGTGACCTATCACGAGGTGACGGAGGCCGACACCGTCACGGTTCCCATCGGTGCCGCGGTGTGGAACACCGGGCTCCATGTCCTCGATCAACGACTGCACCAGGTCCCGAACGGGGTGGCGGGAGAGCTGTACCTCGCGGGCGTTCAGCTCGCGCGCGGGTACGTCGGACGGGCGGAACTGACCGCCGAGCGGTTCGTCGCGAACCCGTTCGAGCCGTCCGGCGAACGGATGTATCGCACCGGTGACCTGGTGCGCCGGGCCAACAACGGCGAGCTGGAGTACATCGGCCGCAACGACTTCCAGGTCAAGCTCCGCGGTCTGAGGATCGAGCTCGGTGAGATCGAGACCGCCCTGCTGGCGCATTCCGCGGTGTCCCAGGCGGTGGCGCTCGTCTGGGACGGCGCAGACGCCGAACAACACCTCATCGCGTACCTGGTGGGAACCGCCGGTGTCGCACCCGATGTCGAGGAGGTCCGCGAGTCGCTTCGACTGTCGTTGCCGGAGTACATGATCCCGGAAGCGATGGTGGTACTCGACGAGCTGCCGGTTACCGCACACGGCAAGCTCGATCGACGGGCACTGCCGGATCCGTCGCTGGACACCCATCGCGCCGAGTACCGGGAGCCGTCGACGCCAGCGGAGGTCGCGGTCGCGGAGGTGTTCGCGGAGATTCTCGGGGCCGAGCGGGTTGGCGCCGACGACTCGTTCTTCGACCTCGGTGGCAACTCCCTGTCCGCCGCGCGGGTGGTCGCGCGGGTGAACGCGGCGCTCGGCTCGGACGTGAGCCTGCGCGAGGTGTTCGACGCGCCGAGCGTGGCCGGTCTCGCGGAGCTGGCGGCCGGCAGTGCAGGCACAGGGCGGGCCCGACCCGAGCTGGTCGCTGCCGTGCGCCCTGAGCGGCTCCCGTTGTCGCTGGCTCAGTCCCGGATGTGGTTCATCAACCAGTTCGACACCGCCTCGCCCGCATACAACCTGCCGCTCGGTATCCGGTTGACCGGTGCGCTGGACGCCCAGGCCCTTGCGGCGGCGGTGACGAGTGTCCTCGATCGGCACGAGTCGCTTCGCACGGTGTTCCCGGACGACGGGCACGGCCCGCGCCAGGTGGTGCTGCCTGCGGACGGCCTCGACCTCGACCTGGTGCCCATCCCGGTGCGGGACGAGGCCGAGCTCGTGTCCCGCCTCGGTGGACTCGCGTCGCAGGGATTCGACGTCACTGTCGAGATCCCGGTTCGTCCCACGCTTTTCGAGATCAGCGCGACCGAGCACGTGTTGCTGTTCCTGGTTCACCACATCGCGGCGGATGGCGCGTCGATGGCGCCGCTGGCGCGCGATGTCGTGGCCGCGTACGCCGCCTTCGCTCAGGGTGTCGGTCCCGATCGTGCGCCGCTCGAGGTGCAGTACGCGGACTTCGCGATCTGGCAGCGCGAGCTGCTCGGCGAGGAGGGCGATTCCGACTCGCTGCTGGCCCGTCAGGTCGGCTACTGGGTGAACGAGCTCGACGGCATCCCGGACCTGCTGACCCTGCCGACGGATCGGCCGCGGCCGGCGGTGCAGTCGATGCGCGGCGACCGGTTCGGGTTCGAGATCGACGCCGACCTGCACGAGCGGTTGCGCGCGCTGGCACAGCAGCACGAGGCCACCCTGTTCACCGCAACGCACGCGGCATTCGCCGTCCTGTTGTCCAAGCTGTCCGGCACCGACGACATCGTGGTCGGCACGCCGGTGGCCGGTCGCGGTGAGGCCGCGCTCGACGACCTGGTCGGCATGTTCGTCAACACGCTCGCGCTGCGGACCGTCGTGAACCCGGCAGGATCGTTCGCCGAGTTGCTCACCGACACACGAGAATCGGACCTCGGTGCCCTCGTGCACGCGGACGTGCCGTTCGAGCGACTGGTGGAGATCCTGGCGCCGGAGCGCTCGACCGCGCATTCGCCGATCTTCCAGGTCGTGATGTCGCTCGAGAACAACGAGCCCGCGGTGGTGGAGCTGCCCGGATTGACGGTGAGCCCGGTCGACAGCGGCGTCGCGTTCGCCAAGTTCGATCTCCAGCTCGTGCTAGGAGAGAAGCCAGACGGCCCGGGGATGACCGGCGAGTTCGTCTTCGCCACCGACCTGTTCGACGCCGAGACCGTCCGGACCATGTCCGAGCGTTTCGTCCGGCTGCTGGATGCGCTCACCGCGGACCCGACCGCGCCGGTCGGCGACCTGGAGATCGTCAGCGCCACGGAGCGGGCCGCGCTCGCCCCGGTCGCAGGCCCGGCGGGCGAGGAGCCCATCGCGCTGCCGGACCTGCTGGCCGCGGCGGCCGCCGACCGTGACGCGATCGCCCTGATGTTCGGCGACGTCGCGCTGACCTACGGCGACCTCGACGACCGCTCCAACGCATTGGCCCGAGTTCTGATCGGCCGAGGTGTGGGACCGGAGTCGTTTGTCGCGCTGGCTCTCTCGCGCTCGATCGAGTCCCAGATCGCGTTGTGGGCGGTGGCCAAGTCCGGCGCCGCCTTCGTGCCGATGGATCCCGCGTACCCGATCGACCGGCTCGAACACATGGTGAAGGATTCGGGCGCGGTCCTGGGTCTGACCGTCGCCGACAGCGTGGCAGGGCTGCCTGCCGCCACCTGGCTGGTCCTCGACGACCCCGGCTTCGTCGCCGACTGGGACCGGCAGTCCACTGTGACGGTCACCGACGCGGACCGCGTCGCCCCGGTCGATGTGGCTCAGGCCGCGTACGTGATCTACACCTCCGGCTCGACAGGGATGCCCAAGGGTGTGGTGGTCCCGCATGCCGGCCTGGCGAACTTCGCGGTGGAGGAACGCGCCCGCTACGGGGTGAGCCCTGGGGACCGCGTGCTGCACTCGTCGTCCCCGAGCTTTGATGCCTCGATCCTCGAGCTGCTGATGGCGGTGGGCGCGGGCGCCACCCTGGTGATCGTTCCGTCAACCGTGTACGGCGGCATCGAGCTCGCCGAGATCATCGTCGGCGCGGGGGTGACCCATGCCTTCATGACGCCGTCCGCGGCCGCCGCTCTGCCCGTCACGGGGCTGGATCCGCTGCGGGTGCTGGTGCTCGGCGGCGAGGCGATGACCGCGGACCTGGTTGCGCGCTGGGCTTCCCGGGTACGGCTCTACAACGCCTACGGGCCCACCGAGGCGACCGTCATGGTCGCCTCCGGAGATCCGATCGCCCCCGGCGATGCGATCACCATCGGCGGCCCGATCCGGGGCGTGAACGCCCTGGTGCTCGACGCGCGGTTGCGGCCGGTTCCCGTCGGTGTCGCCGGCGAGCTCTACATCGCCGGCACACAGGTCGCTCGCGGCTACCACACCCGCGCGGCGCTCACGGCTGACCGGTTCGTCGCCGATCCGTTTGGTCCGGCGGGGAAGCGGATGTACCGCACCGGTGACGTGGTGCGGTGGGTCGACCGGTCGGCTGCCGGCGATCTGTCCGACCTGGTGATCGAGTACGTGGGACGCAGTGACTTCCAGGTGAAGGTTCGCGGCTTCCGTATCGAGCTCGGCGAGATCGATGCGGCGCTGTCGGCACACGGTTCGCTCGACTTCGCGATGACCATCGGTCGCACCGGGCCCTCGGGCGCAACGGTGTTGGTGTCCTACGTGATGGGCGCCGGCGACGTGGATGCGGACGCCCTCAAGGAGTTCGTGGGACGGTCGCTGCCCGCGCACATGGTCCCGTCGGCGATCGTTGTGCTCGATGAGATCCCGATGACGGTGGGCGGCAAGCTCGATCGGAAGGCGCTGCCGGAACCGGACTTCGGTTCGTCGGCGGAATCGTATGTGGCGCCGGCGAACCCGATGGAGGAGCTGCTCGCCGGCCTGTTCGCCGAGGTGCTCAACGTTGCCAGGGTGTCCGTGGTCGACTCGTTCTTCGCGCTGGGCGGCGACAGCATCGTCTCGATCCAGCTGGTGGCGCGCGCGAAGGCCGCCGGCGTCGTGATCAAGGCACGGGACGTGTTCGAGCGCAAGACCGTCGCCGGCCTCGCCGAGGTGGCCACGATGGCCGCCGACGGCGCCGGAACTGTGGTGCTCGAGGAGCTGCCGGGCGGTGGCGTCGGTGAGATGCCGCTGCTGCCGGTGGCCCGATGGGCGCACGAGCGCGGCGCGGCCGCCCGGTTCTCGCAGGCCGTGCTGCTCACGGCGCCCAAGGGGATCGATCGCGCCACCCTCGCAGGCACGGTCCAGGCGATTCTCGACCAGCACGACATGCTGCGAGCCGAGCTGGTGCCGGGTGCCGACCTGCTGCGCACCGGCGCGGCAGGCGCCGTGGTGGCAGATCCACTGATCACCCGGGTCGAGTTCGACGGCGAGAGCCTTCCCGGCACAGCCGGATTCGAGCGGCTTGCGGCGACGGCCCTCGACGCGGCAGCGGACCGTCTCGACCCCGTCGCCGGGGTGATGGTCCAGGTCGTCTGGTTCGACCCGGCGCCAGGAGCCGGGGAGGTCAACGGGCGCATCCTCGTGGTGCTGCACCACCTCGTGGTGGACGGCGTGTCCTGGCGCCTGCTGGTGCCCGCGTTCGCCGCCGCCTGGGGACAGTTGGTGGCGGGTGTCGAACCGACGGCGGAGCCGGCCGCGACCTCGGCTCGCCGCTGGGCCCACGCGCTGGCCGACGAGGCGCTCACCGACCGGCGGATCGCCGAGCTCGGGCACTGGCGCGCGGTGACCGCGGAATCCGAGGCGCCGCTGGGTGCCCGGCCGCTGGATCGGGCAGTCGACACCATGGACACGGTCGAGTCGATCACGGCGGAACTGCCCACCGACACCACCGAGGCGCTGCTGACCGCCGTGCCCGCCAAGTTCCGTGGCGGCGCACAGGACGGACTGCTGGCCGCGCTCGCGCTCGCCGTTGCGCGGTGGCGCCGCGCTCGCGGCCAGGAGGGCACCAGCGCGGGGATCACCCTCGAGGGCCACGGGCGTGAGGAGCAGGTGATCCCGGGCGCGGACCTCTCGCGCACGGTCGGCTGGTTCACCAGCGTGTACCCGGTTCGTCTCGACCTGGCCGGAATCGACCTCGACGATGCCTTCGCGGCCGGACCGGGCGCAGGCGCCGCGGTCAAGGCCGTCAAGGAGCAGCTGCTCGCGGTGCCGGACAACGGCATCGGCTACGGCCTGCTGCGGTACCTCAACCCGACGACCGCCGCGGAGCTGGGTTCCGCCGCGGAGCCGCAGATCACCTTCAACTACCTCGGTCGATTCGGAACCGACGAGATGTCGGACGAGATCCGTTCGCTCGGCTGGATCCCCGTCACCGACGGCGGATCCCTTGGCGGTGCAACCGATCCCGCGATGGCGGCCGCGTCCGCGCTCGATGTCAACGCATCGGTGCTCGCCGGCGGTGGGCTGTCGATGACGCTGAGCTATCCGCGAGGTGTGCTGACCAGGGGAGAGGTCTCGGAACTGGCGGAACTGTGGCGGGAGGCGCTGACCGCGATCGCGCGGCACGCCCGCTCCGAGGAATCGGGCGGGCTCACCCCGTCCGACGTCCCGCTGGTCGAGCTCACCCAGGCCCAGATCGACGGGTTCGAGCGGCGCTACCCGGGCCTCGAGGACATCTGGTCGCTGTCCCCGCTCCAGCACGGGCTGCTCTTCCACGCGTTGCTCGCCGAGGGCGTGCCCGGCGTCCTTGACGTCTACACCGCGCAGTTCTCGCTGAACTTCGCCGGGACCTTCGACGCGGATCGGCTCGGCCGGGCGGCGGATCGGCTGCTGGTGCGGTACCCGAACCTGCGGGCCGGCTTCGTCGTCGACGAGGCGTCGGGCTCGCTGCAGGTGGTGACCGCGCCGAGTCGTGTCCCCGTGACGGTGCACGAGGTGGGTGCGCTGGACGAATCCGCCCGCGACGCCGAACGGCGCCGCATCCTCGACGCGGATCAGGCCGCGGGCTTCGACATGGCGGCGCCACCGCTGCTGCGCCTGACCGTGCTGCGGGCAGGTGACGAGAGCTGGCAGCTGCTGGTGACCAACCACCACGTGATCCTCGACGGCTGGTCGACGCCGCTGGTGATCCGCGAGCTGCTCACCCTGTACGCCCTCGGCGGCGACGACGCCGTGTTGCCGCGGCCGCGGTCTTACCGCGATTACCTCGACTGGCTGTTCCGGCAGGACCGGGACGAGTCGTTGCGGATCTGGGGCGAGGCACTGGCCGGTATCGACGGGCCCACCCTGCTGGCCCCCGAGGTGGCGGGGGCCGCACACGCCGCCGCGCCCGGCAAGATCGAGCTCGCCCTCTCCGCCGAGCAGACCGCGCGGGCACAGGCGCTCGCAGGCGAGCTGGGCGTCACGCTCAACACCCTCGTGCAGAGTGCCTGGGCCCTCGTGCTGGGAATGCTCAGCGGCCGCGGCACTGTCGTGTTCGGCGCCACCGTCTCCGGCCGACCGGCCGCGCTGGCCGGGGTCGAGGAGATGGCGGGTCTGTTCATCAACACCATCCCGGTGGCGGTGCGGCTCGACCCGGCCGAGAGCGTGCGCGGGCTGCTCACCCGCGTACAGGCAGAGCAGGCGGACCTGCTCGACCACCACTACATGGGGCTCACCGACATCCACAAGGTGGCCGGTGATGCGGCGCAGTTCGACACCGCGGTGATCTTCGAGTCCTATCCGCTCGACACCTCAGGGGTCGGCGGCGACGTCGACATCGCCGGGTCGCGGCTGCTGGGCGTGGACTCCACCGCCGCCAGCCACTTCCCGCTCTCGGTGATCGCGGCAACCAGCGCGGACCGGCTGCACGTCGCAGTCGAGTTCCAGCACGAGGCCTTCGACGAGGCCACGGCGACAGCGCACCTGAACCGCCTGCTGGATCTGCTCGACCGGATGGTGACGGCACCCGATGCCGCTCTTGCGCAGGTGCCGCTGGTCTCGGACGCGGAGCGGGCGCTGCTCGACTCGGACAACCGCACCGAGCTGGCCCGCACGTCCGAGACGCTGCTCGAGCGGATCGACGCGCGCGTGGCACAGGATCCGGGCGCCCCGGCGGTTGTCGAGGGCGGCGTGACGATCAGCCGTGGCGAACTGGATCGGCGCGCGAACCTGCTTGCACACGAACTGATCGCGCTTGGCGTCGGGATCGACGACGTGGTGGCACTGGTGCTGCCGCGGTCGGTGGACTGGGTGGTCGGCATGCTGGCCGCGTGGAAGGTCGGCTCGGCCTACCTGCCGGTCGACACGAAGGCGCCGTCGGACCGGATCGCGGCCATCCTCGAGGACTGCGATGTGGCGGCCGTGGTGACCGCGCGGGCGTGGACCGACGAGATCGGGTACACCGGGCCGGTGGTGCGGCTCGACGACCCGACCACCCGGGCGCGGCTGTCCGATCGCTCGGAGTCCGCCCCGCCGAACCGCTGGCTCGAGCCGGGGGCGGGCGATCGCCTGGCCTACGTGATCACCACCTCGGGTTCCACCGGTCGGCCGAAGCCGACCCTGGTGCCGATGGCCGGCGTCCTCAACACCGCAGAGTGGTATCGCGGTGAGATCCGGCTCGCGCCGGGTGACGGTGCGCTGGTGGCGAATTCGCCGGTGTTCGACCAGACGCAGAAGAACGTGTGGGTGGCGTTGTCCGACGGTGGCGTGCAGTACCTGGCCGCGGACCCCTTCGACCCGGTCGAGATCCTGGAGATCATCGGCGGCGGCTCGGTGGTCAACGCGAACATGGCGCCGAGCGCCTTCGGCGCGCTGCTCGACGCGGACACCGATCAGCGGGTGCTGCCGCGGCTGCGGTCGCTGCACCTGGGCGGCGAGTCCTTCAACCTGGCCCGGCTCGCACACCTCGAGGCCGCGGGCACCCGGTTGCACAACAACTACGGGCCGACCGAGGCCACCGACATGGTCACCGATCACCGGTTGCGGTCGGTGACCACCGGCTACCCGGACGGCCGGGTCCCGATCGGAACGGCGCTGCCGAACTACGAGCTGTATGTGCTCGATCAGCACCTGCGCCTTGTGCCCCCCGGTGTACCCGGCGAGCTGTACATCGGTGGTGTCGGCTTGGCCCGCGGCTACGGAAACCGCTTCGCGCTCACCGCGTCCCGGTTCGTGGCGAACCCGTTCCGCGGTGGCGGCGAGCGGATGTACCAGTCCGGGGACGTCGTGTGGTGGAACACGGACGGCGAGCTCGAGTACGTCGGCCGCACCGACTTCCAGGTCAAGATCCGAGGCCTGCGGGTCGAACTCGGCGAGATCGAGGCGGCGCTGCTCGCCGACCCGCGGGTGGGCCGGGTCGCGGTGGTGGTGAAGACCACCGTCACCGGGATCGACCGGTTGGTCGCCTACGTGGTGCCGGCGGGCGGATCCGAGGGCCTCGCCGAGGCGGTGGTCGAGGTGGCCGGGCGCGCGCTGCCCGACTACATGGTCCCGTCGGCGGTCGTGGTGCTCGACGAGATCCCGTTGACGCCAAGCGGAAAGCTGGACCGCAAGGCCTTGCCGGACCCCGAGTTCGGCGGCTCCGAGGCGGACCACGTCGACCCGGTCGGCGCGACCGAGGAGGCCATCGCCGCCGTCTACGGCGAGCTGCTCGGGCTGGACCGGGTCTCGGCCACGGACAGCTTCTTCACGCTCGGCGGCGACTCGCTGGTCGCCACAAGGGCCGTCGCGCGGGTCAATGCGGCCACCGGGGCCACGTTGCGGCTGCGGGACCTGTACGAGGCGCCCACGGTCGCCGAGCTTGCCGCCCGGGTGAACGCGGCGGGCGCATCCGGTGCGGACCGCCCGGCGCTGGCGCCTCGGCCGCGGACCGGCCGGATCCCGCTCTCGCTGGCGCAGCAGCGCATGTGGTTCCTCAACCAGTTCGACACCGCGTCGGCGGTCTACAACGTGCCGATGGCCATCCGGCTGTCCGGCCGGGTCGACCTCGACGCGATGCGCGCCGCGCTCGCCGACGTGCTGGGTCGGCACGAGTCGTTGCGCACGGTGTTCCCGGACAGCGTGGACGGTCCCCACCAGGTGATCGTGGATGCCGACGGGGTCGACATCGAGGTAGACGTCGTCGCGGCCACAGAGGCGGACCTGGCCGAGCAGATGCTCGCCTTCGCCTCGCGTGGCTTCGACGTCACCGCGGAGATCCCGTGGCGGGTCCGGATCTTCGAGATCGGGGCGGTCGAGCACGTGCTGCTGATCTCGACGCATCACATCTCGTCCGACGGCTCCTCGGTGGCGCCGCTCGCGCGCGACCTCGTCACCGCCTACGTCGCGCGCGCCGCGGGCACCGCGCCGCAGTGGGCGCCGCTCGAGGTGCAGTACGCCGACTTCAGCCTCTGGCAACGCGAGGTGCTCGGTGACGAGTCCGACCCGGACTCGGTGCTCGCCAAGCAGATCGGGTTCTGGCGCGACCGTCTTGCCGGCCTTCCCGAACTGCTCGAACTGCCCACCGACCGGGTCCGGCCCGCGTCGCCGTCCTACCGTGGCGAGTCCGTCGAGTTCACCGTCGGGGCCGAGCTGCACCGCGGCCTGCGCGAGCTGGCCCGCACACACGACGCCAGCCTCTTCATGGTGGTGCACGCGGCGTTCGCGGTGCTGCTCGAGCGGCTCAGCGGCCAGCAGGACATCGCCATCGGCAGCCCCATCGCCGGTCGCGGCGAGCGGGCACTCGACGACCTCGTCGGCATGTTCGTCAACACCCTGGTGCTGCGCACCCGGATCGATCCCGATCAGACGTTCGCCGATCTGCTCGCCGATGTCCGGTCGGACGACGTGGACGCCTTCGGTCACGCCGACATCCCGTTCGAACGGCTCGTCGAGGCGCTCGAGGTGCCCCGGTCCACCGCACACCAGCCGCTCTTCCAGGTGGCGCTGTCGATGGCGAACACCGAGCGGGCAACGCTCGAGCTGCCCGATCTCGAGGTGGGCGAGCTCGCGGCACCCCTCACCGTCGCGAAGTTCGATCTGCAGCTCAGCCTCGGCGAGAACCCCGACACCGACGGCGCTGCCGCCGGGATCACGGCGGTGCTCGACTACGCCACCGACCTGTTCGATCCCGACACCGCCCGCTCGTTCGCCGAGCGTCTGGTCCGGATACTCGAGGCGGTGGTGGCCGAGCCGACCAAGCCCGTCGGCGATATCGGGGTCCTCTCGGCGGCCGAACGCGGCGAGCTGACCGCCTCGGCACCAGTGGAGGCGGGCCCCGTCACCCTGGCCGAGCTGCTGACCCTGAGTGTGAGGCTGCACCCCGATGACATCGCACTGGTCTTCGGCGACATCGAGTGGTCGTACCGCGAGCTCGACGAGCGTGCCAACCGGCTTGCCCGCGAGCTGATCGCTCGCGGCGCGGCGCCCGACACCGTCGTCGCGTTCGCGCTGCGCCGATCGCTGGAATCGGTGCTCGCGATCTGGGCGATCGCCAAGACCGGCGCCGCCTACATGCCGGTGGACCCGCGCTATCCGGTGGAGCGGATCGCGGAGATGTTCGGCGACGCCGATCCGATTGCGGTGCTCACGATCGGCGAGCATCTCGACCGGCTGCCGGCATCCGTTGCGGCCGTGGTGCTCGATGATCCCGAGACCGTCAGCGCGGTGGCCGCGCGTCCCTGCGGCGCGATGACCGAGAGCGACCTGCTCGGCGCGGTACACGTCGACCAGATCGCGTACGTCATCTACACGTCGGGTTCGACCGGTAAGCCGAAGGGCGTGCTGGTGCCGCATCGCGGCCTGTCCACTCTCGCGACCGACATCATCCGGCTGTACGAGACGACCCGCGACTCGCGCCAGTTGCACGTGTGTGCGCCGAACTTCGACGCCTCCGTCGGCGAGCTGATCGCCGCGTTCGGCGTTGGCGCGACCCTTGTGGTCGCCCCGGCCGATGTGTTCGGCGGCGAGGAGCTCGCCGAACTGATCGGCAGGCAGGGCGTCACCGGCATGGTGATCACCCCGAACGCGCTCGCCACGGTCGATCCGGCCGGGCTGGACTCGTTGCGTACGGTGATCGTCGGCGGTGACGTGTGTACCCCCGAGCTGGCCGCGCGCTGGTCGCCGGGGCGCACCTTCCGCAATGCCTACGGCCCCACCGAGGCCACCGTCATCGTCACCGCCACGGCTCCGCTGGTGGCGGGGGAGCCGGTGACCATCGGTGCGCCGATGGGCGGCGTGTCCGCATTCGTGCTCGACTCACGGTTGCGGCCCGTGCCGCGCGGGGTGCTCGGCGAGCTCTATCTCGCCGGACCCGACCTGGCCCGTGGCTACCACGACCGGTTCGCGATCACCGCGGATCGGTTCGTGGCGAACCCGTACGGCCCCGCGGGCAGCCGGATGTACCGCACCGGTGACGTGGTGCGCTGGGTCACGCGGGCGAGCGAAGCGACGGGGGATGTCACCGCCGAGCTGGAGTACGTCGGCCGCAGCGACTTCCAGGTGAAGGTCCGCGGCCTGCGCGTCGAGCTCGGCGAGATCGACAGTGTGCTCGGTGCGCACGAGAGCGTCGAGTTCGTGGCCACCGTGCCGCACGTGCTGCCGACCGGCACCACCGTGCTGGTCGCCTATGTGCTGCCCGCGGCCGGCCACGACCTGGATCCCACCGTGCTGACCGCATTCGCGTCCGAGCGGCTGCCCGTTCACATGGTGCCGGGCACCTACGTCCGGTTGGGCGCGATCCCGCTGACGTCCAACGGCAAGCTCGACCGTAAGGGTCTGCCGGAGCCGGTGTTCGAGCAGTCCGGTGAGTTCGTGGCCCCGCGCAATCCGATCGAGGAGGTCGTCGCGGGGGTCTTCGCGGACGTGCTCGGTGTGGACCGGGTGTCGGTGGGGGAGGACTTCTTCGACGCCGGTGGCAACTCGCTGGTCGCGACCCGGGTGATCGCCCGGGTGAACGCGGCGCTCGGAGTCCGGTTGGGTGTGCGTGAGCTGTTCGACGCGCCCACCGTTGCGGCGCTCGCGGTGGCCGCGGCGTCGGCCGCCGGCCGCGACGGCGACAGGCCCGCGCTGGTGGCCGGGCCGCGCCCCGATCGGGTGCCGCTGTCGATGGCGCAGAAGCGGATCTGGTTCCTCAACCAATTCGACACCGCCTCGGCCGCGTACAACATCCCGCTCGGGGTCCGGCTGACCGGCGACCTCGATGTCGATGCGCTGCACCGCGCCCTCGGGGACGTGCTCGCTCGTCATGAGTCGCTGCGCACGGTGTTCCCTTCGGACGGCGACGCTCCCCATCAGGTCATCCGGTCGGTGGAGGACTCCGCGATCGGCCTCGAGCTCATCCGGACCGCGGAATCGGATCTGATGCCGCGGGCGATCGAGTTCGCCCGCCGCGGCTTCGACGTCAGCGCCGAACTGCCGGTGCGCGCAATGCTGTTCGAGGTGGAGGGCCCCGACGCGCCGACCGCGCGCGACCACATCCTGATGGTCGTGGTCCATCACATCAGCGCCGACGGCGCGTCGATGGCGCCGCTGGCCCGCGATGTCATGCTCGCCTATGTCGCCCGTTCGCAGGGTCAGGCGCCGCAGTGGGAGCCGCTCGCGGTGCAGTATGCGGACTTCGCGCTGTGGCAGCGGGAGGCCCTCGGCGCCGAGACCGATCCCGACTCGGTGATCTCGAACCAGGTGGCCCACTGGCGCGAAACGCTGGACGGGTTGCCCGATCTGCTCGAGCTGCCGACGGACCGGCCGCGCCCGGCCGTGCAGTCGCTCGCAGGCGAACGCCATGAGTTCGCGGTGCCCGCGGAACTGGCGCTGCAGGTGGACCGGCTCGCCCGCGCGAGCGGCGCGACCCCGTTCATGGTGATGCAGGCCGCCTATGCGGTGCTGTTGGCGCACCTGTCCGGTACCGGTGACATCGCCGTGGGCACAGCGGTGGCCGGTCGCGGTGAGGAGGCCCTCGACCCGATCGTGGGCATGTTCGTCAACACGTTGGTGCTGAGGACGCGGGTCGATTCGGGTGCTTCCTTCGAGTCGGTGTTGGAGTCGGTTCGCGAGGGAGACTTGCGGGCGTTCTCGCATGCGGATCTGCCGTTCGAGCGGTTGGTGGAGATCCTCGATCCGCCGCGGTCCACGGCGCACGCGCCGCTGGTGCAGGTCTCGTTCGGGTTCGAGAACATGGACAGTCCGGTCTTCGAGCTGCCCGGGCTCACGGTCGCCGCGATGCCGGCCGACCTCGGGCAGGCGAAGAACGACCTGGAGCTGGCCTTCAGCCGGCACGGCGAGGCAGACGACGCGGCCGAGCTGCGGGGCACCTTCGTGTACGCGACCGCGCTGTTCGACCGTGTCACGGTCGAGCGGATGGCCCGGCGGTACGTCCGGATCCTCGAGGCGGTCGTCGCTGATCCGGGTGTGGTCGTGGGTGATCTGGATCTGCTCGACGCGGGTGAGCGTGAGCGGATGTTGGTGGAGTTCAACCGGACGCGGGTGCCGGTGGAGCAGACCACGCTGGTGGAGTTGCTGGACCGCTCCGTGTTGCGCAACCCCGATGCGCCGGCGATGACGTTCGAGGATTTGACGTTGACGTACGCGGAGTTCGATGCGCGGGTGAATCGTCTTGCGCGTCATCTGATCTCGTTGGGTGTGGGGCCGGAGGACCGGGTGGTCCTGGCGGCGCGGCGCTCGATGGAGATGCTGGTCGGGATGTACGCGGTGATGAAGGCCGGTGGTGCGTATGTGCCGCTCGATCCGGACCAGCCCGCGGACCGGATCGAGCGGGTGCTCTCCCTCTCACGCCCGGTCTGTGTGCTGACCACCCCGCGGGACCAGACGGCACTGCCTGCCGATGTGCAGGTCGTCGAGATCGACAGGGTCGACGTGGCGCACCTGGCGGCCACGCCGATCACCGATGCCGAGCGGGTGCGCCCGCTGCACCGGGCCAACCCGGCCTACGTGATCTTCACGTCGGGTTCGACCGGTGTGCCCAAGGGCGTGTCGGTCAGCCATGCGGCGATCGTCAACCAGCTCAGCTGGTTCATCGGCGAGTACGAGATGACCGCGGACGATGTGGTGATCCAGAAGACGCCGACGGTGTTCGATCCGTCGGTGTGGGAGCTGTTCGTCCCGTTCGTCGTCGGCGGACACCTGGTGATCGCCAAGCCCGAGGGACACCGTGACGCGGAGTACCTGATCGAGCTGTCCCGCCGCCATGGCGCCACGGTGCTCGGCTTCGTGCCGTCCATGCTCGCGGCGTTCCTGTCGGGTCCGGAGCTGGCCTTCCCGCCGTCGGTGCGGGCGCTCCAGCTGGCTGGCGAGGCGTTGAGCCCGGAGCTGGCGACGCGCACGATGCGGGCGTCGGACGTGCGGATCAACAACGCCTATGGTCCGGCCGAGACGACGTTGACGTCGGTGCACTACTGGGCGGACGGCTCGGAGACGACCACGATGCCGATCGGCATCCCGGTGTGGAACTCGCAGGCCTACGTCCTCGACGAGCGTCTGCACCCGGTCGCCCCCGGGGTCAGGGGTGAGCTGTATCTGTCGGGCGGTCAGGTGGCTCGCGGCTATCACGATCGGCCTGCTCTGACGGCGGAGCGGTTCGTCGCGAACCCGTTCGCCGCGGAGCCGGGTGCGGTCATGTACCGCACCGGTGACGTCGCCAGGTGGTCGAGCACTGGACAGCTGGAGTATTTGGGCCGCACGGACTTCCAGGTCAAACTCCGCGGCCAGCGGATCGAGCTCGGCGAGATCGAATCGGCACTGCTGGAGCAGCCGTCGGTCGAGCAGGCGGTCGTGGTGGCCGCGGACACCGAACGCGGCAAGCGGCTCGTCGCCTATGTGGTCGGATCCGGTGTCGAGACGTCCGCTCTGCAGTCCGTGCTGGCGGCAGCCCTGCCCGGTTACATGGTTCCGGATGCGATCGTGGTCCTCGAGCAGATGCCGGTGACCGGGAACGGCAAGTTGGATCGTAAGGCGTTGCCGGCACCGGACTTCGGTGGCGACGAGCATGCGTATGTGGCGCCGCGGACCCCGAGCGAGGAGGCCCTCGCCGCGGTGTTCGCGGAGGTACTCGGTGTGGATCGGGTGAGCGTGGAGGAGTCGTTCTTCGCGCTCGGCGGTGACAGCATCATGTCCATCCAGCTGGTCACGAGGGCCAAGGCGGCCGGGCTGTGGCTGACCGCACGGCAGGTCTTCGAGCATCGCACCGTCGCCGCCCTGGCGACCGTGGCCGAGGACGACAGCGCCCGCACCCGGGTGCTCGACGAGCTGCCAGGCGGCGGTGTCGGGGAGTTCCCTGCGACGCCGATCATGGCCGAGTTCGCCGAGCGTGGCGGATTGCTGCGCCGGTTCTCGCAGTCCAACATGGTGACCCTGCCCGCAGGCATCACCGCCGATGTCCTCGAGGCGACCGTGCAGGCCGTCCTCGACCGCCACGACGCGCTGCGGATGCGTTGGCACGCGGACGGTTCCGGCGGAACCGTGGCGGAACCCGGCGGCCTCGCGGCCGCCGAGGTGATCAGGCGGATCGACCTGGACACGGCCCCCGGCGACGAGGCATACGCGTCCTCGATCCGGGCCGAGTTCGAGGCCGCCGCCGACCGGCTCGACCCGGTCGCAGGCGTCGTCGCCCAGTTCGTGTGGTTCGCCCCGGCGGACCAGGCGGCGAACGGGCGCCTGCTCATGGTCGTGCACCACCTGGCGGTGGACGGCGTGTCCTGGCGGATCCTGTTGCCGGACTTCGCGTCCGCATGGGGTCAGATCCACTCCGGCGCGCAGCCGGAGCTCGCCCCAACGGGTACCTCGCTGCGCCGCTGGGCGCACGGCCTCGTCGAGGCCGCGGCCGGTCGGCGCGGGGAGCTCGCGCACTGGCGCGAGGTGCAGGGCGGCGACGACCCGGTGCTCGGTTCCCGGGCCGTCGACCCCGAGATCGACGTCGTCGAGACCAGCAGGACCGTCCGCGTCGAGGCGTCCGCCGAGACCACCGAGGCCATGCTCACCTCGGTACCGGAGACCTTCCGCGGCTCCGTCAACGACGGGCTGCTGGCCGCGCTGGCGCTGGCGGTGGCGCGGTGGCGCGCCGATCGCGGCGTGCAGGCCCCGGCCGCCCTGGTCGGGCTCGAGGGCCACGGCCGCGAGGAGGAGACCGTGCCGGGCGCGGACCTGTCCCGCACGGTCGGCTGGTTCACCTCCCTGTTCCCCGTCCGCCTCGACGTGGCCGAGATCGACATCGTGGCCGCCTTCGACGGCGGTGCGTCGACGGTCGAGCTGGTCAAGTCGGTCAAGGAACAGCTGCGCCAGGTTCCCGACAAGGGCATCGGCTACGGACTCCTGCGTCACCTCGACGCGGAGGGATCCGTGGCCCTCGCGGGCGGTAACGCCCCGCAGATCGGCTTCAACTACCTGGGCCGGGCCGGATCCGTCGAGATCACCGACGAGATGCGTTCGTTCGGCTGGGTCCCTGCGGGTGACGACGTCGAGCTCGGCTCCGCACTCGACCCGCGGATGCCGGTGACCGCCCTCGACATCAACGCGGTCGTCCAGCACGTCGATGGCCGCGAACGGCTCACCGCCGCTTGGGCTTTCCCGACCGGGGTGCTGTCGGAGGCCGAGGTCGACGAGCTCGCGCGGCTGTGGGTGGCGGCGCTCGACGCCGTGGCCAGGGCCGTCGACGCGCCCGGCGCGGAGGGGCAGACGCCGTCGGACCTTCCACTGGTGTCGCTCACCCAGCGCCAGATCGACGGATACCGGCAGCGTTTCCCGGCGCTGCGCGACATCTGGTCGCTGTCGCCGCTGCAGTACGGCATGTACTTCCACGCCAGCCTCGCCGAGGGTGTCGCGGTCGACGTGTACACCGCGCAGATGGTGATGGGGCTGGCAGGCGACGTCGACGCCGAGCGGATGCGCCGGGCCGGCCAGGCCCTGATCGACCGGCACGAGACCTTCCGCACGGCATTCGTCACCGATGACAGCGGTGTGGCGGTACAGGTGCTGCTCGACCGCGCCGAGCTGCCGTTCCAGGTGCTCGACCTGTCGCAGTTCGACCCGGTGGGGCAGGACGCGGAGCGGGCCCGGCTGGCCGCCGAGGACCGGGAGCGTCCGTTCGACCTGTCGGCGCCGCCGCTGATGCGGTTCCTGCTGCTGCGCCTGGCGCCGCAGCGGTACGAGCTGATCGTGATGACCCACCACATGGTCACCGACGGCTGGTCCACCCCGCTGATCATCAAGGAACTGCTGTTCCTGTACCTGACCGACGGGGACGCCCGTGCACTGCCGTCGGCCAGGACCTACCGGGACTACCTGGCCTGGCTCGGCGACCGGGACCTGCCGTCCTCGCGCCGGGTGTGGGCGGACACGCTCGCCGGTGTGGAGGGCTCGACCCTGCTCGTCTCCGGGGATCGGGGCCGCACCCAGACCTCGACGACCGGCCACCACGAGCTGGACCTGTCCGTCGAGTCGACCACCAGCGCGACCGCGCTGGCGCGGGAGCTCGGGGTCACCCCGAACACCCTCGTCCAGGTGGCCTGGTCGATCGTGCTCGCCGGGCTCACCGGCCGCGACGACGTCGTCTTCGGCGCCACCGTCTCGGGCAGGCCGCCCGAGATCGACGGTGTCGAGTCGATGATCGGCCTGTTCATCAACACGCTGCCGGTACGCGCGACGCTGCGGCCGGCCGAGACCGTGGCAGGGCTGCTCGGCCGCATCCAGCGCGAGCAGGCCGACTTGCTCGACCACCACTTCGTTGGCCTGGCCGACATCCAGCGGCAGGCAGGCGATGCCGCGATGTTCGACACCCTGGTGGTGTTCGAGTCGTACCCGGTCGACATGGCGGGCGCGACGTCGGAGACCGACATCGCAGGCATGCGGGTCGCAGGCGTCTCCGGTGTCGACGCCGCGCACTACCCGGTGGCGTTGACGGTCAGCCTCGGCGAGACGCTGCACCTGAAGTTCATGCACGTGACCGAGCTGGTCGACGCGCGGCAGATCGCCGCGCTCGCCGACCGGTTCGTCCGCGTGCTCGACCAGATGGTGGCCGAGCCGTCGGCGCGGGTGGCCGCGCTGGCGGTGACCTCAGCCGAGGAGCGGGCCGTGCTGGCCCCGGTGGCCGGCCTCCCGTCGGTCGCGCAGACGACCCTGCCCGAGCTGCTGACCGCCGCGGCCGCCGACCGGAGCCGGGTGGCCCTCGTGCACGGTGGCGACGGCAGCGAGATGACCTACGGTGAGCTCGACGACCGGTCGAACGCGCTGGCGCGGTTGCTGATCGACCGCGGGGCCGGCCCGGAGACCTTCGTCGCGTACGCGCTGCCGCGGTCGATCGCCGCGCAGGTGGTCGTGTGGGCGATCGCGAAGACCGGCGCGACCTTCGTGCCGCTCGACATCAAGTACCCGGCCGATCGCATCGAGCACATGGTCACCGACTCCGGCGCGCTGGTCGGGATCACCGACCGGGCGCACGTCGACGCCCTGCCCGGCGGGGTGGACTGGCTGCTGCTCGACGACCCGGCCTTCGAGGCCGAGCTCGGCCGGTACCCGTCCACGCCGGTCACCGATGCCGACCGGCGTGCACCGCTGCACACCGGACACGGGGCGTACATGGTGTACACCTCCGGGTCGACCGGCAAGCCGAAGGGCGTGCTCGTCACGCACACCGGCCTGGCGGACTTCGCGCGCCAGCAGCGCGAGCACTACTCGATCACGGCCTCCTCGCGGACCCTGCACTTCGCCTCGCCGAGCTTCGACGGTGCGGTGCTCGAGCTGCTGCTCGCGGTCGGGGCGGGGGCGACCATGGTGATCGTGCCGACCGGCATCGTCGGTGGACAGGAGCTGGCCGACCAGCTGCGGCGGCACCGGGTGACGCACGGCTTCGTGACCACCGCGGCGCTGGGCACCGTCGACCCGACCGGTCTGGACGAGTTCACCAATGTCGCGGTCGGCGGCGAGGCGGTGTCCGCCGAGCTGATCGCCAAGTGGGCGCCGGGCCGCAACCTGTTCGACGTCTACGGCCCGACCGAGACGTCGATGGTCATCACCATGAGCCCGCCCACCGTTCCAGGGGAGCGGATCACCATCGGCGGCCCGATCCGGGGTGCCGATGCCCTGGTCCTCGACTCCATGCTCCGGCCGGTACCCGTTGGCGTGTCCGGCGAGCTCTACTTCGCCGGACCGGCCCTGGCCCGCGGCTACCACAACCGGTTCGATCTGACTGCGGATCGCTTCGTGGCCAACCCCTTTGGACCGGCCGGCTCGCGGATGTACCGCACCGGCGACGTGGTCCGTTGGGTCGACGGGCACGGTCCCGACTCCGGCAATGCCGGCGGACTCGAGATCGAGTACGTCGGGCGCAGCGACTTCCAGCTGAAGATCCGCGGCTTCCGCATCGAGCTCGGCGAGATCGACGGTGTGCTGTCCGCGCACCCCGCAGTCGACACGGCTGTGACCCTGGGCCGCACCGGTCCGTCCGGGGCGACGCTGCTCGTCGCGTATGTGGTGCCGGCCCCCGGTCGGAGCGTCGATGCCGGCGAGCTGACCGCGCACGTCGGCCAGAGCCTGCCCACCCACATGGTCCCGGCCGCGGTGGTGGTCTTGGACGCGATCCCGTTGACAGTCAACGGCAAGGTCGACCGCAGGGCGCTGCCCGACCCGGACTTCGGGTCGGCCGTCGAGGATCACGTGGCGCCCGCGACGGAGACCGAGCGGGTGCTCGCCGAGCTGTTCGCGGAGGTGCTCGGCGTCGAGCGCGTCGGTGTCACCGATTCGTTCTTCGAGCTGGGCGGCGACTCGATCGTCTCCATCCAGCTGGTGGCCCGCGCCAAGGCGGCCGGACTGCGGCTGCGCACCCGTGATGTGTTCGAGCACCGGACGGTCGCGGCGCTGGCGCAGGTCGTCGCCCCGATCGCCGACACTGCCGCGGAGACCCTCGCCGAGCTGCCGGGAGGCGGCGTCGGCGACATGCCGCTGACCCCGATCATGCGGTGGATGACCGAACGCCAGGGCGGCCACGACCGGCTGCTCATGCCCGCCTACCTGGCCCTGCCCGCAGGTATCGACCGGGCCGGGCTCGTGGCCACCCTTTCCGCGGTCGTGCAGCGGCACGACATGCTGCGTGCGGCGATCCCGCCGGTCGAGGGCGAGCCGATCCTGCGGGTCGCCGAGGAGGTCGACGTCGACGGACTGCTCAGCCGGGTGGAGTTCGGTCCGGACGCGCTGCCCGGCACCGCCGGGTTCGATGCGTTGGCCGGGCCGGCGCTGGAATCCGCGGCCGCCGAGCTGAACCTGACCACGGGCGACGTCGCGCGGTATGTCTGGTTCGACCCGGCCCCCGGCACCGACGCGGTCGGCCGCCTGCTGCTCGTCGTGCACCACCTGGTGGTCGACGGGGTGTCCTGGCGGTTGCTGGTCGGCGACCTGTTCACCGCCTGGCAGGCGATCGCGGCCGGTGACGCGCCCGAGCCTGCCCCGGTCGCGACCTCCATGCGGCGATGGGCGCACGCCCTCGCCGAGGAGGCCGTCCGCCCGGCCCGCGAGGCCGAGCTGGACCACTGGACCGCGGTGGTCGAGGCCGAGGATCCGCTCCTGACCGAGCGGCCCCTCGACCCGAGCCGTGACCTGTTCGCCGACGTCGCGGAGGTGAGTGTCGAGCTCACCCCCGAGACCACCGACGCCCTGCTCACCGCCGTGCCCGCGGCGGTACGGGGCGGGGTCGACGACGGCCTGCTGACCGTGCTGGCCCTCGCCGTCGTGGCGTGGCGCGAGCGGCGCGGAGTGGCGGGCAGCTCGGCGCTGATCAAGCTCGAGGGTCACGGCCGTGAGGAGGACGTGGTCCCGGGTGCCGACCTGTCGCGCACCGTCGGCTGGTTCACCAGCATGTACCCCGTGCGGCTCGACCTCGACGGCATCGACGCGGCGGCGGCACTGGCCGGCGGCGCGGCCGTCGGTGACGCGCTCAAGTCGGTCAAGGAGCAGCTGCGGGCGGTGCCGGACAAGGGCATCGGCTACGGACTGCTGCGGTACCTGAACCCGCGCACGGCCCCGGCGCTGGCCGGGCACCCGTTGCCGCAGATCGGCTTCAACTACCTGGGCCGCATGGGTGGCGGCGAGGACCAGGCTGTGGGGACCCCGGTCGGCTGGCTGCCTGCCCCGGCCGGCGAGCTGTCGGTCTCGGCGGCTCCCGATCCGGACCTGCCTGCCGCCGCGGCGATCGACATCAACGCCGAGGTCAGCGGTGACCGGCTGACGGCCCGATTCGCCTTCCCGCAGGGTCTGCTTACGCGGGACGAGGTGGACGAGTTCGCGCAGCTGTGGGCGCGTGCGGCACAGGCCGTGGTCGCATGGGCGGTGCCGGCCGAGGGGCAGCGCCGGCAGGTGTTCACCCCGTCGGACCTGCCGTTGGTGCGGATCGGCCAGGCCGAGATCGACCGGCTCGAGCGCCGCTACCCGTCACTCGAGGACGTGTGGTCCCTGACCCCGCTGCAGCAGGGCATGGTCTTCCACGCCACCCTGGCGGAGAGCTCGACCTCGCTCGACGTCTACACCTCGCAGGTGGTCGTCAACCTCGGCGGCATCGTCGACGCGGACCGGATGCGGGCCGCCGCGCAGGCGCTGGTGGACCGGCACCCGAACCTTCGGGCCGGGTTCGTCCACGACGAGGACGGCAACCCGCTGCAGGTCGTCGTTGGCCGCGCCGAGGTCGCCTTCCGGTCGATCGACGTGGCCGGGCTGCCGGAGGCCGAGGCCGCCGAGCGGCTGCGACAGGTCCGCGCGGATGACCGCAATGCGCGGTTCGATCTGGCGGCACCCCCGCTGGTGCGGCTGTCGTTGGTGCACACCGCCGCCGACCGGTACGAGCTGGTGCTCACCACTCACCACCTGCTGGTGGACGGGTGGTCGATGCCGCTGATCTTCCGGGACCTGGTGGCGCTGTACGCAACCCGCGGCGACGCCTCGGCGTTCCCGCCCGCACGCTCCTACCGGGAGTTCCTGGCGTGGCTCGGGGCACAGGATGCGGAAGCCTCCCTCGATGCCTGGACGCGGTCGCTGGCAGGCACCGAGGACCCGACGCTGCTGGCACCGGAGGACCGGGGTCGCGAGCAGTCGTCGATGCCCGAGGTGCTGACGCTCGACCTGGACGGCCGGCGCACCGGCGCGCTCGAGTCCCTGTCACGGGACCTCGGCGTCACCCTCAACACGGTGGTGCAGGCGGCGTGGGGCCTGGTGCTCTCGCGCCTGGTCGGCCGTGACGACGTCGTGTTCGGTGCGACTGTCTCGGGTCGCCCGGCCGCGCTGCCGGGTGTCGAGTCGATGGTCGGCATGTTCATCAACACGCTGCCAGTCCGGGTGCGGCTCGACCGCGGCGAGACGCTGCGCGAGCTGCTGTCGCGGGTGCAGCTGGAGCAGTCCGAGCTGCTCGAGCATCATCACGTGGGCCTGCCGGAGATCCAGCAGCGGGCGGGCGGCGGTGCCGTGTTCGACACGATCACGGTGTTCGAGTCCTACCCGGTGGACGCGACCTCGGCCGGCGGCGACGGCGATATCGACGGCATGCGGTTGCTCGGGGTCGAGGGCGTGGACGCGAACACCTTCCCGCTCTCGCTGTACATCGAGCAGGGCGAGGGGCTGGAGATCCAGGCCAAGTACCTGCCGGATGTGTTCGGGCGGGAGCAGATGCAGTCGGTGATCGACCGTATCGATCGCGTGCTCGCGCGCCTCGTGGACGCTCCGGAGAGCACGGTCGCCCAGCTGGAGGTCCTCTCCGGTGCCGAGTTGGCCCGGCTCGACGAGCTCAACGCGACCGATCACGAGATCCCGGCGGCGACGTTGGCCGATCTCTTCGATGCCCAGGTGGTACGGACGCCGGATGCGGTGGCGCTGGTGTTCGAGGGTGAGGAGCTCACCTACGCGGAGTTCGATGCGCGGGCGAACCGGTTGGCCCGTCACCTGATCGAGATGGGTGTCGGCCCGGAATCGATGGTGGGCCTGGGGATCCGGCGTTCGTTGGATCTGATGGTCGGGATGTACGCGATCGTGAAGGCGGGCGGCGCGTATGTGCCGATCGATCCAGATCATCCGGCGGAGCGCACGAACTATGTGCTGGAGACGGCCGACCCGGTGTGTGTGCTGAGCACACGGCGTGACCGGATCGATGTCGATCCGCGTTTCGAGGTCGTCGAGATCGACCTGCTCGACACCTCGGGATACGACGACGCCCCGGTGACCGATGCGGACCGTCGGGCCCCGCTGCATCTGGACAACTCGGCGTACGTGATGTTCACGTCGGGTTCGACCGGTAAGCCGAAGGGCGTGGTCGTCACGCATCGGGCGATCGTGAACCAGTTGGTGTGGAAGCAGTCCGAGTACGGACTGGGCACCGACGACGTGGTGCTGCAGCAGATCGCGATGACGTTCGACGTCTCGGTGTGGGAGTTCTTCTGGGGCTTGCAGAATGGTGCCCGCCTGGTGATCGCCAAGCCGGACGGTCACAAGGACCCGTCGTACCTCGCGGAGGTCATCGCCGAGCACGGTGTCACCACGGCGACGTTCGTGCCGTCGCCGCTGGGTGTGTTCGTCGCGGTGGCCGACGCGCCGTCGTTGCGGACCCTGCGGCGGGCGTTTGTGATCGGTGAGGCGTTGCCGCCGGAGACGGCGGCGCGGTGGCGTGAGCTGACCGACGCGGGCCTGCACAACATGTACGGGCCGACGGAGGCGGCGGTGTCGGTGACGAACTGGGAGGCGCGTGCGGAGGACACGGTCACGACGCCGATCGGTTTGCCGCAGTGGAACGTCCAGGTGCACGTGCTCGACGCCGGTTTGCGGCCGACTCCGGCCGGGGTGGCGGGTGAGCTGTATCTGGCGGGTCCGCAGCTGGCGCGCGGGTATCTGACGCGGCCGGGGATCTCCTCGGATCGCTTCGTGGCGAACCCGTTCGGCGGTTCGGGTGAGCGGATGTACCGGACCGGTGACCTGGTTCGGCGCCGCGGGGATGGGGTGCTCGAGTACATCGGGCGTACCGATTTCCAGGTGAAGCTGCGTGGTCAGCGCATCGAGCTCGAGGAGATCGAGTCGGCCGTGCTCGGACACACCTCGGTGCTGCAGACCGCGGTGCTGGTCGTACAGGACGAGCGCACGGGTGACCAGCTGGTCTCGTATGTGGTTCCCGAGGACGGTCGAGAGGTCGACGGCGAGGAGCTCAAGCGCTTCGTCGGCGGCGCGCTGCCCGCCTACATGGTGCCGAACGCCGTGGTCGTGCTCGACGAGTTCCCGCTGAACGCCAGCGGCAAGCTCGACCGCAAGCTGCTGCCGGTGCCGGAGTTCTCCGACGCGGGCGAGTACCGGGCACCTAGCTCTGCCACCGAGGCCACCGTCGCGGGGGTGCTCGCGGAGGTGCTCGGCCTGGAGCGGGTGTCGGTGGACGCGTCCTTCTTCGACCTGGGCGGCAACTCGCTGACCGCGACCCGGGTGATGGCGCGGCTCGCCGAAGAGCTCGGGGTCACGGTGCCGCTGCGGGCGGTGTTCATGGATCCGACGGCGGCAGGCATCGCCGCGGCGATCGAGGGTGACGCCGATGGTGCGGCCGGTGAGGCGGGCATGTTCGACGTGCTGCTGCCGATCCGCACCGCCGGGGACCGGCCGCCGGTGTTCGTGGTGCACCCCGTGCTCGGGCTCTCGTGGGCGTACTCGGCGTTGTCGTCGGTGCTCGACCCGCGGATTCCGATCTATGGCCTGCAGTCGCCTGCCGCGTCCGGGGACACAGCGCTGCCGGGCTCGATCGAGGGGATCGCGGAGCGGTACGTGACGGAGATCCGGTCGGTCCAACCGGAGGGACCGTACCGGCTGGTCGGCTGGTCGCTCGGCGGCGTGATCGCACACGCGATGGCGGTGCGGTTGCAGGCCGACGGTCAGCAGGTGGAACGGCTGGTGATGCTCGACAGCTTCGCCGGCGACGCCGCCGATCAGCTCGGTGAGCAGGCGGTGACCGCGGAGGAGATCCTCGGTGGCTTCGGCATCGCGGGTGCGGCAGAGCTGGATCCTGAGTCGGCGTCGATCGATGAGGTGCTGGCGTTGTTGCGGGAGTCGACGGGTGGGCCGTTGTCGGCGGTGTCGGAGGACTGGCTGCGGCAGATGGTGGCGTCGGCGACGAACTCGATCGAGTTGATGCACCGGTATGTGCCGCCGACCGTCGACGGGGACATGGTGTTGTTCACCGCGGCGCACGGCCGAGAGGACGACTCCGTCGCGGCGCGCTCCTGGGCGGGTGCGGTGTCCGGTTCGGTTCGGCACAGGTCGGTGCACACCACGCACTGGGCCATGCTCTCGCCCGAGGCGCTCGCGGAGATCGGCCCGGTCCTGCGGGAACTGATGTCGGGCCCCGTCGAGTAGTCCGTGTGTCCCGCGTCACACCACTTCCGTCAGGTGTGACGCGGGCCGACGACGGGATTCGAGCCTGTTGGACGGTTCACGTAAGGTTCTGAGGGCGGCGAAACGTGTGGGGATTTCTGTCCGTGACGGTTCGCCGACGTTTAAACCGAGTGAAACGTCACGGAGGACCTGTTGTCTGCTGCGGATCTGACACGATCGATCTCCGCTCTCGCCTCCGACCGCCCTGACACCGTTGTCGTGTCGGTGGACGGTATGTCGGTGACGTACCGGGAGCTCGACGAGCGGCTGCAGCTGCTGGCGGGGGCCCTTTCCGATCGCGGCATGGATGCCGATGCGATCGTGTCCGTGGTCCTCACCGGTCTGGTTCCGACGATCGTAGCGGCCGAGGGTGGCATCGGTGGCGTGCTCGACAGGATCCACGCCGACGCATCCACCCTCGACCTTCCCGAGGAAGCCGCCGTTGCGCCCGCCGACGGGTGGCCGTTGGTCTCGGCCGTCGCGTTGTGGCAGGAGTGGGTCGAGCGCGATCCCGAGGCGATCGCCGTCGTCGAGGACGGCCGCCCGACCACCCGTGGCGAGCTCAACCGCAGGGCCAACCAGTTGGCGCGGGAACTCGCGTCTCGGGGCGTGCGACCCGATGATGTCGTCTCGCTGATCGTTCCCCGATCACTCGAGTGGATCGTCGGCATGCTCGCGGCGTGGAAGCTCGGCGCCGCCTACTCGCCGCTCGATCCCGCGTGGGCCATCGAGCGGACCGTGGGGCTCATCGAGGCGAGTGGGGCGAGGGCGGTGGTCGCGCTGAGCAGTTGGCCCGCGCTGGCCGAGGCTCCGTTCGAGGTGACGGTCCTCGACGATCCCGACACCGCGGCGCGCATGGAGGCGCACGAGGCGGCGGACCCGGATCGGGACCCGTGGACCGACGACGACGCGGGTATGCGACTGGCCTATGTCATCTCGACGTCGGGATCGACCGGCCGTCCGAAGCCGACGTTGGTGCCGATGCGCGGCGTGTCCAACACCTTCCAGGCCTACCGCCGCATGCTGGACTTCGGTGCGGGCACCGGCGTCCTGATGGCGAACTCGCCCCTTTTCGACCTGACCCAGAAGAACATCTGGGTCGCGCTCGCGTACGGCGGCGTGCTGCACCTCTCGGAGGACGGTTTCGACCCGCAGCCGATCCTGCGTCAGATCGGCTCGGGGGACGTCCGGATCGCCAATATGGCGCCGAGCGCCTTCGAGGTGCTGGCCGATCTCGACACCGAGGGCGTGCTGACGAACCTGGGTGCCGTGATCCTCGGCGGTGAGCAGATCAGGCCCGCCGCGTACAGCGGGTTGATCGGCTCCGGGACGCGGATGATCAACAGCTACGGTCCGACCGAGGCCTCCGACGTCACGTCGATCTATGAGCTGGACCTCTCCACGCCGGACGCCGAACAGGGCCAGATCCCGATCGGTACCGCCTGGGAGGGAGTCGAGTACCACGTCCTCGACGGCCGGCTGCGACCGGTGCCCGCGGGTATCACGGGTGAGCTCTACATCGGTGGCAATGCGGTCGGCCGCGGCTACGGGGGCATGACAGCACTGACCGCCTCGCGATTCATCGCGAGCCCGTTCGGAACCGGCGGCACCCGGCTGTACCGGACCGGCGACCTGGTGCGCGAGCGCAGCGACGGCGAGCTGGTGTTCCTGGGGCGCAGTGACTTCCAGGTCAAGATCCGCGGTCTCCGGATCGAGCTCGGTGAGATCGAATCCGCGCTGGTCGCCAATGCCGACGTTCTGCAGTCCATCGTCGTCGTGCACGACGACAACCGGGTGCAGCGGCTCGTCGGGTACGTGACCGCGGCCGCGGGCACGACGATCGACACCGATCAGGTGCTGGCCGACCTGGGTCGGACCCTGCCGGCGTACATGGTCCCCGACCTGTTGCTGGTACTGGACGAGATGCCGCTCAACACGAGCGGGAAGATCGACAGGAAGGCACTGCCACGCCCGCGGTTCGAGTCGCATTCCGATCACTACCGGGAGCCGTCCACCCCGGCCGAGATCGTGGTGGCGCAGATCTTCGGCGAGATCCTCGGCATCGAGCGGGTCGGCGCTGACGATTCGTTCTTCGAGATCGGTGGCAACTCGCTGTCGGCGGCCCGGGTGGTGGCGCGGGCCAACGCGGCACTCGGCTCGGACGTGAACCTGCGCGAGGTGTTCGACGCGCCGACCGTGGCCGGGCTGGCCGCGCTCGCGGCCGCTGGGGCGGGGACCGGTCGTCGTCGGCCGGAACTCGTGGCGCAGCCGCGACCCGAGCGGATCCCGTTGTCGCTGGCCCAGTCTCGGATGTGGTTCATCAACCAGTTCGACACCTCGTCGCCCGCGTACAACCTGCCACTCGGCATCCGGTTGACCGGCGCGTTCGACACCGAGGCCCTTGCGGCCGCGGTGACGAGTGTGCTCGAGCGGCACGAGTCGCTGCGCACCGTGTTCCCGGACGACGGGGACGGTCCGCACCAGGTGGTGTTGCCCACCGACGGCCTCGGCATCGATCTGACGCCGGTCCAGGTCCGTGACGATGCCGACCTGATGGCCACCCTCGGGGACCTCGCGTCGCAGGGCTTCGACGTGACCGTCGAGATCCCGGTCCGGCCGCGCCTGTTCCGGTTGGCCGAGAACGAGCACGTGCTGCTGTTCCTGGTGCACCACATCTCCTCGGACGGCGCGTCGATGGCGCCGCTGGCGAGGGACATCGTCGTCGCGTACTCGAGCTGGGTCAGCGGTGAGCGCCCCGAGTGGGCGCCGCTCGAGGTCCAGTACGCGGACTTCGCGATGTGGCAACGCGAACTGCTCGGCGTCGAGGACGATCCGGAGTCGCTGCTGGCGCGCCAGGTCGGCTACTGGGTCGACGAGCTCGCCGGGATCCCGGAGGTGCTGCCGCTGCCGACCGATCGCCCGCGTCCCGCGGTCATCTCCATGGAGGGCGCCCGGGTCGAGTTCGAGATCGGTCCGGATCTGCACGGCCGGTTGCTCGAGCTGGCGCGCGAGCACGAGGCGACCCTGTTCACCGCCGTGCACGCCGCGTTCGCCGTGCTCCTCTCGAAGCTGTCCGGCACGGACGACATCGTCCTCGGTACGCCGACCGCGGGTCGCGGCGAGCGTGAACTCGACGACCTCGTCGGCATGTTCGTCAACACCCTGGCATTGCGGACCGTGGTCGACCCGGCGAAGTCCTTCGTCGAGATGCTGCGCAGCACAAGGGAATCGGACATCGGTGCGCTCGCGCACGCGGACGTGCCGTTCGAGCGTCTGGTGGAACTCCTCGCTCCCGAGCGGTCGACCGCGCACTCGCCGATCTTCCAGGTTGTCATCGCGCTGGAGAACACCGAGGCCGCGGTCCTGGAACTGCCCGACCTCGTGGTCGGCGAGGTCGACCCCGGCGTGACCTTCGCGAAGTTCGACCTGCAGCTCTCACTGGGCGAGAAGGCCGATCGGTCGGGGATGACCGGCACCCTGGTCTACGCGACCGACCTGTTCGACGAATCGAGCGTGCGCACCCTCGGGGAGCGGTTCGTGCGTCTGCTCGAGGCGGTCACCGCTGATCCGTCGGTTCCGGTCGGCAACGTGGAGATCACCAGCCCGGACGAGCGGCGGGCCCTCACTCCCGTGCGCGGCGCGGATTCCGCGGCCTCGGTGTCGCTGGCGGACCTGCTGACCTCCGGAACCGCGGAACGCGGTGCGCCTGCCCTGGTCTCCGGCGACCGCGTGGTGTCCTACGGGGAGCTCGACGATCGATCGAGTGCCCTTGCCCGGGTGTTGATCTCGCACGGAGCAGGCCCCGAGACCTTCGTGGCGCTCTCGCTGGCGCGGTCGATCGAGTCGGCGGTCGCGGTATGGGCCGTCGCGAAGAGCGGCGCGGCGTTCGTGCCGATCGATCCCGCCTATCCCGCCGACCGGATCGAGCACATGGCCTCGGACTCGGGGGCGACGCTCGGCCTGACCACGGCGGGGGCGCTCTCCGGACTGCCGTCCGGCGTGCGCTGGCTGGCCATGGACGATCCCGGCTTCCTTGCGGACTGGAACGCCGAGCGCACGGATCCGATCCTCGACGCCGAGCGCACCACTGCTGCGCACGTGGACAACCCGGCGTTCATGGTCTACACCTCGGGATCCACCGGGCTGCCCAAGGGCGTCGCGGTCACGCACACCGGCCTGGTCAACATCGTTGCCGAGCACCGGGAGAAGTTCGGCGTGCAGGCCACGTCCCGGGTGCTGCACTTCGCGTCGCCGAGCTTCGACGGCGCGGTGTGGGAACTGCTGATGGCCTCGGTCGCGGGCGCGGCCGCCGTCATCGTGGCACCGGGCATCTACGGCGGCGACGAGCTGCGCGAGGTGATGCTCGAGCAGCGGGTCACGCACGGTTACACCGGACCCGCCGCGTTGAACACCGTCGATCCCACCGGTCTGGTGGACCTGGAGTCGATCTCGGTCGCCGGTGAGGCCGTCAGTCCGGAGCTGGTGTCCAAGTGGGCGCCCACCTATCCCTTCCGGAACCTGTACGGCCCCACCGAGACCACCATGATCGCGACCATCTCGGAACCGATGGTCGCAGGCGCGCCCGTCACCATCGGCGGCCCGATCCGCGGGGTGTCCGCGGTGGTCCTCGACGGGCGACTGCGCCCCGTCCCCTTCGGCGTGACGGGCGAGCTCTATCTCGCGGGTCCGGCGCTGGCCCGCGGCTATCACGGCCGTTTCGACCTGACCGCGGCCCGGTTCGTGGCCGACATGTCCGGTGGGGCGGGTGCTCGGATGTACCGCACCGGTGACCTCGTCCGCTGGGTCGACAGGTCTGCCGCGGGGGACCGGTCCCGGCTCGAGATCGAGTACGTGGGGCGCAGTGACTTCCAGCTCAAGGTGCGTGGCTTCCGGATCGAGCTCGGTGAGATAGACGGCGCACTGGCGGCGCACGATTCCGTCGACACCGCATACACGATCGGCCGGGAGGGGCCTGCCGGCGGCACCGTGCTGGTGTCCTACATCGTGCCCGTGCCAGGTGCCGCGCCAACGGACCGCGAGCTGATCGAGTTCGTGTCCCGTTCGCTGGCGCCGCACATGGTGCCCTCGGCGATCGTGGTGATCGACGCGCTGCCCGTGACGATCAACGGCAAGGTGGACCGGAAGGCGCTGCCGGAACCGGACTTCGGTTCGGCCGCGGACTCGTATGTCGCTCCGTCGAACGCGATGGAGGAACTGCTGGCCGGTCTGTTCGCCGAGGTGCTCGGCGTCGACCGGGTCAGCGTTGCCGACTCGTTCTTCGCGCTGGGCGGCGACAGCATCGTCTCGATCCAGTTGGTGGCCCGTGCCAAGGCCGCGGGCGTGCTGATCAAGGCCAGGGATGTCTTCGAACGCAAGACCGTCACCGGTCTCGCCCAGGTCGCGACCACGGCCGCCGAGGCGGGCGTCGCGGTGCTGGAGGAGATTGCAGGCGGCGGTGTCGGCGACATGCCGCTGCTGCCGGTGGCGCGCTGGGCACTGGAGAGCGGCGCGGGGTCGCGCTTCTCCCAGGCGGTGTTGCTGACGGCGCCGCTCGGACTCGACCGCGACACCCTGGCGGCGACGGTGCAGGCGGTGCTCGACCAGTATCCGATGCTGCGGTCGGTGCTGGCCTCCGCGGACGGGGGCGCACCCGTGCTGCGCACCCGCGAGGTCGGTGCGGTCGACGCGAAGGCGGTGATCGACCGGATCGAATTCGACGCCGAGAACACCCCCGGCAGTGCGGGATTCGAGCGGATCGCGGCCGCGGCACTGGACGCGGCCGCGGACCGACTCGACCCCGCCACCGGTGCGATGGTGCAGGTCGTCTGGTTCGATCCGGCGCCGCAGCTCGGTGAGGCGAACGGACGCCTGCTCCTGGTGCTGCACCACCTCGTGGTGGACGGCGTGTCCTGGCGCCTGCTGGTGCCCGCCCTCGCCTCGGCCTGGGGCCAGATCGTCGCGGGCGGTACGCCGAGCTTCGAGCCGGAGATCACCTCGATGCGGCGGTGGGCACACGCTCTCGCCGACGAGGCACGTTCGGACTCGCGGGTGGCCGAACTCGGTTACTGGCGTGAGGTTCTCGCGACGCAGGAGGCGCCGATCGGTTCGCGGCCGCTCGACGCGCAGCTCGACACCGTGGCGACGAGGGGACAGGTGTCTCTCGAGTTGCCCGCCGCGGTGACCGACGGACTGCTCACCGGGGTGCCCACCCGATTCCGGGGCGGTGCCCAGGACGGACTGCTTGCGGCCCTCGCCGTCGCCGTCGCCGCATGGCGGCGAGCCCGCGGCGGAAGCGGCGCGGGGGAGTCCTCGACCCTGATCACCCTGGAGGGACACGGCCGCGAGGACCAGGTGGCGCCGGGCGCCGACCTCTCGCGGACCGTCGGCTGGTTCACCAGCGTGTACCCCGTTCGGCTCGACCTCGGTGGCGCCGACCTCGATGACGCGCTTGCGGGCGGGGCGGCGGCGGGAACGGCGGTCAAGGCTGTCAAGGAGCAGCTGCTGGCGGTGCCGGACAACGGCATCGGGTACGGCCTGCTGCGGTACCTCAACCCCGAGACCGGCGCGGAGCTCAGCTCAGGGGCGGCTCCGCAGATCAGCTTCAACTACCTCGGCCGGTTCGGGACCGGAGAGCTCACCGACGAGATCCGTGGGCTCGGCTGGATCCCGGTCACCGACGGCGGCGAGCTCGGTGGTGCGGCCGATCCGGCCATGGCACCCGAGTCCGCGTTGGAGATCAACGCGTCGGTGCTGCCCGGCGGCGGCCTGTCGGCCACCCTGTCGTACGCGACCGGCGTGCTCACCGCGGCGGAGGTCGAGGAGTTCGCCGGTCTCTGGCGCACCGCGATGACCGCGATCAGCGAGCACACACGCACCGAGGCGGCCGGTGGTCTGACCCCGTCCGACCTTCCGCTGGTGTCGCTCACGCAGGACCAGATCGAGCTGTTCGAGTCCCGGTACCCGAGCGTCGAGGACCTCTGGTCCCTGTCCCCGCTGCAGCACGGCCTCCTGTTCCACGCGCTGCTCACTGAGGGCATGCCGGACGTGGTGGACGTCTACACCGCGCAGTTCGTGCTCGACCTGGCCGGATCGGTCGATGCCGATCGGCTGCGCCGCGCCGCCGACCGGCTCCTGGTCAGGAACCCGAACCTGCGCTCGGTGTTCCTCGTCGACGAGGCCGTGGGATCGGTCCAGGTCGTGGTCGGCGACACGCGGGTCCCGCTCACCGTGCACGATCTCAGCGGCCTCGACGAGGAGTCGAGGGCGGCCGAGCGGCAGCGGATCCTCGACGCGGACCGGGCGACGGGCTTCGACATGGCGACACCGCCGCTGGTCCGGTTGACCCTGCTGGCACTGGCGGCCGATCGCTGGCAGCTCGTGTTCACCAACCACCACGTGATCCTCGACGGCTGGTCCACCCCGCTGGTCATCCGTGAGCTGATGGCGCTCTACGCCGTGGACGGCGACGATTCGGTGTTGCCCCGGGCCAGGGACTACAAGGACTACCTGCAGTGGCTGGCCGGACAGGATCGTGCGCAGTCGCTCGAGACCTGGCGCGCGGCGCTTGCCGTTGCGGACGACCCGACCCTGCTGGCGCCGGCGGTGCAGGGCGTCAACCACGCCGCGGTGCCCGGCAAGGTGGAGGGCTCGCTCTCCGCCGAGGAGACCGCGGGCGCCGAGGCGCTGGCGGCCGAGCTCGGCGTCACGCTCAACACGCTGGTGCAGACGGCCTGGGGTGTCGTGCTCGGCATGCTCAGCGGCCGCGGCACCGTCGTGTTCGGTGCCACCGTGTCCGGCAGGCCGTCGGACCTGTCCGGGGTCGAGTCGATGGCCGGACTGTTCATCAACACGATTCCCGTTGCCGTGCGGCTCGATCCGCGCGAGGCGGTTCGTGACCTGCTGGCCCGCCTGCAGTCCGAGCAGGCCGGTCTGCTCGACCACCACTTCCTCGGCCTCACCGACATCCACCGTGCGGCAGGAGATGCCGCGCTCTTCGACACCGCCGTGATCTACGAGTCCTACCCGGTGGACACCTCCGGAGTGGGCGGCGACGTCGACATCGCCGGCATGCGGTTGATGGGTGTGGAATCCGCTGCCGCGAGCCACTTCCCGCTCTCGATCGTGGCGGCTCCGGTCGACGGCCGTCTGCACCTCGCCGCCGAGTTCCAGCACGAGGCCTTCGACGAGGCGACCGTCGCCGGTCATCTCGATCGCACGATCCGGGTGCTGCGCGAGTTCGTGGCGCGTCCGGAGGCGAACGTCGGCTCGCTGCGGCTCATCACCGACGACGAGCTGCGACTGCTCGACTCGTACAACCGCACCGAACTCGCCCGCACCTCCGAGACGTTGCTCGAGCGCATCGATGCGCGTGTCGCGCAGGACGCCTCCGCGATCGCCGTGGTGGCAACGGGCACGACCGTCACGCGCGGCGAGCTCGACCGCCGAGCCAACCGGTTGGCTCATGAGCTGATCGCGGCAGGCGTCGGCATCGACGACGTGGTGGCGCTGATCGTCCCGCGGTCGGTGGACTGGGTGGTCGGCATGCTGGCGGCGTGGAAGGTCGGCGCGGCCTACCTGCCGGTCGATCCGAAGGCGCCGTCGGACCGGATCGCGGCCATCCTCGAGGACTGTGAGGTCGCCGCCGTGGTGCTCGCGGACGGGTGGGGCGAGGAGCTCGCCTACTCCGGAGCGCTCGTGCGCCTTGGCGACGCGGACACCGAGGCCCGGCTCGCGAGCAGGCCCGAGACGGCCCCGCCGAACCGCTGGACCGAACCGGGTGCCGGTCATCGCCTCGCGTACGTGATCACCACCTCGGGATCGACCGGTAGGCCGAAGCCGACCCTGGTGCCGATGGCGGGCGTCCTCAACACCGCCGAGTGGTATCGCGGCGAGATTCTGTTGGAGCCGGGTGACGGTGCGCTGGTGGCGAACTCGCCGGTGTTCGACCAGACACAGAAGAACGTGTGGGTCACCCTGTCCGACGGTGGCGTGCTGCACCTGGCGGGGGACCCCTTCGACCCGGTCGAGATCCTGGAGATCATCGGCGGCGGCTCGGTGGTCAACGCGAACCTGGCGCCGAGCGCCTTCGCCACGCTGCTCGACGCGGACGCGGACCAGTCGGTCCTGCCCGCGCTGCGGTCGCTGCACCTGGGCGGTGAGTCGTTCAACCCGGCCAGGCTGGCGCATCTCGAGGCGGCGGGCACCCGCATCCACAACAACTACGGGCCGACCGAGGCCACCGACATGATCACCGATCACCGGCTGCACTCGGTGCTGACCGGCTACCCGGACGGTCGGGTCCCGATCGGTCCGGCGCTGCCGAACTACGAGCTGTACGTGCTCGATCAGCAACTGCGCCTGGTGCCCCCCGGTGTCGCGGGTGAGCTGTACATCGGCGGTCCGCTGGTGCTCGCCCGCGGCTACGGCAACCGGGTGGTGCTCACCGCGTCCCGGTTCGTGGCGAACCCGTTCCGTGGCGGCGGCGAGCGGATGTACCAGTCCGGCGACGTCGTGTACTGGAACGCCGACGGCGAGCTCGAGTACGTCGGCCGCACCGACTTTCAGGTCAAGATCCGAGGCCTGCGGGTCGAACTCGGCGAGATCGAGATGGCGCTGCTCGCCGACCCGCGGGTGGGCCAGGTCGCCGTGGTGGTGAAGACCACCGAGACCGGGATCGACCGGTTGGTCGCCTACGTGGTGCCCGCCGACTCCCCGGACGGACTCGAAGAGGCGGTCACCGAGATCGCCCGGGGCGCCCTGCCCGACTACATGGTGCCCTCGGCGGTCGTGGTCCTCGACGAGTTCGAGCTGACCCCCAGCGGCAAGGTCGATCGGAAGGCACTGCCGGATCCCGATTTCGGCTCCGCGGATGAGGCCTACGTGGCGCCGGCGACCGTCGTCGAGGAGATCGTCGCGGCCGTCTACGGCGAGCTGCTGTCGGTGCCCCGGGTGTCCGCGACCGACAGCTTCTTCGCCCTCGGCGGCGACTCGCTCGTCGCGACCAAGGTCGTGGCCCGGGTCAATGCGGGGACCGGGGCGGCGCTGCGTCTGCGCGACCTCTTCGAGGCGCCGACGGTATCCGAGCTGGCCGCCCGGATCGAAAACGGGGAAGGCCGCGCCGAGGCGCGCATCGAACTGGCGCCCCGGCCGCGCTCCGCCCGGATCCCGTTGTCGCTGGCGCAGTCTCGGATGTGGTTCCTGAACCAGTACGACATCACCTCGCCGGTCTACAACATCCCGATGGCGATCAGGCTCAGCGGCGCCCTCGACACCGACATCCTCCGGGCCGCGCTCGGTGACGTCCTCGAACGCCACGAGTCCCTCCGGACGATGTTCCCGAACACCGACGACGGTCCGCACCAGGTGATCGTGCCCGCGGCGGACGTCGACCTCGACGCGCGCACCGCGACCGTCGCGGAGTCCGAGCTGCCGGCCGAGCTGATCGCGTTCTTCTCCACGGGCTTCGACGTGACCACCGCGATCCCGTTGCGGGTCACGATCGTCGAGATCGCCGATGCGGATGCCGCCGAGCACGTGCTCGCGATGTCGATCCATCACATCTCGTCCGACGGCGCCTCGACCGCGCCGCTGGCCAGGGACCTCGTCACGGCCTACCTGGCACGCGTCGCCGGGGAGGCGCCGCGGTGGTCCCCGCTCGAGGTCCAGTACGCCGACTTCAGCATCTGGCAGCGCGAGGTCCTCGGCACCCCCGACGACCCGAAGTCGTTGGCGGCGCAGCAGATCGAGTACTGGAAGTCCGCGCTGGACGGGATCCCCGAGGTCCTCGAACTCCCGGGCGACCGGCCGCGGCCCCCGCAGCAGTCCTTCCGGGCGGGCAGCGTCGCCTTCACCGTCGACCCCGAGCTGCGGAGGCGCCTCGACGCGCTCGCCCGCGAGCACGGTGCCACCCTGTTCATGGCCGTCCACGCGGCACTCGCGGTGCTCCTCTCGAGGCTCGGCAACACCGACGACATCGCCATCGCGACCCCCGTCGCCGGTCGCGGCGAGCGCCAGCTCGACGATCTCGTCGGCATGTTCGTCAACACGCTGGTGCTGCGCACGGCCATCGACGCGAACGCCTCGTTCGCCGAGCTCCTCGAGCAGGTCCGGGAGACCGACCTCGGCGCGTTCGGCAATGCCGACGTGCCGTTCGAGCAGCTCGTCGAGGCCCTCAACCCGACCCGCTCGCGGGCGCACTCGCCGTTCGCCCAGGTGATCCTCGGATTCCAGAACCTCGAGCAGGCCGCGCTGGAACTGCCCGGTCTCACGGTGAGCGCACTGGAGAGCGGCCTGCAGGTCGCGAAGTTCGACCTGCAGCTGATGATGATGGAGAGTGATCCCGCCGGTGGCGGCGCGCTGACCGCCGAGTTCACCTATGCCGCCGATCTGTTCGACGAATCGACGGTCGCGGACTTCGCCACCCGCTTCCTGCGGGTCCTGGAATCGGTCGTCGAGGCGCCATCGCGCGCGGTCTCCGATGTGAGGCTGCTCGACCGCGACGAGCTGGCACGGCTCGCGCCGGTGTCGGGCGCCCCTGGGGTCGCGCCCGCGAGCCTGCCGGAGCTGCTGGCCGCGGCGGTCACGCTGAATCCGGACGCCAACGCGGTGGAGTACGGCGACCTCGCAGTGACCTATCGCGAACTCGACGAGCGCTCGAACAAGCTGGCGCGCAAACTGATCCGGCTGGGTGTCGGGCCGGAGGACTTCGTCGCGGTGGCGCTGTCGCGCTCGATCGAGTCGGTGCTCGCGGTCTGGGCGATCGCGAAGACCGGCGCCGCGTATGTCCCGCTCGACCTGTCGTACCCGCGGGAGCGGATCGAGTACCTGATCGCCGACTCCGGTGTTCGGGTCGGGCTGGCGACGGGCGCAGGCATGGCGACGCTGCCCACCACCGTGACGTGGCTGCCGCTCGACAGCGCCGAGCTCGCCGCGGAGGTCGAGGCCGAGTCCGCGGCCCCGATCGGCGACGCGGACCGGACCCGCCCGCTGTCCCTCGAGTCCGGTGCTTACATGGTCTACACCTCCGGCTCGACGGGTCGGCCGAAGGGCGTCCTGATCACCCACACCGGCCTGGCGAACCTCGCCGCGCAGGAGCGCGAGCACTTCTCGGTGACCCCGCAGTCGCGGACGATGCACTTCGCGTCGCCGAGCTTCGACGGCGCGGTCCTCGAACTCCTGCTCGCGTTCGGCGCGGGCGCGACGATGGTGATCGTCCCGCAGGGCATCTACGGTGGCGCCGAGCTCGGCGACTTCCTGCGCGAGCGGAGGATCACCCACGCCTTCGTGACCACCGCGGCGCTCGCGACGGTCGAGCCGACCGGACTCGACGCGCTCACCCATGTCGCGGTCGGTGGCGAGGCGGTGCACGCCGAGCTGGTGGTCAAATGGGCACCCGGCCGTCGGATGTACGACATCTACGGTCCGACAGAGACCACCGTCGTCGTCACGATGAGCGCGCCGATGGTGCCGGGCGAGCGGATCACCATCGGTGGCCCGACCCGGGGAACGGACGCCCTCGTGCTCGACGACCGTCTGCGGCCGGTCCCGGTCGGCGTGCCCGGTGAGCTGTACTTCGCCGGCGCGGCGCTGGCCCGCGGGTACCACGAGCGGTTCGCGCTGACCGCGGACCGGTTCGTGGCGAACCCGTTCGCGGAGACCGGCTCCCGGATGTATCGCACCGGCGACGTCGTCCGCTGGGTCGAGGTCGACGGCGAACTGGCCATCGAGTACGTCGGCCGCAGCGACTTCCAGCTCAAGGTGCGCGGATTCCGCATCGAGCTCGGCGAGATCGACGCCGCCCTCTCGCGGCACGAGAGCGTCGAGTTCGCGGCCACCGTCGGACACAAGACGGCCTCGGGGAACACCGTCCTGGTCGCCTACGTCCTCGCGGCGGACGGCCACTCGATCGACAGGTCCGCACTGACCGAGTACGCGGGCGTCGAGATGCCGGCTCACATGGTGCCGTCGGCGTTCATGGAGATCGACGCGATCCCGCTGACCCCCAATGGCAAGTTCGACCGCAGTGGCCTGCCGGAGCCGGTGTTCGAGCAGTCCGGTGAGTTCGTCGCCCCGCGTAACCCGATCGAGGAGGTCGTCGCCGGGGTCTTCGCCGACGTGCTCGGCGTCGACCGGGTGTCAGTGGACGAGGACTTCTTCGACGCCGGCGGCAACTCGTTGGTCGCGACCCGGGTGATCGCCCGGGTGAACGCGGCGCTCGGAGTCCGGTTGGGTGTGCGTGAGCTGTTCGACGCGCCGACGGCGGCGTCTCTCGCGGTGGCGGCGGCCTCGGCAGGCCGCGACGGCGACCGGCCCGCGCTGGTGGCCGGCCCGCGCCCCGATCGGGTGCCGCTGTCGATGGCGCAGAAGCGGATCTGGTTCCTCAACCAGTTCGACACCGCCTCGGCCGCCTACAACATTCCGCTGGGGGTCCGGCTGACCGGTGAGCTCGATGTCGCCGCGCTCGAGGCGGCCATGCGCGATGTGCTGGCGCGGCACGAGTCGCTGCGCACTGTATTCCCGTCCGGCCCCCATGGTCCCGAGCAGCGGGTGATCCCGGTCGAGTCGGCGCACGTCGACCTGACCCGGAGCACCGTCGGCGAGGTGGACCTGATAGCGCGGGCGGCCGAGTTCGCCGGCCGTGGCTTCGATGTGACGGACTCGATCCCGTTGCGCGCGGTGCTGTTCGAGGTTGCGCCGGACGACCACGTCCTGCTCGTGGTGGTGCATCACATCAGTGCCGACGGCTCCTCGATGGCGCCCCTGGCCCGGGACGTGATGCTCGCGTACGTCGCTCGTTCGCAGGGCGAGGCGCCGCAGTGGGAGCCGCTCGCGGTCCAGTACGCGGACTTTGCGCTGTGGCAGCGGGAGGCGTTGGGCTCGGAGGACGACCCGGAGTCCGTGATCGCGACGCAGATCGAACACTGGCGCACCGCGCTGGACGGCCTGCCGGACCTGCTGGAACTGCCGACGGACCGGCCGCGCCCGGCCGTGCAGTCGATGGCAGGCGAACGGGTGAGCTTCCCCGTTCCCGCGGAGGTCACTGCCGGCGTCGAGGCCCTGGCACGGCGGTCGGGTGCGACCTCGTTCATGGTGATGCAGGCCGCCTATGCGGTGCTGTTGGCGCACCTGTCCGGTACCGGTGACGTCGCGGTGGGGACGGCGGTGGCAGGTCGCGGTGAGGAGGCCCTCGACCCGATCGTGGGCATGTTCGTCAACACCTTGGTGCTGAGGACGCGCGTCGATTCGGGTGCTTCCTTCGAGTCGGTGCTGGAGTCGGTTCGCGAGGGTGACCTGCGGGCGTTCTCGCACGCGGATCTGCCGTTCGAGCGGTTGGTGGAGATCCTGGATCCGCCGCGGTCCACAGCGCACGCGCCGTTGGTGCAGGCTTCGTTCGGGTTCGAGAACATCGATTTCCCGGTCTTCGAGCTGCCTGGCCTGCGGGTCACCGGCCTCGACACCGACCTCGGTCAGGCCAAGTACGACCTCGAGCTGTCGTTCTCCGAGATCGGCTCGGGTTTCGAGGGCACCTTCGGGTTCGCCACTGCGCTGTTCGACCGTGTCACGGTCGAGCGGATGGCTCGGCGGTATGTCCGGATTCTCGAGGCCGTCGTGGCCGATCCGTCGATGGTGGTGGGGGATCTGGATCTGCTCGACGACGCCGAGCGTGAGCGGATGCTGGTGGAGTTCAACCGGACACAGGTGCCGGTGGAGCCGACCACGTTGGTGGAGTTGCTGGATCGTTCGGTGGCGCGCAACCCCGAGTCCGCGGCGGTGACGTTCGAGGGTGTGACGCTCACCTACTCGGAGTTCGATGCGCGGGTCAATCGTCTTGCGCGGCATCTGATCTCGTTGGGTGTGGGGCCGGAGGATCGGGTGGTCCTGGCGGCGCGGCGCTCGATGGAGATGCTGGTCGGGATGTATGCGGTGATGAAGGCCGGCGGTGCGTATGTGCCGGTGGATCCGGATCAGCCGGCGGACCGTGTGGAGCGGGTCCTCGAGCTGTCGCGGCCCGTGTGTGTGCTGACCACGTCGTGGGACGAGGCGGCGCTGCCCGAGGGTGTGACCGTGGTCGAGATCGACCGGGCGGACGTCGGGCATCTCGACGCCGCCCCGATCACGGATGCGGAGCGGGTGTGTCCGTTGCACCGGGCGAACCCGGCGTATGTGATCTTCACGTCGGGTTCGACGGGTGTGCCGAAGGGTGTGTCGGTCAGTCACGCGGCGATCGTCAACCAGCTGGGCTGGTTTGTCGGTGAGTACGGGATGACCGCTGCTGATGTGGTGATTCAGAAGACGCCGACGGTGTTCGATCCGTCGGTGTGGGAGTTGTTCGTCCCGTTCATCGTCGGTGGGCATCTGGTGATCGCCAAGCCCGAGGGGCATCGTGATGCGGAGTATCTGATCGAGCTGTCGCGCCGGTATGGGGCGACGGTGCTCGGGTTTGTGCCGTCGATGTTGGCGGCGTTCCTGTCGGGTCCGGAGTTGGCGTTCCCGCCGTCGGTGCGGGCGCTGCAGTTGGCTGGTGAGGCGTTGAGCCCGGAGTTGGCGGCGCGGACGATGCGGGCGTCGGATGTGCGGATCAACAATGCGTATGGTCCGGCGGAGACGACGCTGACGTCGGTGCATTACTGGGCCGGCGGGTCGGAGACGGTCGCGATGCCGATCGGTGTCCCGGTGTGGAATTCGCAGGCGTATGTGCTCGATGAGCGTTTGCACCCCGTCGCCCCCGGGGTCAGGGGTGAGCTGTATCTGTCGGGTGGTCAGGTCGCACGCGGCTACCACGACCGGCCCGCACTGACCGCGGAGCGGTTCGTCGCGAACCCCTTCTCGGCGGACGGCGCTGTCATGTATCGCACCGGTGACGTCGCCCGGTGGGGTGCGGACGGGCAGTTGGAGTATTTGGGCCGCACGGACTTCCAGGTGAAGCTGCGTGGTCAGCGGATCGAGTTGGGTGAGATCGAGTCGGCGCTGCTGGAGCAGCCTGCGGTGGAGCAGGCGGTCGTGGTCGCCGCGGACACCGAGCGCGGCAAGCGGCTGGTGGGCTATGTCGTCGGATCCGACGTGAACACCGCGGATCTCGGTGCGGCGCTGTCGGCGGCGCTGCCCGGTTACATGGTTCCGGACGCGATCGTGCTGCTCGAGGCCATGCCGGTGACCGGGAACGGCAAGCTGGATCGTAAGGGGTTGCCTGCGCCGGACTTCGGTGGCGACGAGCGGGCGTATGTGGCGCCGCGGACGCCTGCGGAGGAGACCCTCGCGGCGGTGTTCGCTGAGGTGCTGGGTGTGGATCGGGTGAGTGTGGAGGAGTCGTTCTTCGCGCTCGGTGGTGACAGCATCATGTCGATCCAGCTGGTGACGAGGGCCAAGGCCGCGGGCCTTGCCTTCACAGCCCGTCAGGTCTTCGAGCACCGCACGGTCGCGGGGATTGCCGCGGTCGCCGGGGAGGCCACCGTGGCCGCCATCGCCCTGGCGGAGCTGCCGGGCGGCGGAGTGGGCGAGATGCCGCTCATGCCGATCATGCGGGCCACCGCCGAGCGTGGTGGCCTGCTGCGCCGGTTCTCGCAGTCGAGCTTCGTGACGTTGCCGCACGGAATCGACCGTGCCACGGTGGAATCGACGATCCAGTCCGTGCTCGATCGGCACGACGCGCTGCGTCTGCGATGGAACGCCGACGGCTCCGGGCTCACCGTCACCGAGGCCGGGTCGGTCCCGGCGGCACGGCTGGTCCACCGCGTCGAGTTCGGGTCGCGACCCGGTGCGGAGGAGTTCACCGCGCTCGTCCGTGGCGAGTTCGAGGCGGCCGCAGACCGGCTCGATCCCGCTGCCGGGGTCGTGGCCCAGTTCGTCTGGTTCGACCCGGCGGCCGGGGCGGGTGCCACCAACGGTCGTCTGTTGATGGTGATCCACCACCTCGCGGTTGACGGTGTGTCCTGGCGGATCCTGTTGCCGGACTTTGCTTCCGCGTGGGGCCAGGTGCAGTCGGGTGTGCAGCCCGAGCTGGCCGAGGTGGGTACCTCGCTGCGCCGGTGGGCTCACGGGCTCGCCGAGGCCGCGGTGTCCGAGCGGCGCGCCGGGGAGCTCGGCTACTGGCGGAGCGTGCTCGAGGGCGCCGACCCGACCCTCGGGTCGCGGCCGGTCGATCCCGCGATCGACGTGGTGTCGACGACCGCGGGGGCCCGGGTCGAGGCGTCCGCCGAGACCACCGAGGGGCTGCTGACCGCGGTGCCGCGGGCCTTCGGCGGCGGTGTCAACGACGGACTGCTCGCCGCCCTGGCGCTCGCGGTGGCGCGCTGGCGTGAGCGGCGCGGCATCGCCGCGTCGGCGACCCTGCTCGGCCTGGAGGGACACGGCCGCGAGGAGGAGGCGGTCGAGGGTGCGGACCTGTCCCGCACCGTCGGCTGGTTCACCTCGCTGTTCCCGGTTCGGATCGACGTGTCTGGGGTGGACCTGGACGACGCCTTCGCGGCCGGCCCGGCCGCGGGCCAGGCGATCAAGATGGTCAAGGAGCAGCTCCTCGCCGTCCCGGACCGGGGCATCGGATACGGACTCTTGCGGTACCTGAACGCGGACACGGCCCCGGAGCTGAGCGGCTTCGCCGCCCCTCAGATCGGCTTCAACTACCTCGGCAGGACCGGTGCGTTCGAGGTCACCGACGAGATGCGCGAGATGGGCTGGGTGCCCGTCGGTGACGGCGGCGTCCTCGGGTCGGCCCTCGACCCGGACATGCCGGTGTCCGCGCTCGACATCAACGCGGTCGTCTCGAACTCCGAAGGCGTCGAGACGCTCTCGACGGCGTTCGACTTCGCGACCGGCGTGCTGTCGGGCGAGGACGTCGCCGAATTGGCGGAGCTGTGGACCGCCGCGCTCGACGCGGTCGCGAGCCATGCGGGCAGCGAGGGCGCTGGTGGGTTCACCCCCTCCGACCTTCCGTTGGTCTCGCTGACGCAGTCGCAGATCGAAGGGTACGAGGCGCGCTTCCCGACGATGTCGGACATCTGGTCGCTCTCGCCGCTGCAGTACGGCATGTACTTCCATGCGGCGCTGGCAGAGTCCGCCGTCGACGTCTACACGGCACAGCTGTGTCTGCGGCTCGGCGGCGTCGTCGACGCCGACCGGATGCGCCGGGCCGCCCAGGCACTGATCGATCGGCACCCCAGCTTCCGTACCGCCTTCGTCACCGACGACACGGGCATCGCGGCGCAGGTGGTGCTCGAGGACACCGAGATCCCGTTCGTCACCGTCGATCTGTCCGGCCTGGACGAGGCCGACCGGGGCGCCGAGCGGACCCTGATCGTCGAACAGGACCGACTGGCCAAGTTCGACCTCGGCGAGCCGCCGCTGATGCGGTTGACGCTGATCACCCTCGGCGAGGGTGAGTACGAGCTGGTGGTGATGAACCACCACATCGCGATCGACGGTTGGTCCACGCCGTTGGTGCTCAAGGAACTGCTGGTGCTGTACGCGGCGGACGGCGACGCCTCGGTGCTGCCGCAGGCGCGCTCGTACCGCGACTTCCTGGCGTGGCTGGCCGAGCGCGACCACGCGCGTTCGCTGCTCGCGTGGGAGGACTCGCTCGCCGGTGTGGAGGGGCCGACGCTGCTCGTCTCCGGCGACCGGGGCCGCCAGCAGGACAACACCTCCGGCCAGTACCTCACCCAGCTGGGTGCGACGGAGACCGCGGAACTCGTCTCCCGTGCACGCGAACTCGGCGTCACGCCGAACACCTTCGTGCAGGTCTCCTGGGCGATCCTGCTCGGCGCGCTCACCGGCCGCGAGGACACCGTGTTCGGAGCCACCGTCTCGGGCCGGCCGCCGGAGATCCCCGGCGTGGAGTCGATGATCGGCCTGTTCATCAACACGGTGCCGCTGCGCGTGCACCTGGATCCGTCGGAGTCGGTGGCACAGCTGCTCACCCGTGTGCAGGCCGAGCAGGCCGACCTGCTCGACCATCACTACGTCGGCCTGGCCGAGATCCAGCGCGCCGCAGGCGAAGCCGCGATGTTCGACACCCTCGCGGTGTTCGAGTCTTTCCCCGTCGACATGGCGGGTGCGACCTCGCAGACCGACATCGCCGGAATGCGGGTGCTCGGCATGGACGGCATCGATGCCGCGCACTACCCGGTCGCGATGACCGCCAGCCTCGACAGCGCGCTGCACCTGAAGTTCATCCACGCCACCGAACTGGTCGACGAGGCGGCGGTGCGGACCCTGTCCGAGCGGTTCATCCGCGTACTCACCACGGTGGTCGCCGAACCGTCGACGGCGGTGGGCGACGTGGCCGTCACCGACGCGGCCGAGCGCGCGGCGCTGTCCCCGGTGCGGGGACCGGTCCGACCGGAGCCGGCCCGGACGCTGCCCGAACTGCTGGCCGCCGCGGCCGCGGACCGGGCTGCGACCGCCCTGATCCTCGGCGACCGGACCGTGTCCTACGGGGAACTCGACGATCGTTCGAACGCGCTCGCGCGGGTGCTCATCGAGGCGGGTGTCGGACCGGAGTCGTTCGTGGCCCTCGCGTTGCCGCGCTCGATCGAGTCGCAGGTGGCGCTGTGGGCGATCGCGAAGACCGGTGCCGCGTTCGTCCCGATGGACCCGGCGTACCCGTCGGACCGCATCGAGCACATGGTCACCGACTCCGGAGCGGTGCTCGGGCTCACCGACACCGAGCACGCGGCGGACCTGCCGGGCGGAGGATCCGCCGCGGCCCTCTCGTGGCTGGTCCTCGACGACCCGCGGTTCGCGGACCGGTGGGCGGCCGCCTCGACCGCACCGCTGACCGACGCCGATCGCACGGCACCGGTGCGCGAAACCGGTGCCGCGTACGTGATCTACACGTCCGGGTCGACCGGACTGCCGAAGGGCGTCGTCGTCTCCCATGTGGGCCTGGCGAACTTCGCGGCCGAGCAGCGCGAGCGCTATTCGGTGACCTCGGGGTCGCGGGCGCTGCACTTCTCGTCGCCGAGCTTCGACGCGTCGATGCTGGAGCTGTTGCTGGCGATCGGGTCGGGTGCGGCCCTGGTGATCGTGCCGCCGGTCGTCTACGGCGGGTCGGAGCTGGCCGAGGTGATCGCCACGGGCGGCGCGACGCACGCGTTCATCACCCCGGGCGCGCTGGCCTCGCTCTCGCCCGAGGGCCTGGACTGCCTGCAGCATCTGGTCGCGGGCGGTGAGGCGGTGCCGGACAACCTGGTCGACATCTGGGCGCCGGGCCGCAACTTCTACAACGGTTACGGCCCTACCGAGACGATCATCATGGCGGCGATCAGCAACGCGCTGACCCCCGGCGAGCTGCTCACGATCGGCGGACCCATCCGGAACATGACCGCCGTGGTCCTCGACTCGCGGCTGCGGCCGGTCCCGGTCGGGGTGGCCGGCGAGCTGTACATCGGCGGCGTCCAGATGGCCCGCGGCTACCATGCCCGCCCGGCATTGACCGCGGATCGATTCGTGGCCAACCCCTTCGGTGATCCCGGTGCCCGCATGTACCGAAGCGGCGACGTGGTGCGCTGGGTCCGACGTGGGGCGAGCGGAGCGACGGGGGATGTCACTGCCGACGGACTCGAGATCGAGTACGTCGGCCGCAGCGACTTCCAGGTGAAGGTGCGCGGTTTCCGCATCGAGCTCGGCGAGATCGACGCGGCGCTGTCCGCACACGAGACGGTGGACTTCGCGGTCACCGTCGGCAGGCAGGGACCATCGGGGGCCACGGTGCTCGTGGCGTACGTCGTGCCGGTCGCATCCGCGACGGTCGAGGTCGCCGCCCTGACCGAGTTCGTCGGCCGCTCGTTGCTCGCGCACATGGTGCCGTCGGCGATCGTGGTCCTCGATGCGATCCCGTTGACCGTCAACGGCAAGGTGGACCGCAAGGCGCTGCCCGAGCCCGACTTCGGTTCCTCGCTCGAATCGTTCGTGGCTCCCACGAACCCGGTGGAGGAGATCCTGGCCGGACTGTTCGCCGAGGTTCTCGGCGTGGACCGGGTCAGCGTGGTCGACTCGTTCTTCGCGCTTGGCGGCGACAGCATCGTCTCGATCCAGCTGGTCACCCGGGCAAAGGCGGCCGGCGTGCTGATCCGGGCGCGTGATGTGTTCGAGCGCAAGACCGTCGCCGGATTGGCGCAGGTCGCCACGCTCACCTCGGAGTCCGGCGGCGCGGTGGTTCTCGCCGAGCTCGAGGGCGGGGGAGTCGGCGACATGCCGCTGACCCCGATCATGCGATGGATGACCGAACGCCCGGGTGGCCACAACCGGCTGCTCATGCCGGCCTATCTCGCGCTGCCCGAGGGCATCGACCGGGCCGGTCTCCTGGCCACCCTTGGTGCGCTCTTCGAGCGACACGACATGCTCCGGTCGTCGATCCCCGGAGCCGACCCGATCCTGTCGATCGGCACCGCGGGGTCCGTCGACGTGGACGCGTTGATCAGCCGGGTCGAGTTCGATGCCGGGTCGCTGCCGGGCAGCCCTGAATTCGAGGCCCTCGCGGCTCCCGCCTTCGAGGAGGCGGCCGGTCTCCTCGACCTCGCCACGGGTTCGGTCGTGCGGTTCGTGTGGTTCGACCCGGCCCCCGGCACCGAGGGCGCAGGCCGACTGCTCATCGTCGCCCACCACCTCATCGTCGACGGCGTCTCCTGGCGCATCCTGGTCGCGGACCTGCTGGCCGCGTGGCAGTTCGTCGCCGGGGGCGCCACTCCGGAGCTGCCGCCGGTCGGGACCTCCATGCGCCGCTGGGCGCACGGTCTCGCCGACGAGGCGAACAGCGCGGCCCGGGAAGCCGAGATGTCGTACTGGCGAACGGTGCAGGGCGGGGACGACCCGTTGCTGGCGTCGCGCCCGCTCGACCCTGCGGTCGACGTGTTCGCGTCCATCGCCGAAGTGAAGGTCGAACTGTCCGAGCAGGTCACCGACGCGCTGTTGACGGCGGTGCCCGCGGCCGTCCGGGGCGGCGTGAACGACGGCCTGCTCGCCGCGCTGGCCCTCGCCGTCTCTGCATGGCGTCGTGATCGCGGCGTGGACGAGTCCTCGACGCTGATCAAGCTCGAGGGCCACGGCCGCGAGGAAGACACTGTGCCCGGTGCGGACCTGACCAGAACCGTCGGCTGGTTCACCAGTATGTTCCCGCTCCGACTCGACCTGCCGGGGATCGATCTCGACGCCGCACTGGCAGGCGGTGCCGCCGTCGGTTCGGCGGTCAAGGCAGTGAAGGAACAGCTGCTCGCGCTGCCGGACAAGGGCATCGGGTATGGCCTGCTGCGGTACCTGAACGAGCGGACGTCGGCCGAACTGGCCGCACTGCCGCTGCCGCAGATCGGCTTCAACTACCTCGGTCAGCTCGGCGGCGAGGAGCCGGCGGATTCCGCGCCGATCGGCTGGCTGCCCGCCCCGAAGGGCGAGCTGTCGGTGTCGGCTGCCCCGGACGCGGACCTGCCCGCCGCGGCGGTCGTGGACATCAACGCCGAGGTCACCGGGGCCCGGCTGAGCGCCACCTTCGCGTACCCACCGGGACTGATCGACGAGTCCGAGGTGCGTGCGCTGGCCGAGTTGTGGTCGCGCGCCCTCGAGGCCATCGGGCGCTGGGCCGAGGCGACGCCGAGAGCGACGTTCACGCCCGCCGATCTGCCGCTGGTGTCGTTGTCGCAGCACGAGATCGAGAGGGTCGAGGCCGAGTACCCGTCACTGGCGGATGTCTGGTCGCTGACGCCGCTGCAGGAGGGCATGTTCTTCCATGCGGTGCTGGCGGAGAGCTCGACCTCGCTCGACGTCTACACCTCGCAGGTGGTGATGGAACTCGGCGGAGCCGTCGACGTCGCCCGCCTGCGCGCGGCGGCACAGGCGCTGGTGGACCGGCACCCGAACCTGCGGGCCGGTTTCCGGCATGACGACGAGGGCAACGCGATCCAGGTGATCGTGGACGGGGCGAGCGTTCCGTTCCGCGAGGTGGACCTCGGCCGCAACGGCGACGACGGCGACCGCCAGCGGATCCTGGACGAGGACCGCAGGCAGCGGTTCGAGATGTCCGAGCCCCCGCTGGTCCGGTTCAGTCTCATCACGCGAGCGGACGGTACGTATTCGCTTGCGATGACGAGCCACCACATCCTGGTCGACGGTTGGTCGATGCCGTTGCTGCTCAAGGATCTGATCGTGCTGTACGCGGTCCGCGGCGACGGATCGGTGCTGCCGCCGGTCCGCTCCTACCGGGACTTCCTCGAATGGCTGTCCACCCGCGACGCGGCGGCCTCTCTCGAGCAGTGGAGCGCGTCCCTGGTGGGTGCGGAGGAGCCGACGCTGCTGGCGCCCGCCGACCGTGGTCGCGAACAGTCCTCGCTTCCTGGGCAGGTCAGTCTGCACCTGTCGGCCGAACGGACCGACCTGCTGGCGGGTCTCGCGCGCGAACTGGGCGTCACCCTCAACACGGTGGTGCAGATGGCGTGGGGTCTGGTGCTCTCGCGCCTGATCGGCCGTGACGACGTCGTGTTCGGTGCCACGGTCTCGGGTCGCCCGCCCGAGCTGTCGGGCGTGGAGTCGATGGTCGGCATGTTCATCAACACGCTGCCCGTGCACATCCGCGTGGATCGCGCCGAGACGGTGACCGAGCTACTGCGCCGCATCCAGGGTGAGCAGTCGGACCTGCTCGAACACCATCACGTGGGCCTGCAGACGATCCAGCAGCGCACCGGCGCGGGCTCCGTGTTCGACACCATCACCGTGTTCGAGTCGTACCCGGTCGATGCCGCCGCCGCGACCGCGGACGCGGACATCGACGGCATGCGCCTGCTCGGCGTTGGTGGCGCGGACGCGAACACCTTCCCGCTGTCGCTGTACATCGAGGCGGGTGATCGCCTGCAGTTGGACGCGAAGTTCCTGACGGACCTCTTCGCCCCCGAGGAAATCGAGGCGATCCTGGACCGGGTCGACCGGATCCTCGCCGCGGTGGTCGCGGATCCGGGCGTCAGGGTCGGGGGCCTCGACGTGCTCTCCGACATGGAGTACGCCGAACTCGAGCGCTGGAACGCGACCGATCACGAGATCCCGGCGGCGACGTTGGCCGATCTCTTCGATGCCCAGGTGGTGCGGACGCCGGATGCGGAGGCGCTGGTGTTCGAGGGTGAGGAGCTCACCTACGCGGAGTTCGACGCGCGGGCGAACCGGTTGGCCCGCCACCTGATCGAGATGGGCGTCGGCCCGGAATCGATGGTGGGGCTTGGTATCCGGCGTTCGCTGGATCTGATGATCGGCATGTACGCGATCGTCAAGGCGGGCGGCGCGTATGTGCCGATCGATCCGGATCACCCGGCGGAGCGCACGAACTATGTGCTCGAGACGGCGAACCCGGTGTGCGTGCTGACCACCTCGCGGGACCGGTTCGAGGTGGACGGGCGTTTCGACATGCTCGAGATCGACCGTCTGGATGTGTCCGGCAATGCGGCGACCCCGGTCACCGATGCGGACCGTCGCGCCCCGCTGCACCTGGACAACTCGGCGTACGTGATGTTCACGTCGGGTTCGACCGGCAAGCCGAAGGGCGTCGTCGTCACCCACCGTGCGATCGTGAACCAGCTGGTGTGGAAGCAGTCCGAGTACGGACTGGGCACCGACGACGTGGTGCTGCAGCAGATCGCCATGACGTTCGACGTCTCGGTGTGGGAGTTCTTCTGGGCCTTGCAGAACGGTGCCCGCCTGGTGATCGCCAAGCCGGACGGCCACAAGGACATGGAGTACTTGGCCGGGCTGATCGCCGGGCACGGTGTCACCACGGCGACCTTCGTGCCGTCCCCGCTGGGCGTGTTCGTCGCGGTCGCCGACGCGCCGTCGTTGCGGACGCTCAAGCGGGCGTTTGTGATCGGTGAGGCGCTGCCGCCGGAGACGGCGGCGCGGTGGCGTGAGCTGACCGACGCGGGCCTGCACAACATGTACGGGCCGACGGAGGCCGCGGTGTCGGTGACGAACTGGGAGGCGCGTGCGGAGGACACGGTCACGACGCCGATCGGTTTGCCGCAGTGGAACGTCCAGGTGCACGTGCTCGACGCGGGGCTCCGGCCCACCCCGGCCGGGGTGGCGGGTGAGCTGTATCTGGCGGGTCCGCAGCTGGCGCGCGGGTATCTGACGCGGCCGGGGATCTCCTCGGATCGCTTCGTGGCGAACCCGTTCGGCGGTTCGGGTGAGCGGATGTACCGGACCGGTGACCTGGTTCGGCGCCGCGGGGATGGGGTGCTCGAGTACATCGGGCGTACCGATTTCCAGGTGAAGCTGCGTGGTCAGCGCATCGAGCTCGAGGAGATCGAGTCGGCAGTGCGGGGCTTCGACGGGGTGCGGCAGACCGCCGTCCTGGTGCAGTCCGACGAGCGCGGCGACCATCTGGTCGCCTACGTGGTGCCGGAGGACGGTGGCACGGTGGATGCGGACGAGCTGAAGCGGTACGTGGCGACGGTGCTACCGGTGTACATGGTGCCGAACGCGGTCGTCGTTCTCGACGAGTTCCCGCTCAACCCCAGCGGCAAGCTCGACCGCAAGCTGCTGCCGGTGCCGGAGTTCGAGGACACCGGCGAGTACCGGGCCCCGAGCACGGCCACCGAGGCCGCCGTGGCGGAGGTGCTCGCGGAGATACTCGAGATCGAGAAGGTGTCCGTGGACGCGTCCTTCTTCGACCTGGGCGGCAACTCGCTGACCGCGACCCGGGTGATGGCGCGGCTCGCCGAGGTGCTCGGGGTGTCGGTGCCGTTGCGGGCCGTGTTCCTCGACCCGACGGCCGAGGGCATCGCGGCGGCGATCGACGCCGAGTCCGGCGCGGAGAGCGCAGGCGGGACCGGGGCGGACATGTTCGACGTCCTGCTCCCGATCCGCGCGGCCGGTGAGCGGTCGCCCGTCTTCGCCGTGCACCCGGTGCTGGGGCTGTCGTGGGCGTACACCGCTCTGACCCCGGTGCTGGACGGGCAGACGCCGGTCTACGGTCTGCAGTCGCCCGCGGCGTCCGGCGACGCCACGCTGCCGGACTCGATCGAGGAGATCGCGCACCGGTACGTGACGGAGATCCGAGCTGTGCAGCCGAGCGGGCCGTATCGGCTGCTGGGCTGGTCGCTCGGTGGTGTGATCGCGCATGCGATGGCCGTCGAGCTCCAGGCCGCGGGGGAGTCGGTCGAGCGGCTGATCATGCTCGACAGCTTCGCGGGCGAGGCGGCGGACGCACTCGGTGACGGCGCGGCGGTGACGGCCGAGGAGATCCTCGGCGGCTTCGGTATCGCGGCGACGGCAGACCTCGATCCGGCGGAGGCCGGCATCGACGAGGTGCTGGAACTGATCCGGGCGTCGACCGGCGGTCCGCTGTCCGCGGTGTCCGAGGACTGGCTGCGACAGATGGTCGCGTCGGCCACGAACTCGGTGGAGCTGATGCGCCGCTACGTCCCCGGCCGCTTCGAAGGCGACCTGGTGCTGTTCACCGCGGGCCACGGGCGCGAGGACGACACCATCGCGGCGCGGTCCTGGTCCCCGGCGGTGTCGGGCACGGTCCGGCACCGGTCCGTACACGCCACGCACTGGGCGATGATGAGCCCCGCCGCGCTCGAGGAGATGGGGCCGGTGCTTCGGGAACTGCTTGCGGGCCCGATCGAGTAGCCAACCGCACGAGAAAGGCCCCGCCCGTGAGGGCGGGGCCTTTCTCGTCGATCGGGAGCAGGGCGGGGCCTAGGAGAACGGGTTGTGTGCGGCCCTCTGGTAGCCCTTGATGGCGGGGTAGGTGAACAGCAGCACGGCCCCGATCGACCACAGCGCCGTCTTGATCAACGGCTCCGCGACCGGTCCGCCCAGGGTCAGGCCCTTCATCGTGTCGATCGCGCACGACATGGGCTGGTTCTCGACGAAGTTCTGCAGCCACGTCGGGTAGGCCGCGGTCGGCACGAACCCGGAGTTGAAGAACATCATCAGGGTGCACAGCAGCGAGAGGAGCTCCACCAACGGCGCCTTGGCCGCCATCACCGACAACATCGTGACCAGTGTCGCGAAGCCCAGTCCCAGCAGGAGCGGGACGAACAGCATGCCGACGGCCGCGAGGAAGCCCTGTGTGAACCGGAACCCGAGCGGGATCGCCACCAGCACGATCAGCACAGTCGTGATCATGATGCGCACCGACTCGGCGATCAGGCGGCTCACCAGGCCGGCGGCCCGGTGCATCGGGAGGATCCAGAAGCGCGCGAGCAGCCCGGTCTTCCACTCCTTCTTGAGTGAAAGGCCACTGGCGATGCAGCCGAACATGGCGCCGACCAGGGTCATCATCGGGGCGGTGCCGAAGATGCTGTTCACCCCGGTCGCCTTGGTGATCGAGATGCCCAGCACGGCCCAGAACATGAGCATGGTGACGGCGGGGTAGATGACCGCCTGCAGGATGGTGAACGGGTCGCGGAGCCAGCCGCGGAGCAGCCTGCCCGCCTGCAGCAGGCTGTGCTCGTAGAGGGCAGGCCAGGACGTCTCGGACGGTGGGTCGGTGACGACCGGAAAGCCTTGGGTGGCCGGGGTGGCCACCCGGGTCTGAAGGTCGGTCATCCTCGCCTCACGTTCGCCCAGATCGACAGCGGGACCGCCAGGACCAGCAGACCCGCGCACCACAGCAGCGATGGTGTCAGCTGGTGCAGGGTGATGCCGCCCTCGGCCATCGACCGCATCGAGACCGAGAACTGCGAGATCGGCTGGTTACGGACGAAGCCCTGAGACCACTCGGGGAATTGGGACTCAGGAACGAATCCGCTCGAGAACATGCCCAGGATGAGCTGCGGGAGGGTCAGCGACTGGCTGGTGATCTCGGGACTCTTGGTCAGGGTTCCGAGGGCGTCGCCCGCCATCGCGAGGGTCATGCCGACGCCGAGCGCCATCACGCAGAAAACCACCGCGAGTGATGTGCCGCCGACGAAGCGGAACCCGATGACGTAGCCGTAGGTGACCGCGGCGGCCAGCGAGATCACCGCATGGATGAACATCGCGGTCACCCGCGAGGCCAGCGGGACCGCGGGGAAGATCGGCATCGTCTGGAACCGCGCGTTCATCCCGTTCGACGCTTCGGACGCGGCGCGGCCCGCCGCGGAGATGGCCGTGAACGCCATGGCCTGCAGCACGATGATCGGCATCACGAACTGTGCGTAGTCGATGCCCTGGACCTTCATGACGAACTTCAGCGGCAGGTAGAAACCGAGCGTGAAGATCAGCGGTGCCAGGACCGCGACGAAGATCTGTCCGTGCGACCACATGGTGTGCACGTTGCGTCCCGACAGCGCCAGCCACTGCTGCACGCTGGACAACTGCGGCTTGCGGTGCCGCCCGGTGCGTGCGATCACGACCGGGCTGGCGGCGACCGCGGTCACGACGCAACGCTCGCTTGTTCGGATTCCTCGTCCTCGGCCCTCGTTCCGGTCAGCGCCAGGAACACGTCATCGAGCGACGGGCGGCGCAGCGCGATGTCGGCGAGCGGGATCCGCGCGATGTCGAGCCGGCGCAGCACCTCGGCGAGGGTCTGCGCGCCGTACTGCGCGGGAATCGAGAGCCGGTCGTGTCCGGTCTCGGTGATGTACTCGGGCGGAACCAGGCTCATCAGCACGTTGAAGACCCGCGGCAGGTCTGCGAGCTGCACGGGCACCACCTCGCAGTAGCTACCGCCGGTGCGCTCCTTGAGCTGGTCGGCGGTGCCCTCGGCGATCACGGTGCCCTTGTCGATGACCACGATGTTGTCGCTGAGGACGTCGGCCTCTTCGAGGTACTGCGTCGTCAGCAAGATGGTGATGCCCTGCTGCTTGAGCTCGGACACCAGCGACCACACACCCTGACGGCTGCGGGGGTCGAGGCCGGTGGACGGCTCGTCCAGGAAGACCACCTCGGGTCGGGTGACGAGGCCGCAGGCGATGTCGACGCGCCGCCGCATGCCGCCCGAGAAGCCCGACACCTTGCGGTCCGCGGCGTACCCCAGATCGAACTGGCGGAGCAGTTCCTCGGCGCGGCCCTTCGCGGACTGCTTGGTCAAACCAAGGAGTCGCCCGAAGAGCACGAGATTCTCACGGGCGGTGAGTGATTCGTCCAATGCCGCGTACTGGCCCGTCGTCATGATGCTGCGTCGCACCGAGGCGGCCTGCGTCACCACGTCATGGCCGGCCACGAACGCGCGGCCCGAGTCGGGGCGCAGCAGCGTCGAGAGCACATTGACCGTGGTGGTCTTGCCTGCGCCGTTCGGGCCCAGGATGCCGAGCACGGTCCCTCGGGGAACCTCGAAGCTGACGCCGCGCAGTGCGTGCACGTCGCCGAACGACTTCTTGATTCCCTCGACCAGGACGGCAGAGTGGGGTGAAGGCATGCACGCGAGTATGTCATGCGTCCACTTCGTGGGTGGTCGACAGCGCTGGATTCGTCACATGTTGGGGTCCGGTTCGCCTTCTCGCGGACTCGATGTCGCGACCAGTTCGTCCGTCCCGGTGTTCGGACGGTCCGTCGCCTGGCGGTTCGATGATTAAGTTAACAGAAAATCTGGATGCACTCGCGCTCTACAGATCTCATTTGTTGCCTTTGAACACGTCTTTTGAGTGACATCCCGAAAGGTCTGGTGAACCAGACCGCAGTGTGATTGCATGGCGAGCATGAGTCGACGGGCGGCAGTGACAATCCAGGATCTGGCGGGCGAGGGGATCATGCTCGCCGCGGGCGGGCGGGCGATCCTGCTCCAGGTGGCGAATCGTGGCGTCGGTCACGGGGTCGCGGACCACAGTGATTTCGCCTATCGGGCGGTCGACCGCCTGCGGACGACGATGACCTATATATATGCCGTCGTCTACGGCACCGACGAGGAGCGCGCTGCCGTCATCAGGATGGTCAACAAGGCGCACGCCAAGGTGCGTTCGGATGACTACAACGCCTTCGACCCGCAGCTCCAGCTGTGGGTGGCCGCCACCCTCTACGAGAGCGCGGTCACCCTGTACGAACGCGTCTTCGGCGCGCTCGACGACGCGAATGCCGACGCCCTGTACCGCGAGTACGCGATCCTCGGCACCGCGCTCCAGGTGCCGGACGGGCTCTGGCCGCGCGATCGCGCCGAGTTCGCCGCGTACTGGAAGCGGGAGATAGACGGTGTCGAGGTCGACGCGAAGGTCCGGGCCGTCTCGAGGGACCTCTTCCATCCGGTCCGGGCGCCCTTGCTCATCCGCGCGAATCTGCCCGCGTATCGGTGGCTGACGACCGGGCTGCTGCCCGAGCGATTGCGGCAGCAGTTCGAGCTGCCGTGGAACGAGCGGGACCGGCGCAGGTTCGATCGGGTGATGACGCTCGCATCCTGGGTGTACCCGCGGATCCCGAGGGTCGTCCGGCATGCACCCAGGTCCGTCTACCTCTGGGACATGCGTAGGCGGCTGCGCTCGCGGGGCTCGCTCTCGGCCTGACGGCGCAGCCGCCGGTGGCTACTTGGGGGTCACCCAGATGGTGATGTCCGCGTGCACCACCTCGGTGCCGGCCTTGTCATAGAGCGCGACGGACACCACGAGGTCCGTGCCGGAGGTGATCTCGGCGAAGTCAGGCAGGTCGGGAACCGTCGCCACGGCGCGCAGCCCGGTGTCGGCCTTGGTGAGGTACCGGGTGTTCATCGACTTCGGGATCCACCGGTGCGAGGTGGGCACCGTGGCCTCCGCGAGCATGCCCATCGCCGCCTCGGCGAGGTTGCATGCGGCGATGGCGTGGAAGGTGCCGATGTGGTTGTGCACGCCCCACCACTTCGGTGCCCTCGCCTCGCAGAGTCCCGGTTCGAGGCGGGTGACGTGGGGGAGCACCGTCGCGAAGTAGGGGACCCGCAGGCACATGCCCAGCGAGAACAGTGTCGAGCCGACGCGGTTGCGGGGGAGCTTGAGCCAGCCGCGGTAGGTGGGTGTCTGAGTCGTCATGGCGCTATCTTACTTTGGAGTAAGTTCTGGCGCGCGGTGTCGCCTCGGATCGGATTTGAACTCCCGGCCGGTCTGCGGCATACTGTTCGGGTTGCCTAGACCCCGGTCGTGTTCCACTGCGTCCGGCGCCTGGCGAGAGATGACCGAAGCTCCGGCAGTCAGTGCGGGGCCGAGGCCAATGCAGGACGGAAGCAGTACCTGCGCTCACTTGCGAGCGCATCCGGTATTCATGTTCAGGGGACAATTGTGCCTTGAGTATGAGAGGTAGGGCGACACGCCCGACCGCGTGTACCGGAGAACCATGACAGATGAACAGCGGCAGCGGATCGGGTACTTGCCCGGTCGCCAACGTTCGGACAGTCATGGGCAAGGCAGGAACTGTGCAAACGAGGTAGCCCATGACGGGTCTACACGAACGAGGTAGCCCCCCAGGGTCTACAAGGGCCTAATTCATAACGGGCAAGGAAGAGGACACAAGCGTGGCGGGACAGAAGATCCGCATCAGGCTCAAGGCCTACGACCATGAGGCGATCGATGCGTCAGCACGCAAGATCGTCGAGACGGTGACCCGTACCGGGGCCCGTGTCGTTGGACCGGTGCCGTTGCCGACTGAAAAGAACGTGTACTGCGTCATCCGCTCGCCGCACAAGTACAAGGACTCGCGCGAGCACTTCGAGATGCGTACCCACAAGCGGCTGATTGACATCCTCGACCCGACGCCCAAGACAGTCGATGCGCTCATGCGCATCGATCTGCCGGCCAGCGTTGATGTCAACATCCAGTGAGCGCGGCGGAGACAAAAACAATGACTGAGAACAAGATCAAGGGAATCCTGGGCACCAAGCTCGGCATGACCCAGGTCTTCGACGAGAACAACCGGGTCGTCCCGGTCACCGTCGTCAAGGCCGGACCGAACGTCGTCACCCAGATCCGCACCGAGGAGCGCGACGGCTACAGCGCCGTGCAGCTCGCCTTCGGCGCGATCGACCCGCGCAAGGTCAACAAGCCGGTTTCCGGCCAGTTCGCCAAGGCCGGTGTGACCCCCCGTCGCCACGTCGTGGAGCTCCGCGTTGCGGACGCCTCCGAGTACGAGGTCGGCCAGGAGCTCACCGCCGAGGTCTTCGAGGACGGCGCCTACGTCGACGTCACCGGAACCAGCAAGGGCAAGGGCTTCGCCGGAACCATGAAGCGGCACGGCTTCGCCGGCCAGGGCGCCTCCCACGGCGCGCAGGCCGTGCACCGTCGCCCGGGTTCGATCGGTGGCTGCGCCACCCCCGGCCGCGTGTTCAAGGGCATGCGCATGTCGGGCCGCATGGGTAGCGACCGCATCACGACGCAGAACCTCTCGGTCCACAAGGTGGACGCCGAGAACGGTCTGCTGCTCATCAAGGGTGCGATCCCCGGCCGCAAGGGTGGCCTCGTGATCGTCAAGACCGCAGTGAAGGGTGGTGCGTCCGCATGACCGAGACCGCAACCAAGCTGACCCTCGACGTCAAGGCCGCCGGTGGCAAGACCAACGGCACCGTCGATCTCCCCGCTGAGATCTTCGACGTCACGGCCAACATCGCGCTGATGCACCAGGTTGTCGTCGCTCAGCTCGCCGCGGCACGCCAGGGCACGCACTCCACCAAGACCCGCGGCGAGGTCCGCGGTGGTGGCAAGAAGCCGTACCGCCAGAAGGGCACCGGCCGCGCCCGTCAGGGCTCGACCCGCGCCCCGCAGTTCGCCGGTGGTGGCGTCGTCCACGGCCCGCAGCCGCGTGACTACTCCCAGCGCACCCCCAAGAAGATGAAGGCAGCCGCCCTGCGCGGAGCCCTCTCCGACCGGGCGCGCAACGAGCGCATCCACGTGATCACCGAACTGGTGTCGGGTCAGACCCCGTCCACCAAGGGTGCGAAGTCGTTCCTCGGTGAGATCTCGGATCGCAAGAAGCTTCTGCTCGTCGTCGGTCGCGAGGACATCGCGGCATGGAAGAGCGTGCAGAACCTGGAAGGCGTGCACCCCATCGCACCCGACCAGCTGAACACCTACGACGTGCTCAACAGCGACGATGTCGTGTTCAGCGTCGAGGCGCTCAACGCGTTCATCCACGGGCCGGCCGAGTCCGCCCAGGCAGACAGCAAGGAGGAGAGCAAGTGAGCACCATCGCTGACCCCCGCGACATCTTGCTGGCCCCGGTCATCTCTGAGAAGTCCTACGGACTGATCGAGGAAGGCACCTACACCTTCCTGGTGCACCCGGACTCGAACAAGACGCAGATCAAGATTGCCGTCGAGCAGGTCTTCGGCGTCACCGTGACCAGCGTCAACACCGCCAACCGTCAGGGCAAGCGCAAGCGGACCCGGTTCGGTTACGGCAAGCGCAAGGACACCAAGCGCGCGCTCGTGACCCTCTCGGCCGACAGCAAGCCCATCGAGATCTTCGGAGGACCGGTCGCGTAAGCGGGCGGGACTTGACGAGACATAGAGGACGAGAAGACTCATGGCAATCCGTAAGTACAAGCCGACTACCCCGGGCCGTCGCGGCTCGAGCGTCTCGGACTTCGCCGAGATCACTCGGTCGACTCCCGAGAAGTCGCTTATCCGCCCGCTGCACGGTCGCGGTGGACGTAACGCCCACGGTCGCATCACCACCCGTCACAAGGGTGGCGGTCACAAGCGCGCCTACCGGCTGATCGATTTCCGTCGCAACGACAAGGACGGCGTGCCGGCCAAGGTCGCTCACATCGAGTACGACCCCAACCGCACCGCCCGCATCGCCCTGCTGCACTACCGGGACGGCGAGAAGCGCTACATCATCGCGCCGAAGGGCCTCGAGCAGGGTGCCCTCGTGGAGTCCGGCCCCGCGGCCGACATCAAGCCGGGCAACAACCTGCCGCTGCGCAACATCCCGACCGGTACCACCATCCACGCGGTGGAGCTGCGTCCGGGCGGCGGTGCCAAGATGGCCCGCTCCGCCGGCGCCAGCATCCAGCTGCTGGGCAAGGAAGGCCCCTACGCGACCCTGCGTATGCCCTCCGGTGAGATCCGTCGCGTCGACGTGCGCTGCCGCGCATCCGTCGGCGAGGTCGGCAACGCCGAGCAGTCGAACATCAACTGGGGCAAGGCCGGCCGTATGCGCTGGAAGGGCAAGCGCCCGACCGTCCGTGGTGTCGTGATGAACCCGGTCGACCACCCGCACGGTGGTGGCGAGGGCAAGACCTCCGGTGGTCGCCACCCGGTCAGCCCGTGGGGACAGCCTGAGGGCCGTACCCGCAAGCCCAACAAGCCGAGCGACAAGCTCATCGTCCGCCGCCGCCGTACCGGCAAGAACAAGCGCTAGGAGGGAGTTCAGAATGCCACGCAGCCTGAAGAAGGGCCCGTTCGTCGATGACCACCTCCTCGCGAAGGTGGATGTGCAGAACGAGAAGGGAACCAAGCAGGTCATCAAGACCTGGTCCCGTCGTTCCACGATCATCCCGGACTTCATCGGACACACGTTTGCGGTCCACGACGGCCGTAAGCACGTCCCCGTGTTCGTTTCCGACTCGATGGTCGGACACAAGCTCGGAGAGTTTGCACCGACCCGTACGTTCAAGGGTCACATCAAGGATGATCGGAAGGCGAAGAGGCGATGAGTAACACCGAAACCGCCAACCCGACCGCCAAGGCTGTCGCGCGCCACGTGCGTGTGACGCCGATGAAGGCGCGTCGTGTCGTGGATCTGGTTCGCGGGCGCTCCGTCGAGGACGCGCTGTCGATCCTGAAGTTCGCGCCGCAGGCAGCGAGCGAGCCGGTCGCCAAGGTGATCGCCTCCGCAGCGGCCAACGCCGAGAACAACCTCGACCTGGACCCGAGCACGCTTGTCGTCGCCACGGCGTTCGTGGACGAGGGTGCGACCCTCAAGCGGTTCCAGCCGCGTGCACAGGGCCGTGCGTTCCGGATCCGCAAGCGCACTAGCCACATCACCGTGATCGTGGAGAGCCTGCCCAAGGCCGGCACCTCGACCCGCAATCGCCGGAAGGGAAGTGCTCAGTAGTGGGCCAGAAAATCAACCCGCACGGCTTCCGCCTCGGCATCACCACCGACTGGAAGTCTCGCTGGTACGCAGACAAGCAGTACGCGGAGTACGTCAAGGAAGACGTCGCCATCCGCAAGCTCCTCGCCACCGGCATGGAGCGGGCCGGCATCGCGAAGGTGGAGATCGAGCGCACCCGTGACCGGGTCCGCGTCGACATCCACACCGCGCGTCCGGGCATCGTCATCGGTCGCCGTGGCGCCGAGGCCGATCGCATCCGCGCCGAGCTGGAGAAGCTGACCGGCAAGCAGGTGCAGCTCAACATCCTCGAGGTCAAGAACGCTGAGGCCGAGGCCCAGCTCGTGGCCCAGGGTGTCGCGGAGCAGCTGTCGAACCGCGTCGCGTTCCGTCGCGCCATGCGCAAGGCCATCCAGTCGGCCATGCGTCAGCCGAACGTCAAGGGCATCCGGGTGCAGTGCTCGGGCCGCCTCGGCGGCGCCGAGATGTCCCGCTCGGAGTTCTACCGCGAGGGTCGGGTTCCGCTGCACACGCTGCGCGCGGACATCGACTACGGGCTCTACGAGGCCAAGACCACCTTCGGCCGCATCGGCGTGAAGGTCTGGATCTACAAGGGCGACATCGTCGGTGGCAAGCGTGAGCTCACCGCCAACGCTGCTGCCCCGGCCGGCGATCGCCCCCGTCGCGAGCGTCCGAGCCGTCCGCGTCGCTCCGGTGCCTCGGGCACCACGGCGACCAGCACCGAGGCGGGCCGCGCAGCGACCGCCACCGCCGAAGCTCCGGCTTCGACCGAGCCGAATCAGGAGGGCTGACGCATGTTGATCCCCCGTCGGGTCAAGCACCGCAAGCAGCACCACCCGAGCCGTTCGGGTGCCGCCAAGGGTGGAACCCAGGTGACCTTCGGTGACTACGGCATCCAGGCTCTCGAGCCCGCCTACATCACCAACCGTCAGATCGAGTCCGCTCGTATCGCCATGACGCGCCACATCAAGCGTGGCGGCAAGATCTGGATCAACATCTTCCCGGATCGTCCGCTCACGAAGAAGCCCGCCGAGACCCGAATGGGTTCCGGTAAGGGTTCGCCCGAGTGGTGGGTCGCGAACATCAAGCCCGGTCGGGTCATGTTCGAGATGACTTACCCGAACGAGGAGATTGCTCGCGAGGCCCTGCGCCGCGCGATGCACAAGCTCCCGTGCAAGTGCAGGATCGTCACGAGGGAGGAGCAGTTCTGATGGCTACTGGAACCCCAGCCGCAGAGCTCCGCGAGCTCAGCGAAGAAGAGCTGGTCACCAAGCTCCGCGAGTCGAAGGAAGAGCTGTTCAACCTTCGCTTCCAGATGGCGACCGGTCAGTTGGACAACAACCGTCGCCTGCGCACTGTCCGTCACGAGATCGCGCGCGTCTACACGGTCATGCGTGAGCGTGAGCTCGGCCTCGCCGCCGGCCCGGATGCGGGTGACGCGGCATGAGTGAGAAGAAGGACAACGCAGTGACTGAAGAGCGTGGGACCCGCAAGGTCCGCATCGGCTACGTCGTCTCCGACAAGATGGAGAAGACGATCGTCGTCGAGCTCGAGGATCGTGTGAAGCACCCGCTGTACGGCAAGATCATCCGCCGTACCACCAAGGTGAAGGCGCACGACGAGAACGGCATCGCCGGCATCGGCGACCGCGTCCAGCTCATGGAGACCCGACCGCTGTCGGCGACCAAGCGCTGGCGTCTGGTCGAGGTGCTCGAGAAGGCCAAGTAAGAGCACTAAACCGAAACGGCCCGTCCCCGGTTGGGGGCGGGCCGTTTTGCGTGTGCCACCAGCGGGGGAGCGCACAACCACAATCGAGGCCGATCGCGCGCGATTTGGATTCCCTCGGCGTGTTCCCTACACTAGAGCGGTTGCCTGTGCCTCCGCATGCCCGCATGCGGGTAGGGCTGGGTAACAGACCGCGCGCATCGGGTCGGTAATCCGGTGCGTACGAAAATCCAGGTCTTAGGAGAGATCAGTGATTCAGCAGGAGTCGCGACTGCGTGTCGCCGACAACACGGGTGCCAAGGAGATTCTCTGCATCCGCGTTCTCGGCGGTTCGTCTCGTCGCTACGCCGGGATCGGCGACATCATCGTCGCCACCGTCAAGGACGCCATCCCGGGTGGAAACATCAAGAAGGGCGAGGTCGTCAAGGCCGTCATCGTCCGCACCACCAAGGAGCGCCGCCGTCCGGACGGCTCGTACATCAAGTTCGACGAGAACGCTGCGGTTCTCATCAAGCCTGATCACGATCCCCGTGGCACCCGCATCTTCGGACCCGTCGGTCGCGAGCTGCGTGACAAGAAGTTCATGAAGATCGTTTCGCTCGCCCCGGAGGTGCTGTGATGAAGGTGCACAAGGGTGACACCGTTCTGGTCATCGCCGGCAAGGACAAGGGCGCCAAGGGCAAGGTCATCCAGGCCTTCCCGGCGACCGAGAAGGTCCTCGTCGAGGGCGTGAACCGGATCAAGAAGCACACCGCGGTCTCCGCGAACGAGCGTGGCGCCTCCTCCGGCGGCATCGTGACGCAGGAAGCCCCGATCCACGTGTCGAACGTGCAGGTCGTGGACTCGGACGGTAACGCAACTCGCGTGGGCTACCGCACCGATGAGAACGGCAAGCGGGTTCGGATCTCCCGTAAGAACGGGAAGGACATCTGAGATGACTAGCACTGAGAACAAGATCGTTCCCCGTCTGAAGACCCGCTACCGCGCCGAGATCAAGGACGCGCTGAACGCGGAGTTCGAGTACGCGAACGTCATGCAGATCCCCGGCGTGGTCAAGGTCGTCGTCAACATGGGTGTCGGCGACGCCGCCCGCGACGCGAAGCTGATCAACGGAGCGGTCCACGACCTCGAACTGATCACCGGCCAGAAGCCCGAGATCCGCAAGGCCCGCAAGTCCATCGCGCAGTTCAAGCTGCGTGAGGGCATGCCCATCGGCGCGCGCGTCACCCTCCGTGGCGACCGCATGTGGGAGTTCCTCGATCGCCTGGTCAGCATCGCGCTGCCCCGTATCAGGGACTTCCGTGGCCTGTCCGGCAAGCAGTTCGACGGCAACGGCAACTACACCTTCGGTCTCAACGAGCAGTCGATGTTCCACGAGATCGACGTGGACAAGATCGATCGCCCGCGCGGTATGGACATCACCGTCGTGACGACCGCGACCAACAACGAAGAAGGCCGTGCCCTGCTCAAGCACCTCGGCTTCCCGTTCAAGGAGAACTGAGCCATGGCGAAGAAGGCACTGGTCAACAAGGCCAACAAGAAGCCCAAGTTCGCGGTGCGCGCCTACACCCGCTGCCAGCGGTGCGGCCGTCCCCACTCGGTGTTCCGCAAGTTCGGCCTGTGCCGAATCTGCGTTCGCGAGATGGCGCACGCGGGCGAGCTGCCCGGCGTTCACAAGAGCTCCTGGTAGTCAGAAACTTCTGGCTCGCATCCGTGAGCCAGTCCAAAGGAAAACCCCTTCGCTGTAGGCCCACGGCCGGCCGGTGCTCCTCGAGTGCCGATCCCGGTGTTGCATGGGAACCGCTGCGAGAAAGGTGAACAGGTCAACCCCATGACCATGACCGATCCGATCGCAGACTTCTTGACGCGTCTGCGCAACGCCAACTCGGCGTACCACGACGAGGTGAAGCTTCCCCACTCGAAGATCAAGGCGAACATCGCCGAGATCCTCAAGCGCGAGGGCTACATCTCCGATTTCCGTACCGAGGACGCCGAGGTGGGCAAGACCCTCGTCGTCGACCTGAAGTACGGACCCAGCCGTGAGCGCAGCCTCGCGGGTGTCCGGCGCGTTTCCAAGCCCGGTCTCCGGGTTTACGCGAAGTCCACCAACCTGCCCAAGGTCCTGGGCGGCCTCGGCGTGGCGATCATCTCCACGTCTTCCGGCCTGCTCACGGATCGTCAGGCGGCCAAGCAGGGCGTCGGCGGCGAAGTCCTCGCCTACGTCTGGTAAGGGAGGCCACCACAATGTCGCGTATTGGAAAGATTCCGGTCACCGTCCCCGCGGGCGTTGACGTCACCATCGAAGGACAGAACGTCTCGGTCAAGGGCCCGAAGGGCACCCTGGCGCTGACGATCTCCGAGCCGATCAGCGTTGCCAAGAGCGAGGACGGTGCCCTTCTGGTCACCCGTCCGGACGACGAGCGTCGCAGCCGCGCGCTGCACGGCCTCTCGCGCACCCTGGTCGCCAACCTGATCACCGGTGTCACCGAGGGCTACACCACGAAGATGGAGATCCACGGCGTGGGTTACCGCGTCGCGCTCAAGGGCAAGGACCTCGAGTTCGCGCTGGGTTACAGCCACCCGGTGCCGATCGAGGCCCCCGAGGGCATCACCTTCGTCGTCGAGTCGCCCACCCGGTTCTCGGTCTCGGGTATCGACAAGCAGAAGGTCGGCCAGATCTCGGCCAACATCCGTCGTCTTCGCCGTCCGGACCCGTACAAGGGCAAGGGCGTGCGTTACGAGGGTGAGCAGATCCGCCGCAAGGTCGGAAAGACGGGTAAGTGATATGAGCCAGACTGCAAACCAGAAAGCCAAGCGGATCCCGCTGGGCAAGGATGCGTCCACCACGCGTCGTCTCTCGAAGACGCGTCGTCACTTCCGTCTGCGCAAGAAGGTCTCGGGCACGCCCGAGCGTCCGCGCCTGGTCGTGAACCGGTCCTCGCGCCACATCCACGTCCAGCTCGTGGACGACCTGGCCGGCCGTACCCTGGCCGCCGCGTCGACCACCGAGGCGGACCTGCGTGTTGCCGAGGGCGACAAGAAGGCCCTCAGCGCGAAGGTCGGTCAGCTGATCGCCGAGCGCGCGAAGGCAGCAGGCGTCGAGGCAGTGGTGTTCGACCACGGTGGCCACGGCTACCACGGTCGCATCGCGGCCCTGGCGGACGCTGCTCGCGAAGGCGGGTTGAAGTTCTGATGATGAAGCTCACGAATGGAAGGACAGTCTGATGCCGGGACGTCAGAGGCGTGACGGCGGCAGCGGACCCGCCGGACAGGGTGGCCCCAACACCGGGGACAACCGTGGCGGCGGCGATCGCCGTGGCGGCGGTCGTGACGATCGTCGTGGCGGCCAGGCGGCCGAGAAGTCGAACCACATCGAGCGCGTTGTCACCATCAACCGCGTGTCGAAGGTCGTCAAGGGTGGTCGTCGCTTCAGCTTCACCGCTCTCGTGATCGTGGGCGACGGCAACGGACTCGTTGGCGTCGGCTACGGCAAGGCCAAGGAAGTTCCCGCGGCCATCCAGAAGGGTGTCGAGGAGGCTCGCAAGAGCTTCTTCCGCGTTCCGATGATCGGCGGCACCATCACTCACCCCGTCCAGGGTGAGGCGGCCGCCGGTGTGGTCATGCTCCGTCCGGCCAGCGCCGGTACCGGTGTCATCGCCGGTGGCGCGGTGCGTGCCGTGCTCGAGTGCGCGGGTATCCACGACATCCTGTCGAAGTCGCTCGGTAGCGACAACGCAATCAACGTCGTCCACGCGACCGTTGCCGCCCTCAAGGGCCTCCAGCGTCCCGAGGAGGTGGCCGCTCGCCGCGGACTGCCGCTCGAGGACGTGGCCCCGGCCGGCATGCTGCGTGCACGTGCGGGACAGGGAGTCTGAGATGGCTGAACTGAAGGTCACCCAGGTAAAGAGCTCTATCGGTACCAAGAAGAACCAGCGCGACAGCCTGCGCACCCTCGGTCTGAAGGGCATCCGTCAGACCGTCGTCCGCGAGGACAACGCGCAGAACCGTGGCCTGGTCAACGTGGTCCGCCACCTCGTCACAGTTGAGGAGGTCTAACCATGACCATCAAGTTGCACCACCTGCGCCCCGCTCCCGGTGCCAAGTCCGACAAGATCCGCGTCGGTCGAGGCGAGGGCGGCAAGCGCGGTAAGACCGCAGGTCGCGGCACGAAGGGCACCAAGGCCCGCAAGAACGTGCCCGCCGCCTTCGAGGGTGGACAGATGCCGCTGCACATGCGTCTGCCCAAGCTCAAGGGATTCAAGAACCCGTTCCGGACCGAGTACCAGGTCGTCAACGTGGGCGATATCGCCCGGCTGTTCCCCAACGGTGGGACCATCGGCGTTGCCGAGCTCGTCGAGGCAGGCGCGGTTCGCAAGAACCAGCTCGTGAAGGTCCTCGGCGACGGAGAGCTCACGGTGTCCGTTCAGGTCACCGCGAACAAGTTCACCGGTTCCGCCAAGGAGAAGATCACCGCTGCCGGTGGGACGACCACCGAGCTGTGATCCACCAGTAGTTCGAGACCGATGGCCGCAGCGCATCCCGACGGGGCGTGCTGCGGCCATTCGTCTAACCTGACTCACACGGCCTATCGGGGCTGAGTGAACGGGTGCCACTGCTAGTGTTCTAAAGTTCATTTCGCCTCGTGAGCGATCCCGCTCGCTATCTGCCAGTGCCAGGAGGATCTTTGCTTTCCGCCTTCGTCTCGGCCCTCAGGACTCCCGACCTGAGGCGGAAGATCCTCTTCACCCTCGGCATCATCGCGTTGTACCGGTTCGGTGCGACGCTGCCGTCGCCCGGCGTCGACTACTCGAACGTCAAGACCTGTATCGACCAGATCTCCGGTGGTGACTCGGCGGGCATCTACTCGCTGATCAACCTGTTCTCCGGTGGCGCGTTGCTGCAGCTGTCGGTGTTCGCGATCGGCATCATGCCGTACATCACGGCCAGCATCATCGTGCAGCTGCTGACGGTGGTCATCCCCAGGTTCGAGGAACTCCGCAAGGAGGGCCAGTCGGGCCAGGCGAAGATGACCCAGTACACGCGGTACCTGTCGATCGCGCTGGCCATCCTGCAGTCCACCGGCATCGTCGCGCTCGCAGCGCGCGGCCAGCTGCTGCAGGGCTGCCAGGAAGACATCATCGCCGACCAGTCCATCTTCGGCCTGGTGACCATCGTCCTGGTGATGACGGCCGGCGCGGCCCTGGTGATGTGGTTCGGCGAGCTGATCACCGAGCGCGGTGTCGGCAACGGCATGTCGCTGCTGATCTTCTCGGGTATCGCCTCGCGCATGCCCGCGGAGGGCGGGGCGATCCTCGACAGCCGAGGCGGGCTCATCTTCGCGATGGTCTGTGTCGCCGCCCTCGCCCTCATCGCGGGCGTGGTCTTCGTCGAGCAGGGCCAGCGGCGCATCCCGGTGCAGTACGCCAAGCGGATGGTCGGCCGGAAGATGTACGGCGGGTCCTCGACGTACCTGCCGCTCAAGGTCAATCAGGCCGGCGTCATCCCGGTGATCTTCGCGTCCTCGCTGCTGTATCTGCCGAACCTGATCGCCCAGCTGACCGGCGCCAGCACGGCGACCGATCCGAGCTGGTGGCAGGAGATCATCCAGAAGTACCTGGTGAACCCGAGTAACCCGGTCTATATCCTCATCTACTTCCTGCTCATCGTCTTCTTCACCTACTTCTATGTCGCGATCACCTTCAATCCCGAAGAGCGCGCGGACGAGATGAAGAAGTTCGGTGGCTTCATCCCGGGCATCCGCCCGGGCCGCCCGACGGCGGATTACCTCAACTACGTGCTCAGCCGCATCACGCTGCCGGGCGCCATCTACCTCGGTCTCATCGCGGTGCTGCCCAATTTCTTCCTGAGCGGAAGTGCGGGTAGCAGCATCTTCGGTGGTGCGGCGGTGCTGATTCTCGTCAGCGTCGGCCTCGACACCGTCAAGCAGATCGAGAGTCAACTCATGCAGCGCAACTACGAAGGGTTCCTCAAGTGAGACTTGTCCTCCTTGGTCCTCCCGGTGCCGGTAAGGGCACTCAGGCCGCCATCCTGTCGGAAAAGCTCGGCGTTCCGCACATCTCCACGGGCGACCTGTTCCGCGCCAACATCGGGCAGCAGACGGCGCTCGGACTCGAGGCGAAGAAGTACCTCGACGCAGGCGACCTGGTGCCCAGCGAGATCACCAACAACATGGTTCGCGCCCGGGTCTCCGAGCCGGACGCCGTGAACGGTTTCCTGCTCGATGGTTTCCCCCGCACGGTCGATCAGGCGCAGGCGCTCGAGGGCATCCTCGGCGAGCTGAACGCCAAGCTCGACGGCGTGCTCGCGTTCGAGGTCGACGACGACGTCGTGGTGGAGCGGATGCTCGCCCGCGGTCGCGCGGACGACACCGAAGACGTGATCCGCAACCGGATGCGTGTCTACCGCGAGGAGACCGCTCCGCTGCTGGACCACTACGCAGGTCAGATCGTCACCGTCGACGCCGTCGGCGAGGTCGACGAGGTCAACGCGCGCGCGCTCGCCGCGCTCGGTAAGTAAGAGGCCGTCGTGGGGTTTCGTCGTAAGAAGGTCGTTCCCTTCCGCACCGCGGGCGAGCTGGACGCGATGGCGGCGGCCGGCGCCGTCGTCGGCGCGACACTCGTCGCGGTGCGCAATGCGGCGAAACCCGGCGTGAGCACGCTCGAGCTAGATCAGCTGGCAGAGCAGACCATTCGCGACGCCGGTGCCGTGCCGTCGTTCCTCGGGTATCACGGGTTCACCGGATCGATCTGCTCGTCGGTCAACGACCGTGTGGTGCACGGGATCCCGTCGGCCGAGGACGTCCTCGTCGAGGGTGACCTGGTGTCCATCGACTGCGGCGCGATCCTCGACGGCTGGCACGGCGACTCCGCCTGGACCTTCGGCGTCGGGACGATCATCGAGGCCGACGAGCTGCTCAGCGAGGCCACCAGGCTCTCGATGGAGGCGGGCATCGCGGCCATGATCGCAGGCAATCGCCTCACCGACGTCTCGCACGCGATCGAGCTGGGCACCCTGGCCGCCGCGGAGGCGCACGGTCGCAAGTACGGCATCGTCGACGGATACGGCGGTCACGCCATCGGCCGCGAGATGCACATGGATCCGTTCCTGCCGAACGAGGGGGCGCCCGGCAAGGGGCCCGAGCTCGTCATCGGCTCCGTGTTGGCCATCGAGCCGATGCTGACGCTCGGTACCCACGAGACCGTGGTGCTCGACGACGAGTGGACCGTCGTCACCACCGACGGATCGCGGGCAGCGCACTGGGAGCACACCGTCGCGGTCACCGAGGACGGCCCGCGGATCCTCACCCTGCGCCCCGAGTAGGCGCACTCCATCGGAGAACGGGCACTCACGGTCGAACCCGACCGTGGGTGCCCGTTCTCGGTTTCGGGATCCGGGGGATCGTGGCGACGTGCAGGCTCAGGACTCGAGCAGCAGGGTGACCGGGCCGTCGTTGACCGAACTGACGCGCATGTGCGCGCCGAAGTGGCCGGTCTCGACCTGTGCGCCCAATCCGCGCAGCGCGTCGGCGAACGCGTCGACCAGTGGCTCGGCCACGGCGCGCGGCGCGGCCGCGGACCAGGACGGGCGGCGGCTCTTGCGGGTGTCCGCGAGCAGCGTGAACTGGCTGACCACCAGGATCGGCGCGCCGATGTCGGAGGCCGAGCGCTCGTCGTCCAGGATGCGGAGCTTCCACACCTTCGCGGCGAGGGCGTCGGCGACCGCGGAATCGTCGCCGTGGCCGACGCCGAGCAGGACCAGCAGCCCCTGGCCGGCCGGGTCGATCCTGGCGACGGTGTGACCGTCCACCTCGACGGCCGCCTCGGTGACCCGTTGCACCACAGCGCGCACTCTTCACATCCCTTCGGGGGTCCGGGGCGATACAACCCGCATTTGGCCTGGTGAGCGAACTCCGGTAAGCTAGATCAACGGTGCGCCCTGCGTGCCGGTCGTTTCGTGCGTCTGTGCGGCTCGCCGGTTCTCTACCGCGTGCGCATCACCGTAACGGAGAACGATGCCCACCAACGGATCGCGGAGGATATGGCTAAGAAAGACGGGGCCATCGAGGTCGAGGGACGCGTAGTCGAACCGCTGCCCAATGCAATGTTCCGCATTGAGCTCGAGAACGGCCACAAGGTCCTCGCGCACATCAGCGGGAAGATGCGTCAGCACTACATTCGCATCCTGCCGGAAGACCGTGTCGTCGTAGAGCTGTCGCCCTATGACCTCTCTCGCGGTCGCATCGTCTACCGGTACAAGTAACACACACTTCCCGGGCCACATCTGGCCTGGGGGAACCATGTCCACCCACCGGTGGGCGACACACAGGAGATTAGACAGACGTGAAGGTTCAGCCCAGCGTCAAGAAGATCTGCGAGAAGTGCAAGGTGATCCGTCGTAACGGCCGGGTCATGGTCATCTGCGACAACCTGCGTCACAAGCAGCGTCAGGGATAACCACCTGCACGACTTGCGATCGGCTTGTCCGACGCAACTGAAAAGAAGACCTCTCAGCACCAGCCGGGATGACGGCCAACGGGTTCAGGCCCGAACAGCACATCCCGGTGCACCCCCGGCACGGAGGCCGGGGCCCCACTGAGTTAGTTGAAAGACGCTCTGAGCGATCAGAGGACACAGGGGACGGACTGGGAGCAGACCTCCGCACACCGATAGGAAATGCCAACATGGCACGTCTCGCAGGTGTTGATCTTCCTCGCGAAAAGCGCATGGAGATCGCACTGACCTACATCTACGGCGTCGGCCGTACCCGCTCCAAGGAGATCCTCGCGGCCACGGGTGTCAACCCGGATCTGCGCAGCAAGGACCTCAGCGACGAGGATCTGACCAAGCTCCGCGAGTACATCGAGGAGTCGCTGAAGGTCGAGGGTGACCTTCGCCGCGAGGTTCAGGCGGACATTCGTCGCAAGATCGAGATCGGCTGCTACCAGGGCCTGCGCCACCGTCGTGGTCTGCCCGTGCGTGGACAGCGCACCAAGACCAACGCGCGCACCCGTAAGGGCCCCAAGCGCACCATTGCCGGCAAGAAGAAGGCGAAGTAATGCCCCCTAAGTCACGCACCGGTCCGAAGAAGACCCAGAAGGCACGTCGCAGGGACAAGAAGAACGTCCCGCACGGCGCAGCTCACATCAAGAGCACCTTCAACAACACCATCGTGTCCATCACGGACCCGTCCGGCAACGTCATCTCCTGGGCGTCCTCGGGCCACGTGGGCTTCAAGGGTTCGCGTAAGTCGACCCCGTTCGCCGCTCAGCTGGCCGCCGAGAGCGCTGCCCGCAAGGCGCAGGAGCACGGCGTGAAGAAGGTCGACGTCTTCGTCAAGGGCCCCGGCTCGGGACGCGAGACCGCGATCCGCTCGCTGCAGGCTGCTGGCCTCGAGGTCGGCACCATCTCCGATGTCACCCCTCAGCCGCACAACGGCTGCCGTCCGCCCAAGCGGCGTCGGGTCTAGCGGGAAGGAAAGGTTTAGAAAATGGCACGTTATACCGGCCCCATCACCCGCAAGTCGCGTCGTCTGCGCGTCGACCTCGTCGGAGGAGACCAGGCGTTCGAGCGTCGCCCCTACCCGCCGGGCCAGCACGGCCGCGCGCGGATCAAGGAGAGCGAGTACCTGCTCCAGCTGCAGGAGAAGCAGAAGGCTCGCTTCACCTACGGCGTCATGGAGAAGCAGTTCGTCCGCTACTACAAGGAAGCGGTGCGTCGCCCGGGTAAGACCGGCGAGAACCTGCTGCGCATCCTCGAGACCCGTCTCGACAACGTCGTGTACCGCGCCGGACTGGCCCGTACCCGTCGTCAGGCCCGCCAGCTCGTCAGCCACGGCCACCTTCTTGTGAACAACAAGAAGGTCGACATCCCGAGCTTCCGCGTTTCTCAGTACGACATCATCGATGTCAAGGAGAAGTCGCTGAGCACGCTGCCGTTCCAGGTTGCCCGCGAGACCGTCGGCGACCGTCCGGTTCCCGGCTGGCTGCAGGTCGTTCCGGGTCGCCTCCGCGTCCTGGTCCACAATGTGCCCGAGCGCGCGCAGATCGACGTTCCGCTGCAGGAGCAGCTGATCGTGGAGCTGTACTCGAAGTAATGCCTTGTGCCCCGTGCGCCTTTCTGACAGCTCCGGCTGTCGGAGGGCGCACGGTGCCGGAGGCGCCATCCATCGTGGGCGTCAAATAGCGGACGTCCGTACAGGAGGAAAACCACATGCTCATTTCTCAGCGACCCACGCTGACCGAAGAGGTCATCGCTGACAACCGCTCGAAGTTCGTCATCGAGCCCCTTGAGCCCGGCTTCGGGTACACCCTCGGCAACTCGCTTCGCCGCACCCTGCTGTCGTCGATCCCCGGCGCTGCTGTCACCAGCATCCGTATCGACGGCGTCCTGCACGAGTTCACCACCGTTCCCGGCGTGAAGGAAGATGTCACCGACATCATCTTGAACCTCAAGGGCCTGGTCGTGAGCTCCGAGGAGGACGAGCCCGTCACCATGTACGTCCGCAAGCAGGGCCCCGGTGCCGTGACTGCAGGCGACATCGTGCCTCCGGCCGGCGTCACGGTGAACAACCCGGATCTGCACATCGCCACCCTGAACGACAAGGGCAAGCTGGAGATCGAGCTCGTCGTCGAGCGCGGTCGCGGCTACGTCCCCGCCGTCCAGAACAAGGCGTCCGGCGCCGAGATCGGCCGTATCCCGGTCGACTCGATCTACTCGCCGGTGCTCAAGGTCACCTACAAGGTGGAGGCCACCCGCGTCGAGCAGCGCACCGACTTCGATCGGCTCGTGCTGGACGTGGAGACCAAGAACTCCATCACTGCTCGGGATGCGCTCGCCTCGGCGGGCAAGACCCTGGTTGAGCTCTTCGGCCTGGCCCGTGAGCTGAACGTCGAAGCAGAAGGCATCGAGATCGGACCCTCGCCCGCCGAGGCCGATCACATCGCTTCCTTCGGACTGCCGATCGAGGACCTGGACCTCACCGTCCGTTCCTACAACTGCCTCAAGCGCGAGGGTGTTCACACCGTCGGCGAGCTGGTTGGTCGCACCGAGTCCGATCTGCTGGACATCCGCAACTTCGGTCAGAAGTCCATCGACGAGGTGAAGGTCAAGCTGCATTCGCTCGGCCTTGCCCTCAAGGACAGCCCGGCCTCCTTCGATCCGACCACCGTTGCCGGCTACGACGCCGCCACCGGAACCTGGAGCGACACGGACGCCGGTGCCTTCAACGATGCCGATGGCAACGACCAGGACTACGCCGAGACCGAACAGCTGTAGTCAGCTCACCGGTTCCTTACTAGGAGATTCATCATGCCCAAGCCCAAGAAGGGTGCCCGCTTCGGCGGGTCGGCTTCGCACCAGAAGGCGATCTTCGCCAATCTGGCCACCGCGCTCTTCGAGCACGGTCGCATCACCACCACCGAGGCCAAGGCCAAGGCCCTGCGGCCCTACGCCGAGAAGCTCGTCACGCACGCGAAGGCCGGCACGCTGGCCCACCGTCGTGAGGTGCTCAAGGTCATCCGCAACAAGGATGTCGTGCACACCCTGTTCGCGGAGATCGGTCCGTTCTACGCGGAGCGCGATGGCGGCTACACCCGCATCATCAAGACCGTCCCCCGCAAGGGTGACAACGCTCCGATGGCGATCATCGAGCTCGTCAAGGAGCAGACCGTCACCTCCGAGGCCAACCGCGCGCGCCGCGTGAAGGCTTCGCAGGAGGCCCCGGCCGAGAACGTCGTGGAGGCCGTCGAGGCCGAGGCGACCGAGGCCGAGGTCGAGAACGCGGACGCAGTCGTGGAGGCCGTCGAGGACGAGACCGCCACCGCCGCCGACGCGGACGAGGCCAAGAAGGACTAACGCTGAACGCGTCAGAACCTCGCAACGAACCCGTCGCCCCCTCCGGGGGTGGCGGGTTCGTTCGCTATCGCCTCGATGTGACCTACGACGGCACCGACTTCTCCGGCTGGGCGCGCCAGCCCGGGCTCCGGACCGTGTGCGGGGTGCTCGAGCAGGCCCTGTCGACCGTGTTCCGCGAACCGGTCGAGCTGACCGTCGCCGGTCGCACCGATGCGGGCGTGCACGCGGCCGGACAGGTCGCGCACATGGACCTCACGGCGCCGCTGGACGATCCCAGCCGGCTGGTTCGCCGATTCGCGCGGTTCCTGCCGCCGGACGTCCGGATCAAGGCGATCGCCACGGTGCCCGCGGAGTTCGACGCCCGCTTCTCCGCGATCCGCAGGCACTACGAATACCGCATCAGCACGGCGAAGTACGGCGTCGAGCCGTTGCGGGCCCGCGACACCGTCTCGGTGCCGAAGGACCTGGACCTGGACGCGATGAGAAGGGCGTCGGCCGGGCTGCTCGGTCTGCACGACTTCGCCGCCTTCTGCAGGCGGCGCGACGGCGCCACCACGGTTCGGGAGTTGCAGCGCTTCGACTGGGTGCGCGATGGCGACATCGTCACCGCGCACGTCAGCGCGGATGCCTTCTGCTGGTCGATGGTTCGCAGCCTGGTCGGCGCGATGCTGGCGGTTGGCGAGGGCCGCCGCAGCGTCGAGTGGACGGTCGGGCTGTTGGAGGAGCGCGAGAGGTCGAGTTCGGTGCTGGTCGCGCCCGCGCACGGGCTGAGCCTGGTGCGGGTCGACTACCCGGCCGACGAGGACCTCGCCGAGCGCAACGCCGTCACCCGTGAGGTGCGGGCGGTGCCCGGCGGTTGCTGCGGCGACTGACCGCCGTCGCCGAGTGTGCAGTTACCGGGGCGTCGGCCGTGAGGGTGCGTCGGTAGCTGCATACTCGGCGGGCTGCGGCGCTGGCAGCGGTGGGCGTCGACCGCCTGCGCCGCCGAGCCGGGCGAGCGCGATGCCGCCGAGCACCCCGGCGCCACCGACGATCTGGACGGGCGACATCGACTCGCCGAGCAGGAGCAACGAGGCGAGGACCGCGAACAGCACCTCGGTCAGCAGGATCAACGAGGTCAACGTCGGCCCGATCCTGGCGACCGCGGCGCTCCCCGACAGGTAGGCGACGACGGTGCTCACGAGGATCAGCAGGGCGAGCGGGACGAACCACGCCAGCTGGACCGACCCGAGGGTCGTCTCCGCGGCCGTCACGCTCAGTGGCAGCACACCCAGCAGTCCGACGCAGCCGATCGCGACGGCGCCGACGCTCATCCCGGTCGCGGTCAGCACCAGCGGGCTGAACGTCTCGGACGTCCGGTCCGAGATGACGAAGAAGCAGGCCAGGCAGACCATCGAGATCGCAGACCAGGCGACGCCTGCGAGGCTGACCTCGACGGACCCGAACATGTCGAGCACGCCAACCGCGCCGGCCAGCGCCAGTCCCGTGCCGAGCAGGGTCACCGCGCCGGGGCGCTCGCCCCGAGTCGCCCATGCCCAGCCGATGACCAGCAGCGGCGCGAGGAACTGGATCATCAGTGCGACGCCGACCGAGAGGTACTGCAGCGCCAGGAAGAAGCTGGCCTGAACGCCTGCCACCGCCATCAGCCCGTACAGCACGATCGTCCTGGCGTGCCGGTGCGCGGTGCGCAGGCCGGCCGGGTCGGCGATCGCGGCGACGACCAGCATCACGACGGCGGCACCGGCGATCCGGGCGAGCACGGTGCCGCCGGGGGACCAGCCGACACCCATCAGCGACTTGGCGAACGGACCCGACAGCCCGAAGGTGAAGGCGGAGAGCACGCTCAGGCCGGTACCGGTTCGGATCGCAGCGGCCGCACTGCTGTGCACGTCGGCGTCTCCTGTCATGAGTCAAATCTGATTAGACTCATGACGGTATGAGGCGAGTCGTCAGGAGTCAAAGTGTATATAGCCCATGACACCGAGAGGGCCCTGATCGGCGCGACGGCATTGGTCAACACCGGCCTCGGCGGCCGTGAGCTGCTGCCCGACGTGGCCGCACTCGACGCGTTCCTGACCGAACACGACTGGAGCGGCAGGCGGGACGGCACCGAGTCGGAGTTGCGCGCGGTGCGGTCGCTGCGGCCACGGCTCGCTCGGTTGTGGCAGTCGGGCAGTGACCGCGACGCGGCGCAGATCGTGAACGCGTTGCTCCGTGAGGCGAAGGCCATGCCCCGGCTGACCGAGCACGGCGACTGGGGCTGGCATCTGCACGTGACCGCGGACGACGATCCGTTGGTGCATCGGATGGGAGCCGAGGCGGCGATGGCGATCGTCGACGTGATCCGGGTCGGCGACCTCGACCGACTGCGTCACTGCGTGGCACCCGATTGCGATTCGGTGCTGATCGACTTGTCCCGCAACAGGTCCCGCCGGTACTGCGATACGGGGAACTGTGGAAACCGGGCGAACGTGGCGGCGTACCGGGCGCGCAGGGCGGAGGCCGCCGCGCGCTGAGTGACGCGGTGCTCTGGGTCAGCCCTGCCGCGCGACGCCCTCGACCACGGTCATCACGACGGTTTCGGCGTTGTGGCGGGCGACTGATTTGTTCACCTTGACCCGGATGACGCCGCCGTCCTTGCGCACCAGGTCGACATCGGCAGACAGGCCGAGTTGCTCACCGTTGATCAACTGGGTGTGTCCGCGATCGTGTTCTTCGATGAGGCTCGGATGGACGAACTGGCGCGGGCCGAGGCCGCGCGCCTCGGGCAGTGAATACCCGAGGAGGTCAGCGAAGGCCCGGTTGACGTCGACAACGTGATCGTCGCTCTTGTGCACGATGACCGGCATGTTGACGTTGTGGATGAGTGCCCGATAGTGGGCCCCACTGATCGCACTCACGGAACTCGAAGACACCCGCGACCTCCCGACTGGTCTGCGCAAGCACTCGATCCAACGTTGTGGATCGTTCAACCAATGTGACAGCGGGGGAAGTGTAAGTGCAACGTGATGGGCAACACATCGGTTTTCTGTGTGTAGAGCACCGAAATGGTTTTGGTCCGGTCAGCCCGCCAGGGATCGGGCGATCACGAGGCGCTGAATCTGATTGGTGCCCTCGAAGATCTGGGTGATCTTGGCCTCGCGCATGTACCGCTCCACCGGGAAATCCTGGGTGTAGCCGTACCCGCCGAAGACCTGGACGGCGTCGGTGGTGACCTTCATGGCGGCGTCGGTGGCGACGAGTTTCGCGACGCTGGCATTGCGCGAGTAGGGGACACCGGCGTCCCGCCTGCGTGCCGCGTCCAGGTAGGTGGCGCGGGCCGAGTCGACCGCGGCGGCCATGTCCGCGAGCAGGAACCCGAGGCCCTGGTGGTCGATGATCCGCTTGCCGAAGGCCCTGCGCTCCTTGGCGTACGCGACGGCGTCGTCGAGCGCGCCCTGGGCGAGCCCCACCGCGACCGCGGCGATGCCGAGGCGGCCCGAGTCGAGCGCGCTGAACGCGATGGGCAGGCCCTGTCCCTGCGCTCCGATCAGCCGTTCCTGCGGGACGAAGGCGTCGTCGTAGTGGGCGGACGTGGTGGGGACGGCGCGCAGCCCCATCTTCTCCTCGGGCTTGCCGAAGGTCAGACCCTCGGTGCCGGAGTCCACCAGCAGGCAGGAGATGCCGCGCGGACCGTCGTCGCTGGTCCGCGCGAACACGGTGTAGAAGTCGGCCCGACCGCCGTTGGTGATCCAGGCCTTGGCTCCGTTGACCCGGAACCCGCCGTCCACGGGCGTCGCCTTGCAGCTCAGTGCGGCGGCGTCGGAGCCGGCCTGCGGCTCGGAGAGGCTGTACGCGCCGATGGTGTTGCCGCCCAGCATGTCCGGGAGCCACCGGGACTTCTGTTCGTCGGTGCCATGAGTGGCCAGCGCGAAGCAGGAGAGGCTGTGCACGCTGGTCGCGACGGCGACGGCGGCCCAACGCGCGGCGAGCTCCTCGAGCACCTGTAGGTACACCTCGTACGGCTGGTTGCCGCCGCCGAACTCCTCGGGATACGGCAGGCTCAACAGCCCGGCCTGGCCGAGGGCGGGGAAGACGCCTTCGGGGAAGGTCTCCGTCTTCTCGTGCTCGTTCACCTTGGGGGCCAGCACCTTGTCCGCGACGTCGCGGGTCAGTTCGATCAGGTCGCGGGCTTCCTGGCTGGGCAGCAGGCGTTCGACGGGCACGGCGGGCTCCTTCGTGAGTAGTACTAGAAAAGATACTGCAGTACTGTTAGAGGTATGGCAACCCGGTCCAGTGCCCCAGCTGTGCGTGGCGCCGCGCGGCGCGCGCAGCTGCTCGATCAGCTCGTCGACCTGCTCCTTCAGGAGGGCTTCGCCCATCTGACGCTCGACGACATCGCGGGCAGGTTGAGGTGTTCGAAGTCGACGCTGTACGCGCTCGCGGACAGCAAGGAGCAGCTCGTCCGCACGGCGACGGTGCACTTCTTTCGGGGCGCCACCGAACGCGTCGAATCCAGGCTCGACGGCGTCGTCGGCGCTCGCGAACGAATCGGGACCTATCTGGAGGCGGTGGGCGAGCAACTCCGGCCGGCCTCGACCCGCTTCATGGACGATCTCGCGAGCAACGCGGCGGCCCGCGAGATCTATGAGCGCAACACGCGGTTTGCCGCCCGCCGAGTGCAGGAACTGATCACGGCCGGGGTCCGGGAGGGTGAGTTCCGGGACGTCAACGCCGCCTTCGTCGCCGACGTGGCCGCGGCGATGATGGTCCGCATCCAGCAGCGCCGGGTCGCGGAGTCAACGGGGCTCCCGGACGCCCAGGCGTATCTCGAACTCGCAACGCTGCTCACCAACGGTCTCGCGGTATGAGCCTCTGAACTGCATCTTTCCTGTTGGACGAATGTCCGTAAAGGCAATCATCTCAATTTGGCATCTTAGTGTTGGACGGTTGGTTATGGTTGCCGCATTTCGTGCGATCTGTAACCGGTTCTGGCTATGCATTCGCGCGGGTCCCTGGATGCATGGAGGAACGAGAATGTCTCATGCGGTGATGCGTCGCGCGGTGGCGGCGGTGAGCGCGGCCGCCGTTGTCGCCCTTGGTCTCGGGGTCGGTGGTGGTGTCGCGTCGGCGGCGCAGACGTCGGCGACGGTGACCGCCACGAACATCGTGGCGACCAAGACGCTGCTGGGTGATGGTTCTGTGTTTCCGGGTGAGGTGGTGACGTATCGGACCGAGTTCTCGGTGAACAGCATCATCGATCGGTACCTGAACAAGATCACCGATGTGCATCCGGCTGGGTTCGAGTATGTGCCGGGTAGTGCGAAGGTGTCGGCGGCGTCGACCTCCTCGCCGACGCCGAGCGTGGAGGTGGCGAACAACCGGGTGTCGGTGTCGAACTCGGTGAGCGCCTGGATGCTGTCGAAGAACGTCAACCGCAAGGTGTCGCTGGAGCTGTCGTACAAGGTTCCGGACAACGCGCCCGCAGGCACGTTCAACAGTGGTCTGACGTTCGACGTGAACACCTTCGGTTCGACCCAGACGTTCAATCCGATCGGCGTGACGATCGATGTGCAGACTCCGCCGGACGTCGCGACGACAACGACGCTCACCGCGCCTGCGACGGCGAATGTGGGTGCTGCGGTTGAGTTGAAGGCGACTGTTGCTCCGGCTGCTGCGGGTGGCACGGTTCAGTTCAAGGATGGCGCTGCGAACATCGGTGGGCCGGTTGCGGTGAACGCCGGTGTGGCGACCTTGTCGCACACGTTTGATGCGGCGGGTGCGAAGTCGATCACCGCTGTGTACTCGGGTGGTGCCGGTTTCACGGGTTCGACGTCTGCTGCGGCGACGGTGACGGTGTCGGTGCCGGATGAGGCGACCACGACCACGATCACGGTGCCGGCGACGGCGAATGTGGGTGCTGCGGTTGAGCTGAAGGCGACCGTTGCTCCGGCTGCTGCGGGTGGCACGGTTCAGTTCAAGGACGGCGCAGCGAACATCGGTGGGCCGGTTGCGGTGAACGCCGGTGTGGCGACCCTGTCGCACACGTTCGATGCGGCGGGTGCGAAGTCGATCACCGCTGTGTACTCGGGTGGTGCCGGTTTCACGGGTTCGACCTCTGCTGCGGCGACGGTGACGGTCTCGGTTGCTGATGTTGCGACCTCGACTCAGCTGACGGTTCCGGCCACGGCAAACGTGGGTGAGGCGCTCGATCTGTCGGCCACGGTGTCGCCTGCTCCCGCTGGTGGCACGGTTCAGTTCAAGGACGGGGGCACCGCCCTCGGTGGCCCGGTGAACGTGGTGGACGGCAAGGCCGCGATCCCGCATGCGTTCGACGCCGCCGGTCCGCACAGCATCACCGCGGTCTACTCCGGGGCTCCCGGCTTCAAGACGTCGACCTCCGCCGCGGCGACGGTGACGGTGTCGGTTGCTGATGTGGCGACGACGACGCAGGTGACCGTTCCGGCGTCGGCGTTTGTTGGTGCGGCCGTGGATCTGAAGGCGACGGTCTCGCCTGCTCCTGCCGGTGGCACGGTGCAGTTCAAGGATGGGGCCGCGAACATCGGTGCTCCGGTGAATGTGGTGGACGGTAAGGCGGTTCTGTCGCATACGTTCGCTGCTGCTGGTGCGCACGCGATCTCGGCGGTGTTCTCGGGTGCTCCCGGTTTCCTGGGTTCGACTTCTGCGGTGCAGTCGGTGTCGGTTCCGGTTCCCGATGTGGTGACGTCGATTGCGTTGACTGCGCCTGCGACTGCGGATCGTGGTGTGGTGGTGGAGTTCTCGGCGACGGTGTCGCCGACCCCGAACGGTGGCACGGTGCAGTTCAAGGACGGCTCGACCCCGATCGGTGGTCCGGTGAACGTGGTGGACGGTAAGGCGAAGCTGTCGCACACCTTCGACACTGCGGGTGCTCATTCGATTACGGCGACGTACTCCGGGTTCGCTGGTTTCTCGGGTGCGGGTTCGCAGGCGAGCACGGTGACGGTGGCCGGTGCCGGTGGGGACGGGTCGTTCGGCTCGAGCCAGTTCGGTTCCTGATTCTCTAGCTCTGTTTCGATCCAACAATGCTCGGTTCTGCAAATGGAGGAACGTTCATGTCCGGTCTGATGATGCGTCGCGCGGTGGCGGCGACGAGTGGCGCCGCTCTCGCGGTGCTCGGTCTCGGGGTCGGTGGTGGTGTCGCGTCGGCGGCGCCGGGCTCGGTGACCTGGGATGACGGGAGCGAGCGGATCACCCGCACGATCAGCGATGTCACCCCGGCCGCGGGCGACACCATCACCTCGACGACCGTCTTCGACCGGACCGGTGGTGTCGTCGAGTACATCCAGCAGGTCAAGGACATTCATCCGCCGTGCCTGACGTATGTGGACGGCTCCGCGAAGGTCGACGGCTCCCCGCGCGGGCTCGACAGTCAGGGTGCCGACTTCGCGAAGGTGGCGGGCAGTTGGGCGCTGTACCCGCACATCTCGCCGAACCTGCGGACCTTTGAGTTCTCGTACAAGGTGGGTGCCGACTGTGCTCGCGGCGTTCCGCTGATGACGACGGTGCACTACTCCGGGACGCTCGGCAGCGGCACCTATGACGGCAAGGGCCCGACGGTGTCGGTCCGTAAGAACGCCTCGACCACCACGCTGGCCCCCGTGCCGGCCGCCACTGTGGGGCAGGGCGTGCAGCTGACCGCGACCGTCGCCGGCGGTGCCGCGGGCAACGTGGTCGAGTTCTATGACGGTGCGGCGAAGATCGGCGAGGGCCCGCTGGTCGGCAGCTCTGTGACGGTCGGCTGGACGCCGTCCACCGCTGGCGCGCACAACCTGTCCGCGAAGTTCCTGGCAACCGCCACGGCCGAGGGGTCGCAGTCGGCCCCACAGTCGGTGACGGTGTCGGCTCCCGACGCGGCTACCACGACGACGCTGACGGTTCCGGCGACGGCGAATGTGGGTGCTGCGGTTGAGTTGAAGGCGACTGTTGCCCCTGCTGCTGCTGGTGGCACGGTGCAGTTCAAGGATGGTGCCGCGAACATTGGTGGGCCGGTTGCGGTGAACGCCGGTGTGGCGACCTTGTCGCACACGTTTGATGCTGCGGGCGCGAAGTCGATCACCGCGGTGTACTCCGGTGGTGCGGGTTTCACGGGTTCGACGTCCGCTCCGGCGACGGTGACGGTGTCGGTTCCGGATGAGGCGACCACCACCACCGTCACGGTGCCGGCGACGGCGAATGTGGGTGCTGCGGTTGAGTTGAAGGCGACGGTTGCTCCTGCTGCTGCGGGTGGCACGGTGCAGTTCAAGGATGGCGCCGCGAACATTGGTGGCCCGGTCACTCTCGCCGGTGGTGTGGCGACCCTGTCGCACACGTTTGATGCTGCGGGTGCGAAGTCGATCACCGCTGTGTACTCCGGTGGTGCCGGGTTCACCGGCTCGACCTCTCCTGCGGCCACGGTGACGGTCTCGGTTGCTGATGTGGCGACCTCGACGCAGCTGACGGTGCCTGCGACGGCGTTCGTGGGTGCGGCTGTGGATCTGAAGGCGACGGTTGCGCCTGCTCCTGCTGGTGGCACTGTTCAGTTCAAGAACGGTGATCTGGCGCTGGGTGCTCCGGTGAATGTGGTGGATGGTAAGGCGGTTCTGTCTCATACGTTCGCTGCTGCTGGTGCGCATGCGATTTCGGCGGTGTTCTCGGGTGCTCCTGGTTTCCTGGGTTCGACGTCTGCGGTGCAGTCGGTGTCGGTTCCGGTTCCCGATGTGGTGACGTCGATTGCGTTGACGGCGCCTGCGACTGCGGATCGTGGTGTGGTGGTGGAGTTCTCGGCGACGGTGTCGCCGACCCCGAACGGTGGCACGGTGCAGTTCAAGGACGGATCGACCCCGATCGGTGGTCCGGTGAATGTGGTGGACGGTAAGGCGAAGCTGTCGCACACCTTCGACACGGCGGGTGCTCATTCGATTACGGCGACGTACTCCGGGTTTGCTGGTTTCTCGGGTGCGGGTTCTCAGGCGAGCACGGTGACGGTGGCTGGTGCCGGTGGGGACGGGTCGTTCGGTTCCAGCCAGTTCGGTTCCTGAAATCCCTAGATCGATCTCGATATCAACAATGCTCGGTGCTGCAAATGGAGGAACGTTCATGTCCGGTGTGTTGATGCGTCGCGTGGCGGCGGTGAGTGGCGCCGCCCTCGCGGTGCTCGGTATCGGGGTCGGTGGTGGTGTCGCGTCGGCGGCGCAGACGTCGGCGACGGTGACGACCACGAACATCGTGGCGACGAAGACGCTGCTGGGTGATGGTTCGGTGTTCCCGGGTGAGGTGGTGACCTACCGGACCGAGTTCTCGGTGAACAGCATCATCGATCGGTACCTGAACAAGATCACCGATGTGCATCCGGCCGGGTTCGAGTATGTGCCGGGTAGTGCGAAGGTGTCGGCGGCGTCGACGTCGGCGGTGACGCCGAGCGTGGATGTGGCGAACAACCGGGTGTCGGTGTCGAACTCGCTCAGTGCGTGGATGCTGTCGAAGAATGTCAACCGGACGGTGTCGTTGGAGCTGTCGTACAAGGTTCCGGACAACGCGCCCGCAGGCACCTTCAACAGTGGTCTGACGTTCGACGTGAACACCTTCGGTTCGACCCAGACGTTCAATCCGATCGGCGTGACGATCGACGTGCAGGGTCCGGCCGCGACCACGACGCAGCTGACGGCTCCCGCGGCCGCAACCGTTGGTGTCGCGGTTGACCTGTCGGCCTCGGTGTCCCCGTCCGTTGCGGGTGGCACGGTGCAGTTCAAGGACGGCGACGTGAACATCGGTGCGCCTGCCAATGTCGTGAACGGCACCGCGACGTTGTCGCATGCGTTCGCAACGGCGGGCCCGCGCAGCATCACCGCGGTGTACTCGGGCGTGCCGGGATTCGCGGGTTCGACCTCCGCGCCCTCGACTGTGGCGGTGTCGTTGCCTGACGTGGCGACCTCGACGGTGCTCAGCCTCGCGAGCGACGCGCAGACCGGCGTCCAGGCGAGCCTGGTGGCCGCCGTGACCCCCGCCCCGAACGGCGGCACGGTGCAGTTCAAGGACGGTGACATCCCGATCGGCGGCCCGGTGGTCATCGTGGACGGCAAGGCCACGCTGTGGTTCACGTTCAACACCGCGGGTGATCATCAGATCACCGCCGTGTACTCCGGGGCGCCCGGCTTCAAGACGTCGACCTCCGCGGTCACCGCGCTCAAGGTCACCGGGGCGAACACCGGTGGCACCGGGTCGCTCGGGTTCGGCTCCTGATCACGAGGGCCGGTCGCATTCAGTTCCACACAAGCACCTTGGAGGAATTCTCATGTCTCAGACGGTGATGCGCCGCGCAGCGGCCGCGATCAGCGTGGCGGCCGTTGTCGCCCTCGGTCTAGGGGTCGGTGGTGGTGTCGCGTCGGCGGCGCAGACGTCGGCGACGGTGACGACCACGAACATCGTGGCGACGAAGACGCTGCTCGGTGACGGTGTGGTGTTTCCCGGTGAGGTGGTGACCTACCGGACCGAGTTCTCGGTGAACAGCATCATCGATCGGTACCTGAACAAGATCACCGATGTGCATCCGGCCGGGTTCGAGTATGTGCCTGGGAGTGCGAAGGTGTCGGCGGCGTCGACGTCGGCGGTGACGCCGAGCGTGGATGTGGCGAACAACCGGGTGTCGGTGTCGAACTCGCTCAGTGCGTGGATGCTGTCGAAGAACGTCAACCGGACGGTGTCGCTGGAGCTGTCGTACAAGGTTCCGGACAATGCGCCCGCGGGCACGTTCGACAGTGGTCTTACGTTCGACGTGAACACCTTCGGTTCGACGCAGGTGTTCAACCCGATCGGCGTCTTCGCGACCGTTGAGGCGCCGGACACCGCCACCTTGACCGGGCTGACGGTGCCGGGCTCCGCGGCGGCGGGCACCGCCGTCGAGCTGTCGGCGACGGTGGCACCGGTTCCCACCGGCGGCACCGTGCAGTTCAAGGACGGCGGCGCCCCGATCGGTGCACCCGTCAACGTCGTGGACGGCAAGGCGGTGCTCTCGCACACCTTCGACACGAACGGGAGCCACCCGATCACCGCGGTGTACTCGGGCGCGGGTCGGTTCCTGGAGTCGACCTCGCCGACGTTGTCCGTGAACGTGTCGGGCGGTAGCGGCGGCGGAACCGGTTCGGCAGGATTGAACTTCGGCTCCTGATCATCTGCAGCGTGAAAGGCCCCCACCCGACCGGGGCGGATTCGAGGGGTCGTCGCAACACGGTGGTTGATTTCAGGCCGCGGTGAGCTTAGCCAGGCGCTCGGCTGGGGTATCCCAGCCGAGCGCCTTTCTTGGTCTGGCGTTGATTTGGGCCGCGACGGCGTCGAGGTGATGGCGCGAGTGCTGGGACAGGTCGGTGCCCTTCGGGAAGTACTGACGGAGAAGGCCGTTGGTGTTCTCGTTGGAGCCGCGTTGCCACGGTTTTCCGGGTTCACAGAAGTAGACGGGAATGCCGGTTTCGCGGGTCAGCTCGTGGTGGCGTCCCATCTCGCTGCCCTGATCCCAGGTCAGAGACCGCTTGAGGTGGGCCGGTACGTGATGCAGGGTCTCGACGAGTCGGTCTCTGACAGTTGTGGCGGATCGGTCGCACGGCAGGTGAACGAGCATGACGTAGCGGCTGGTTCGTTCGACGAGCGTCCCGATCGCGGAGAATCCGTTCTTCCCGATGATCAGGTCGCCTTCCCAGTGTCCGGGGATAGCGCGATCGTCGACCTCCGCGGGTCGGTCTTTGATCATGACCATCGGTGACGAGTACCGCCTTTGCCGCTGCTCCGGGTGCCGCCGCCGTTTGCGGCGGGGTCGCGCGGTTCGCAAGGCCCGGTGCAGGTCGCGATGCAGGTCACCGCGCCCGGGCGTGTACAGGGCCTGATAGATGGTTTCGTGGGTTACGTGCATCTCGGGCTGCTCCGGGAAGTCCCTTCGGAGGCGTTGACTGATCTGCTCAGGGCTCCATCTGCCGTGCAACAGGTCCTGAATCGCCTCGCGCAGCGCGGGGATCCGCGCAATCTTGCCTGCCTTTGGCCTGGGCAGCCTGGCGGTGGCGCGGGCGTGCGCGGCGTGCGGGCGATACTGCCTACTTGTGGGGGTGGTGTTCCGTCGAATCTCCCGGCTGACGGTCGACGGGGATCGACCCAACTCCCGGGCGATGGTGCGAAGCGACGCCTTCTCTCGGAGTCTGTCGGCGATATAGATCCGGTCCTTCTCCTGAAGGTAACGACCAGAACAGGCCTGCGACACCTCAGCATTCGTTGGAGGTGTCGCAGGCCTGTTGTTCGATCGGCGGCGTCCGTTGCGCCACCCTCGCCCGGTCCGATAGTGGATCCCGACGATCCGGCATGCCTCGAGATTGCTTACGCCCTGCTGCATGAGCTCGAAGTATGCTTCCCGCTCCCGATGCAGCTTCCGACGTCCCTGTGTCGAACGGTCCTTGCGTATCTCAAAATCCATCGCATCCCCAGGTTTCGGGTGTTGCGACGATCCCTAGAACGCAAGCCGGTGGGGGCCTTTCACATGTCCGGGGGACACGCGCCCGACGACCGATACGTGGTTCGATGGGGACGTGGCAACAGAACCGATCCGGCTCGAGGTGATCGTCGGAAGCGTCCGCGTCGGCAGGTTCGCACCGGTGGTAGCCGACTGGTTCGTGCGTCGGGCGCGCGCGCACCAGGCCTTCGATGTCGGCGTGCTCGACCTCGCCGACATCGCGCTGCCCGCCGATCTGTCGGACGGCCCCGACGCTGACGCCTTTCGCGAACGGGTCGACGCCGCAGCGGCGTTCGTGGTGGTGACCCCGGAGTACAACCATGGCTATCCGGGTGCGCTGAAGAACGCGATCGATGCCGCGAAGGAGCAGTGGCGGGCCAAGCCGGTGGGTTTCGTCTCCTACGGCGGGCTGTCGGGTGGTCTGCGCGCCACCGAACAGCTACGTCAGGTGGTCGCCGAGGTGCACATGGTCTCGATCCGCCAGACCGTGAGCTTTCATCAGGCGCGCAAGCGATTCGGTCCGGATGGGGAGACCGAGGACGGCGCCGCGATCGACGGCTCGGTCCGACTGCTCGATCAGCTGGCGTGGTGGGCAGAGGCGCTGCGTTCCGCGCGTGCCGCCGACCCGTATCCCGGCTGACCGATCCTCACCGGGCCGGCTGAAGCGGACGGGTGGCCCTCGGCCTGCCGATGAACGCGGTCTCCTGCGCGATGGTGACCAGGACCAGGTCGACCTGATTGCCGCCGGCACGGAGGGTGACACGGTCGCCGCTCGCGCCCGGCTGCACGATCGAGATCTGTGGATCGATCGCCGACACGGGCTCGTGGACGTCGCGAACCCGGATGGTGGTGACCCCGGCGCGCGGCGGCACCGGCTCCACCCCGTCGAACAGAACCGCGGTGAAGGTCGGGTCGAGCCGGGTGGGATCCTCGACCAGCCGCAACCGGTCGGGCGTGGCGATGGAATCGATCAGCGAGCCCCATACCTGGGGACGGTCCGAGTGGATCTGGATCCGGGCACCCGTCGCGACGGCTCGGAAGACCAACTGCTGCGCGAGGTACAGCTCGCCGAGCACGTCCACGTAATCGATCTCCGGTCCCACGATCCGGGCCGTCAGTCCGTGCCCGTAGTTGTCGGAACCGATCAGCTGGCCGCACCCGGACAGCGGCAGGGCCAGGGCATCGAGCTGCGCAGTGGAGAACTCCGTGAACGGGGTGAGCGAGTCGAGATGGGCCGAGGCAAATGGCAGGTTGGAGGCCAGTCCGTCGGCCTGTCTGCCCTGCATCGAGATGAGGCCGGAAAGCTCGAGCCGCTCCGGCAGGGTGCGGGTGGTCATCCGGCAGGAGGCGGCGATCCGTACCTCGCCCGCGCGTGCACCGGGACGCAGCCGCACGGTCACCGTGGTGCCGAGGCTCGACGGTGCCCACAGCTTGGCCAGCAAGTCGTCGGACAGCACCCGTGGATCGATCGCATAACCGGTGTTGCACACGCCAGGCAGCGGAGTGTGGGTCCAGGAACGGGAGAACGAGTCGGGTCGCACGCCGCGGGTGATCTGTGAAGCGGCGGAGGTGATCTCGCTTGCGCTGAGCAGCCGGGACGGGCAGCCGGCCTCGGACAGTGCGCGGACGATCCGCCGTGCCGCGACCGACGCCGCCCGCGCCGCGCCGGTGGTGCCGCCTCCGCGCCGCGCGACCGCACCGGACTGGGTGGTCGCGTCGAATCGAACCGCGAGCCATACCGTCCGCTGGGCCATGGCAGGCAGCGGACCCACCAGTTGGTCGTACACCTCGGTGGCGGGGCTGCCCGCGCTCGCGCGGTAGCCGTGGCTGACGATGTCGATGCCACCGAGACTGATGTCGTGCTGGGTCATCGATTCGGCCAGGGCGAGCACAGGGAGCCGGTGCACCGATTCGAATCCGTCGCGGGTGACCTGAGTGAGGTTGCCCGGGATCGGGAGCACCTCGATGACCGCGACCACAGACCCGTCGTCCCAGTGCAGTCCGACCACGGGACCCGACGGGGTGCGGAAGTTGGACGTCTCGCCGAGACGGCGTTCGCGCCCCAGCAGATACCGCCATCCGGTGGCAGCCCAGTCGAGCAGGCTGCGACCGCCGACCGGGATCAGGCCGAGCAGGGCGACGGCCGCTCCGACAGCCACGGCAGGCCACCAGGTCGCGCCGAGGCCTGCCACCGCCACACCGGCACCCGCCCCCAACAGCTGCGCGATCACCAGATTTCGAATCGACACCATCGGCACCACACGCCGACGCCGCCCCCGCGGTCGAGACACGATCTTCCCCCATCGCCCCTGATCCGTGCGGTCCCCGCCGCTCGGTTCCTCGACAGAACTGTACTGTGTCCCTCCGTAGTGCGCGCCAAACGGGGGAGGGATCATGGCAGCACAGCCGACCACGCGTTGGCAGGTCAACGGGTATCGCTTCTTGGTTCGTCGGATGGAACACGCCCTGGTTCGCCGGGATGTGCGAATGCTGCACGACCCGATGCGGACCCAGTCGCGTGCGCTGACCGTGGGGGCGGTCCTGGCGGTGATCGGCCTCGCCGGGTGCGGAGCGTTGGCGTTGATCCGGCCGCAGGACAAGATCGGTGACGCGCAGATCGTCGTCGGCAAGGACTCCGGAGCGATGTTCGTGATGGTGGAGGACACCCTCCACCCGGTGCTGAACCTGGCGTCCGCCCGACTGATCGCCGGCGACGCGGCGACGCCGGTCATCGTCAAGGAGTCGGAGCTCGGCACTCGTCCGCGTGGCGCCCTGATGGGCATTCCCGGTGCGCCATCGGCACTTCCGCACGGTGAACCGACCGCATGGACCGTGTGCGATTCCATCGCGTCGGGCGGGACAAAGGCGATCAGTACCGCTGTCGTCGCCGGCGACCCGGAGCTCGGTGAGAACATCTCGACCCTTGCCGACGGCAAGGCGCTACTGGTGACAGGAACGGACGGCACGTACCTCGTCTACGACGGAAAGCGTGCCCGGATCGACCCCGGCAATCGCGCGGTCTCGCTCGCGTTCGGCCTCGACGGCGTCGAGCCGCGGCCGGTGAGCCCGGGCCTGCTCGCGGCGATCCCGGAGGCGCCCGCCATCAGTCCTCCGGTCATCGAAGGAGCCGGCAGCCTGCCGGGTTACTCGTTGCAGGGCAAGACGATCGGATCGGTCGTTCGCGTGCAGGACGCGCAGGAGACCAAGTCCTATGTGGTGCTGCGGGACGGGCTGCAGCGGATCAGCCAGGCCACCGAGGACCTCATCCGGTACTCGGACTCCCAGGGCAGCGCGGGCACGGACAGCGTCACCCCGGACGTCGTGTCTCGTGCTCCTCAGGCGAATGACCCAGCCGTGTCGACCTTTCCGGCGGTGGCGCCGGAGATCATCGATATCGACAGCCGCCCGGTCAGTTGCCTGTCCTGGCGGCCGATCGACGGGGCGGACGAGTCAGACGGGGGACTGCGTGCCACCGTGGACGTGATCACCGGCAACGCGATTCCGCTCCCGCATGACGCCGAGATGGTGGCGCTGGCGCAGGCAGACGGAACCGGACCCAACGCCGACACCGCCTACCTGAAGCCGGGTAGCGGTGGGCTGGTCCACACCACGGGTATCGATCCCTCGAGCGAGCGCAAGGGCGCCCTGTTCTTCGTTGCGGATACGGGAGTCCGCTACGGTGTGGAGAACGTCGAGACAGCAAAGGTTCTCGGCTTCACGGACGGGAGTGCCGCGGCGCCGTGGTCGATCGTCGGGATGCTCCCTCCCGGTCCGATGCTCGGCAGGGAGGCCGCCTTCCTGGCGCACGACGGGGTCGCCCCCGACGATCAGCCGGTCGACGTTTCGCCGCCGTCCCGTTGAAGCCTGCGGCGCAACGGGTACGAGGCCAGTAGTCCGAGGCCCAGCAGCGCAACGACGCCACCCGCTCCCGCCACGGCGACATTTCGTGGGCGATCGTCGGGCGGCTCAGGCCCATCGGGGATGGCCATCGCGGCGGACTGGGCGTCTTGCGTTGGTACGGCACCGGGTAGCTCCGCGGTCACCGCGGCCGCCGGGTCGATGACGCCGTGCCCGACGAGCGGGTCCCATCCGTCGGCGGGCGCGTGCGCTGTCCGCTCGATCCGGTCCATGACCTCACGGGCGGTCAACTGTGGGAACCGGGCCCGGATCAGCGCAGCGGTGCCCGCCGCATAGGGCGCGGCGAAGCTGGTGCCCTGCACCGAGCCACCGTTGACGGAATCCGTCAGCCCGGTCGGTTCCGGCCTGCGCGGGTCGAGCGAGGTGATCTCGGTGCCCGGCGCGGCGACGTCGACCCACGGGCCGGGGACGGTGAAGGCGGACGGCGCGCCGTCCGGGTCGACCGAACCCACGGCGAGCACCTGATCGTCGTACCAGGCCGGGGTCGCGATGGTGGTCACCGAGTCCCATGGATTCGCATGGGGTGTAGCGGGATTCGTCGGCGGGTTCGATGCCTTGCAAGCCTCGCTGTCGAGATTGCCCGCCGCGGCGACCACGACGATGTCCTTGATGCGGGCGGCGTAGTCGACGGCGGCGCCGAGCATCGCGCTGTCGCCCCCGCTCACGGGGACGCACGCCACCTCGGAGATGTTGATGACCGTCACCCCGGGGAAGTCCGCGGCATGCCGGATGGCCCGGGCGAGGGTGCTCACATTGCCCACGCCCTGCGCGTTCTGTCCCTCGGCGTCCTTGCGGCCGTCGGTTTCCCGATAGATGTTGCTCGACTGCCGGATGCTCAGGATCCGGGCATCGGGAGCAACGCCTGCGAATCCGGTCTCACCGTCACGTTTCGCGGCGATGATGCCCGCCACCAGGGTTCCGTGCGCATCGCAGTCCTGGGTGCCGTCGCCGGTGGAGACGTAGTCCCCGCCGGGGATCAGTCCGGGCAGGCGGCTGTGCCGCTCGACCCCGGTGTCGATCACCGCGACCGTCTGGCCCCGCCCGGTGCTGAGAGGCCACACCGACTCCAGGTCGAGAGCGCGCTGCGGAGGCGGTACCTGCGCGAGGTCCCCGACCGGCTGTGTGGTCGAGCAGGGATCCCTTAGCTCGGTCTTCGGCCCGGAGGGCGCCGAGTTGGGCGGTACCCGGCCGGGGTCGATCGACGGCGGGGGGACTGCGATCGCGGTCGCCTGGCCGAGTGACACCGTGAGGGCGATGCCGGCGAGTGCGATCGGGATCCGTCGTGCGGGGCCGCTCACAGGCCGCGCATCATGGTGAACAGCCCGGACACCCAGCAGACCAGCGGGACGACCGCGGCGATCGCCGCGTAGTCGAGCAGTTCGACGCCGCGACGAAGGACCGGCGAGAAGGTCTGGTTCGGCGCGACGACGCCAAGCGCCAGCGCGAGACCCGCGACGACGACGGCGAGTGCGAAGACGCCGACGGACTGCCCGGGATTGGTGACGGCGGCGCCGACGAGGAGCATCAGCACGATGGCCGCGCCGCCGCCGATCAGGGGCGCCGCCTGCTCGGCACTGGCGTAGGTGCGGCCGCGGAGCATCAGGACTCCCGCGCACACCACCGCGAGAATGGTTCCGGGCCAGTAGATTCCGCCGTCGGCAAAGATCTTGGCGGCGATCAGGGCGCCCACCGCGGTCAGCACGGTCATCGCGCACACGAGGCCGGTGAGGTACTGCCGGGCACGGGCAGCGCGCGACGCGAGGGAGGTGAACGAAGGCAGTGCGGCGTCCGGCTCGATGGCCTCCTCCTCGATGTCGACCGCCGACCCTGGTGCGGGCACGGGTGGCAGGGGGAGTTTGGCCAGCAACATCGCGATGCGCGGGGCGGCGGCGAGTCCGGTGAGCGCGACGGCCGCGAGGACCGCACCGATCGCGTAGGTGGGCTGTGCGGTCAGCGTGCCGACCGCGGCGGCGGCGGACACCGGCAGCGCGGCGGACGCGATCCCGGTGAACAGCGCCGGGCCGACGCCGCTGATCCGCAGCGCGAGTGCGGCGGCCGCCCCGCATGTGACCACGCCGAGCAGCAGGCCGGGGGCGCCCAGTCGGCCCGGCACCATCAGGGCGCCCGCGGTGAATGCGAGAGGCATCGCGCATCCGCACAGCACCGCAGCCGCGGCACGGTCGAGGTAGATCCGGCTCACGACGGTGCCCGCCGTGATCAGCAGTGCGGCGACGAACAAGGCCGCGAACGCGCCGAGGAGGCTGTCCGATTCGGCGCGGGCCAGCAGCAGCGCTCCCGCGCCCGCCACCGTGGCGAGGACGGCTACGGCCCCGCCCATCACCCGTGCCGAGAGTGGGGTCCAGCGCCGGTACCGGTCGGCCTCCAGCGCCGCGACGTTGTGCATGATGTCGTCGAACAGGGGTGCCGGGGCGCTCGTCGGCGCGGATTGGAGGACCAGCAGGTCGCCGTCGCGAACTCCGTGTTCGCCGAGGCTGAGGGTGGCCGACAGCGGTGACTGCCCGATCCGTGCCAACACCCATTCGGTTGGCTCGAACGGCTCTGCCGGCGTGGCGAAGTCGTTTGCGATGCTGTGGCTTTCGATCATGTCGACGATGCCGGGAATGATCAGTGCCAGCGGCACCCCGAACGGGACCGCGAGGTCCACCTGGGTGTGATCTGCCAGGATCGTCAGGCGACACAGGTCCGTGCGGCCACCCCGATGTGCGTCGGCCGAAGACGCATCCACGCGCGCAGCGGTCATTGTTCGTTTCCCCCCAAGAAACTCGGTGTGCAGGTCCCCACCTGCACCGATCCTCGCCTAACGGGTGCACTCTACGACATCGGGATCCTCGGACCGGCGCTGTGGGGCGGGCGCGGGATGGGCTAACCTCTCATGGCTCGAGGTGTCGACTCAGGGGGAGTGGGTCCATTTCGGGATTGCCGAGCGGAATCTGGGGGGTGAACGCGCGTGAGTACCGTGCGATTCGTACGTAGGGCGCGCCGAGAGGTGCCGCGCACGCCTGGCGGCGAGCTGAGCCTGCAGGCGCCGCCTGAGATCCCGAAGATCATTCCTGGCAACCTGCTCACCAAGCTGCTGCCGGTGGTGATGGTGGTGGCGATGCTCGGCATGGTCGCCCTGATGTTCACCTCAGGCATGGCCGCCAACCCGATGTCTCTGCTGTTCCCGGTGATGATGGTCGTCTCGATGCTGGGGATGCTCGCGGGTGGGGGCGGAAAGGGCGGGGGCGCCAGGTCAGCCGAGGCGAACGAGGACCGCAAGGACTATCTGCGCTACCTCGATCAGCTACGCAGGGACGTCTACGACACCGGCGACAAGCAGCGCGCGGCGCTCGAATGGAGTCACCCGGACCCACGGTTCCTGTGGACGCTCGCGGGGACCGCGCGGATGTGGGAGCGGCGGGTCGCCGATCCGGATTACTGCCACGTTCGGGTCGGCCGAGGCAGTCAACGGCTGGCGACCCGGTTGATCGCCCCCGAGACCGGTCCGGTGGAGGATCTCGAACCGGTCGCCGCGGTGTCGCTGCGACGATTCGTGCGCACCCATTCGGTGGTCCACGAGCTGCCGACCGCGGTCTCGGTGCGTGGATTCGCCGCCATCGGAATCGACGGTGACCGGCAGGCGGCCCGGGCGATGGTGCGTTCGATGCTGGTGCAGTTGTGCACCTTCCACGGTCCCGATCAGTTGCAGATCGCGGTCGTCTGCGGTCCCGACACCGCTCCCGAGTGGGAATGGGCGAAATGGCTGCCACATTCGCAGCATCCGGAGGCGCTGGACGGGGCAGGAACCAGCCGGATGTTCTTCGGGTCGTTGATGGAGCTCGAGGCATCGCTCGGGCTGCAGCTGGCTGTGCGCAGCCGATACTCGCGCAACGCCCCGGCGACTCCGGGGGTGGCGCAGATGATCGTGGTGATCGACGGCGGGATCCTGGACGGCGAGTCCATCATCGACGGCGGCCTCGACTCGGTGACGGTGCTCGATCTCAGCGGCTACTGCCCGAAGCTGGCGGCGAGCCGGGGGATCCAGCTCGTGATGGATGGCGAATCCATCGGCGCACGAAGCGGTTCCGGGATCGAGATCTTCGCGGTCGCGGATCAGCTCAGTACTCATCAGGCGCAGACCGCGGCCAGGCGACTGGCCCCGTACCGAACGGCAACCCAGCAGGCGACCGACGCGGTCGAGGACGGTCAGCCTGTTGCGAGCTGGCACCACCTGCTCGGTATCCCGGATGTCGCCACCCTCGACCCGGAGGTGGCTTGGGCGCCGAGGACCGCGCGCGAGCGCCTGCGGGTACCGATCGGCGTCGGTATGGACGGTTCGCCGGTCGAGATCGATCTCAAGGAAGCCGCCGAGAACGGCATGGGCCCGCACGGCCTGTGCATCGGCGCAACCGGATCGGGGAAGTCGGAGTTCCTCCGCACCCTGGTGCTCGGGCTCCTGGCCACCCATTCGCCGGAATCGCTGAACCTCGTGCTCGTCGACTTCAAGGGCGGCGCCACCTTCCTCGGACTCGAGGGGGCGCCGCATGTCGCCGCGGTCATCACGAACCTCTCCGAGGAGCTCGCGATGGTGGACCGGATGAAGGACGCGCTGGCGGGTGAGATGAACCGCAGGCAGGAGCTGCTGCGTTCGGCGGGCAACTTCGCGAACGTGTCAGACTACGAGAAGGCGCGTGCCGCCGGAGCCGACCTCGCCCCGCTGCCTGCGCTCTTCATCGTGGTGGACGAGTTCTCCGAGCTGCTCAGTCAGCAGCCGGAATTCGCGGATCTGTTCGTGGCGATCGGGCGGCTCGGCCGGTCTCTGCACATGCACCTGCTGCTGGCCAGTCAGCGGCTCGAGGAGGGCAAGCTGCGCGGGCTCGACAGCCACCTCTCATATCGGATCGGCCTCAAGACGTTCTCCGCCAACGAGTCCCGCACCGTTCTCGGTGTGCCCGACGCGTACCACCTTCCCGGGACGCCGGGCTCGGGCTACCTCAAGTGTGACTCCGCCGAGATCGTCAGGTTTGCAGCGGCCTATGTCTCCGGTCCCTACCTCGGTGGACGAACCAGGGGAGCGATCGAGGCGGCCGCGTCCCCTGTCGACCTGCGCCCGCGCCCGTTCACCGCCGCACCGGTGTCCGATCTGATCATCGATGTCCCGGCCGCGCCGCCGCCGAGCGCCGCGGACACAGAGCCCGAACCGAGCGGGGCGACGGTCCTGGAGACGGTGGTGGAACGGATCCGTGGACGCGGACCCGCCGCCCACAACGTGTGGCTACCTCCGCTGGAGGACCCGCCGACCCTGGACTCGATGTTGCCGAGATCCGTTCTGGTCGAGCCGGTTTCCGCGGTCAGTACGCTGCGGGCACCGATCGGCATCGTGGATCGGCCCTACGACCAGCGGCGCGACGAGCTCGTGGTCGATCTCTCCGGGTCACAGGGCAACATGGCGATCGTCGGTGGACCGCAGTCGGGCAAGTCGACCGTGCTGCGCACCGTGATCATGTCGATGGCCCTGGTCCATTCTCCCGAGCAGGTGCAGTTCTACTGCCTCGACTTCGGTGGCGGCACCCTCGCGGGCCTGGCAGGACTCCCGCACGTCGGATCTGTCGCGAACCGCCTCGACGTGGACCGGGTGCGGCGCACCGTCGCCGAGATGAACTCCATCGTGCGTCAGCGGGAGCACCGCTTCCGGGAGCTGGGCATCGATTCGATGGCGGAGTTCCGGCGGCTGCGTTCGCTCGACCCGGCCACCGGCGGCCCTGCAGCGCTTGGCGTCTCCGAGGACCCGTTCGGCGACGTGTTCCTGGTGATCGACGGCTGGCCCAGCATCCGGCAGGACTTCGAACCCCTCGAGGCGCAGATCGGCGCACTGGCCGGTCAGGGGCTCTCGTTCGGCGTGCACGTGGTCCTCACGGCGTCCCGGTGGGGCGAGATCCGCCCGGCCCTCAAGGATCAGCTGGGCACCCGGATCGAGCTCCGCCTCGGCGACCCGTCGGATTCGGACGTGGGCAGGCCGAAGGCCTCCCGCGTGCCGGAGGGGCGACCGGGCCGCGGTATGACGCGAGAGGGGCTGCACCTGCTGACGGGCCTGCCGCGGGTGGACGGGAACCCGAGCAGTGCCGACCTCACCGCGGGCGTCGCGGATGCCGTCGCACGGATCTCGGCGGTCACCGTCGGGCGCGCCGCACCGCCGGTGCGGATGCTCCCCGAACGGTTCCCGCGCGCTGAACTGCTCGCGATGGCGGCGCCGGGTCGTCCGCCCGCGGGGGACGGCGGATGTCTCCGGTTCCCGATCGGCATCGACGAGGCCGAGTTGGCCCCGGTGTTCGTGGACTTCGCGGAGCAGCCGCACATGCTGACGTTCGCCGACAGCGCCTCGGGCAAGACCACACTGCTGCGCGGGATCTGCGCGGGCATCATGGAATCGAGCACTCCATCGCAGGCCAAGATCATCCAGATCGACTACCGGCGGACCATGTTGGGGGTCGTCGATGGAGATCATCTCGCCGGCTACGCGCCGAACTCGTCGACGGCGACCAAGTTCATGAACGAGCTCGCCTCGATCATGGAGACCCGGATGCCTGCGCCCGACATCACCCTCCAGGCGATGCGCGAGCGGAACTGGTGGACCGGCCCCGAGATCTACGTGGTGGTCGACGATTACGACCTCGTCGCCACCGCGAGCGGGAACCCGCTGACCCCGCTGCTCGAGTATCTGCCGCACGCCAACGACATCGGCCTGCACCTGGTCATCGCCCGCCGGTCCGGCGGCGCGGCCCGGGCGCTGTACGAGCCGATCATCGCGCGGTTGCGCGATCTCGTCCCCGCGGGTCTCGTGATGAGCGGAAGCCGCGACGAGGGCAACCTGATCGGCGCCATCCGTCCCAGTGAGATGCCGCCGGGCCGAGGCACTCTGGTCACCAGGGCCGGGGCGTCCCTGGTGCAGGTGGCCTGGCTCCCGCCGCTGTGACCGACGACGGGGTGCTGGCCATCCACCTCACCGAGTCGACGGTCTGGGGATGCCACGCAGGCGTCCACTTCGATTGCCCGGCAGCGGTGTACGCCGACTCCTTCGGCTTGCGGTTCGGGGAGCAGGCCTTCGCCGCGGGGATCGCCGATCCGGAGTCCTTCGAGCCGTACCCGGTCAGGTATGTCGACGACGAGTACCTCTCGCTCGGCGATCGCGTGTTCCCGATGGGGGACGTGCTGGCAGGCGTGCTGGGAAACCTGGTGGCCGGGCTCGGGGTGCGTGCCGTGCCGGATCTGGTGGTGCTCACCCACCCGGCGCACTGGGGTCGCGGTCGTCGGCGGGTCCTGGTCAAGGCCGGCCGCGGCATCGGCAAGGGGGTGCTCCTGATCAGCGTCCCGGATGCGGTGGCGCGGTGGTCGCCCGAGTCGATGCCGACCGGAAGCGCGGTACTCGAGGTCGGGTTCCTCGAGACGACGGCCTCGGTGCCGGGCGCCGACGGCGACGACTGCGTCCACCGGGGGAGCTGGGCTCGTCTGATCTGCGTGACAACCCCGACGCGGCAGGCGAGTTCGTCGCGGCGATGCGTGAACTGTGCCCCGAGCGGCCGCCGAGAATCCTCGTGACCGGCGAACTGCCGGGAACGGCTGGACTCTCGATCGTCGATGCGGTCGAGGCCGGGTGGGATCTACCGGTGGTGGCCACGACGGTCCCCGGCTCCGCCGTCGCGGCGGGTGCGCTGGCCCGCGGGCTCGACGTGGTTGTCCGGGCCCCGGCGCCGATCGAGACGATCGCGCCGGTGGTGCGCCGGTCGCGGTGGGACGGCGTCGGCCGGTGGGGCCCGCTCGTAGCGGCCGGTCTGCTCGTGGTCGCGGCGATCACCGCGGTCGTCGTCGTCGCGGGCAGCGCCGATCCCCGCGCACCGGCGGAGCAGGAGAAGGAGGTGCGGGCGCAGGCATCGGCGAACGCGGGCCGGGTGAGCCTGACCGTTCCCCGGGGGTGGCGCGAGCGCGCCGACCGCGGCGACGCCGCCCGGGTGGAGTTGGTTCCGGAGCAGGGCGCGGCGGCCCGAATCCTGGTCGTGGCGCAGGAACTGACGCCGGGCGCCGATCTCGAGGCGGTGGCGCACACCCTGCGCCGGCGCGCGGCGATGCGGCCGGAGACCTTCGCCGAGCTCGAGCGCGGTGTCGTCCACGGGCGGCCGGGACTGCTGTACCGGGAGAGACCGGACCCCGATACCGAGGTGCGGTGGTCCGTCTTCGTCGAGGACGGGCTGCAGGTCAGCATCGGCTGCCAGATCTCGCCTGATCGGTGGGGCGACCTCGCCGGTCCGTGCGAGCAGGCGGTTCGCTCGGCGGCGATCGCCGGTCGCTGACCGTGCGCCGGCTGGCGGAAATTGATCCGGATTCGATGGAACCGAACGGCCGGGCGCGCGCGTCCAACTATCTGTAGGCGCGGTCCGTCTCAGTCCAGAGGGGGCTGGAAATCCAGGACGCGGATGATTTCGAAGGAGCTGGGCATGAGCGGTCAGATGAGGACCACCACCGAAACCATGGAGACCGCGTCGCGGCACGTGGGTGACGTCAATGCGGACATCCAGGGACAGCTGTCCTCGCTCCAGGGTCGGCTCGCCGCCGTCAACGGTGCCTGGGAGGGCGCCGCCAAGGTCGCGTTCGACAACCTGATGGTCCGCTGGGACTCCAGCGCCAAGCGCCTCAACGAGTCGCTGCTCGCGATCAGCGAGAACATCAAGGCCAACGGAGTCGCGTACGCGGCGGTGCAGGACGACCACACGAGCGCCATCAACAGCGCGGGCGGCGGCCTCAACATCTGACGTCGCGCTCGGGTCGGGCCCGGGCGAGATCACCTTTTCGAACCAGACTGCTTCCGATCCACACTGTAGGAGGACCCATGAGCGGGACCATGCGTTACGACTTCGGCGCCATCGACGGCGCCCGCGCGGACATCGCCGCCACCAGCGGCAACATCAACGGCAAGCTGGGTGACCTGAAGAGCTACCTCGCTCCTCTCGTCTCCGAGTGGGAGGGCTCCGCGTCGGAGGCATACCAGGCGCAGCAGGCCAAGTGGGATTCCGCCGCCAACGAGCTGAACCAGGTCCTCGAGGCCATCGGTCGGGCCGTCGGCGCGGGCAATGACGACATGAATGCGACGAACAACAGCGCGGCCGCCAGCTGGGCCTGAGGTCGGCGCGCTGGTCGCGTTCATGCCATGAGGATTCCCCGGTGGAGGAGAGCCACCGGGGAATTCTCGTGTTCGGGGCCGGGTCATTGATTCGGGTTCGTCGGACGCGGATACTCGTAGCACCTTCGCCGAAAGGGGCAGGGGATGACGCAGACCGCAGGGGCCGACTCCGGCCCGACGGACGCCCGCCGCGCGCGGCCGCGAAGCTACCTGATGTGCCCCCCGACCTACTTCGACGTGGTCTACAGCATCAACGAATGGATGCGGCCAGACGATCCCGTCGACACCGCGTTGGCGATGTCCCAATGGGAGCATCTGGTCGACACCTATCGGCGGCTCGGACACGAGGTCCTGACGATCGAACCCGTGCCGGGACTCCCGGACATGGTCTTCGTCACCGACAGCGGGCTCGTCATCGACGGGGTCGCGCTCGGTGCGCGTTACCGAACCGAGCAGCGGGCGGCGGAGGCCGACCACGTGCTGCGATGGTTCCGCGCCAACGGACTGCTCCGGCCCAGCCGTCCCGAGTACATCAACGAGGGCGAGGGTGACCTGCTGGTGGTCGGCGACATCGTCTGCGCGGGAACCGGGTTCCGCACCGATGAGCGCGCGCACGCCGAGGTGGCCCGGCACCTGGGGCGCCGGGTGGTCACCCTGCGACTAATCGATCCCCGGTACTACCACCTCAACACGGCGCTCGGCGTGCTCGATGATCACACCGTCGCCTACCTGCCGGGGGCCTTCGCCCCCGAGAGCCTCGGTGTCCTGCAGGAGCTGTTCCCCGACGCGATCATCGCCGAGGAGGCCGACACCGAGTGGCTCGGCCTCAACCTGGTCAGCGACGGTCGCAATGTGGTGCTGCCCAGTCAGGCGCACCGGCTGGCGGACCGGCTCGCGGAGCGCGGCTACACCCCGGTCCCTGTGGACTTCTCGGAGTTCCTCAAGTCCGGCGGTGGGATCAAATGCTGCACCCTCGAACTCCGCGGGTATCGCGAACTGAAGGCGGCTCGATGAGCGCGCGGGTGCCGGTGACCGCGGGCACGCTCGCGGAACTCGCACGGGCGCGGGAGCACAGCGCACACAACTACGAACCGTTGCCGGTGGTCATCGACTCGGCGCACGGTGCATGGGCGCGCGGCATCGACGGCGTCGAGTACCTCGACATGCTCGCCGGGTACTCGGCGCTCAATTTCGGACACGGGCACCCGCGTCTCGTCGAGGTCGCCCGCGCGCAGCTCGGCACGCTCGCGCTCACCAGCCGAGCCTTCCAGCACGCGGCGTTCGCCGGATTCTGTGAGGACGTGAGCCGACTGTGCGGCAAGGAGGCGGTCCTCCCGATGAACACCGGGGCAGAGGCCGTCGAGACCGCGCTGAAACTGGCTCGGCGCTGGGGGTACGACGTCAAGGGTGTCGCCGAGGACAGCGCGGAGATCATCACCTTCGCCGGGAACTTCCACGGCCGGACCATCACCATCGTCGGGTTCTCCACCGACCCCGATGCGCACGACGGCTTCGGCCCGTACCCACCCGGGTTCCGCACCGTCGACTACGGCGACCTCGATGCGCTCGCCGCCGCGATCACCCCGAACACGGTGGCCGTCCTGATCGAACCGATCCAGGGCGAGGCCGGTGTGCTGGTCCCGCCCGCCGGTTATCTCGCCGCGGTCCGGGCGTTGTGCGACGAGCACTCGATGCTCATGCTCGCCGACGAGATCCAGAGTGGGCTCGGCCGGACCGGCGACACCTTCGCCTGCGATCACGAGAACGTCGTTCCCGACGTCTACATCCTCGGTAAGGCGCTCGGCGGCGGGCTGATCCCGGTCTCCGCCGTGGTGGCGGACCGGTCGGTGATGGAGGTGATCCGTCCCGGTCAACACGGCAGCACCTTCGGCGGGAACCCGCTCGCCTGTGCGGTCGGCAGCGAGGTGGTCCGGCTGTTGGACACGGGGGAGTTCCAGCAGCGCAGTCGTGAACTCGGCGCGCACCTGCACGGTCTGCTCGGGCAGCTGCCCGCGGACCAGGTCTCGGAGGTCCGCGGCCGCGGGTTGTGGGCAGGCGTGCAGCTGGCGGCGGGTCAGCCGGGCGCCCGGGTCATCTGCGAGCGCTTGCTCGCCCGGCGCGTGCTGGCGAAGGACGCACACGAGGGCACCATCCGGATGGCGCCGCCGCTGGTCATCGAACGCGACGAGATCACCTGGGCGGTCGAGCAGCTGGCGGACGCGCTCGGCGAGCGGTGAGCCCGACTTTGACCGGGCCCTGACCTGCGCGGTATGGTTCTACGTCGGCGTGCGGTACGGCGCGGCACTCACGTGCCCGTTGTAGTGCGGGTTCTCGGGTCTCCACTGGCCGCCGAGATCATCCGGACCACACGCTGTGGCCAGCAGCTACACGATATGACGAGGAAGTTCTGTGTCTACGTACACCCCGAAGGCCGGAGATGTGACCCGCACGTGGCACGTCATCGACGCCACTGACGTGGTGCTCGGCCGACTTGCCGTGCAGGCAGCGAACCTGCTGCGTGGCAAGCACAAGCCCACCTTTGCACCGCACGTTGACGGCGGCGACTTCGTCGTCATCATCAACGCTGACAAGGTCGCGATCAGCGGCAACAAGCGTGACGGCAAGCTCCTGTACAACCACTCGGGATACCCGGGTGGTCTGCGGTCCCGCACCGTCGGCGAGGTCCTCGAGCGGACCCCCGACCGCCTCGTGGAGAAGGCCATCGTCGGCATGCTCCCGAAGAACAAGCTCGGCAGCGCCATCGCCGGCAAGCTGAAGGTCTACGCAGGCCCGAATCACCCCCACGCCGCGCAGCAGCCGGTTCCGTTCGAGATCAAGCAGGTGGCCCAGTGACCGAGCAGAACGAGACCGCTGAGGTCGTTGTCGAGGAGACCGTGGTGGAGGAGTTCGACTCCGCGGATCAGCCCGAGATCGTCGAGGAGTTCGAGGCCGAGGCGGCCGTCGCCCCCGCAGCCCCGATCTACATCGATCGCCCGATCCAGACCGTCGGCCGTCGTAAGGAGGCGGTCGTCCGCGTCCGCCTGACCCCCGGCACCGGCGAGTTCAAGCTCAACGGCCGCACCATGGAGGATTACTTCCCCAACAAGGTGCACCAGCAGCTCATCAAGGCCCCGCTCGTCACCGTGGAGCGCACCGAGTCCTTCGACATCGTTGCCCTCCTGCACGGCGGCGGACCGTCCGGACAGGCAGGCGCCCTGCGTCTGGCCATCGCCCGCGCCCTGATCGAGGTCACCCCCGAGGATCGCCCCGCCCTCAAGAGCGCCGGCTTCCTCACCCGTGACGCCCGCGCCGTCGAGCGCAAGAAGTACGGCCTGAAGAAGGCCCGCAAGGCATCTCAGTACTCGAAGCGCTGATGTGTCGCCGATGCCGGCCCCAAGGGTCGGTATCGGCACCTGTTCACCAACAAGAGCAGGCGTCCAGCAGTACCGGACGCCTGCTCTTGTCGTAGCGAAGACAGAGGGGTCTGCTTACATGGGTCGGATGTTCGGTACGGACGGTGTGCGTGGCTTGGCGAATGCGGAGCTCGACGCCGAGTTGGCGCTGCGGATCGCGGGGGCGGCAGCCTCTGTGCTCGCGCTCTCCGAGCGGGGCGCGCCCCGACCGACCGCCGTCCTCGGACGAGACCCCCGCGCGAGCGGTGAGATGCTCGAGGCGGCTGTCACCGCCGGGCTCACCGCGGCAGGCGTCGACGTCATCAACGTCGGTGTGCTGCCAACTCCTGCCGTCGCCTTCCTCACCGGTGCCTACGACGCCGCGCTCGGCGTGATGATCTCCGCCTCGCACAACCCCATGCCGGACAACGGCATCAAGATCTTTGCGGCGGGTGGGCACAAGCTCGACGACGAGTCGGAAGACCGCATCGAGGCCGCCATCGCCGACCGCGACCTGATCCCGCGGCCGACCGGTGCCGGGATCGGTCGCGTCCGCGCCGCGGCCGACGCGGCCGAGCGGTACCTCGAGAATCTCGCTCGTGCCACCACTCACCGAGTCGACGGGTTGACCGTGGTGGTGGACTGCGCGAACGGCGCCGCGTCTACGGTTGGCCCGGAGGCCTACCGGGCGGCAGGCGCGCGGGTCATCGCGATCCATGCCGATCCCGACGGCCTGAACATCAACGACGGCTGCGGCTCCACCCACCTCGACGAGCTCAAGACCGCGGTGCTCGCGCACGGTGCGGACCTGGGCATCGCGCACGACGGGGACGCGGACAGGTGCCTGGCCGTCGATGCCACCGGCGCCGTGGTCGACGGCGACGCGATCATGAGCGTGCTCGCCCTCGCTATGCGCGAGTCCGGCGAACTGGCCCAGAACACCCTGGTCGCGACCGTGATGAGCAACCTCGGCCTGCACATTGCCATGCGTGAGGCGGGTATCGAGGTCCGCACGACGGCGGTCGGCGACCGGTATGTCCTCGAGGAGCTGCGCAACGGTTCGTTCAGCCTCGGCGGCGAGCAGTCGGGACACGTGGTGTTGCCCGGCTTCGGGACCACCGGCGACGGCGTGCTCACCGGGCTCCGCCTGATGGGCCGGATGGCCCAGACCGGCAAGTCGCTGCGCGAGCTGGCCGCGGTGATGCGCACGCTGCCGCAGGTGCTGGTCAACGTCCAGGTCACCGACAAGGCCGCGGTCGCCTGCGCACCCTCGGTGCTCGAGGCGGTCGCCGAGGCCGAGGCGATGCTCGGCGAGGCGGGCCGCGTGCTGCTCCGCCCGTCCGGCACCGAGCAGCTGGTGCGGGTGATGGTCGAGGCCACCGAGATCGAGATCGCGCAGAAGCTGGCCGACGGGCTCGCGGACCGGGTCGCCTCGGTCTAGGACGCCGCGCGTCCGCGGTCCGGGACCGGGGGTGAACCCCGAACCGTTTCGGGGGATTCGCCTCATCCTCCAAGGGGATACCCCGAGGCCGAAATCAACCCTCAGCGCGATGCGGTGTGGGCGCCGACTCCCGAATAGTGGAGGACAACGCAGCGAGCCGCTGCATCGTCCGACGAAAGGGAGCGCCATGACCACCCAGACCACCAGCCGTCGCCTCACCCGCGCCCGTACCGGGAACATCTTCGGCGGTGTCTGCGCAGGCCTTGCCGAGTATCTCGGCTGGAAGCCGTGGCTGGTGCGGGCCCTGTTCGTCGCCTCCTGCCTGCTGCCGGGTCCTCAGTTCCTCATCTACCTGGCGATGTGGATCTTCATTCCGAAGAGCGAGATCTGACCAGGTCCGACTTCTCCTCGAAGAGCACCGCCCGACACCAGTCGGGCGGTGTTCTTCGCTGCGCCTCTGTGACCCGTTGCACACGCTCGGCCCGATATGACACACTTCCGATTAGAAATAGCCATGTCACAAGCTTGGGGGCAGGGAAGGAGTCCGGATGGATCGGGAAGTCTCAGCAGAGTCGGCCACCAGTACTTTGGAGCGCGCCTCGCGGGTCCTCGATGTCTTCGACGGTGGAAGGCGCCTGAATCTGACGCAGATCGTGCTGCGGACGGGGCTGCCCCGTTCATCGGTGCACCGGATGCTCGAGCGGCTCGTGTCGTTGCGGTGGGTGATCCGGCAGGGCAACGAGTACGGACTCGGCCTACGGATGATGGAGCTCGGTTCCAGCGCCGTGCACCACGATCCGCTGCGACAGGCGGCCCTGCCCAGCCTGCAGTGGCTGCACCGGACCACCGGATGCATCGTGCACCTCGGGGTGCTCGACGGAACCGACGTGATCTACCTCGAGAAGATCGGTGGGGAGCTCGCCGCCGCGGTCACCTCGCGGGTGGGTGGCCGGCTACCCGCGTACTCGTCGGCAGTCGGCAGGGCAATGTTGGCCTCCTACGATTGCGCGATACTCAAGGCTCCTGGGCTCGTGACGGTCCGCGAGACCGGCACAGCCTACGAGCGCGAGGAGTCCCTGCGGGGGTTCGGCTGCATCGCCTCGCCCATCGGGCCGCCCGGCGGCCGCGAGGCGGTGGCCGCCGTCTCCATTTGTGCGCCCATCAACCGGGTGGTGTCGGAGGATCGACTCCGCTTTCCCGTGCGGACGGCCGCCGCCCAGATCTGGCGTGAGTACAAGGACTCGCAGAGCGGATCGGCGCGACCGCTCGTACGCAGTCACTCCGCGTCGCTGTAGGCCAAGCCCGGTCCCGGCGGGAGTCAGTCCTCTGCGACCGGGGCGTCGTCGGTGACCTCGCCGCCGCGCCAGCCGCCAGGGGCGATCGGCCGGGGCAGGTCCCACTTGTCGAACTCCTCGACGCGACTGAATTCCCTTGCCGCGGCATCGATGTCCTCGAGCAGGCCGCGGGCCAGATCGATCTCGGCCTGGAAGTAGCGCTGCGACCACCGCAAGCTCAGTGCGGTGAACGCCCATGCCGGGTCGCGATCGGACCTGACGGCCTGCGCGCCTGCTCGGTCCCGGATCTCGCAGAGGTTCTTGATGTGCTCGGTGACAAGGAATTTCAGGTGTTCCGGATCGTTCAGGTGTCCCATCCAGAGTCGGAGCACGACACCGTGCTTGAGGACCGGCAGTTCCACTGGCGCGCTGTGGGACCAGGCCCGGATCGCGCCGACGCCTGCATGGGTGATCTCGTAGACGCGACGTGCCCGGATGCCGGGTTCGCAGACGACGGTGGACCTGACCAGGTCCAGGTCCTCGAGCTTCTTGAGCTCCGAGTAGACCTGACTCAGGGACGGACCCCAGTAGAAGTACTTGACGCTCAGATCGGCCCAGCGCTTCAGGTCGTTGCCGGTGAGCTTCTCCCCGAACGTGAACATCCCCAGGACCGCCCACGCGGTCGCAGGGAGTTCGGGGTACGGCGTGGGCTCAACCACGGCTGGAGAATAGCATTCGGCGGCCGACGATCAGCTGCGCTGACGGTTCGGTATCTGCCCTGCGAGCAGCGTCTCGACGGTCGCCTCGCCGAGCTCGTCGCGCAGCCGTCGGGTGATGTCAGGGGCTCGGCGCATGTGCGCGCCACCGTCGACGGTGATGGCCGTGCCCGTGACCCAGGACGATTCCGGCCCAGCGAGGAACCGGATGGCGCCTGCGATGTCCGTTGGTACCCCGAGTCGCCCGAGGGGCGTCTGCTCGAGGAACGCGGTCGGCCGGCCGTCCGTGAAGCTGGCCGCGACCTTCGGATTGTCCGGTGAGTTCACCAGGCCCGGCCTGATGCAGTTGATCCGGATGCCGAGATGGCCGAATTCGTCTGCTGCCGTTCGGATGAGCGCCTCGAGCCCGGCCTTGCCCGCGCAATAGCCGCTCATGTACGGGAAGGTCTGGGCAGCGATGACCGACGAGGTGAACACCATCGAGCCGCCGCCGGCCTTCGCCATGGCAGGCACGCACGCCTTGATGGCGACGAACGCGCTCGTGATGTTGACCTGCAGCTCGGCGGTGAAGTCGTTGGCGTTGTTCATCAGCAGCGGCGTGGTGCTGCCGCGGCCGACGGTGCTCACGCAGATGTCCAGGCCGGCGTCCCCGCCTGCCCTTGCTACGGCGGCGGCGACGTCCTCCTCGACGAGTGAGTCGCCGGCGATGTGTTCGACCCGGGCGCCGTCGGGGGCCTGCGACGCGAGTTCCGCGGCGAAGGCGGCGATCCTCGACTCGTCACGGCTCATGATCGTCACGGACGCACCAGCCGAGACCAGGGCGCGAGCTCCCGCGCCGCCGATGCCGCCTGCGCCGCCGATGATCAGCGCCGTCTTCCCTTTCAGATCGAGCGTCATGGGTACACCTCTCCAGTGGTGGGTCCTTGCCGGGACCGCCGACGCTAGCGCCGCCCCATCTGCACGAGACGGCCGATGTCCGGTCCGCGGGAACATCGGTCGAACGCCGACCCGTGGCGAGAGTGCTCCTGTGGCAGTCGATTCGGATTCCCGCCGGTGTCGGGCGAATGACGGGTTTGTCCGCTCCGTGGGAATCCTCGCCCGGCGGGGTCGCACTGCGGCCTACCTTCCCCGGCGACAGAAGTTCGGTCAATCGACGAAGGTAGGTCTTCATGTCTCGACGCGTTACCAGGGTCGCTACCCTGCTCGTCACGAGTTCGGTGCTGTTCATGGGTTCGGCTGGCCTTGCGGCGGCCGAGCCCGTCCTTCCCCCAGCCCTCGCCGGGCTGCTCGAGTCCGGCTCCGCCGGCCTCGGAAGCTCCGCGCCTGTCGCGGATGCCCCGCGCTTGGCGAGCGTGGACAACTTCCGCGATGTCGCGGGCATCGGAACCGGTTACGCCGCGGCGCACGATCGGCACGTCGCCAAGGGGGTCTTCTTTCGCTCCAACGCGATCGCACCGCACGATGCGGACCGCGCGACCCTCGCGGGCCTCGGGCTGACCGTCGCCTACGACTTGCGAAGCGCGGGGGAGATCGCCAAGAAGCAGGACCGGCTGCCCGACGGGGTCGCGTACATGAACATCCCGATTCTCTCCGGCAACGTCAACGAGGCCGAGATCGTCGCGAACATCCACACGCCCGAGGACGCTCGCGAGTTGATGCGCACGGGCAACCGTGCGTTCGTCACCGGTGAGGTGGAGCGGGCCGGGTTCGGGAAACTGCTCACCGAGCTGGCGAACACCGATGGGCCGCAGGTGTTCCACTGCACCGCAGGCAAGGACCGCACCGGTTGGGCGTCGTACCTGCTGCTGAGCATCGCCGGGGTGGCGCAGGGGACGATCATGGACGATTACCTGCTCACCAACGAGTACGCCAAGGACTCGATCGCGGCCACGCTCGCGCACATCGAGCAGGGCCAGGGGCCTGAGATGGCCGCGAAGATCGCCCCGCTGATCGGTGTCGAGCAGAGCTACCTGCAGGCGGGCATCGACCAGCTGGTCACCTCCTACGGCACGGTCGAGAACTACCTGACGTCCGGGCTCGGGCTCAGCGCGGACACCGTGACAACGCTCCGGCACAAGCTGATCGGCTAGCCGCTCGCGCCTCCGATCGGTGGATCACGGCGTCGACGCCGGCCCTGAATGAGTCGCCCCGCCTCAGGCGGGGCCGGCGGACGCCGCGGGAGGCGAGATGACGTCGGCCGACCGTCGCGGTCTGCCTACCTACGGTTGCGTACTGATCCGCGACTCGGGCAGGCTTTTCCCCGCATCGACCACAGACCGCGGGAGAGATGACATGGGGCACTACAAGAGCAACGTGCGCGATATTGAGTTCAACCTGTTCGAGGTGCTCGGAATCGGAGAACTGCTCGACGGTGGCGCCTACGGCGACCTCGACACCGACACCGTGCGCAACATCCTCGCGGAGGTCGCGAGGCTGGCCGAGGGGCCGGTGGCAGACTCCTTCGCCGCCGCGGATCGGCATCCCGTCGAGTTCGACGCGCAGAATCACTCGATCGTGGTCCCCGAACCACTCCGCAAGACCGTCGAGGCCGTGAACGAGGCCGGCTGGTCGCGACTCGGGCTCCCCGAGGGCATGGGTGGCGTGCCCGCTCCCGCTCCGCTGGTCTGGGCCATCGGCGAGATGCTGGTCGCGGCGAACGGATCGGCGAGCTTCTTCAACATGGGGCCGCTGATGGCCAGCGTGCTCTACACCGTCGGGACCGAGCAGCAGATGCACTGGGCCAAGGCCGGATTCGAGCGCGGCTGGGCGGGCACCATGGTGCTGACCGAACCCGATGCCGGATCCGATGTCGGCGCGGGCCGGACCAAGGCGATCGCGCAGGACGACGGCACCTGGCACATCGAGGGCGTCAAGCGGTTCATCTCCGGCGGCGACGTCGGTGACACCGCCGAGAACCTCTTCCATCTGGTGCTGGCCCGTCCCGAGGGTGCGGGCCCTGGGACCAAGGGCCTGAGCCTGTTCTACGTCCCGAAGTTCCATTTCGACCCGGACACCCTCGAACTCGGTGAGCGCAACGGCGTGTACGTCACCGGCGTCGAGCACAAGATGGGCATCAAGTCGTCGCCGACCTGTGAGCTCACGTTCGGGGCCACGGACGTTCCCGCGGTCGGCTGGCTCGTCGGTGACGTACACAACGGCATCGCCCAGATGTTCCAGGTGATCGAGAACGCTCGAATGATGGTGGGTACCAAGGCCACCGGGACGCTGTCCACCGGGTACCTGAACGCTCTCGCCTACGCCAAGGAGCGCGTGCAGGGCGCGGACCTCACCGAGATGACGGACAAGACCGCACCCCGGGTGACCATCACCCACCACCCGGACGTGCGTCGCAGCCTGGCGATGCAGAAGGCGTACGCGGAGGGTCTGCGCGCGGTGTACCTCTACACCGCGGCGCACCAGAACGCCGACGTCGCCGAGTTGGTGTCCGGCGCCGACGCCGAGCTCGCGGAGCGGGTGAACGACCTGCTGCTGCCGATCGTCAAGGGTGTCGGCTCCGAGCGGGCCTATGAGCTGCTCACCGAGAGCCTGCAGACCCTCGGTGGTTCCGGCTATCTGCAGGACTACCCGATCGAGCAGTACATCCGCGATGCCAAGATCGACACCCTGTACGAGGGCACCACGGCGATCCAGGCGCAGGATTTCTTCTTCCGGAAGATCGCCCGCGACCGCGGTGTCGCCCTTGCGCACGTGTCCGGCCAGGTACGCCAGTTCATCGACAACGCCGCGGGCAACGGCCGCCTCAAGACCGAACGGGCGCTGCTCGAGAGCGCGTTGACCGACGTGCAGGAGATGGCGGGGACCCTGACCGGCTACCTGATGGCCTCCCAGCAACAGCCGACCGAGCTGTACAAGGTCGGTCTCGGCTCGGTGCGCTTCCTTTACGCCGTGGGAGACCTGCTCATCGCGTGGCGCCTGCTGGTGCAGGCGGAGGTGGCGCTAGCGGCACTCGACGGCGACGCGCCTGCCAAGGACCGGTCGTTCTATCGGGGCAAGGTCGCCGCCGCTTCGTTCTTCGCCAAGAACGTCCTGCCGCACCTGGCCGCGACGAAGGTGGTCCTCGAGACGATCGACAACGAGATCATGGAGCTGGAGGAAGAGGCGTTCTAGGGCCATCGACGGGAAGCGTGATGTCCGATCGACTGATCACCGTCTCGGCGCCGACCGATGCCGCGGTCACGATCACGATGAACCGGCCCGCGAAGAAGAACGCGCTCTCGATCGCGATGCGCGACCAGATCAGCGATGCGCTGGACGGTCTCGCGTCCGATGAGACCGTCAAGGTGGTGATCCTCACCGGAGCGGGCGACGTCTTCAGTGCGGGATTCGACCTGCGCGAGTTCGGATCCGAGGATCCGGACGTGCAGGCGGGGCTCTGGCCGTCGAGCGACCGGTTTCATCGCACGGTGCTGCAGCACCCGCTGCCGATCGTGGCCGCGGTGAACGGGCCTGCCCTGGCCGGCGGGTTCGATCTCGCGGCGATGTGCGACATCCGGATCGCGTCCGTCACCGCGCGCTTCGCCCACCCCGAGCAGGCGTTCTCCGACGTCGTCTACGGCCCGCTTCACGACCTGGTGGGTGGCGCGACGGCTCGATATCTGTGTCTGTCGGGGCGGTCGGTCGACGCGGGGGAAGCGCTGCGGCTCGGAATCGTCAGCGAGGTCGTCGCGGCGGGGGAGCTGGCCGCGGCCGCGTGGGGCCTGGCGCGCGACATCGCTCGTGCTCCGCGGGACATTCTCGTGCGGACCAAGGCCAAGGCCCTGCGTCGCGCGAGCGGACCGGCGGGTACCGCGACGCTCGAGCTGTGAGCCTGTGCCACCGGAGGGAACCGAACCGGCGTCGGCTGCGTCTGTACTCGTGACAGGTGTATTCGGCGGGGGGAGTCGCGGTGGGGGAGCGTTTCGAACTGGACGTGGCGGCGCTGCAAACCGTCGCGGCGGGGTTCGTCACCTCCGCGGCAGCGCTGGACGCGGCGGTGGCGGCGCTGCGGAGCCGTGACGAACGGTTCGCGGCTCCCGTGCGGGCCTGGGCGGAGGCGACGAGGTCGAACGCGGACCGGCTGGAGCGGACGACGACCGAGTACCTGCAGCAGGAGCGGGAGAACGTCGGGGCCGTGGGCGGGGCGGACCGGTGAACGCCGCCGCGTCGGGCGAGCTGGCGTACTTCGCCCGGTTCCTGCCGCGGCTGGGTTCCGTGACCGAGCCGACGATCGACTACGACCAGCTCGGCGAGCGGTACTTCGGACGCATCGAGTGTGATCTCGCGGCGCTGCGCGCGGACGCGGAGGTCGTCGGGGCCGCGGTCGACACGATGCGGGCGCAGTGTGACGCGCAGCGGCAGCTGATCCTCGGCCTCGCGGCCGGCTGGGAGGGTGCCGCGGCCGACTCGGCGCGGGCGGCGCTCGATACCGACCTCGGTCGTGCCCGTGCGAGCACCGAGGCCATGGCCGCCGTGCACGCGGCCCTGCTGGCGGCGGCCGACGTGATCGCGAGGGTGGTCGCCGCGAACGCCGCGGTGATGAGCGAACTCGACGCGACGCAGATCGGCGGGCGCACCCCGGCGGAGGTCGACCTGATGATCGCGCTCGCGCGGCTCGAGCCAGGCGATCACGCGTGGGGGCTGCTGCGGCAGGCCTCGGGTCTGTTCGCCGAGCTGACCCCGATGATCCCGCCCGTGGTGCGACCAGGGGCACTGGTCGGCGACCGGCTCCTCGACGTCGCCGTCGACCTCGCCTCGACGTGGTTGAGCGAGGTGTTCGTGCCGCACGTGCAGGCGCAGCTGGCCGGCGTTCTCGAGCTGTGCGACGCGACGGCGCTGGCGGTCGAGGGCGCGCACCGGATGGTCTCGGACGCAGTGGAACTCGCCGGATCCGATCCGAATGGAACCGGTCCGGTCGACGCGGTGGCCGATCCCGTCGCCGGATCCACCCCGGCGGCCCCCGGACAATCGCCCGTCGCGCCGGTGGCGGCCGGTGCACCGACGGTGACGATGGTCGTCGTCGAGACCACCGACGGCCAGACCCTGCAGCTGGTGCGGGATGACGCCGAGCCGAGAACCTACCGTGTCGAGATCGGCGCCGACGGTGAACCGTTCCTGTGCGAATGCGGTTCGCGGGCACCCGAATCCGCGCCACCGCCGGTGTCGCCTGATCTGGCCGCGGTCACGACGGATCGTCCGGTGTCCGAATCCCCGGCGTCGGAGCCCCCTGCGCCCGAATCCCCGCCCCCGGCAATGCCACCGACAATGCCGCCGGCACCGCCGCCACGGCAGGCTCGCGACGGCGGGTCGAAGGCCCCCGCATCGACCCTCGACGGGCAACCGGCAAGCCCGGCACCGGAGTCGGGGGCCGAACTGGCCGAGGCCGGCCCGCTGTGAGGGACCGGCCGACGGCCGAGTCGGTGCTCGCGGAGCATTCCGCCGCGCTGGATCGGATCCGGGTCGGCATCGCGGACGCGAACCTCGCCGCCGAGGCGCGTTCGCGTCAATTGTGTTCCGCGGCGGTGGACCGACCGGCTGCGGAGCCGGAGCCCGGCGAGGGCTATCCGGTGAGCTGGCTCGTCTGATCGGCCGCCGGCTCGACCACCAGGGAGCCGGGGAGGTGGGCGCCGGGCAGCGCAAACTGCTCGTACCGGGTCTCGCCGAGCAGGTGATAGAGCAGGTATCCGGTCAGCAGGGCGCGTGTCGTCTTCTGCGTGCGGCGCTCGGATCCGCCGAGGCCGAGTGCGCCGAGCAGCCTGCGGCCCTCGGGCAGCCCGCCTGCGGAGCCGCCGTCGACCGTCCGCAGGATCGCCTGACCGCCCCAGGCCTCGGCGATCGCGCGGGCATTGCAGTTCAGCGAGTCGATGTCCTCTTCGCCCGCGATGATCAACCCGGGACCGGCGATGCCGGCGGCGGACTTCTCGGCCGACGGCGCGGTCGGTGCGGGGAACAGTGCGGCGACGGCCGCGGCCGGGCCGTGCTGGGCGGCCGCGATCACCGCTGCGCCCGCCCCCATGCCGTGGCCTGCGTAGGCGACCCTGGTCGGGTCGACGCTGATCTTCCCCGGGCCGAGGCGCACGCCCGCACAGATGTCGACCGCGGTCCGCAGGTCCGCGGCGAGGCCGAGGTGTGAGGGGACCGGCGTGCGCTGGGTGGCGGGCGCGGCGACGACCAGGCCCCAGGACGCGAGGTGGGTGAGGGTCTGGGCGTACCGGTCGACGCCGGTCATCCAGCCGTGCGCGAACGCGACCGCAGGCAGCGAGAAGCCTTCCGCCGGTGTGTACACCACACCGGGCTGGCCCGCGAGGGAGAGGTCGCCGCGCAGCACCTTGTGCGGACCGCGCTTAGATAGCTGAGAGGCCAGGGTCTTCGGAGTCGGCGCCACGAGGATGACCGTATCCGATCGAGAACCACGAGGGAGAAGCGACAAGTGTTTGGCATTCCGCTACCGGTGCCCCGCGATCTGCCGCGCGCGTTCGAGAACGTGTGCGCCCGGCTCGGGTCGAACGGGCTGGCGGACCTGCGGCCGACGCCGTCTGAGGTCGTCGACTCGAACGCCGAGCGCACGATCCGTCGCTTCCGCTCCGCCGACCGTCCGGCGACGGGCGCGCCCCTGCTGTTGGTGACACCGCTGGCGGCCACCTCCGTCGCCTTCGACCTGCGTCGCGGCTGCAGCGTCGTCGAGTACCTGATGGAAACCGGCCGTGACGTGTACGTCGTCGACTACGGCCCGGTGAACTTCCAGGACCGGAGCCGCGGCTTCGAGCATTGGGTGGACGACGTGATCCCCGATGCGGTGCAGGTGGTCAGCGACGACGCCGACGGCGCGCCGGTCCATCTCGCCGGCTGGTCGCTCGGCGGGATCTTCGCCGTCTACGCGGCCGCGGCACATCCGGAGTTGCCGTTGGCCTCGCTCACCCCGATCGCCAGCCCCTTCGACCTGCGGCAGGTTCCGTTGTTCGCGACCCTGCGTCCGCTCGACCGGCTGTTCGGTCCCTACACCGTCGCGCCCCTCTACAGGGCGCTCGGCACCATCCCGGCCCCGCTCACCAGCCTCGGCTTCAAGGCCGCGAGCGTCGACAAGTACCTGACCAGGCCGTTCACCATGCTCGCGAACCTCGACGACCGGGACCACCTTGAACAGCTCGAGGCGGTGGACCGCTTCATGAACAGCATGTACGCCTACCCGGGGCGCACGTTCGGCCAGCTCTATCACGTGGTGATGCGCTCGAACGAGTTCGCGACCGGCCACATGGAGATCGGTGGCCGCCGGGTGAGCCTGAGCGACATCGACGTACCGACCATGGTCATCGCGGGCGCGGGCGACGGGCTCGCACCCGTGAAGGCCGTCCATCACCTCACCGAACTGCTCACCGGGGCGCCATCGGTCCGCTTCGGGGCGTACCCGGGCGGGCACCTCGGCGTGCTCACCGGGCGCGCGGCCCGCGAGACGATGTGGCCCGCGCTCGCCGACTTCCTCGATCGGTCCGAGCCGGATATCACAGCACAGTAACTGCCGTTTGCGCACAGAAATCCGGATGTCGCGAAAGCATCACGATCGGGGGTTCCGGTCTGTTTGAATTCGCGGGAATTTCCCCGACTATCCGGACGGTGCCCCATGCGCAGAGCGGCATATTGTCTCGCACTCTCGTTCCTGTTTCTCCTGGTCGCCGGTCCGACGCCCGCAGTAGCGCAACCGGGTCCCTCCGTACTCGGGGTCGGGGAGTACCCGCGCCTCGTCCGGCTCAAGCAGTCGGGCACGATCCTGGCGTCGATGACCAGCCGCGACGCGCAGGGCTACTTCTCGCCGATCCTCGAGAGCACCGACGACGGCGCCAGTTTCCATCCCATCGGCGCGATCCGTGACCCCGAGGCCAACTCGGGGCTGTGCTGCAGCACCCTCTTCGAGGTGCCGCAGCAGACCGGCCTGCTGCCGCCGGGGACGCTGCTGTGGGCAGGCACGGTCGGGTACGAGGCGGGCCGCGACCGGCGGATCGCCATCAAGGTGTGGGCGAGCTGGAACGGCGGCCGGGACTGGGTGCCGCTCGGCGTCGCGGCCAGGTCCCCGAACCACGAGGGCGTCTGGGAGCCCGAGTTCGTGGTCGATGCGGCGGGGACCCTGTGGCTGTACTACGCCGACGAGACCGAGATGCCCCGGCACTCACAGGTGCTGAGCAGGGTGTCGTCCGTCAACGGCCTGGACTGGGTGAACAAGCAGGTGATCCTCGCGCGCGATCCGCAACGCGTGCGTCCCGGCATGGCCGTGGTGACCCGGCTGGCGGACGGGCGGTTCGCCTCGACCCACGAGATGTGCAACTTCGGCGCCGAATACTGCAGTCCCTACGTCAAGGTCTCGCACGACGGCGTCAACTGGGGTGCGACGACCGACCCGGGTATCCGGGTGACCACCGCAGACGGCAGCTACTTCCAGCACTCGCCGTACCTGCAGTCCGTGCCCGGCGGGCCGAACGGAACCCGACTGGTGCTCGGCGGTCAGACGTATGTCGGCAAGGACGGCAAGCCGTCTCCGAAGAACGGCAGGGTGCTGCTCGCCAACGACAACTTCGGGGCTGGCAACTGGTTCGAGATCCCGGCGCCCGTGGCGGCACCGAGCGCGAAGAACAAGACCTGCGCGAACTACAGTTCGCCGCTGCTGCCGGTCGCCGGTGGATCCAGGGTCCTGCAGGTCGCCGTCGAACTGCACAACGGGGTGTGCACCGCGTTGTTCGGCACCGGCCCGGTCGCACCGTGACCCAGGTCACCCCACGGCCGCGCCCTACCGGTCGGCAGGGGTTCGGCAGCCCAGTACCCTGGTGAACCATGTGCGGAATCGTGGGATACGTCGGCCACCGCCAGGCGCTGGACGTCGTGGTGGAGGCGCTTCGCCGGATGGAGTATCGCGGCTACGACTCGGCCGGCATCGCGGTCCTCGACGGTGCGGGCGGCGTCGCGATCGAGCGTAAGGCGGGCCGGCTGGCCAACCTGGAGGCCGAGCTCGCGGAGACCGGCACCGAGCGTTTCGTCGGCACCACGGGCATGGGCCACACCCGCTGGGCGACACACGGCAGGCCGACCGACCGCAACGCGCACCCGCACCGGGACACCGCGGGCAAGGTCGCGGTCGTGCACAACGGCATCATCGAGAACTTCGCCCCGCTGCGCGCCGAGCTCGAGAACGACGGCGTCGAGTTCGCCTCCGACACCGATACCGAGGTGGCGGTGCACCTGGTCTCGCGGGCCTACGCATCCGGTGACACCGCCGGGGACTTCGTGGAGAGTGCCAGGACGGTGATCCGCCGCCTCGAGGGCGCGTTCACCCTGGTGTTCACGCACGCCGACCATCCGGACACCATCGTCGCGGCCCGCCGGTCCACCCCGCTGGTGATCGGCGTCGGCGAGGGCGAGACCTTCCTCGGATCCGATGTCGCGGCGTTCATCGAGCACACCCGCGATGCGGTCGAGCTCGGTCAGGACCAGGTCGTCGTCATCACCGCCGACGGCTACACGGTGACCGACTTCGACGGGAACGAGGACGTCCCCACGCGTCCGTTCCGGATCGACTGGGACCTCGCCGCCGCCGAGAAGGGCGGCCACGACTACTTCATGCTCAAGGAGATCCAGGAGCAGCCTGCGGCGGTGGCCGACACCCTGCTCGGGCACTTCGATGCCGGTCGCATCGTGCTCGACGAGCAGCGGCTCTCCGATCAGGAACTCCGCGATGTGGACAAGGTGTTCGTCGTGGCCTGCGGCAGCGCCTACCACTCCGGCCTGCTCGCCAAGTATGCGATCGAGCACTGGACCAGGCTGCCCGTCGAGGTGGAGCTGGCGAGCGAATTCCGTTACCGCGACCCGGTTCTCGACCGTTCGACGCTCGTCGTCGCGATCTCGCAGTCCGGTGAGACCGCGGACACCCTCGAGGCCGTGCGGCACGCGAAGGACCAGAAGGCGCGCGTGCTCGCTGTGTGCAATACCAACGGGTCCCAGATCCCGCGTGAGGCCGACGCCGTCCTCTACACCCGGGCCGGACCGGAGATCGGTGTCGCGTCCACCAAGGCCTTCCTGGCCCAGGTGACCGCGAACTATCTGGTGGGGCTGGCGCTGGCGCAGGCGCGCGGCACCAAGTACCCGGACGAGGTGGCCAGGGAGTACCGCGACCTCGAGGCCATGCCGGAGCTGGTCGCGCGCGTGCTGCAGACGGTCGAACCGGTCCGGGCGCTGGCGCGGGAACTGGCGCACTCGCCGACCGTGCTGTTCCTCGGCCGCCACGTCGGGTACCCGGTGGCGCTCGAGGGTGCGCTCAAGCTCAAGGAGCTCGCGTACATCCACGCCGAGGGCTTCGCCGCGGGCGAGCTCAAGCACGGGCCGATCGCGCTGATCGAGGAGGGCCTTCCCGTCATCGTCGTGATGCCGTCGCCGAAGGGTCGCGCCGTCCTGCACTCGAAGCTGGTCTCCAACATCCAGGAGATCAAGGCCCGCGGCGCGCGGACCATCGTGATCGCGGAGGAGGGCGACGAGGCGGTGCGTGCGCACGCGGATCACCTCATCGAGATCCCGGCGGCGCCGAGCCTGCTGCAGCCGCTGCTGTCCACGGTCCCGCTGCAGGTGTTCGCGGCCGAGGTCGCGCAGACCCGCGGCTACGACGTGGACAAGCCGCGCAACCTGGCGAAGTCGGTCACCGTCGAGTAGTCACCGAGGTGTGGGGCGCCGTCATCGCACGATGACGGTGCCGCCCATCTGCGGATGCAGGGTGCAGACGTACGGGTAGGTGCCCCGCCTCATGAACGTGTGGCTGAACGAGCCCTCGGACATCGTCTCGCTGGCGAAGTTGTCCTGCGAGGTTGCTCGCGAGGTCGCGGTGACGTTGTGCTCGACGCCCTCGTCAGTGAACTCCCAGGTGACGGTGTCACCCATGAGTATTCGGGCGGTCGACGGCCAGAAGGCATAGTTGTTGATCTCGACGGTCTTGGTCCGCGCCTCCGCCGGACCAGCTGTTCCCGCGAGAACCGACGCGACCAGTAGTCCCGTTGCGATGGTGGCGCCGAGTGCGCGCATGGATAAAGGGTAGCCCCGAACGGCGGCCGTGGCGATACGGTGATCCGATGCGCGACTACTTCACGGTCGACCAGGTGCGCGCCGCCGAGGCCCCGCTGCTCGCCGCGCTCCCCGAGGGCGCCCTGATGCGCCGAGCCGCGTACGGACTGACCGCCGTGGTGGCCTCGGAACTGCGTGCTCGGACCGGAGGTGTCGCGGGCAGGCGGGTGACCCTGCTGGTCGGCTCCGGCGACAACGGCGGGGACGCGCTGTGGTCGGGAGCGATGCTGCGCAGGCGCGGGGTCGCGGTCCGGGCGATCCTGCTCGACCCCGGCAGGGTCCACGCCGCGGGGCTGGCGGCGTTGCGGGCCGCAGGCGGGCGGGTCGAGATGGGCGCCGACGCCGATCTCGGCGACCCCGACCTGGCGGTCGACGGCATCGTGGGGATCTCGGGCCGGGGGCCGTTGCGGCCGCCCGCCGCCGCCCTGGTGGCCAGGATCTGCGTGCCGATCGTCGCGGTGGACCTGCCGAGCGGGGTCGACCCCGACACTGGCGTCACGGCGGGGCCCGCCGTGACGGCGGCGGTCACGGTGGCGTTCGGGGCGCTCAAGCCCGTGCACGCCCTCGCTGCGGCGCACTGCGGCAGGGTGGAACTGGTCGACATCGGACTCGACCTCCCTGATGCCTCGGTCCGGACCATGGCCGCGGCCGAGATCGGCGCCCGCTGGCCGATGCCGGGATCGGCGGACGACAAGTACAGCCAGGGTGTCGTCGGGGTGATCGCGGGCAGCGCCCGCTATCCCGGCGCGGGTGTGCTGTGCGCGGGTGCCGCGGTCGCCGCCACGTCCGGCATGGTGCGGTACGGGGGAACAGCTGCGCCGCAGGTTCTCTCGCGCTGGCCGGAGGTCGTCGCGGTGGACGGGTTCGGCGCGGCAGGCCGGGTGCAGGCCTGGGTGGTCGGCCCGGGGATGGGTACCGACGAGGAGGCGTTGACGGTGCTCCGCGCCGTTCTCGGCACCGACCTGCCGGTGCTGGTGGACGCGGACGCCCTCACCCTGGTGGCCGCGGAGCCCGGGCTCGTCGCCGGACGCTCGGCGCCGACGCTGCTGACCCCGCACGCGGGAGAGTTCGCCCGGCTCACGGGGCGCGATCCCGCGACGGACCGGGTGGGTGAGACCCGTCGCCTGGCGGCCGAGTGGGGGACCGGCGTGCTGCTCAAGGGCCGGTGCACGGTGGTGGCCGATCCGGACGGATCGGTCCTGCTCAACGAGGCCGGTGGTTCCGCCGCGGCGACCGCCGGTGCCGGGGACGTGTTGTCCGGCGTCATCGGGGCCCTTATGTCGACCGGGCTGGCGCCGCTGACCGCTGCGGCGATGGGTGCCCGCGCGCACTCGCTTGCCGCCAATCTGGCCGCGGGGCAGGGCTCGGACACGGCGGCGCCCATCTCGGCCGATGCATTGTTGTCCCAGGTCAGGGCGGCAGTGAGGGTGCTTCGTGCCCAAGCGGTGCCCTAACTGTGACCTCGTTAGTGATGGAAATCATTTGGCCTTTTCGTGGTCAATGGCAGGATCGGGGATCGTGACCTCCGACTTGTCCGTATGGGACGATCTGCGCATGACCTCCGCGGTTGGCCCCTCCGCGCCGCAGGCGGAAGCGCTGATCGATCTCGACGCGATCGCCCACAACGTCCGGCTGCTCCGTGAAAACGCGGGCGACGCCGCGGTGATGGCCGTGGTCAAGGCCGACGCCTACAACCACGGGGCGGCGGAGGTGGCGCGCACGGCGCTCGCGTCGGGGGCCGCCGAGCTGGGGGTCACCACGGTCGACGAGGCCCTGGTGCTGCGGGCCGCCGGCATCGACGCACCGATCCTGTCCTGGCTGCACACCCCGGACACGGACTTCACGGTCGCGATCGTCGCCGGTATCGAACTGAGCGTGTCCTCGCCCCGGCACCTGCGATCGGTGGTCGCGGCGGCCCGTGAGCTCGGGTTGACGGCGACCGTCTCGCTCAAGGTCGACACCGGCCTGGGGCGCAACGGTGTCTCGCCGTTCGAACTCGAGGACACCCTCCGCGATCTGGCCAGGGCCGAGGCCGAGGGCGCGGTCCGGCTGCGCGGGATGTTCTCCCACCTGGCGCACGCCGACCAGCCGCACCATCCGGTGATCGACACCCAGGCCGCCCGCCTCGAGCACGCCGTGGCCGAGGCCAGGCGGGTGGGGCTGCGTCCGGAGCTGGTGCACCTGGCGAACTCGGCCGCCGTGCTGACCCGGCCGGACCTGCGTTTCGACATGGTCCGCCCCGGTATCGCGATCTACGGGCTCTCCCCGGTGCCGGAACTCGGCGGGTTCGGGCTGCGGCCTGCCATGACACTGCGGGCGCGGGTGGCGCTGGTGAAGAAGATCGCCGCGGGCGAGGGCGTGTCCTACGGGCACACCTGGATCGCGCCCCGCGACACCACGGTCGCCCTGTTGCCGGTCGGCTACGCCGACGGCATCCCGCGTGCCCTCGGCGGCCGTTTCGAGGTGCAGATCGGTGGCAGGCGCCATCCGCAGATCGGCCGGGTCTGCATGGACCAGGTGGTCGTCGACCTCGGACCGGATCCCGCGGGGATCGCGGAGGGGGACGTGGCGGTGCTGTTCGGCAGTGGCGACGAGGGTGAACCGGTGGCCCAGGACTGGGCCGAAGCCCTCGACACCATCCACTACGAAGTGGTGACCGGGGTTCGGGGGCGAATCGTTCGGGGCTTCACCGGCCGGGAGGACCTGCGATGAATCCGTTCGGGAAGGCGGGCCTCGTCGGCGGCGCGGTCAGCGCCGCCGCGCTGGGCGCACTCGCGGGGATCACCGTCGGGCACCGCCCTGCCGCCCGCCGCAGCGGCAGGCGAGACCGGTACGCCAAAGAGGACTTCCGGTTGATGAGCGCCGACCGCGCCAGCATCGTCGCGGCCGAGGACGGCACGGCGCTCGCGGTTCGGGAGGTCGGTCCAGCCGACGCCCCCCTCACTGTGGTCTTCGTGCACGGCTACTGCCTGCGCATGGAGTCCTGGCATTTTCAGCGGCGCCAGCTCGAGAAGCGTTGGGGCAAGGCGGTTCGGATGGTCTTCTTCGACCAGCGCGGCCACGGCCGGTCCGGGGTCCCCGCGCCCGCGAGCTGCACCATCGGTCAGCTCGGCCGGGACCTCGATGTGATCCTCCAGGCCGTCGCGCCGAGGGGACCCGTCGTGCTCGTCGGACACTCGATGGGCGGCATGACGATCCTGGCCCTGGCGAGGCAGGTGCCGGAGTTGTTCGGCACCAAGGTGATCGGGGTCGGTCTCATCTCCACCGCGGCCGAGGGTCTCAACAAGACCGGGCTGAGCAGGAACCTGCAGAACCCGGTGATCGACGCGTTCCGGCTCGCGGTCCGCACCTCGCCTGGCCTGGTCCAGTTCGGGCGCGGTGCCGCGCGCATGCTGATCTCGCCGATCCTGCGCGCCGCCTCGTACGGCACCGATGTCAGCGAATCGCTGACCCGATTCTCCGAGTGGATGCTCAACCAGACGTCCGTGACCACGATCGTGAACTTCCTCAAGTCCCTTGAGCTGCACGATGAATCGGCGGCGCTGCCGGTCATCGCCGAGCTGCCGTCGTTGGTGCTCTGCGGAGATGCGGACATGATCCTGCCGTTCTCCCAGTCCGAGGCGACGGCGGCCGAGCTGCCGGAGTCCGAGCTGGTCCGCGTGGTCGGCGCCGGGCACCTGGTGCAGCTCGAGTTCCCGATCCGGGTGACGGACGCGATCGACAGACTGGTGGGCCGCTCCATCGCCGAGCAGGGCGATTCCGAACGGACGGTCGTCGGTGGCTGACGAGGAACCGCGCACGATCCATCTGCCGACGACCGAGGACACCGAGGCGTTCGGCAGGCGCCTCGCCCTTGAGCTGAGCGCGGGCGACCTGGTCGTGCTCGACGGCCCGCTCGGCGCGGGCAAGACCGCGCTCTCGAGGGGGATCGCGGCCGGGCTCGGCGTGCAGGGCCGGGTCAGCTCGCCGACGTTCATCATCGCCCGCGAGCACCGCGCGGGCGGCCAGCGTCCCGGCGGCGGTGAGCCGGTGGCGATGGTGCACGTCGACGCGTACCGGCTCGGCATCGGTGCCGATCCGGGACAGACCTTCGACGAACTGGATGCCCTGGACCTGGACACGGACCTCGCGGGCGCCGTCGTGGTGGTCGAGTGGGGCGAGGGCGTCGTCGAGCACCTGGCCGAGCGGCATCTGCTGGTGCGGTTGCGGCGCGAACCGGAGTCGGACGTGCGCACGGCGCAGTGGACCTGGGTCTCCTAGGTATCCTCGATAACCGTGCTCGTACTCGCGGTCGATACCGCCACGCCTGCCGTCACAGCCGGGGTGGTGCGCCTTGAGGGCGACACCCCACGAACCCTGGCGACCCGGATCACGGTCAACGCACGGGCCCACGCGGAGGTGCTGACCCCGCACATCCTCGAATGCCTCGCCGAGGCGGGCGTTGTCCCCGCGGACCTCGACGCCGTCGTGGTCGGGTGTGGCCCCGGCCCCTTCACCGGCCTGCGGGTCGGCATGGCCACGGCCGCCGCATTCGGTGATGCCCTCGGGATCCCGGTGCACGGTGTCTGCAGCCTGGACGCGATCGCGGTCGAGGCCGCGCTGGGACGGGACCTGCTGGTGGTCACCGACGCCCGTCGCCGGGAGGTGTACTGGGCGCGTTACAGCGGCGGTAGCCGTGTGGAGGGACCGGAGGTGAACAAGCCGGCCGACCTGGAGCCCACTCCCTCGCAGGCGATCGCGGGATCGGCCGGGCACGTCGACCTGTTCGACCTGCCCGTCGAGCCGGTCGAGACGCCGTCGCCCGCGGGCCTGGTCGCGGAGGCCGCCGTCGCGTTGCGTTCCGGCGCGGAGCCCGCACCGTTGGTGCCGCTGTACCTGCGTCGCCCCGATGCGGTCGCCATCGCGGACCGGAAGAAATGACCGCGCGGATCGTCGGGATGACCGCGGCCGACGCAACCCGCTGCGAGGAGCTGGAGACGGTCCTGTTCCCAGGGGACAGCCCGTGGAGCGCGGAGGCCTTTCGTTCGGAGCTGACCGGGCCGCACAACCGCTACTTCGTCGCCCGCGACGAGTCCGACGTGATGCTCGGCTACGCGGGGATCGCGTTGCTCGGTCGCGGGGCCGACGCCGAGTCCGAGGTGCACACCATCGGGGTCGATCCCGCTCATCAGCGGCGGGGCCTCGGCGCGCAACTGCTCGCCGCGCTGTTGCGGGAGGCCGATGGACACGGCGGTCCGGTGTTTCTCGAGGTCCGCACGGACAACGAGCCGGCGATCGCCCTGTACCGAGGAACGGGTTTCGAGATCGTCGGGACCCGAAGGAACTACTACCAGCCCAGCGGCGCCGACGCGTACACCATGCGCAGGCCCGCCGCCCGGGTCGAGGGGCAGCTGTCATGATCGTGATGGGGATCGAGAGCTCGTGCGACGAAACGGGCGTCGGCATCGTCCGGTGGCACGAGGACGGCACCTGTGAGCTCCTGGCCGACGAGGTGGCCTCGAGCGTCGACCAGCACGCCCGCTACGGCGGCGTGGTGCCGGAGGTGGCCTCACGCGCCCATCTCGAGGCGATCGTCCCGACCATGCGGCGGGCCCTCGCGCAGGCGGGGATCGCCAAGCCGGACGCGCTCGCGGTCACGATCGGACCGGGACTGGCGGGGGCGCTGCTGGTCGGCGCGGCCGCCGCGAAGGCGTACGCCGCGGCCTGGGACGTCCCGTTCTACGCGCTGAACCATCTGGGTGGGCATGTCGCGGTGGACACCCTCGAGCACGGCCCGATGCCACCCTGCGTTGCGCTGCTGGTCTCCGGCGGGCACACCCACCTGCTGCACGTCGAGGATCTGGCGCGGCCGATCGTCGAACTCGGCACCACGGTGGACGACGCCGCGGGCGAGGCGTTCGACAAGGTGGCCCGGCTGCTCGGACTCGGATTCCCCGGCGGCCCGGCACTGGATGCGGCAGCGCAGGAAGGGGATCCACGGGCGATCGCCTTCCCGCGCGGCATGACCGGACCACGGGACGCCCGCAACGACTTCTCGTTCTCGGGGCTCAAGACGGCGGTCGCGCGATTCGTGGAGTCGAAGGAGCGGGCGGGGGAGCCGCTCCCGATCCCCGACATCGCCGCGTCCTTCCAGGAGGCGGTGGCCGACGTGCTCACCATGAAGGCGGTGCGGGCGGCGACCGACGTCGGGGTCGACACGCTGGTGCTCGGCGGCGGGGCGACCGCCAATTCACGCATCCGCTCGCTGGCCGAGGAGCGTTGCGCCGCGGCCGGTTTGACCCTTCGTATCCCCAAGCCGCGGCTGTGCACCGACAATGGGGTGATGATCGCCGCGTTGGGAGCGCACGTCATCGCCGGGGGCGCGACGCCCTCGCCGCTGACTGTCGCCACGGATCCGGGCCTCTCGGTGACCGTCAGCCAGTCACGGACGGCGAGCGATGGACGATGAGGCGTTCGACAACCTGCCGAGGGAGCAGCGGCGCAGCCTGATCCGGCGCGCCGCCTTCCGTCCGCTGCTCAGCGCGGTCGTGCTGGTGGCGGTGTACTTCGTCATCCCGATGGAGAACCTGGAATCCGCCTCCGCGATCGGCGGGCTGGTGCTGGGAGTGATCTTCGTCGGCGCGCTCTTCGCCTGGCAGATCAGGAAGATCGTGCGCGCGGAACATCCGGGCCTGCAGGCGATCGCAGGCCTCGGGCTGATGCTGCCGGGGTACCTGCTCGCGTTCGCGACGCTGTACCACCTCATGTCCGTGTCGGCGCCGGGGAACTTCGACGAGCCGCTGACGAAGATCGATTCGCTGTATTTCACGCTGGTGTGCTTCTCGACCGTCGGGTTCGGGGACATCACCGCGACCACCGAGGTCGCCAGGGCCATCGTCTCGGCGCAGATCGTGGGGAACCTGTTCCTGATCGCGGTCGGTGTCCGCATCATCACCGCCGCGGTGCGGCTGGGGCAGCGCCGCAGGGGCGTCGCGAAGTGAGCGGGTGGCTCAGGCCCTGACGGGGACGGACAGCTCCAGCAGGGTCGGCCCGGTCGGTGCCTGGATCAGGTCGGCGATGGTGACCTCGTCGAGCGAGTCGTAGAACGCGATCTGGGCGCGGCGCAGTGCGCTGCGGAGCCTGCACCCGCTGCGCAGCGGGCACGGATGGTCCCCCTCGCAGGTGACGACCTCCTCGTCGCCCTCGAGGGCGCGGGCGAGCGTGCCAACGGAGGTGTGCAGGCCAGCCTCGGTGATCGTGAGCCCGCCGCCCCGACCGCGGCGGGCTTCGACCATGCCGAGTTCGCGTAGCCGGACAACGACCTTGGCCGTGTGCGTGTACGGAATCGACATCTGATCCGCCACCTGACTCGTGGTCAGGCCGCCGCCTCCAGGGGAGGCGGCCAGGCGCATCACAACGCGCAGCCCAAGGTCGGTGAAACGCGTCAGCTGCACGCCCCGACCGTATGATACTTGCATCTGAGATGCAACATAACCGTCACGCCCGTGGCGAGACCAGCACCAGCTCGGTGTTGTGATCGACGGATCCGCCGAGCAGTTCCGGGTCGGCGTGGATGTCGTTGAACGACAACTCGCGGTACAGCGAGGCCAGGCCCTGCTGGCTGAAGTCCCCGTGCCGGACCTCGTACGGGCTGTCCGACTCGACCAGCGTGGTCAGCAGCGAGAGCGTGCCGTCGGTGTTGTCGACCACCTCGATCAACCGCGCGTGCTGCGGGAAGTCGATGTGCGAGGCGGTGTTGATCTCCCAGAAGCCCTGCGCGGCAGTGGCACCCGGGTGCGGCGTGATCTTGTTCTCGTGGGTGTGCCCGTTCACCCAGGCGAGCACGTTCGGGAAGCGGTGCAGCAGATCCAGCAGCTCGGGACCGCTGTGGCGGCGCTCCCCGGGGCGCTCGGGATCCGGAACCAGGTTGTCCATCGAGCCACTGGTGTGGTGACTGAACAGCAGGAAGTAGGTGTCCTCCCGCGACTGCGTCACCGGGCGGCCGCCCGCGTCGAAGAAGCGGCTGCTGCCGGCCTGCAGGGTCTGCTCGATCCAGCGGAACTGGGCCTCACCGAGGGAGCCCTCGACGAACCCGGCTCGGTTGGTGGAGTCCATGCTGATCCCGACCACGCCCGGCGCGATCTCGAACGAGTAGTAGCCGATGCCGGTCTCGCCCGCGTCGGGGGCGAAGCCGTGTCCGACCGGACCGGGGCCGGCATTCCTCGGGTCGAGGTGGGCGGCGATGTACTGCCGAGGGGTGAACGGCGCCCGGTTGGCGTCGGGCGTGACGATGCGCGGCGGGGTGGTGACCGCGGCGAGGATGCTCGGCAGCGCAGCCGGATCCGAGCTCGCGGCGCTCCCGATCGCGCGGGCCTGCTCGGAATCGGGGGTCTCGATCTTGATCGAGCCGGTGTACATGGCCTCGAGCGGTCCGATGCCGCTGGGGATGGTGCCCTGGATCGAGTCGTCGTGGTTGCCGAACACGCTGTACCAGGGAGTGCGCAGGCCCGGGCTCGTGACGGGCGTGAGGGCCGCGGCGCCGAGCAGTCCGGGCAGCTCGGGGAATCCGGCCTTCTTGTAGATGTCGCGGATCGGCGACTCCGGATTCCAGTACAGGTCCGACCCGGAGTTCTGCACGCCCTCATAGCGATCCGCGGCACCGGTGTTCGGGATGAAGGTGCCGCCGTTGAGCGCGGTCAGCAGCCAGCCGAGCTCCGCGTGCTCCTTGTTGTCGGTGTTGTCACCGGTGGTCACCACGGCGTCGAACGCGCGGCGGGTGTGCGGGCCGCCCTGCAGGGAGTTGATCCGCGACACGAGCGAGACAAGGCCCTGTGTGGTGAGCGTCTCGTGCGGGCGGAAGGCCGAACCGTTGAGCTGGTGCACGTACTCGAATCGCATGGGGGACTGGGCGTCGACGATGTGCAGGTCGGTCAGCTGCACCACCGAGGCGAGGGCGGTCCTGCGCTGCTCGCGGCCCGACCGTGCCTCGGCGAGCTCGCCGCGCACGATCATCTGCCACCCGGGTCCCGCGGTGAGCCTCCGGTAACCGGACCCGCCGACCGGGGTCGCGACGGCCTCGAGCGTGGTGCCGGCAAACGAGGCGGGCAGCGGATCGGCCGCGGCGTACCAGGTACCCCACGGTGCCCTTCCGAATGCGCCGGCCCCGATGGTGCCCGCGGCTCCGAGTCCGGCCAGTCCGATGAATGCGCGCCTGCTGATGTTTGCCACGGCGACGACTCTAGGTCACCCGTCGTACACCTTGGGTTCATGCCACCGTCTCGCGGAGATCGGCCCGCGGTCGAGGGCCGATCGATCACCCCGACGCGAGGCGCAGGACGAGCGCGGCGACGGCGAGCGCCGCGTACGTGAGCGGTGTGGGGAGGTGCTTCGCGTCGTGTGCGCGTATGTGGACGATTACTGCCGCGGTGAAATAGCAGACCAGCCCGATCGCGGCGGCGATGCCGAGTGGGGCCCACGCAAGGCCGGCGATCAGGCCGGCCGCGCCGGCTAGGAGGATTCCTGCCAGCGGGTTCAGGCGATTCTCGGGTACGCCGAGCCCGGCGTACTCCCGAACCACCCGGTCGCGGTGGCTCAGCTTGCGGATGGCCGCGAACCCGAGGAGTGCGGCGAGCAGAACGGTCACGATGACGGTGGCGACGAACATGGCGAGCTCCGGTCTTGACCCCCCCAATCTAAACAATTGTACAATTTGAGCCGAGGCCCACAAGGGCTCAGGCGGGCCGGGGAGGGTGGTGGCGACCGTGTCCCAGCGCAGCAATCGGTCAAATCTGATCGAGGGCACTCTCCGTTGCCTCGAGCGGCTGCCGCCCGAGCGGATCACCGCACGAGTGATCGCCGACGAGTCGGGGGCGAACCTCGCATCGATCACCTACCACTTCGGGTCCAAGGACGCGCTGCTGACGGCCGCGGTGGTCGAGGGGCTCGATCGGTGGTTGGCCGACATCGCGCACGACCTGGGTGATCTGTCGTCCGAGCCCCGTGCCATCCGATTCGGCCGAGCCGCGGAGGTGATGGCGGCCAGTCGTCGCCTGCACACGGGACTGGCGAAGAACTTCGTCGGCGCGCTCGCGAAGGCGCAGCACGATCCCGTGATCAGGAACCTGCTCGCCGAGGGCTTCCGCCGCTCGCGCCCCGATGTCGCGGCGCTGCTCGGGCTCGGCGGCGATCAGGCGGGTGAGGACGCGGCCGGGCTGGTGCTCGCGCTCTTCGACGGCCTGCTCTTCCAGGCGTTGCTCGACCCCGGCCTCGCGGTCGACGGCGAGCGGATGACGCGGGCGCAGGTCCGGCTGCGCGGGGTCCTGCCCGGGCATGTGGACCCGGCTTCGGCCCGGAGTGGTCCGGATACCCGCCGACCTTGAGCGCTGGCACTCGCATGTATAGAGTGCTAGATGGCGCTGACCGAGCCTCGGCACCCGCGACGACGGGGCTCGAGTGAGATGCCGCAAGCGTACGAACAAACCATCACGTCCTGGGACCAGCCCTGGACGCACAAACCCCTGAAAGTGGAGGGCTCATCGTGGCGAGCGTGAACATCAAGCCGCTCGAGGACAAGATCCTCGTCCAGGCCAACGAGGCCGAGACGACGACTGCCTCAGGCCTGGTCATCCCCGACACGGCCAAGGAGAAGCCCCAGGAGGGCACCGTCGTCGCCGTCGGCGAAGGTCGCGTGACCGACAAGGGCAACCGCATCCCGGTCGACGTCAAGGAAGGCGACACCGTCATCTACAGCAAGTACGGCGGAACCGAGATCAAGTACGCCGGCCAGGAGTACCTGATCCTCTCGGCACGTGACGTGCTGGCTGTCATCTCCAAGTAAGCCACTTGCGATCCGCCCCGGCGTCCCGTCCATCGGACCCGGGGCGGATCGCGTTGCGGACCCTCCCAATCCAGGAGTAGCTGAGCAATATGCCCAAGGAAATCCAGTTCAACGAGACCGCGCGCCGGGCCCTCGAGCGCGGCGTGGACACGTTGGCCGACGCGGTCAAGGTCACCCTCGGCCCCCGCGGTCGCCACGTGGTGCTCGCCAAGGCGTTCGGCGGACCCACGGTCACCAACGACGGCGTCAGCATCGCCCGTGAGATCGAGCTCGAGAACCCGTTCGAGAACCTCGGCGCACAGCTCGTCAAGAGCGTCGCCACCAAGACCAACGACGTCGCGGGCGACGGCACCACCACCGCGACCGTGCTCGCCCAGGCGCTCATCCGTGGCGGCATGAAGAACGTCGCGGCCGGCGCCAACCCGATCTCGCTCGGCGTTGGCATCGGCCAGGCCGCGGACGCGGTGTCGGAGGCACTGATCGCCGCCGCGACCCCCGTCGAGGGCAAGTCCGCGATCGCTCAGGTCGCCACCGTCTCCTCGCGCGACGAGGAGATCGGTGAGCTGGTCGGCGAGGCGATGACCCGGGTCGGTGTCGACGGCGTCGTCACCGTCGAGGAGTCCTCGACGCTGCAGACCGAGCTCGTGGTCACCGAGGGCGTGCAGTTCGACAAGGGCTTCCTCTCGCCGTACTTCGTCACCGACATCGATGCGCAGCAGGCGATCTTCGAGGACGCGCTGATCCTGCTCTACCGCGAGAAGATCAGCTCGCTGCCGGACTTCCTGCCGCTGCTCGAGAAGGTCGCCGAGGCGGGCAAGCCGCTGCTGATCATCGCCGAGGACGTCGAGGGCGAGGTGCTCTCCACCCTGGTGGTGAACTCCATCCGCAAGACGATCAAGGCCGTCGCGGTGAAGGCGCCGTTCTTCGGTGACCGGCGCAAGGCGTTCCTCGACGACCTCGCGGTCGTCACCGCGGGAACGGTCATCAACACGGACGTGGGCCTGACCCTCAAGGAGGCCGGACTGGAGCTGCTCGGCAGCGCCCGTCGGGTGGTCGTCACGAAGGACGAGACGACCATCGTCGACGGCGCGGGCACCGAGGCGGACATCGAGGCCCGGGTCGGTCAGCTGCGTCGCGAGATCGAGAACAGCGACTCCGACTGGGACCGCGAGAAGCTCGAGGAGCGCCTCGCCAAGCTGTCCGGTGGCGTCGCGGTGATCAAGGTCGGCGCGGCCACGGAGACCGAGCTCAAGGAGCGCAAGTTCCGCGTCGAGGACGCGGTCAACGCGGCCAAGGCCGCGGTCGAGGAGGGCATCGTGCCCGGCGGCGGCTCCGCGCTGGTGCAGGCGGGCCAGACGCTCGGCGCGCTGGCCGCATCGCTCTCCGGTGACGAGGCGACCGGCGTCGAGGTCGTGCGCGCGGCGCTGTCGGCCCCGCTGTTCTGGATCGCCACCAACGCGGGCGTCGACGGCTCCGTCGTGGTCAACAAGGTCGCCGAGGCGCCCAAGGGACACGGCTTCAACGCCGCCACCCTCACCTACGGCGACCTGCTCGCCGACGGTGTGGTCGACCCTGTGAAGGTGACCCGCTCCGCGGTGGTCAACGCGGCGTCAGTCGCCCGCATGGTGCTCACCACCGAGAGCGCCGTCGTGGAGAAGCCGGCCGAGGCAGTCGAGGCGGATCACGGCCACGGCCACAGCCACTAGCACCACCGTCGCCCACGGGTGACAACGCGACAGGCCCCGGACGGATCTGGCGGGTTAACACGGTCGTCGCAACACTCTCGATCGAGAGTGTTGCGACGACCGTGTCGTTTTCTGGGGATGTGCATCAGAACCGGGCACTGATCGAAGCCGCGTTCACCGAGACCGGTTTTGTCGCGCGTGCAGTCAAACCTGCCGAGGTCAGCTTCACGGTGGCCCGCCGGACCTTGCTCGAGGAGGGGCTTGATCGACACAGGCCGGATCGTGGTCGGCAAACCCGAAGCCCGGCAGCGGTTCCTGGAGTTGATCGCCACGGTGTCGACCTTGCCCGCGCATCTGCGGGGGTCGTTGACTTGGGGCCAGGGCTGCGAGATGGCGCGGCACAAGCAGGTCACGATGGCCACCGACATGCCCGTCTACTTCTGCAACCCCGCCTCACCCTGGCAACGCGGCACCAACGAAAACACCAATGGCCTTCTGCATCAGTACTTCCCGAAGGGCACTGACCTGAGTGTCCATGGCCCGGCAGTCCTTGAGGACGTCGCTCGCCAACTCAGCGGTCGTCCCACGCAAAACGCTCGACTGGGATACCCCAGCCGAGCGTTTGCGTGATTTGTTGACCCGCTAGTTGGTGCGGATTTTCAGGCCGGGGTTGGCGGCGAGGACCGAGTTGATCGGCTGCCCCCATGTCGTCATTGGCTTGTCGCAATTCCCGTCGTCGCCGGCGCTCACGATGCCCAGTGCCTTGGTGCCGGTCACCATGGCTCCACCGCTGTCGCCAACAATCGTGCAGAGCTTCGCGGCGAAGGCGTTGGGCACCGTGGCGCCTCGGGGACCGGAATTCATGTACTGGTTGATGGCGGTGATTTTGCCGCAGGTGTAGCCGGTGGTTTTGCCGGACTTGCACACCGGCGCCCCGACCAGGGGATCTGCGGTGCCGGTGATCGCCAATGGGTCCCCGCCGTAGGTGTCAACGAAGTTGTTCTGGAAACGCTTGGCGACGCTGTCGTAGATCTTGATCACTCCGTAGTCGCCGCGATCGCGGACTACCTTGTCGAATTCGCCAAATTTGTTTGGCCCCATCGACGCCGGCGTGGCGTCGACGTTGCCCGCGTTTTCGGGGTGCGCGTCACAGTGTCCGGCGGTGATGTTCACTGTGTTGCCGTCACCGTCGGTGCCGTTGAAACCGAGCGAGCAGGGTTTGTCGGCGGTCTCGCCGGTGAAGTACTGCTGGCCGCCCATGACGGCGTCGGGGGCCGGCGTGGGCTTGGTGGTGGTGGGCTTGGTGGTGGTGGTGGCTGCGGGTGCGACGGTGACCTGCTGGGTGGTGGTGGATCCTGTGACGCCGTCGCGACCGGAGAAGGTGGCCGTCATGGTCACCTTGCCGGCGGTCTCGGGGGGGTACCACTGCTCGGTGGCGGTGCCGTCGGCGCCGACCGGCACCTCTTCGTGGTAGCGGTCGACGACCTCGAATACGACGGTGCCGCCCGCTGCTGCGGGGTTGACCTTCGCCTTCAGCGTGATGATCTTGCCGCCGGCGATCGCTCCCTTGATGGGGTCGAGGGTGATCGTGGAGGCAACGGTGTTGCTGCCGGCGGGTGCGACGGTGACCTGCGCGGTGGTGGTGGATCCGGCGACACCGTCCCGGCCGGAGAAGGTGGCGGTGATGGTGTGCTTGCCGTCGGTTTGGGCGTACCAGATCCTGGTGGCGGTGCCGTCGGCCTCGACTTGTTCGGTGGCGATGATGTTGTTGCCGTCCTTGAATTCGACGGTGCCGCCCGCTGCTGCGGGGGTGACCTTCGCCTTCAGCGTGTACTCGTTGCTGTCGGGTGCGGCGGTGATGGGGTCGAGGGTGATCGTGGAGGCCACGGGGTTGGTGGTGGTGGTCGGTTCGGTGGGCTTGGTGGTGGTGGGCTTGGTTGTGGTGGTGGGTTCGGTGGGCTTGGTCGGCTTGGTGGGGTCGGATGAGCCGGATGAGCCGAGTGAGCCGAGTCCCGGCAGGTCGGACGAGGCAGCCGGTCCCTTCGCCACGCGCACGAAGTTCAGGAAGCCGGGCAGTTGCAGGCCCTGGCCTTCGGCGGTGTCCTTGACGTTCAGCGCGATGTCGTTGGCGGCGGGGTCGATCGCGGTGCCGTTGATGAGGCCGGCGAGCGGTGCGGGGAGCTGCTGAATCCAGCCGTTGAGCTGGCCGAGCAGGCCGGACAGGACCTGCTCGCTGCGTGGCTGGTCCTTGACCTGATAGCCGGCGGCCTCCACGGCGGTGCGGGCGGCGGCCTTGTCGGGTCCGTCGGCCAGGCCGACCAACGGGGCGCCGGCCGCGTCGAGCCAGACGCCGGCGAACGCGGTGGGGAACTTGCCGCGCAGCGTGTCGGCGAACCGCAGCAGCTCCTGCCCAGTCTCGGCCTGCTCGAGGTACTGGTCCGGGCTGAGTCCGAGATCGCGCCCGATCGCGGTCACCATGTCCGCGGGCAGCGCGGGTGCCGGTGGGGCGGGTTCGGCCTGGGCGAGGGCCACGCACGGCGCGGCCAGAAGAAGTGCCGCGGTGCCGATCATCGCGGCGCGGCGGGCGCGGGTACTACGCATGGGGACCTTTCGGTTTGAGCGTTGTCGGTACGACCGAGCGCTGGGGCCGGGTCAGCGCCAGAGACTGTAGGGGCGATATCTGCCGCTGCCTACCGAAAATTGGTGGGATGAATATGGGCTAATTGGCTGCGTCGGCGGTCCGGACCTGCAGGGGCTGGCGCCAGATCACCCCCCAGAGTCGTCCAGCCTGCGGATCTCATCTGCACGCCACGCCATCGCGATCCCCACTGACAACAGCGCATTGTCAATTCGTCGTGGAATTGCTTCCAGTTCTGCTCCGACTTGCACTACCGTTCCGCTCATGGATCGACCGTCGCGAGGTCGAGGCCGCCAAGACGGTCGTGACCACCAGCAAGCTGCGTGCGATCGGCCACGACCTGATGAGGAAGGAGCCCACGGGTGGGCGCTGCAACCCCCGCACGGCGTACCAGTTCGGCCCGCGAAGTCGCTGAGCGGCTTGGCATCTCACCGCGCACGGTGCGCAACATCATGGCCGAGCCTCGGGCCGAGTTCGAGGCACGTGCCGCCGAGCGCCGCCGCCGGGTGCTGGAACTGCGCGCCGAGGGCCTCAAGCTGCGCGAGATCGCGGACGAGGTCGGCATGACGGTCGGTGGTGTGGGCACGATCCTGCACCGCGCCTACAAGGCCGAAACCGGCCAACCTGCCAGCTGACCCGACACCAAGGCACCCCGGCCGTGCCTCTGGCGGCCGGCGACCGACACACTCCCCGAGGTCCACCAGTACAAGCGCCTTGCCGCGACCAAGATTCGCCTCAAGGGCTCGTATTCCACCTTCAGTTCACGTGTTGCGACGATCTCTGGAATCGGTCCGGGGCCTGTCGCATTTCCCCTATCCCAGTGGCAGCGAGGCGAACACGTCCGTGGTCGGCTGCTCCGAACCGCCCGCGGGTTCCACCGTGAAGGCCAACAGCGAGGCGCCGTCCAGATCGTCGAGCACGGCAACGGTCGAGGGCGACACCTGATCCGGCGCCATCATGCCCGCCGAGACCGGGGCGCCGGTGCCCGCGATCAGCCACATCTGATAGACCGAGTCCGATGCGGGCGGGGTGACGTCGTTCATCATCAGCACCGCGGCATCGGTCGACCTGGAGTAGACGGCGGTCGCCGAGCCGCCGCCGGGCACCGCTGTCGATGACGTCCGGACGTCCGGGGCGCTCATCACCTGGGCCGCCACCGGCTGTGGTGGCGACGGTTCGCGCAATTGCTGCCCGATGACCACGCCGCCCACGAGCAGCGCGACGGCGGCCGCCGCCACGCCGACCAGCCTCCATCGGGGGGTGGTGCGCCGTCGGTCGGCGAGCGAGACCGGCGCCGGGCCAGGCCCGGTGCGGGGCTCTTGCGCGATCTGCGTCAGCAGGCGTTCGCGTAGCTGCGCGGGCGGAGCGGTCTCGTGCACGGTGGCGGTTGTCGCCAACGTTTCCCTGCATCGGCGCACCACGGTCTCGAAATCGGTCCGCAGCCTGTCGTCGGAGGTCGCGAGCAATTGCTCCACGGCACGCCGTTCTTCCGCGTCGAGGGCGTCGAGCGCGTAGGCGTTGGCCAGGTCGATCTGGTCGTCGTCCATCACGCCACCCCCAGGCATCCTCTTAGCCGGGCCAGCCCGTCCCGGATGCGGGTCTTGATGGTGGGCAGCGCAACCCCGAGTTGCACGGCGACCTCACGGTAGGTGCGCCCGCCGTAGTAGGCGAGCGAGACCGACTCGCGCTGCACCGGTGTGAGGGTGTCGAGGCAGGCGATCACGGCCTGCCGGTCCAGGCGCCCGGAGACCTCCTCGGCGACCTCGTCGAACTCGCTGCCGCGGTTGCGTGACTCGTAGACCACCTCGCGGTTCGAGTGCGACTGCTCCGACCGGACGCGGTCGACCGCTCTGCGATGCGCGAGGGTCATCAGCCAGGACACCGCGGAGCCCCTGGTGTTGTCGAAGTCGTCGGCGGTGCGCCAGAGCTGGAGGTAGACCTCCTGGGTGGTCTCCTCGGCGAAGCCGGGATCGCGCAGCACCCGGAGCACCATTCCGTAGACGCGGGCGCAGGTCCGGTCGTACAGCTCGGCGAAGGACCCCGAATCCCCGTCGGCGGCGCGGGTCAGCAGGGCGGCCAGCTCGGCCGACTCGGCCTCGCGACGAGCGAGGGCCTGCCCGGCGTCCGCCGGGCAGGCCGTCTCACCGAGACCGTGCTCGGGGGCGACGCCGGAACCCGTGGACCCCGGGCCGGTCACCACTGTCCGATCCCGTTCATCGACAACCACGTTACTGCGGCATCAACACGGAATCGATGAGGTAGACGGTGGCATTCGCGGTGCCGACGCCGCCGCAGATGACATTCGCGTCGTTGACCTTGAGGGCGTCCTCCGGCCCGGTCACGGTCACCGCGGCGCCCTCGACCGTCGGGTGTTGGCCCGCGATCTCGCTCGGCGCGATCCGGCCCGGCACCACGTGGTAGGTGAGGACCTTCGTCAGCAGCGCGTCGTCGGTCTTCAGCGTGTCGATGGTGGCCGGATCCACCTGTGCGAAGGCGTCGTCGACCGGTGCGAACACGGTGAACTGTCCTCCGTTGAGGGTGTCGACGAGGTTGACATCGGGATTGAGCTGCCCCGAGACCGCGGCCACCAGCGTGGTAAGGAGGGGGTTGTTGGAGGCGGCGACGGCCACCGGATCCTGGGCCATGCCCGAGATCGAGCCGCCGCCCTGCGGGACGGCCTCGGCGTAGCTCGCGCAGCCGGGTCCGACCAGATTCGCGGCGGGGTCGGCCGCCATCTGCGGTGTCATCGCGTCATCGGACGTGGCGGGGGCGGGCGCGGAGTCGTCGCTGTTGGCGGAGGAACACGCCGAGACGCCGATCAGGGCGACCGACGCGGTGGCCGCGATGGCGAGGGCACGGATGCGGGTGGTGCTGGTGCTCATGGGACTGCCTTCCCGAGTGTTGTGCGAGTGCTGTCGGGAAGGCATTCGGAGCGGGTGGTGCGGAGGATGGGTCATGTATCTCGGCGCGGCCCCTGATACCGGGGCCGCGCCGAGAGACGTGGTTGCCTATACCGCGATGCGGTGGCGGCCCCTGCGGGCGTGCATCTCACGTTCGGTCTCGGACATGCCGCCCCAGATCCCGTACGGCTCGCTGACACTGAGGGCGTGGCTGCGGCACTGCGCGAGTACGGGGCACTGACGGCACATCTCCTTGGCTCGGGTCTCACGCTGCGTGCGCGCCCGTCCCCGCTCGCCGTCCGGATGGAAGAACATCGCGGAGTCCACTCCGCGGCACAGGCCGTGCATCTGCCAGTCCCAGATATCGGCGTTCGGTCCGGGGAGGTGATTCGGCTGAGGCATGCCTTCTCCTGTCCATCCATACACCTGAAGAGCCTCCAGGTCTGCAATCAATTCGTCTCGGCAACGTTAGAGGTATTGCGGAAAATGAGTCAATAGTTGCTCAAGTGGGGATTTCCATAGTGTTCGCACAAGAATTTAACGTTCCGTTCATAGACAAGGACATGTAGCCGTGATCGGCTGTCGCTGCGGCGGCCCTCCGGCCGGGCCTCGGTCGCCTGTAATGGGTGCTGACGAGCGCTTTTGCCCGTTCGATGCGGTGGGAGGGTGTCGCGCGGGTCCTGTCAGTGCGTGGGCCGGTGCTGAGATTCTTGGTTAACGCAATTGCCACAAACCGGACTCTGAATCAGCTGCCTGATTCAATCTTTGATTCAACCTTGCAATACGTTCACGTGGACGCAACTATCGACAAACGCGGGGCGAATAGGGTATTTAGCGGGCTGGGTGCGCCGTCGGGGCGGACGCGGACCGGCCCTACCCTTGGCTCGGTGGGGACACTGATCAACGCCGCATTCGGCGACCTGCCCGGGTTGGCTCCGTTGCCGGCCGCCGTCGACAACACGCAGCTCTGGCTCAGGGCGGTGGCGCTCGGTGGGCAGGGGCGCTACGCCGCGGCCAGGACCGAACTGCTGAGCATCGCGCGTCGGCGCCCGAGCTCTGGTGTCGCCTCGCTCGCGCTGAGCACGGAGGCCTCGTTGCTCAGGCAACTCGGGTGGCATCGACTGGCGGCAGGCTTCGACGGACGCGCGCTCACGGTGCTCGGCGCCAAGGGAGGCGAAGAGGCGGCGGTGCAGACCGCCGCTCGTTGCGACGCACTGACCGGGCTGGCCGCGGACGCGCTCGGCTGCGGTCGGCTCGCGCTCGGTTCCGCCCTGCTCGAGCGGTGCGCGCCGCTCGTGGGGAACGATCCCGCGCTGTGGCGACAGCGCATCCGCCTGAACTGGGTGAGCGCCGAGATCGCGCTGGCGTCGGGGGACGCCGCCACGGCGCGTCGGCACGCGAGCGCCGCCGTCGACCTCGCCCGTGACGCCGATTCGGTGCGGCACCAGGTGAAATCGGACCTCCTGCTGGCGGCGGCCTTCAGTGCGGGCCCGGACCCCGATGCGGCGGTTGATCTGGGCGAACAGGTGCTGGACCGGTGCGCCGAGCACGGGCTGTTGCCACTGCGCTGGGCCGCGGCGATGCTTGTAAATGGGGTCCGTCCCGGTGCGGAAGCGGCGGCGATTCGGGACGACTGTCGACGGCAAATCTCCGACCGCGGTGGCCGATTCAGGGATCTGTGAGTGTCTGTCGCTATCCTTCAAACGTTCCACCACCAGGTGGGAGCGCTCTGGAGCGGGCGCCACTGTAACGCCAGGAATCTCTCTGACGATGACTAATACGAGCGAGGAGTTGGACTCAGCCGTCGCTGCGGCAGCGCAGGGCGATCGAGTTGCCTTGTCTCGAGTGCTGGAGAGTGTTCGACCCTTGGTCGTGCGTTACTGCCGATCACGGGTCGGAGCCGCGGAAAGAGGACAACTGTCCGCGGACGACGTGGCGCAGGAGGTATGCCTGGCAGTGATGACCGCTTTGCCGCGGTATCAGGATCAGGGCCGCCCTTTCATGGCATTCGTGTACGGCATTGCCGCGCACAAGGTGGCCGATGCCCATCGGAACGCCGGGCGTAACAAAGCCGAGTCGATGGCCGAAGTGCCAGATGTCATCTCCACCGAGGAGGGACCCGAGAAGCTCGCATTGGACTCGGAGACCACCCGGCAGATGAACGCGCTACTGGGAACCCTCCCCGAGAAGCATCGGGAGATCCTCGTCCTGCGTTTGGTTGTCGGCCTGTCGGCGGAGGAGACAGCGGCTGCCGTCGGCAGCACGGCAGGAGCAGTACGGGTCGCCCAGCACAGGGCGCTCACGAAGTTGAAGAACGAAGTTGCGAAAGCGGGTGAGATGTATGGCTAGGGGCAGCAAGCGTGGTGGGGACCACGAGGGAACGCGGCGGGACACGTCCGGTGCCGACCTCACCCCGGACGCGTCGTCCCTCGACGACACCGACGACTCGTCCTCCGATGCGACGGCCGTCGATTTCGCCGCCATCGCGCGGGACGATGCCCTCATCGACGCGATCGCCGGTGACGGCCCGATCGCGACCCACAGCCCCGAGGAGTTCGAGCTCGCGACCCTGCTGACCGCATGGCGCGCCGAGATCCTCGCCCCCGCCATGCCTGCCGAGCCCGATCTCGATCAGGTGGCCGCCGCCGTCGACCGGGAACTGGCGACCATCGGATCACCCCGCCGCTCGGGTCTGCGGCTGCTCCGGCCCATCGTGGGCGCGGCCGCGGCCATCGCCGTCGTGATGGCCGGGCTGACGGTCTTCTCCTACAACGCCGTACCCGGCGATCCGCTGTGGAAGGTCAAGGAGGTCGTGTTCACCGAGCGCGCCAACTCGACCGTCGCAGGCATCGACACGACCACCAACCTGGAGGAGGCCGAACGCCTCATCCGCGCGGGCGATCCGCAGGCGGCGCTGGTGGTGCTGGAGTCCGCACGCAAGCGCGCCGACGACGTGAACGAGTCGGCCAAGCGCGACGAGCTGACGGCCTGGCGGGAGCGGCTGGTGGCCGACGCCGCGAAGACCCCCCCGACGACGACCACGCCGCCGTCGCTGCCAGGGACGACCCCCGGACTGCCCGCCGTGCCGGGTGTGACCGTGCCGGGGGACACGGCGACCGCTCCGGTCCTGCCCACCACCGTGCCGAACCTCCCGAGCCTGCCGACCACCGTCCCGCCGGTCGAGACGGGGGTGCCGCCGATCACGGTGCCGCCGATCACGATCCCGCCGACCCAGGTGCCGCCGATCACGATCCCGCCGACCCAGGTGCCGCCGATCACGATCCCGCCGGTGACGACCCTCCCGCCCGTGCCGACCGCCACCAAGGTCGTGCCGCCGACCCAGGACACGCCGACGCCGCGGGACCTGACGTCGAACCCGCCGCCCAGCTGACCCGAGCCCAGACGCGAAACGGCCCGACAAGGTGAATTCCTTGTCGGGCCGTTTTCGTCGTGTCGGTTGCGGGTCAGGCGTCGAAGCCGTCGCCGTGCAGCGCCTCGTTCATCGACGCGTCCGCGTAGCCGCGGCAGTAGTCCCAGGTGACGTAGGCCTCGGGGACCGGGTCGTAGGCGGGCTCGTGCGGGCGCACGGTGCCGTCCACGAGCAGCTGCAGCAGGTTGGCGCGCAGCATGTCCCAGTCGTGGTAGTGATCCTGCTGGCAGTCGTCGCAGCACACGACGAGTCCGCGGATGCCGCGGTGGCCGAGCAGGGCCTCGTAGACGGCGAGGTCCGCGAGGTCCTCTTCGACGGCCAGTCGCTCATGGGGGTCGAGGGGCTGACCCGGCTCGAGCGCGTCCAGCGCGGCCGACGGATCGGAGGGGTCGCCGGCGAACGGATCCGGCGGCAGACCGGGGGGCAATTGATCACGCACAGGTCCACGGTACGCAGCGCATGCGGGTCTGCGCCAGCCGTTCCGCTCACCACGTTCGCTCGCACCCGTGTCCAGCCGATACCATGGTGGGCGGGTCAAGGGAATAGTTCGCCCCTTGCCGAGCATTCACGACTTATCCGCGCCGCGGGGGATCGACGCCCCCAACCAGGTGTGCCGCAACACAGTTCCAGGAAAGGTCCCGAGCCGCATGAGTATTTCCGGAGGGCACGTGCGTACCGGCGGTGACGACCCCGACAAGGTTGCGATGCTGGGTCTCACATTCGACGACGTGCTGCTGCTGCCTGCCGCGTCGGACGTGATCCCGGGTCAGGTCGACACCTCCAGCCAGCTCACCCGCGACATCCGCCTGCGGGTGCCGTTGGTCAGTTCCGCGATGGACACCGTCACCGAGGCCCGCATGGCCATCGCGATGGCGCGTGCGGGCGGCATGGGCGTCCTGCACAGGAACCTCTCGGCGGACGCGCAGGCCGGCCAGGTCGAGACGGTCAAGCGCTCCGAGGCGGGCATGGTCACCGATCCGGTCACCTGCAGCCCGTCCGACACGCTCGCCGAGGTCGACGCCAAGTGCGCCCGGTTCCGCATCTCCGGGCTGCCCGTGACCGACGAGCAGGGACAGCTGGTCGGCATCATCACCAACCGCGACATGCGCTTCGAGGTCGACCAGAACCGCTCGGTCGCCGAGGTCATGACCAAGGCCCCGCTCATCACCGCGCGTGAGGGCGTCACCGCCGAGGCCGCGCTCGGCCTGCTGCGCAGGCACAAGATCGAGAAGCTGCCGATCGTCGACGGTCAGGGCAAGCTGACCGGCCTGATCACGGTCAAGGACTTCGTCAAGACCGAGCAGCACCCCGACGCCACCAAGGACAGGGACGGCCGCCTGCTCGTCGGCGCCGCTGTCGGTGTCGGCGACGACGCCTGGGTCCGCGCGATGTCGCTGACCGATGCGGGTGCCGACGTCCTCATCGTCGACAGCGCGCACGGTCACTCCAACGGCGTGCTCGGCATGATCGCCAAGCTCAAGAGCGAGATCGGCGACCGGGTTCAGCTCATCGGCGGCAACGTGGCGACCCGCGCGGGCGCCCTCGCGCTGATCGAGGCCGGCGCGGACGCCGTCAAGGTGGGCGTCGGCCCCGGTTCCATCTGCACCACCCGCGTCATCGCCGGTGTCGGTGCCCCGCAGATCACCGCGATCCTCGAGGCCACCGCCGCGGCCAAGGCGCTCGGGGTTCCGGTGATCGCCGACGGCGGCCTGCAGTTCTCCGGCGACATCGCCAAGGCACTGGCCGCGGGCGCATCGACCGCCATGCTCGGTTCGCTCCTCGCCGGCACGGCCGAGTCCCCCGGCGAGCTGATCCTGGTCGGCGGCAAGCAGTTCAAGAGCTACCGCGGCATGGGTTCACTCGGCGCGATGCAGAGCCGCGGTCAGGGCAAGTCCTACTCCAAGGACCGCTACTTCCAGGACGACGTCCTCGCCGAGGACAAGCTCGTCCCCGAGGGCATCGAGGGTCGGGTGCCGTTCCGCGGCCCGCTGAACCAGGTGATCCACCAGCTCACCGGTGGCCTGCGCGCCGCCATGGGCTACACCGGCTCCGGCACGATCGAGGAGCTGCAGAACGCGCAGTTCGTGCAGATCACCGCCGCGGGTCTCAAGGAGAGCCACCCGCACGACATCACCATGACGGTCGAAGCCCCGAACTACGCTGCCCGCTAGCACTCACACAATCGAAGAAAGGGGCGCGCGTGCGCGACCTCGTTGAGATCGGCATGGGCAGAACCGCCCGTCGCACCTACGAGCTGGACGACATCGACATCGTCCCCTCCCGCCGGACCCGGTCCTCCAAGGAGGTGTCGACGGCCTGGCAGCTCGATGCGTACCGCTTCGACATCCCGGTGCTCGCGCACCCGACCGATGCGCTCGTCTCGCCCTCGTTCGCGATCGAGCTCGGCAAGCGCGGCGGGCTCGGCGTCATCAACGGCGAGGGCCTGTGGGGTCGGCACGCCGACGTCGACGCGAAGCTCGCCGAGCTGGTGCACCTCGCCGAGACGGACGACGATCCGGACGCGCCGATCGCTCGGCTCCAGGAGCTGCACGCGGCGCCGATCCAGCCGCACCTGCTGGCGGCGGCCGTCGCGCAGGTGCGCGACTCCGGTGTCACCACCGCGGTCCGGGTCAGCCCGCAGAACGCGCGCGCGCTGACCCCGGAGCTGGTGAAGGCCGGGATCGACCTGCTGGTGATCCACGGCACGATCATCTCCGCCGAGCACGTCGCGCACGGCGAGAGCGAGCCGCTGAACCTCAAGACGTTCATCTCTGAGCTCGACGTCCCGGTGATCGCGGGCGGCGTGAGCGATCACCGCACGGCGCTGCACCTGATGCGCACCGGCGCCGCGGGTGTCATCGTCGGCTACGGCTCCACCGAGGGCGCCACGACCACCGGCGAGGTGCTGGGCATCGGGGTGCACATGGCCACCGCGATCGCGGACGCCGCGGCCGCGCGCCGGGACTACCTCGACGAGACCGGTGGGCGCTACGTGCACGTCATCGCGGACGGCGACATCAGCACCTCGGGTCACCTGGCCAAGGCCATCGCCTGCGGCGCGGACGCCGCGGTCCTCGGCGCGCCCCTCGCGGTCGCGGCGGAGGCCCCCGGCGGCGGCTGGTACTGGCCGTCGGCCGCCGCGCACCCGTCGGTGCCGCGTGGCGCGCTGCTGCCGGTCGCCGCGGGCGAGCGCCCGTCCCTCGACCGCGTCCTCACCGGACCGTCGGACGATCCGTACGGCTCGCTGAACCTGGTCGGTGGACTCCGTCGCTCGATGGCGAAGTCCGGCTACTCGGACCTCAAGGAGTTCCAGAAGGTCGGCCTGACGGTTCGCGCCTGACGTCGCTCGGCGGCATCCTGCCTGTTCCTGCTACCTGTCGTTACACTTAGGCAACCCTTGTGGCATCGGTCACAGGGTTCCGGTGCATACTGACGAGTAACTAATCCAGGTTCATGGTGGAGGTGTCCAGATGGGCAAGCGTGCAACGGACTTCGATGTCCTGATCGTCGGATCCGGCTTCGGGGGCAGCGTGACGGCGCTGCGGTTGGTGGAGAAGGGGTACCGGGTCGGCATTCTCGAGGCCGGCCGCCGGTACGCCGACGCGGACTTCGCGAAGACCAGCTGGGACCTCAAGCGGTTCCTGTGGGCGCCCGCGCTCGGCTGCTACGGCATCCAGCGCGTGCACCTGCTCCGCGACGTGCTGATCCTCGCGGGAGCGGGCGTCGGCGGCGGATCGTTGAACTACGCCAACACCCTCTACAAGCCGCCGGCCTCGTTCTTCGAGGATCCGCAGTGGCGTGACATCACCGACTGGCACGACGAGCTCAGCCCGTACTACGACCAGGCCCGCAAGATGCTCGGTGTTGTGCAGAACCCGCACATGACCCCCGCGGACGAGGTGATCAAGTCGGTGGCCGAGGACATGGGCGTCGGCGAGACCTTCATCCAGACCCCGGTCGGGGTGTTCTTCGGTGAGCCCGGCAAGACCGTCGCCGACCCCTTCTTCGGCGGTGCCGGCCCGGACCGCACCGGATGTATCGAGTGCGGCGAGTGCATGACCGGCTGCCGGCACGGCGCGAAGAACACCCTGGTGAAGAACTACCTCGGCCTCGCCGAGAAGGCCGGGGCCACGATCATCCCGATGACCACCGTCACCGGGCTGCACGAGGCGTCCGACGGCAGCTGGGACGTGGTGACCCGGCGCACCGGCGCCAAGATCCGCAAGAACCACAAGACCTACACCGCGCAGAACGTCGTGCTCGCCGCGGGCACCTGGGGCACCCAGCACCTGATGCACGAGATGAAGGACTCCGGCTCGCTGCCGCGCCTGTCCGACCGGCTCGGCGAGCTCACCCGCACCAACTCGGAGGCCATCCTCGGCGCCGCGAAGCTGAAGGTGGACCCGAGCCTGGACCTGACCAGGGGCGTCGCGATCACCTCCTCCTTCCATCCGGCCGCGGACACCCACATCGAGCCGGTCCGTTACGGCAAGGGCTCGAACTCGATGGGCCTGCTGCAGACGCTGATGACCGACGGCGGCGGCAGCACACCGCGCTGGATCAAGCTGCTCAAGGCGATCGCCGCGAACCCGGGCCAGATGGCCAGGATGCTGTCGGTGAAGAACTGGAGCGAGCGCACCATCATCGCCCTGGTCATGCAGAACCTGGACAACTCGATCACCACCTACACCAAGCGCGGTCTGCTCGGCCGCCGCAAGGTCAGCAGCAAGCAGGGGCACGGCGAACCGAACCCCACCTGGATTCCGGCGGGCAACGAGGCCACCCGACGGATCGCGGAGAAGATCGACGGGGTCGCGGGCGGCACGTGGGGAGAGGTGTTCAACATCCCGCTCACCGCGCACTTCCTCGGCGGTTGCACGATCGGATCGGACCGCGAGCACGGTGTCATCGACCCGTACCACCGCGTGTACGGCTACCCGACCCTGAGCGTGGTCGACGGGTCGTCGGTGTCGGCGAACCTCGGCGTCAATCCGTCGCTGACGATCAGCGCACAGGCGGAGCGTGCGGCGTCGCTGTGGCCGAACAAGGGTGAGCAGGACCTGCGTCCGGCGCAGGGCGAGGGCTACCGCCGGATCAACCCGATCGCGCCCAACAGTCCGGTGGTGCCCGCGAGCGCCCCCGCGGCTCTGGTCCTGCCGATCGTGGAGATCCGCACCGGTGCGGACGCGGCGCAGGAGAAGACCGGAACCGGCGCGGCCTGACCACGGTTCGACTCCGGGAAGCCCCCGACCACAGCGGTCGGGGGCTTCCTGCATCCCGGGGCAGGTGGAGCAGGCGATGGGGTGCGCGGGGCGGGGGAGCTGGGCCGATTAGACTGGCCACGTGGCAGATACCCAGCACTCCGGCCCCGCTCAGCAGCAACCCGTACTCGTCGTCGATTTCGGGGCGCAGTACGCGCAGCTGATCGCTCGCCGGGTGCGGGAGGCGAACGTCTACTCGGAGGTGGTCCCGCACACGGCGACCATCGAGGAGATCGTCGAGCGCAAGCCGCTCGCGGTGATCCTCTCCGGCGGACCGTCGAGCGTGTACGAGGACGGCGCCCCGCAGCTGGACGCCCGGCTCTTCGACCACGACATCCCGGTGTTCGGCATCTGCTACGGATTCCAGGCGATGGCCGGTGCCCTCGGTGGCACCGTCACCCACACCGGAACCCGCGAGTACGGACGCACCCAGCTCAGCGTGGACGGCGGCGTGCTGCACGAGGGCCTGCCCACCACCCAGCCGGTGTGGATGAGCCACGGCGACGCGGTCACCGATGCGCCCAAGGGCTTCGAGGTGACCGCGACCAGCGCGGGCGCCCCGGTCGCCGCGTTCGAGGACCGCGCCCGGCGCCTCGCGGGCGTCCAGTACCACCCCGAGGTGCTGCATTCCCCGCACGGCCAGCAGGTGCTCAGCCGCTTCCTGCACGAGATCGCGGGCATCCCGGGCACCTGGACCGCCGCGAACATCGCCGAGTCGCTGATCGAGCAGGTCCGCGAGCAGGTCGGCGACGGACAGGCGATCTGCGGGCTGTCCGGCGGCGTCGACTCCGCCGTGGCGGCGGCGCTCGTCCAGCGCGCGATCGGGGACAAGCTCACCTGTGTGTTCGTCGACCACGGCCTGTTGCGGGCGGGCGAGCGCGAGCAGGTCCAGCAGGATTTCGTGGCCGCGACCGGCGCGAAGCTGATCACCGTCGACGCGGTCGACACCTTCCTCGGCGAGCTCGAGGGCGTCTCCGATCCGGAGACCAAGCGCAAGATCATCGGCCGCGAGTTCATCCGCAGCTTCGAGGGCGCGGTGTCCGAGGTGCTCGGCGAGAGCGCCGCGCACGGTGAGACCGTCGACTTCCTGGTCCAGGGCACCCTGTATCCCGACGTTGTCGAGTCCGGTGGCGGCACCGGCACCGCGAACATCAAGAGTCACCACAACGTCGGTGGCCTGCCCGAGGACCTGCAGTTCAAGCTGGTCGAGCCGCTGCGGCTGCTGTTCAAGGACGAGGTCCGTGCGGTGGGCCGCGCGCTCGGCCTGCCGGAGGAGATCGTCGCTCGGCAGCCGTTCCCCGGCCCCGGCCTCGCGATCCGCATCGTCGGCGCGGTCGACCAGGACCGCTTGGAGACGCTGCGGCAGGCGGATTCGATTGCGCGCGAAGAGCTGACGGCCGCGGGCCTGGACGGTCAGATCTGGCAGTGCCCGGTGGTGCTGCTCGCCGATGTGCGCAGTGTCGGTGTTCAGGGCGACGGCCGCACCTACGGCCACCCGATCGTGCTGCGCCCGGTCTCCAGCGAGGACGCCATGACCGCGGACTGGACGCGGCTGCCATACGAAGTGCTCGAGCGGATCTCCACCCGCATCACCAACGAGGTGGCCGAGGTGAACCGGGTGGTGCTGGACGTGACCAGCAAGCCGCCGGGCACCATCGAGTGGGAGTAGGCGGCTCCGCCGCCCTGTGCGCGTGTTGCACCCCGATCGGGGTGCAACACGCGCACAGTCATTTCCGGCCGTCGAGGTACAGGTAGCCGCCGACCAGCGCGACCATGCCCAGTAGACCCGCGCCCACCGGGAGGGCGCAGCCGACCGCGGTGATGACGGTCGCGGCGGCCAGCACGATCGCCATGGTCCTGGATTCGCCGGCATCCGTGCTGAGCAGCGACTCACCCATCGACCTGGTCTCGTTCGGCTCTCGCATGAGCAGCCAGGCGGCGAGGTAGACGGGGACGCCTGCGCCCGCGAACAGCAGCGAGAGCAGCAGCGCCAGCCGGACGCTCGACGTGCTCACGTTCAGTCGGCGCGCGATGCCGGCGCTGACGCCCGCGATCATTCCCTCATCGGGTAGGCGCTGCGGAAGGTCCTGGAGGAAGGAGCTTTTCGGCGTTGCGGTCTCGTTCGTGGTCATGTGATCAATCCTTTCGGCCCGCCCCGGTCCGCACCATCGGGAAGGACCCCGATCTTTCGCGCGCGGACTCGGGGTGTCCGGCTCAGGGTGTGGCGAGTGCGGCCGGGTCGACGCCGGGGTCCTCGCGACCGGACAGCGCGGTCGCGACCCACAACGAACGCTGCGCGTCCGCGATCTCGCCGTTGCGCAGGTAGTCGAGGTGGTTCTCCACCTCGCGGGCGATCGACCATCGCCGCGACAGCTCCCTGTCGAGGCCGGCGGAGTCGGCGAGGTCGTCACAGCGTGCCCGCAGGCCCGCGCCCCGCCGGCCGTCCAAGTCCGCCAAGCGATTCCACAGCATCGGCGCGACTGCGAACTCGCCGACCGCGGACAGGGGTTTGGGGTCGATGGCCCGCCAGTCGTCGCGGCAGGCGAGGACGTTCTCGAAATGCAGGTCCGTGTGGACCAGCACCGGACTGCCCGCCTGCTCCCGGCACACGGCGACGGCGTCCTCGATGAGCCACTGCGGGCAGGGCCTGCCGAGCCGCCGCCACAGCTCCGGTAGTTCCGTCTCCCAGCGCGCGGCCAGGTCCGCCAGCGTGTCGAAGTCGTCCCCCGACGAGACGCTCGACAGTCCGCGCATCAGCTCACCCCAGATCGGGATCGATTGCGGCACCGGCACGCTCAGCAGTGACCGGGTCGGATCCAGGCGTTCGAGCAGGATCGCCTGTTCGTCGGGGTCCGCGCGCAGCATGCGGACCGCGCCCCTGCCGTCCCAGCGCGCGAGCGCCGCCGACTCCATCGCGGACTCTGGGCTCGGGTACGACACCTTCAGTGCGGCTGGCGTGTGGTCGGGCAGCAGGACCGGGATCACGACGGCGACGTTGCCGTGCCAGAGCCGGGATCCGTCCCTGGTGAGCCCCCACTCGTCCAGCAGTCTCGTGATCAGTCCGGGTAGTCGCCGCAACCACTCCTCGGCGTCCGGGGCGTACGACCGCACCCGGGCGCCGTAGGAGTCGGGGATCGTCAGCACTATTTCCGGCGGCCGGGGGCGAAGACCAGGATCACTCCGACCACCACCGCGGCGAGCACGACGATCCACCGGAACTGGGCGTCGCCAAGGGATTCGAAGCTCCCCGGTCCGATCAGGGCCCCCACGCTGACCAGCAGCGCGACCAGGCCCGAGAGCAGGAGCAGCGCCGAGGGGCGGCGCCCCGCCTTGCCTGTGCTTTCGGTGTTCTCAGCCACGATCCACCCGCATCTCTCCGAACGTTCCGTCCATGTTGAGTGTCAGCACGGGGCCGCCGACTCCGTTGGCCCCGCCGTCGATTCCTTCGGGAAGGCAGTTCGTCTCCCCGAACGCGATCGAGCAGTTGTTCTTGACGTCCATGTTCTGGGGAACCAGAACCGTCATGCTGCCCGCGTTCATCTCCACGTCCACCGTCTTGTCCCCGGTGAGTTCGACGCCGGTGAGGTCGAGGGTGAAATCCCCGAACTGGCCCGAGTATTCGGGTTGGAGGTCGGCGGCTGTTGGCGTCCACTTGATGTCACCCATGTTCTTGCCGTCCCAGTCGACCGGTCCGATCAGCGAGGCCAGCAGCACGAATCCGATCAGCGGCCCGGTCACCACGAGCAGTCCGTAGCCCCTCCGCAGGAAGGCCCCGATGAGCATGCCGACGCCGATCACCGCGAGGGCGACGGCCCCGATCCGTGCGGGGGAGAGCCACTCCGAGCCGGTGGCCGAGCTCACCGCCCAGGTGGCCGCGGCCGCGATGATGGCGAGGCCGAGCACCGTGGTGGTCAGCCGGGACTTCGGTGGCTTCGGGAGTGTGGGCGGTGCGGGAGGGGTTGGCTCGGGCAGGTCCCACGCGAAGGGGGCGACGCCGAGCGGGTCCCAGGCCGGGGGTTGGGGGACGTCGCTCGTGACGCCGCCCGTAGCCGTGCCGGTAGCAGTAGCAGCGCCGGTACCCGGACCGGTCGTGGTAGCCGTGTCCGAGGGAGCCGGAGCCGGAGACGCGGCGGGCTCGGCCGCCGCCGCCGCTGCCTGCTCCGGTGTGGGGGCGGTGGGCGGCGTCGAGGGCTCGTAGGTCTGCGGCAGCGTCGTGTACGGACCGACCGAGTATGGCGCGGACGCCGGGAAGGTGGTCGCCGGGAACGTGGTCGGCGGGAACATCGCGCCTGCGTAGCCGGTCGGGGGATAGATGTCCGCGGGCAGCGCGGGCGGCACCGGTGTGCGCTGGTAGAGCAGCCACAGGCCGCCGAGCATCAGCGCGAGGCTGATCAGGCCGGAGCCGCCCAGCCCGACGCCGACGGGACCGAGCGTGCTGAGCGCGATGATCAGTGCGACCGCGAGCACCACCGTCTTGGTGCCGGACTCCGAGCTGTGCCCCCGGCCGACGAGCGACTCCGCCGCGGACGTCTGGTCGCCCGCCTGGGGGAGCAGCAGCCAGCCGGCGAGGTAGAGGACGATGCCGACCCCGCCGAAGATGGTCGACACCGCGAAGGCGACCCGGACCAGCACGGGATCCACGCGGTAGCGATGGCCGATACCAGCGGCGACGCCCGCGATCGGCCCCTGCCTGGGCAACCGCACCGGGCGGGTGCGCCACAACTCGTGCAGCTGTTCCTGGAAGCTCGGATTGCTCATGATGACAATCGTCGTCGGCGCATGCCGCCGTGCCTATCGGGAGAAACCCTGATCTTTCACCGCGGACGGCGTCGGGGTGTCCGCGGCCGGTTCAGGGTCGGACCCTGATGCGCGCCCGGTGGTCGGCGTGCCACCATCGATGTTGTGCAGCCGGTCCCGCGTGCCCTCCCCACTGGTGAGGTGCCCTACCCCCGTCTCGAGCGCCGTGTCGGCGGTCGGGTGGTCGGCGGTGTCGCGGGCGGGATCGCCGATCATCTCGGCATCGACGTCCTCAAGGTGCGGGTGGCGTTCGTGTTCCTCGCCGCGCTGGCGGGAGCGGGCGTCGTCGCGTACGGGCTGTTGTGGATCTTCACCCCGCCCGGCTCGGACACCGAGCGGCCGAGTCCCGTCGAGCGCCGACGCGCCTTCGGGCTCGCGGTGATCGGTCTTGCGCTCTCGGCGGGACTGACGTGGCTGCTGAGCGGCAGCGCGGCCTCGATGATCGTCCCGGTGATCGTGGTTGCCGTCGGTGCGGCGCTGGTGTGGCGCGAATTCGATTCGGGCGGGCCGCGTTCGGCGCTCGGGCTGCCTCAGCGGCCGACGGTGCTGACCTGGGCGCGGGTGCTCGGCGGCGCCACCCTCATCGTGATCGGGCTCGGCGTTGTGGTGATCGCGCGGGTCGACCTGGACTCGCTGAGGTCGTCGCTGCTGGCCGTGGTGGTGACGCTGATCGGGGCCGGGCTGCTGACCGTGCCGCTGTGGCTGCGGATGTGGCGGGACCTGGCCGACGAGCGCGCCGCCCGGATCAGGAACGAGGAGCGCGAGGAGATCGCCTCGCACCTGCACGATTCGGTGCTGCAGACACTGGCACTGATCCAGAAGCAGGCCGACCGGCCCCAGGAGGTCATGCGGCTCGCGCGCGGCCAGGAACGCGAGCTGCGCAAGTGGCTGTTCGACGGCGGGGAGGCCGCGCACGCCAGCCTGGCGGAGGCGCTGCGGACCATCGCGGGTGAGGTCGAGGACCAGCACGGCATCACGGTGCGCCCGGTCACCGTCGGGGATGTCCGGCTCGACGTGGACCCGGCCGAGTCGGGACTGTCGAAGGAGAGCATCACGGCGTTGCTCGGCGCCACCCGTGAGGCCCTGGTCAACGCCGCCAAGCATTCCGGCGAGACGAATGTCGACCTGTTCGCCGAGGCGGAGGCCGACGAGGTCAATGTGTTCGTGCGCGACCGCGGTACCGGTTTCGACGTGGAGGCGGTGCCGGAGGACCGGCAGGGTCTGGCCAAGTCGATCAGGGCCAGGATCGAGCGCCGTGGCGGCGAGGTGGAGGTGCGGTCAACGGTGGGGCGCGGCACCGAGGTGCGGATTCAGATGCCCCGCAACGGCAATGGGCACGACGGGCCTGCGAGCGACGAAGGCGCCGGGCCGACTGCGGAGGAGGCCGCTGTTCTAGAGTGGTCGCGACAGCTGACGCCGCATCCCGAGATCAAGCCCGAGTCCGATCCCAAGTCCCATCCCGAGGAGCAGCCCAGGTGAGCACCCCCACCGCCGCGTATCGCGTATTCCTGGTCGACGACCATGCCGTGTTCAGGTCCGGGGTGCGGGCCGAGCTCGGATCGGAACCGGACATCGAGGTCGTCGGTGAGGCGGGCGGGGTGGCCGAGGCGATCGCAGGCATCAACGCCACGACCCCCGATGTGGTGCTCCTGGACGTGCACATGCCGGACGGCGGCGGGGTGGCCGTGCTCGGTGGCATCGCGGCCGGGCCGGTGTGCCTGGCGCTGAGCGTGTCCGATGCGGCGGAGGACGTCATCGCGGTGATCCGGGCGGGCGCGCGTGGCTACGTCACCAAGACCATCTCCGGATCCGAGCTCGCCGACGGGGTGCGCCGGGTGGCCGGTGGCGACGCGGTGTTCGGACCCCGGCTGGCGGGCTTCGTGCTCGACTCCTTCACGGGGAGGTCCGCCGCCCCCGAGCCGCCGCTCGATCCCGAACTGGACTCGCTGACCCCGCGTGAGCTGGAGGTGCTGCGGCTGCTCGCCCGTGGGTACACCTACCGCGAGATCGCCGAGGACCTGGTGATCTCGGTGAAGACGGTCGAGACCCACGCCTCGAACGTGCTGCGAAAGACCCAGCAGTCCAACCGGAATGCGCTCACCCGGTGGGCGCACCGGCGTCAGATCGACTGAATCGGGGCGTTGCCGGCGACCGACCGGTCACATGCTGAACAGGACGACGGTCAGGACGACGACGGCGATGGCGGCGATCGCGATGAGCGTCAGCACGAGCGCCATCGGCGGGGCGGGGACGGATCGGCGCGAGGGTGCAGGGGCCGACGGGTTCACGGCCAGGCTCGGCGGCCCTGGCACCCGGGGGCCGGGACGGGGGACATTGCCGAGCGGGACGTTCTGGTCCACCGCGGGCAGGCCGGCGATGGTGCTGGTGGGCAGCCGGTTCGAGCGGCGCACCTGCCCGCCCGCGGCGCCGCGCCTGGCCCAGAACGGAACCGTGCCGTCGGCCTCCAACAGCGGTGCATCGAGGACGTAGGCGAGGTTGCCACCGGTGCCCGCCGCGAGCGAGGCGAGCAGGTCGCGGGCCTCGCTCATGGTCGGCCTGCGGGTTGGGTCCGGTTCGAGCATGTGCAGCAGCGCGTCGGTGATCTCGGCGCTCTTGACCGGCCGCATGATCTCCGCCCTCGCCACCCGGTGCAACAGCGCGATGGAGTCCTCGTCGATGCCGAACGGCGGCTGCCCCTCGGTGGCCGTGTACAGCGTGGCACCGAGCGAGAACACGTCCGAGGCCTCGCTCGGATCGCCCCCGCGCGCGACCTCAGGGGCGAAATAGGCCGGGGTGCCGGTGATCACGCCGGTCTGGGCGGGGGCGGTGTCGCTCTTTGCCCTGGAGATCCCGAAGTCGCTGACCTTCACCGTGCCCGCCGCGCGACCTCGGTCGGCGATGAGGATGTTGCCGGGCTTGATGTCGCGGTGCACGATGCCAGCCGCGTGCGCGTCGACAAGGGCGTCGGCCACCTGTGCCCCGATCTGCGCGACCTGGAGCGGCGGCAGCGTCTCGGTGACGTTGAGGGCCTGGGCCAGGCTGCGTGATGGCAGGTACTCCATGACCAGCCACGGGTCGCCGTGCTCGAGCGCGACGTCGTACATGGCGATCGCGTGGTCGTGCGAGAGCTTCGCCGCGATCCGGCCCTCGCGCATGGCTCGCGACCGGATCTCCTGCGCGGCCTCCTCGGTCAGTCCGGCCGTCGAGGTGACCTGCTTGATGGCGACCTCGCGGTGCAGCAGCGTGTCCTGTGCCAGCCAGACCGCGCCCATGCCTCCGCTGCCCAGCTTGGAGCGCAGTCGGTAGCGGCCCGCCACCAGGTAATCCGGTCCGACGATCCGCTTCGACTGTTCTTGCTCTGTCACACCCGAGAGGTTAGTGGAGGGCCGGGCTGCAGGTCTCGAGCGGACGCTGAACTGGCGGTTTCCCGCCGTCTTGACGGATGTCGGGAGGAGGGTCTTTACTGAGAAGAGTTCGAATGCGTGTTCGATACCACGTCCTTCCCCGTGGTTGATCGACCGGCCGTGACGGCGGTGGAGCGAAGGTGGGAGACGGTGGTGTCGGTGGTTGGTGCGATGGCCGAGGTGGCCGATTCGGCACGATCGGAGCCTGTGGAGTCCGCAGGGTCGTCGGACCTGACCGGGTTGTCGAGGCAGGAGCGGCTCGAGCAGCTCCGGCGCCGGATGGCGGCCGTGCCCGCGCGGGGCGAATCGGTGGCGGCCCGGCCCGCGCCGCAGCCGTCCGAGGCCGAGGGGCTCCCGCGTCAGGCGGGGTCCGCGGGCATACTCCCCGTTCCGCCCGCGCTGGCGTCGCTGCTGCCGCGCGGGGGGCTGGCGCGGGGTTCGGTGGTGTCCGTGTCGGGGGCGGGATCGCTGTTGCTCGGCCTGCTCGCCTCGGTGACGGAGGCAGGAGGTCACGCGGCGGTGATCGGCCTGCCCCGGCTCGGTCTGCTGGCCGCCGCGGAGATGGGGGCCGAACTCGGCAGGCTCGCGCTGATCCCGGACCCGGGTCCGGACCCGGTGGAGGTCGCTGCCGTTCTGCTCGACGGGCTCGACCTGGTGGTGCTGGGTCTCGGCGGGCTCGCGGTGCCGCCCTCCCGGGCGCGCGCCGTTGTGGCGCGGGCGCGGAGCAAGGGCTCGACCCTGGTGGTGACGGACGGGCGCTGGGACGGCGCCGAGGTCCGGCTCGAGGCCAGGGTGTGCGGCTACGACGGGATGGGTCAGGGCGCCGAACTGGGGCGCGGGCGGCTGCGCGCGCTCCGGCTGGCGGTCAGTGCGAGGGGCAGGGCGTTCCAGCCCCGCACCACCCGGCTCGATCTGCGGCCGGTTCACGGCCGGGTGGAGTGGACGGCGGAAACGATGCGGAAGCCAGGGGTGTTCCCGGAAGCGGTGTCGCTGTGACCGCCGGTGATCCCGCGCGGGTGCTGGCGCTGTGGTGTCCCGACTGGCCCGCCATCGCGGCCGCGGCGGCGTCGGATCTGCCCCCGACGGAACCCGTCGCGGTGACGCTGGGTAATCGTGTCGTGGCCTGCTCGGCGACGGCGCGGTCGGAGGGGGTGCGCAGGGGATTGCGCAAGAGGGAGGCGCAGGGGCGCTGCCCTGGGCTGCACGTGTTCGCGGTCGACGTGGGCCGGGACGCCAGGCTGTTCGAGCCGATCGCCGCGGCGATCGACGCGGTGGCGCCCGGCGTGGAGGTGCTGCGGCCGGGGTTGCTGGTGCTCGCCGCGCGCGGGGTCAGCCGCTATTTCGGCTCCGAGCCCGCCGCCGCCGAGCGGCTGATCGACGAGGCCTCGGCGGCGGGGGTGGAGTGTCAGGTGGGGATCGCGGATGAGCTGTCCACCGCGGTGATCGCCGCCCGAAGGGCGGCCCTGGTCCCACCGGGGGCGGGTGCCGAGTTCCTCGCCCCGATCCCGGTAGCCGAGCTGGCAGCGGAGCCGAGCCTGGCGGCGAAGGGGCGCGCGGACCTGGTCGATCTGTTGCACCGGTTGGGGCTGCGGACCATCGGCGACTTCGCCGCGTTGACCCCGGTGGCGGTGGCGTCCCGGTTCGGTTCCGATGCGGTGCTGGCGCACCGCATCGCGCGCGGGGAGCCCGAGCGTCCGCCGTCGGCACGGCGGCTGCCACCGGACCTGGACGTCGAACAGCGCTGTGATCCACCGATCGAGCGGGTGGATGCGGCGGCGTTCGCGGGGCGGGCGTTGGCCGAGCGGCTGCACGCAAAGCTGTCCGCCGCGGCGGTCGCGTGCACCAGGCTGCTGGTGCACGCGAGCACCGGTAACGGGGAACATCTTTCGCGGACCTGGCGGTGCGCGGAACCGCTCACCCCCGAGGGCACGGCGGACCGGGTGCGCTGGCAGCTGGACGGCTGGCTCACCGGGCGCAGCGAGTCGCGGCCGACGGCAGGCATCGAGGTGCTGCGCCTCGAGCCCGTGGAGGTGGTCGCGGCGGGTGCGCTGCAACTGGGGTTGTGGGGCGGGGTCGGTGCCGAGGACGAGCGGGCAAGGCGGGCGCTGGTGCGCGTGCAGGGTCTGCTCGGGGGTGACGCGGTCCAGGTGGGGGTGCTCAGCGGCGGCAGGGGGCCGTTCGAGCGGGTCACCCTCCTGCCGCTGGGGGATGAGCTGCGACCGGCCGCGGACCCCTCCGCGCCCTGGCCGGGGCGGCTGCCCGAACCGTCACCCTCGGCCGTGCTGTCGGGCCGGCCGCGGGTGGCGTTGGAGGGGGCGGGCGGCGCGGCCGTGCTGGTCACCGAGCGAGGTGCGTTCAGTGTGGCTCCGGTCCGGCTGCGCTGGGGCAGGCGGGAGTGGGAGCTGCTGGGCTGGGCGGGGCCGTGGCCGGTGGACGAGCGTTGGTGGGATCCCGCGGTGGCGCAGCGGGCGGCCAGGGCGCAGGTGCTGCTGGATGAGCCGAGGGCATTGCTGCTGATCTGCGCCGAGGGGGTCTGGACCGTGGAGGGAGTGTACGAGTGAGGTCCGGGTGTCGTGCGACACCCTTGCTGGATACCCCCTATGGGTATATCGTTCGTGTCATGACCTCGGATCGCGGAACTCATGCCGGTCATCGCACGCCCGACGGGCAGCCGGACCGCGGCGGTCATGAAGCCCACGAAGCTCATGCGGGGCACGAAGGCCATGGCGGCCAGGGCGATCACGCGGGCCACACCGGTCACGCTGATCACGTCGGGCAGTTCCGGCGACTGTTCTGGATCATGCTCGCGATCGCCGTTCCTGTGGTGCTCGCCAACGCGATGTTCGCCGACCTGATCGGGTACACGTTGCCGCACGGCGGACCCGTCACCTGGATCTCACCGGTTCTCGGCACGGTGATGTACGTCTGGGGCGGCAGACCCTTCCTCACCGGCGCTGTCGCCGAGATCAAGGCCCGCCAGCCCGGGATGATGCTGCTGATCGCGCTGGCCATCACCGTGGCGTTCATCGCGTCCTGGGGTGCGAGCCTCGGAATCCTCAACCACGAGTTGGACTTCTGGTGGGAGCTCGCGCTTCTCATCGTGATCATGCTGCTCGGGCACTGGATCGAGATGCGCTCGCTCGGACAGGCATCGAGCGCGCTCGAATCCCTCGCCGCCCTGCTGCCGGACGAGGCGGAGCGACTCGACGGCGACGAGCCGGTCACCGTGCCGACCTCCGAGCTGACGACAGGCGATCTCGTCATCGTCCGGCCAGGCGGCCGGATCCCGGCGGACGGCACGGTCGTCTCCGGCGCGGCCGACGTGGACGAGTCGATGATCACCGGCGAGTCGGCTGCGGTCCGCCGCGCGGTGGGCGACCGGGTCGTCGCGGGCACCGTCACCACCGATTCGGCTCTGCGCGTGCAGATCACCGCGGTCGGGGACGACACCGCGCTCGCAGGTATCCAACGGCTGGTGAGCGAGGCGCAGAGTTCGTCGTCGCGGGCCCAGGTGCTGGCGGACCGGGCCGCGGGCTGGCTGTTCTGGTTCGCGCTCGGGGCCGCGGTCATCACCGCTGCCGTGTGGCTGATCCTCGGCGCCCCCGAATCCGCGGTCACCCGCACCATCACCGTTCTCGTCATCGCCTGCCCGCACGCGCTCGGACTCGCGATCCCGCTGGTCGTCTCCATCGCCACCGAGCGGGCGGCCCGCGCCGGTGTGCTCATCACCGACCGCAGGGCCCTCGAGTCGATGCGCACGGTCGACGCCGTGTTGTTCGACAAGACCGGCACCCTCACCAAGGGGGAGCCCGCCGTCGTCTCCGTCGCGGCGGCGCCCGGTTACACCGAGGACCAGGTCGTAGAGCTGGCCGCCGCCGTCGAGCGCGACAGCGAGCACCCCCTCGGCCGGGCCATCGTCGCCGCCGCCGAGCAGCGCGGGCTCGCGGTACGGGTGGCCACCGGTTTCCAGGCGCGCAACGGGGTTGGGGTGACCGCCACCGTCGCAGGCGCGGAGGTCAGTGTCGGCGGACCGGGCATGCTCGCGAGCCACGGTCTCGCCGCCCTGACACCGGCGGACGAGTGGTCGGGCCGGGGTTCGACTGTGCTGCACGTGATCCGAGACGGCGCGGTCGCCGGGGCGGTGGCACTCGCCGACGAGATCCGCCCCGAATCGAAGCAGGCCATCGACGCACTGCACGAGCGCGGTGTGCACGTCGCCATGATCACCGGCGACGCCGAGGCGGTCGCCCAGTCGGTGGCGCAGCGGTTGGGAATCGACGAGGTCTTCGCCGGTGTCCTCCCACAGGACAAGGGCGCCAAGGTCAAGGCCCTGCAGTCCGCAGGCCGCAAGGTGGCCATGGTGGGGGACGGCGTCAACGACGCACCCGCGCTGGCGCAGGCCGACGTGGGGATCGCGATCGGTGCGGGCACCGACGTGGCGATCGCGTCCGCGGGTGTCGTGCTCGCCAGCGACGACCCCCGCTCGGTGCTGTCGGTGATCGAACTCTCCCGTGCGACCTACCGGAAGATGATCCAGAACCTGAGCTGGGCAGCGGGGTACAACCTGATCTCGGTGCCGCTCGCCGCCGGGGTGCTCGCGCCGTGGGGGTTCACCCTCCCGATGGAGGTCGGGGCGCTGTTGATGTCGGCCTCGACGGTCGTCGTCGCGATCAACGCGCAGCTGCTGCGGCGGCTGGACCTGCGGCCCTCGGCCGTTCTCGCGAAGCGGCCTGAGTAACCTCACCACGTGGCCGCGGACGGGATGGCCGAGGCTGCGAAGGGCGGTTGCGGACGGTGATGCTGATGACTGCCACGACAGCCGACGATGTCGAGCTCTCCTTTCGCGATTCCGGTGGCGACGATCCGGTTCCGGTGATCCTGGTGCACGGCATGGGCGGCGACAGCCACACCTGGGATCGGTTCGCCAGGACCCTTGTCGGCAGGGGGCGCCGGGTGATCGCCCTCGACCTGCGTGGCCACGGCCGCAGCGCGCACGCGCCGTCGTATCTGTTCGCCCAGTTCGGTGCCGACCTCCTGCATCTGTGCGACCACCTCCTGCTCGAACGGGTGGACCTGGTCGGGCACTCGCTCGGCGGGCACACGGCCTCGCTGGTCGCGCAGGCACGCCCGGACCTGGTGCGGCGCCTGGTCCTCGAGGAGGCGCCGCTGCCGCTCCGGACCGGCGAGACGCTGGGGCGGTTGAGCAGCAGATTGCCGACGCCGGTCGAACTCTGGCACGCCGTGACCGGGGTGATCCGACACCCGCGCGCGGTCCTCACGTTCGACCGGTCGATGACCCGCAGCGCGCTGGCCCAGTTCCGCGAACCGAACCCGGTGTGGTGGCAGAACCTGTCCGACATCGCCGCCCCGACCCTCGTGATCAGCGGCGGCCCGGGTGGGATGGTCGACCCGGACCGGCTGGCGGCGGCCACGGCCGCCATCCCGCGGTGCCAGGCGATCACGATCAAGGTCGGCCACAGCGTGCACCGCGACCGGCCGAATCAGTTCGAGGCCGCCGTGACGGCGTTCCTCGAGGACTGATCGTCGGCCGCCGCGTCACCACCCCGCGCTGAACGAGTACCAGGGCCCGCGCAGGTGCCAGACCTGCACGCCCTCGCCCACCGGGTCGGGAGTGGTGGGCTCTCCGTCCGGCAGGTAGGCGACCCCGTCGTCATCAAGGAAGCCGCTGTCGGTGACGACGAAATAGACGTTGTCCCCGTGCCTGCGGACGTCCCGGACGTCGTAACCGCCGATTCGGCCGTCGAAGTCGGCCCGGTCGGCGCCCGACCTGACCTCCTCGACGGCCGCCGCGAAGTCCGACTGCGAGAGCTGCCAGCGTGCCTGCAGCGGGACGTCGAACACCAGCAGCGTTGCGCTGGTCAGCGCAACCAGCGGCGCCGCGAGGATCCAGTTGGACCAGGCGTTGCGGCGGACGAGGAAGGTGGTGGTCTTGACGGTCCAGCAGACCGCGATCAGCACCGTCGGCCAGAGACAGAACAGGATCAGGATCCAGCTGTTGGGCGTGGGAAAGCTGAACGCCCACAACGCCGCCCCGCACACCAGCGCGGTGGTGGCCAGCAGCGACCATCCCGGCGGCCGATCCCAGAACGTCGCCCACCACTGCCGCAAACCGCAGCCCCCTGTTGTCGACCCCGACCCGAATCAGGAGCCTACCCGCGGGGCCGCCAGCTCCCGGTCTGTCGCGCGTAGGTGGCGGGCGGTGTCCCGACCGCCGCGGTGAACGCGCGGATCAGGTGTGCCTGGTCGCTGTAGCCGAGCCGGTCGGCCAGCTCCGCCCACACCACGGGGTGTCCGCTGTGCGCCTGCTCGGCGGCGTCGAGCAGGCGGTGTCGCTGGATCACCCACTTGGGCCCGATGCCGACGTACTCGGTGAACATCCGCTGCAGGCTGCGCACGCTCATCCCGGCCAGCGCGGCAACCTCGTCGACCCGGTGGATGCCCGGGTCGTGCTCGATCCGCTCCAGCAGCGCGGCCACCTTCTCGGTGGACGGATCTGGTTCGGGCCGAACCGCTTCGAGGTAGTCCTCGACCAGCGCGGTCATCACGTCGTCGTCGACCGTCTCGAGCGCCGCGGCCGCGACCGGGCCGTCGTCCCGACCGAGGAGGTCCCCGGCGGGCAGCACGGTGCCCTCGAGCGCGCCGACGCTCGACCGCAGGAACGGACGGAACCCGCCCGCCCGGAACGCCACCCCGATCACGTGCCCGGTGCCCAACAACTTCCGGCTGAACGGATCGCGGCTCACCCCGTGCACGAGCAGCCGACCGTCCTCGGCGGCCATGTGGATCCTCGGCTGCGGGAGCACCTGCTGTTCGTGCGCGCCGTCGACGGCCCAGTGCACGATCCAGATGTACTCGACGAAGGGCGCCAGCGACTCTCGGGGGTGCCGCCGCGCGACGGTGAACCGCTCGGCGGCCTCGTCCGGGTGCAACACCGCCTCCGGCATGCCGTGGGGTGGGGTCGATTCGGTCATCGCCCTCGATCCTACGATCGGCATATGACACTGACTGCGCTCGACGGCAAGCTCATCGGCTGGTCCGCCGCGTACCTGATCTCGCAGGCCAACATCGCGCGGTTGCTCGGCCCCGCCGGGCCCAAGCTCCTCAAGACCCAGACCGCGATGTCCGCGCGGGCCTATCGGGGCGTCCTCGACAGCATGGACGAGGCGGAGACGGCCCGGTTCCGCAGTCATTTCGGACCGGACATGATCCATCCGGTCATCTACGGGGTCGCGCTGTGTACGGGGCCAAGCGGCTCGGCCAGCTCTCCGAGCTGTCTCCGACCACCCGCCGCGCGCTGTACGCGGCCCCGGTCGTCGCCGCGGCCGCGGACTACGTGGAGAACGTGGTCGACCTGTACCTGCTCGACCACCGCGACCGCATCACCGATCCGGTGGTGCGCGCGACGTCGACGGTCAGCATCACCAAGTGGGTGCTGAGCCTCGGCACCCTCGCGTACCTGTCGCAGGGCTTCGTGCGGGTGTGGGCCGGCATCGCGACCGGTCGCCGGTAGCGTCGCGTTTGTTCAATCCTCTGTCGTGGTCGCCGCCTACGGTTGGACCATGGCGGTCGAACGCAGCATCGAGCACTTCCCGGACCAGGCGAGCTTCCGCGAGTGGCTGGCCGCGCACCACGACAGCTCACCCGGCATCTGGCTCAAGTTGGCGAAGAAGGCGTCGGACCAGACCAGCCCCAGTTGGGACGAGGCCGTCGAGGTCGCGCTGTGCTTCGGCTGGATCGACGGTCAGGCCCGCAAGTGCGACGAGGACTTCTCGCTGCGCGGTTTCACCCCCAGGCGCAGGCGCAGCCCGTGGTCGAAGCGGAACCGGGAGAAGGCAGAGCGGCTGATCGCCGAGGGGCTGGTGCATCCGTCGGGGCTGGCGGAGATCGAGGCGGCCAGGGTCGACGGTCGCTGGGAGCGGGCCTACGAGGGGCAAGCCTCGGCGACCGTGCCGCAGGACTTCCTGGACGCGCTGGCCCTGGTCCCCGCGGCGGAGGAGTTCTTCGGCACGCTGAACAAGGTCAACCGCTTCGCGGTCAGCTACCGCCTGCAGGAGGCGAAGAAGCCGGAGACCCGCGCCCGCCGGATCGAGAAGTTCGTGCAGATGTTCGCCGAGGGCAAGAAGATCCATGGGTGACGCCGCGGGCACAATGGTCGGGTGACCGCCCCAGCCCCCGCACCGACCTGCTCCGCGCTCTCCGCGACGGACGAGCCGCTCGCCGGGACCGCGGCACACGTCACGGGCTGGCTGTGTCTCGAACACCCCGGCGCCTGGGGCCGCGACGTGCTCGGTGGTGAGGCGCTCGGTCCCGAGCTGTCCGCGGAACTGGAACGACGGACCGAGGCCGCGGGCGTGCGGCTGCTGCTGATCCGCAGGCCGGGCCGGAGCACCGCGCCCCCGGACAGGCGCACCGTGCTGATCGGGCGCTCGGATCCGTCCGGCGCCTGGTGCGAGCGGCTGGAGGTGGCCGATCCCGCTGCCCTGCTGGACCTCGATCTCGAGCTGCCGGCGTCCGCACCGGGGATCGGGCGTCCGGTGACCGACCCGGTGACCCTGGTCTGCGCACACGGCAAGCGCGACCAGTGCTGCGCGGTGCTCGGCAGGCCGATCGCGGCGGAGCTGTCGGCGCGGTTCGGGATTCGGTGTGGGAGTGCTCGCACACCGGCGGGCACCGGTTCGCGCCGTCGATGATCCTGCTCCCGACCGGGTACACCTACGGACGGCTCGGCACGCGGCAGAGCGTCGAGGCGGTGCTCGCGGCCGGTCGCGGCGAGGTCCAGCTCGAGGGTCTTCGGGGCCGTAGCTGCTGGGAGTCGGCAGGCCAGGTCGCAGAAATCGCGGTGCGGGAGCAGGTTTCGGCCGGCGCCTCGGACCTCACGGTGGACGAGTCCGGCACGCTGCCGGTGGTCCGCCATCGCGACGGGCGGGCATGGGCGGTCGAGCTGTCCCGCACGGAACTGGCCGCGCGTCCGCCGAGCTGTGGCGCCGCGTCGAAGGCCGTCGTCGCGCTGGTCGCGGAATCGGTCCGGCCGCTTACCGCGTGATCGGTGCGGTCCCTGGGACACTGGGGTGCATGTCCGAGAACAGTGACCTGCCGCGATACCGCGTCCTCACCGGACCCGACGACGCCGAGTTCTGCCTCCGGGTCAGCGCCGCCCTCGACGCGGGATACGACCTGCACGGATCACCCGCCGTCACCTTCGACGGTGACCGGGTCATCGTGGCGCAGGCGCTGATCCGTCCGCGCTAGCCCGACCGCCATGCGTCACCAGTGGGTGCCGGGCACCACGCGGGCGATTCGTCGTCCCACCTTCGAGACGGTGGAGTGCTTCGGCTTCGCCGCGGGTGCCGCCGCGGGCGGTGCGGCGGTGACGGCGCCGCCGTTCTCGGTCACGCCCTTGGCTGCGGGGGAGTCCGGGAACGCCCGGTACATCCGGTGCAGCACCCGGTCCTTGACGCCGGGCGCGAACAGCTGCCCGTACTCGCCGAGCGTGCCGAGCGGGTCGTCGATCCGCTTGGGGCGCTCGACCAGCCCGCGAACCACCATCGCGGCGGCCTTCTCCGGGCTGATCACCTTGCCGATGTTCGCCTTGCCCGACGGCGTGATCATTGGGGTCTCGACGAGCGGCATGTGGATGGTGGTGAAGGTGATGCCTGCCGAGAGTGTCTCGGAGGCAATGGTGTCGGTGAATCCGTCGAGGGCCGCCTTGCTGGCGACGTAGGCGGAGAACCGGGGCGTGTGGCTCTGCACGGCGGCGCTGGAGATGTTCACGACATGCCCGAAGCCGCGCTCGCGCATCTGGGGGAGCAGCGCGAGGACCAGGCGCACCGCGCCGAAGTAGTTGACGGCCATGGTGCGTTCGTAGTCGTGCAGCCGGTCGGTTGAGGCGAACACGCTGCGGCGGATCGATCGGCCGGCGTTGTTGACCAGCATGTCGACGTGGTCGTGCTCGTCGAGGATGGACTTGACGGTCTGCTCGACCGATTCCCCGTCGGTGATGTCGCAGGGATATCCGAACGCGGCGCCGCCATCGGCCCTGATCTCGGCGACGGTGGCCTCGAGCTCATCCGCGCCGCGGGCCAGCAGCAGCACGGTCGCGCCCTTGGCGGCGACGGCGCGGGCCGAGGCGCGTCCGATCCCCGAGGACCCGCCGGTGATCATCACGTGCCGGCCGGCAAGGGGACCGGACCGGCGGTTGCGGGCCGGGTCGAGGTTGCGTGCCCAGTAGGACCAGAGAACGCCTGCGTAGGAACCGAAGGGCGGCACGGTGATCCCGGTACCGCGCAGCGCCTCCTCGGTCTTGCCTGCGTCGAAGGTGGTCGGCAAGGTGAGGTGGTCGAGGATGACCGGCGGGATGCCGAGCCGGCCCAGCACCACGTTCCTGGCCGCCTCGACGCTGCGCAACGGCGGTCGCATCACCGGGGCGGCGACGACGCCGGGCAGGTCGGCCACCGGGTGCGGGGCGCCCGAGGCCTTGGCAAGGGCCGCGTACACCTCGCGGATCGGCTGTGGTTCGGGATTGACCAGGTGGAACACCTCGCCGTCCCGGCCGGGCATCAGCATCAGCGCGACGATGGCCTTGGCCACGAAGTCGACGGGGACCAGGTTGGTGGCGCCGAGGCTTGGCACGGCCACCGGGAGTCGGGAGGGCAGCTTGGCGAGCCCGGCGATGGCCGGGAACAGGTAGTACGGGCCGTCGATCTTGTCCATCTCGCCGGTGGTCGAATCCCCGACGACCGCGGCGGGGCGGTACACGCGCCAGGTCAGTCCCGCGGTCTCGCGGACGAGCTTCTCGGCCTCGAACTTGGTCCGGTGATAGGCGGTGGGGAAGCCCTGTCCGAGATCGAAGTCGTCCTCGGTGAAGGTGCCCTTGTGGTCGCCCGCGACCGCGATCGAGGAGACGTGGTGCAGGGTGGCACCGGTCCGCTTGGCGAGCTCGATGACCGACCTGGTGCCCTCGACGTTGGTGCTCGCCTGCTCGTCGCCCGCGGTCATGTCGTAGATCGCGCCGAGGTGCAGGAGATGGTCGGCGCCGGGCGGGGCGGCGTCGAGGCCGAGTCCGGGTTCGGTGAGGTCGCCGAGCAGCGGGTGCACCCGGTCGCCGCCCTCCCAGCCGGCGGCCAGCCGTCGGAGCCGGGCCGCCGAGGCCGGTCGCACCAGCACGTGCACCTGGGCGTCGGGGTCGCGGCGCAGCAGCAGTGCGAGCACGTTGCGGCCGAGGAACCCGGTCCCGCCGGTCACGATGTAGGTCGACATCAGCTTTCCTCCTACGTGGGGCTACGACAGTTAACTTACTCTGAAGTAAGAACATCTGGAAGGCCGGGACGGGAGCGAGTCTCGTGCGTGGCGCGCCCGTGTCGGCGAGGATGGGTCCCATCGGTGAAACGGGAAGAAGGAGTCGACGCGATGACGAAGTACCTGATCTCGTTCCCCAGCGGCGCCATGGTCCTTTCCGACGAGGATCTGCAGGCGGCATCGGACGCCTCGCACGCGGTGGTCGAGGAGGCGAAGGACGCAGGCGTCTGGGTGTTCGGCGGCGGAATCGACGAGAGCGTTCCGCCTGTCCTGGTCGATGGGGACGGCACCGTGACCGAGGGCACGTACCCGCAGACGGCGCAGCTAGAAGGCGGCTACGCGGTACTGGAGTTGCCCTCCCGCGAGGCGGCGCTGGAATGGGCTGCCAAGCTCGCGACCGCCTGCCGGTGCGCGCAGGAGGTACGCGCATTTCACTACGATCCCGCCAGCTGACGGGGTTCGGCATTTCCGGGCGACAGTCGGGGGTTCAGCACACAAGCACGCTGCCGCCCGCCCCGTGGACAGTGCGTCGCCGCCCGCTGATGATTTCCGTACCACAACGGCGTACCCGTTCGCCTCACCGGCGCGCAGTGGTGGACGGTAGTTGCTGCCTGCGTCCTCGCGTTCGCACTGCTGCTGCTCCCGATCGAGGGAATGAGCGGGTGCTGTTCCTCCTCAAGACGATCCCGCAGCTGTTCGGCGAGGAACTGGTCACCAGCCTGCCGCTGCTGGCCATGATGCGGATCGTCAGCTCGACTGCGCGAGCTGACGATCCGCGCCGTTCTACACGGAGACCGCGGGGAGGTCGGAGACCTCAGTGCCCGATGCCGACCTTCTCGTGCACCTTGCGCATCCACGCGGGCGCCCACCAGTTCGCCTCGCCCATCAGCTTGACCAGCGACGGGACGAGCAGCATCCGGACCACGGTGGCGTCGATGATCAGCGCCAGGATCATGCCGACGCCGAGAAACCGCATGATCGACAGCCCGGAGATGGTGAAGGCACCGGTCACGATGATCAGCAGCGCCGCGGCCGTGGTCACGATCCGGCCGGTCCGCTCGGCGCCGAACCGCACTGCCTCCTCGGTGCTCGCCCCGTTCGCCCTCGCCTCGACCATCCTCGACATGAGGAACACCTCGTAGTCGGTGGACAGGCCGAACACGACCGCGAGGATCAGGACCACGAAGGTCGCCTCCAGCGGGGCCGGGGTCACATCGAGCAGGTCGGCGCCGTTGCCGTCCTGGAAGATCCAGGTCAGCACGCCGAACGTGGCGGCCATGCTCAGCCCGGCCATCGCCACCGCCTTGATCGGCAGGACCACCGACCCGAACGCGAGGAACAGCAGCACGAGGGTCGAGCCGACCATGATCGCGAGCATCAGGGGCAGCTTCGCGGTGACCGCGTCGTTGCCGTCGTCTACGAGGGCGGCGCCGCCGCCGACCAGCACGTCGACGCCAGCCGGGGCCGGGATGGCCCGCACATCGCGGACCACCTGGCCGGGGGTTGCCCCCTCGGCGTAGGTCGCGGACAGGATCGCGAAATCGTCCGACGCCGCGACCATCCGCGCCGCGGCGACACCGTCGACGGCCCGCACCTGCGCACCGACCTCGCTGAGCTGGGCGGTGGTGGGGGGCGCCCCGTTCTCGCCCCGCACCATCACCGTCGCGGCCTCACCGGTGGCGGGGAACTCGGTGGACAGCGTGTCCGCCGCGGTGCGGGCCGGGTCGTTCGGCGGCAGTGCGGTGTAGGTGACCTCGCCGAGACTCGCGCCGAACAACGGCGCGGCCAGCAGCAGCAGGCCCGCGGTGATGGTCACCGCCACCGTGGCAGGCCTGCGCATCACCTTGGTGACCACACCGCCCCAGAACTTGCGGGCCCGCTCCTCGCCGCGTTCGACGGTTCCGCGCCGCCAGGCGAGCGAGTTGATCCGGTGGCCGAGGACCGCGAGCAGCGCGGGCACCGCGGTGAGGGAGAGCACCGCAGCCCCGGTCACGGCGGCGATCGCCCCGAAACCGAGCGAACGGATGACCGCCTGCGGGAACACCAGCATGCCTGCGAAGGCGCAGACCAAGAGCAGCCCGGAGAACATCACGGTGCGTCCGGCCGTGTCGACCGTGCGGCGCACGGCGGCGCCGGGTTCGGTGCCAGAGGCCAGCTCTTCCCGGAAGCGGCTGACGATGAACAGGCCGTAGTCGATGGCAAGGCCGAGCCCGAGCAGGGAGGCGACGTTGATCGAGAACGAACTGACCTCGGTGACGGTGGTGAGCAGTCGCAGGATCGCCAGCGCGCTGAGCACCGCCAGCATTCCGACGAACACCGGGACGGCCGCGGCCGTGACGGTGCCGAAGACGACCACCAGGAGCAGCAGGGTGATGGGCAGCGCGATGGCCTCCGCGCGCACCAGGTCCTGCTGCAAGTGGACGTTGAAGGAGTACCCGACGACGGTGCCGCCCGCGAACTCGGTGTCGATGCCGGGTGGGGTGAGCGCCGCGGTCATCTTGTCCAGCTCGGTGAAATGCGCGCCCGCGTCCCAGTCGATCGAGATCGTCGCGAGGGCCTTGGTGCCGTCGTTCGAGGTCATCAGCTTCGCGGTGTTCGGGTCGACGGACCAGTACGAGGCGGTGGCGAGGGTGGGCACCTGCCCCCGGAACGCCGCCAGGTTCTGTTCGACCTCGGGGCCGATGTCCGCGAGGGTCTTGCCCTCCGGTGCGGTGTAGATCGCGACGATGTCCGGTGACTGTGGGCCGAACTTCTCGTTGACCAGCGAGCTGACCTGTGCCGCTTCGCTGTTCGGGTCGATATAGCCGCCCTGGCTGAGCTTGCTGAAGACCCCGAGTCCCCAGAGTCCGCTGATCACGACGGCGAGCACCGTCAGAATCAGGACCCACCATTTCCGGGAGACGACGAATTTGGCCCAGCGCGTCATGTATGACTCTCTCGGATCGGGGGGTCGGATGCGCCACGACTCTACCGATGGCCTGCGCGGGGCTGCCCCTGGTGCCCGGCCGTCGAAACGCGGAGAGTGGACCCATGGGCATTCCGGATGTCATGTCGGGATGGCGGGTCCGCGAACCAGGGCCGATGCGCGGCGAGCCGGTCGAGCTCGCGGAGCTGCCGGTGCCGGAACCGGGCCCCTCGGAGCTGCTGGTGCGGGTCCGCGTGTGCGGGGTCTGCCGCACCGATCTGCACGTGGCCGAGGGCGATCTGCCCGTGCACCGCGGCCACGTGGTGCCCGGCCACGAGGTGGTGGGCGAGGTGGTCGGGTGGGGCGACGAGGCCGGCTCGGACTTCGGTCTCGGCGACCGGGTCGGGATCGGATGGCTCCGGCAGACCTGCGGCGAGTGCCGACACTGCCGCCGCGGTCGGGAGAATCTCTGTCCGCACTCGCGATACACGGGATGGGACGTCGACGGTGGGTACGCGGAGTTCGCCACCGTGCCCTCGGCATTCGCACACCGGCTGCCCGACGGTTATCTGGACGAGGAGCTGGCGCCGCTGCTGTGCGCCGGGATCATCGGCTACCGGGCGTTGATGTGCGCGGAGGTTCCGGAGGGCGGGCGCCTCGGCATCTACGGCTTCGGTGGCAGCGCCCACCTGGCGGCGCAGGTCGCGTTGGCGCGGGGCGCCGAGGTCCACGTCATGACGAGGGGGGAGCGGGCCAGGGAGCTGGCGCTGGAGCTCGGCGCCTCCTCGGCATCCGGCGCCGCGGACCCGCCGCCGGTGCCGCTGGACTCGGCGATCCTGTTCGCCCCGGTCGGCGAGCTGGTCCCGACCGCGCTGGCCGCCCTCGATCGGGGCGGCACGCTGGCTGTCGCGGGCATCCACCTCTCCGACATCCCGCCTTTGAACTATCAGCGGCACCTGTTCCAGGAGCGCACGCTGCGATCGGTCACGGCCAACACCCGCGCGGACGCCCGCGAGTTCCTGGAGTTCGCGGGGACGCACCGGCTGTTGGTCAACGCGATGGGGTACTCGCTCGACGAGGCCGACCGGGCGCTGTCGGACCTGAAGGAGGGGCGGGTAACCGGCGCCGCGGTGCTCATCGTGTGAGGCGTCGGAACTGCTTCCGACTGCCCAGCTGATCACCTGGTCCAAGGCATGGCCGGACCGGATCTGGGCGGTAGAGATCTGGCAAGTCGCCAAGCGATTGTGGCGAACCATGCGCGACGATTTCGAACGAGGGCTGGTGCCCGTGTCGCTGTCTGCGTAGCTCGCTTCGCGTCCAAGTGTCCTGCTCCGGATCATCTGTTCGGTGCCCGAGCAAATAGCCAATCGGATGATGTGGCCCCCTGGGCCTGATTCGTAGCGTGGGGGACATGAACATCATCTCGCTGATCTCCCGCCGTACCGCTTTCGCCGCCTCGGCCGCCGTGCTCGCCGCACTCGCGATCGCCCCGACCGCCGCCGCTGCCGCCGCGCCGGCGTACTTCGGCTCGTCCCACGTCGCGCAGACCCCCTCGGACGTGCTCGCCTCGACCCCGTGGAAGACCACCAGCGCGATCGACCAGGACGGCAACCGCGTCGCCCTCGACAACCCGGCCGTCTCGAACTTCGTGGGCTGGGCCTACTTCAAGGCAGACGGCACGTACACGATGTACAACCTCGACGACAGCCCCAAGCTGCACGGCGACTGGACCGTCACCCCCGACGGCTCCGAGCGCTGGATCAACGCGAAGAACGACGCCGGCCAGGTTCTCTTCCAGCGTGTCGTCCCGATCACCCAGCTCGACAAGAACGTCTTCACTTACCGCATCTTCCCGAACGCAGCCGACACGAGCGTCTACTACGACATCGTGCACACCAAGACCAACCACGTCGAGCCCGGTACCGACGGCCGTGGCCCCGGCGCGAACGGCAACCAGGGCGGCAACGGCAGCGCCGACTACCACTTCAACAACGGCAACAGCCACTGACCCGAACACACAGAAGGCCCGGTCCCCGATGGGGGCCGGGCCTTCTGCAAGTTCTGGGAGCGCCAGCTGTTGACGTGCGGTGATGTCACATCCCACCTCGAGGCCGGCCCTGGGTCAGCTAGGCGAGGGACGCTATCGTGCTGTCGCCTGCGCGGTCGGCCGGTTCGATGCTCCGCCGCTTGACGAGAAGAATGATCGCGAGGATCGGGTAGGCCAGCAGCGGCGCGAAAGTACCCACGTACGCCTGCTGATCCAGAAGGATGACGGCCCCGGTGAGCAGCGAGAAGTCGAAGAGTCCGTGCATGACGGAGTTGAGTGCGTTGCTGCCCGAGACACGGCGGGTGAGGTAGAAGAAGTATCCCGCGACGCTGACAATGGCAGCCTGGGCGATTGCGCCTGAACCGCCGCCGGTGAACGCGTTCGACAGATGCACCACGCCGAAGATGACGCTGGACCACAATGCGACCTGGCCCTCGCGGAGACCGTGTTGGCGCAGCACCGTGACACCGATGCCGCGGAACATGCCCTCTTCACCCCAGCCGACGAACTGCGTGGCGATGAGAAGGCACACGATGAACAGCCAGCCCTTTTCCGACAGCGCGCTGTAATTGATTCCCAGCAGGATCGCGCCGAGGAGGATCGCCGGCACGACCCAGACCCATCTGTTGACCGGGCGGTCGTCCTTCATCACCGGCCGCCACCACCCGAGCGCGGCGATGACACCGTAGGTGAAGATCACGGAGAGCCCGAGCGGGATCAGCATGGTGAAGACCACCCCCCGGGTGGTCAGGGTGTCGTCCTCGTCGGCCCAGCCGCCGATCAGCATCCCGCTGACCTTGATGATCACGAGGTATGCGATGACGATCACGGCGAAGGTCAGGTAGGAGAGGCGACGGCCAGTGATTGCCGGCGGTGGAGCCTCGTGCTTCGGTGCCACGTACTCTGCCATGACCATTCTCCTTGTTCACTGCCGATATTCCGGGCCCACACGGGCGGATGCATCGACCATCCTGTGTGCCTCGCCCCACGGTCGGCCTCGTCCGATCTGGGTGAAATGAGTGGTACCAGGCTCACGATCCCGAGTCGGAACATTCCCCTCGGAGTCCGCGAGGTCGCGGGCGGTCTGCGTCGCATCGCCGGGGGTCACCAGTCCATCGACGGCGAGGGGGAGGGCGAGGCCTGCGAGCGCGGCCATGGCCAGCAGCGCGACCCCCGCGACGAGGCAGGCGCGGCGCCAGGACCGGTCCTACGCCGCCGCCGCGCCCTCGAGCGGGACGGTGATATGGACGCCGCTCACGCGTCCACCGAGGTGGCGGGCATGCGCTCGCGGCCCGGTCCAGCCACCCGCACCGAGAAGGGGCGGAATCCCTTGGCGATGAGCAGGATCGGCAGGATCAGCTCGAACAGGCCGCCGGGGACGTACATCAGCATCCCGGGGCCGGAGTCGAGCGTGGCGATGTCGAGCAGGCCCGCCGGGATGGCGAGGAGCAGTACGCCGTAGCCGACGAGGCCGAGCCAGGCGAGCCAGGACGGGACGAGTCCGGTCCGGAGCAGTACGAACGACAGGATCAGTCCGGCGATGCCGGAGAAGAGGTAGATGAGCAACTCGTACTGCTCGAACTGCGACTTCGTGGCGAGCAGGTAGACGCCGATCGCTCCGATCGCCGCGCACTCGAGGCACCGGGTGACCAGGTAGGCATCGGCGAGGGTCCTGCTGTATCGGCCAAGGGTTCGGCGCAGTGCGAGGCCGATGCCGACCACGGCGAGGCCGCAGACGGTTTGGAGCAATACGCCGGCGACCAGGCTGCCGGTCTCGGTGGAGAAGTACTCCTGGATCAGGGCGTCCCCGACCAGGAACGCTGCGGTGGAGAAGAGGAACAGCGCGCCGACCGTGTGGGCGGTGGTTCTGCTCGCTGTGTCGGTGCCCTGGCGGTCGTGGCCTGTTGGGGTTGTCGGCATGACGTCTTCCTCGGTGGTGGACGTGAGACTTACGGTGTAAGTAGTTCTACGCTTACAGGGTAAGTGCGTCAAGGTGAGAGGGGGAGGCATGACACCGCCCAGGTCTGCGCGGGGTCCGCGCGGCCGGCTGAGTCGGGACGAGGTGCTCCTGGCCGCCGTCGCCTATGCCGACGAACACGGGATCGCGTCGCTGAGCATGCGCAAGCTCGGCGAGGTGCTCGCGGTCGAGGCGATGTCCCTCTACAACCACGTGGCCAACAAGGACGACCTTCTCGACGGGATGGTCGACCACGTCTTCGGCGAGATCGTGCTCGACCCGGACGCATCCGGCTGGCGGCAGGCGATGCGACTGCGGGCGACCTCGGCCCGCGAGGTGTTGTTGCGTCATCGATGGGCGATCGGGCTCTTGGACTCGAGGACCAGTCCCGGCCCGGCGACGCTGCGGCATCATGATGCCGTCCTCGGGAGTCTTCGGGCGGGGGGCTTCTCGGTTCCGATGGCCGCGCACGCGTTCGCCGTCCTCGACAGCTACATCTACGGCTTCGCGCTGCAGGAGGCCGCACTTCCCTTTGAGGGTCCGCAGGAGACCGAGGACCTGGCTCAGGCGATCTTGGCGGGAATGCCGGCCGACGAGTATCCGCACCTCACCGAGCTGGCCGTGGAGCACGTGCTGCAACCCGGCTACGAATTCGGCAACGAGTTCGAGTTCGGCCTCGACCTGATCCTCGACGGCCTGGAGAGGGCTTCCGCGGCAACCTGATTCGCGGCGCCTGCCGCTCGGGTGCCGCCCGGCCGGGGTGGGCACCCGGCTGAGGCCTGTTGACTCCCGTGCGCAGCCCGTTCATAATAGAACACACGTTCGATGTGACTTCCCCGCTCGAGCTCCGCCGCCGGATCCCCGACGGCCGGATGCGCAGGGAAGGTGAACGCGATGGGCTGGGGAAACGGGCCACCGACGTGGTCGGAGATGGAGCGGGTGCTCTCCGGCAGGCCGGGACGCAACCCGCCGGAGGCGATGTACCCCGGCGACGGCAGCGACAGCCCGGCCTGGTCCCGCAAGCGCGGCGAGTACCGCGCGGGCCCGATCTCCAGGGACGAGACGCCGACCGTGCCCTACGCGGAGCTGCACGCGCACTCTGCCTTCAGCTTTCTCGACGGCGCGAGCCCGCCCGAGGAACTGGTGGAGGAAGCGGTCCGGCTCGGGCTCGAGGCGATCGCGCTGACCGACCACGACGGGCTCTACGGGGTTGTGCGCTTCGCGGAGGCGGCCAAGGAGCTGAACATGCGCACCGTCTTCGGTGCTGAACTGTCCCTGCCGTCACACGATGCGGACTCGGCCGGTTCGCGGACGGGGACGCCGGACCCGGGCGGCACCCACCTGCTGGTGCTGGCGCGCGGGCGGGAGGGCTACCGGCGGCTGTCGCGGCAGCTCGCGGCGGCACACCTGGCGGGAGGGGAGAAGGGCAAGCCGCGCTACGACCTGGACGAGCTGACCGAGGCGGCTGGTGGGCACTGGCAGATCCTCACCGGTTGCCGCAAGGGACACGTGCGCATGGCGCTCGATTCCGGGGGCGTCTCGGCGGCGGAGGCGGAGCTACGCGGACTGGTGGAGAGGTTCGGCAGGGACCGGGTCACCGTCGAGCTCACCCACCACGGCGTGGCCGAGGACGACGAACGCAACGGCGCGCTGGCCGAGCTCGCCACGGCCGCGGGACTGCCCGTCATCGCCTCCACCGCAGCACATTTCGCCGCCCCGGCACGCCGACGCCTGGCCATGGCGATGGCGGCGGTCCGCGCCAGGCAGAGCCTGGACGAGGCGGCCGGCTGGCTGGGGCCGACCGGCGGCGCGCACCTGCGGTCCGGCGCGGAGATGGCCCGGCTGTTCGCCGCGCATCCCACCGCGGTGCCGGGCGCGGCCGAGCTGGGCCGCGAGTGCGCCTTCGACCTGCGGCTGATCGCGCCCGAGCTGCCGCCGTTCGAGGTGCCCGAGGGCCACGACGAGGACAGCTGGCTGCGGGAACTGACGATGGTGGGTGCCAGGCGGCGCTACGGCACGCCCGAGCAGCGGCCCGACGCCTACCGGCAGATCGAGCACGAGCTGACGATCGTCGCCCAGCTGGGGTTCCCGGGGTACTTCCTGGTCGTGCACGACATCGTGTCCTTCTGTCACCGCAACGACATCCTCTGTCAGGGCAGGGGATCGGCGGCGAACTCGGCCGTCTGCTACGCGATCGGCATCACCAACGTCGACCCGGTGGGGAACAAGCTGCTGTTCGAGCGGTTCCTCTCGCCCGAGCGGGACGGCCCGCCCGACATCGACGTCGACATCGAATCGGATCGCCGCGAGGAGGCGATCCAGTACGTCTACAACCGTTACGGCCGCGCCTATGCGGCGCAGGTCGCGAACGTCATCACCTACCGCGGCAAGATGGCGGTGCGGGACATGGCTCGGGCGCTCGGCTTCTCGCAGGGCCAGCAGGATGCGTGGAGCAAGCAGGTCAGTCGATGGACCGGGGTGAAAGACGAGACCGGCACCGATATCCCGCCCGCGGTGCTGGAGCTCGCTGGCCAGATCGAGGGTCTGCCACGGCATCTCGGCATCCACTCCGGCGGCATGGTGATCTGCGACCGTCCGATCGCCGACGTGTGTCCGGTGGAATGGGCGCGGATGGAGAACCGGAGCGTTCTCCAGTGGGACAAGGACGACTGCGCGGCGGTGGGGCTGGTCAAGTTCGACATGCTCGGGCTCGGCATGCTCTCCGCGCTGCATTACATGATCGACCTGGTCGCCGAGCACAAGGGCCTCGAGGTGGACCTGGCCAGGCTGGACCTGTCCGAGGACCCGGTCTACGAGATGCTGCAGCGAGCCGATTCGGTCGGGGTGTTCCAGGTGGAATCCCGCGCCCAGATGGCCACCCTGCCGCGACTGAAGCCGCGCAACTTCTACGACCTGGTGGTGGAGGTGGCGCTGATCCGGCCCGGGCCCATCCAGGGCGGTTCGGTGCACCCGTACATCCGGCGCCGCAACGGGATCGAGCCCGTCACCTACGATCACCCGTCGCTGGAGAAGGCCCTGGAGCGGACCCTTGGGGTGCCGCTGTTCCAGGAACAGCTGATGCAGATGGCGGTCGACGTGGCCGGGTTCACGGCGGCCGAGGCCGACCAGCTGCGCAGGGCGATGGGGTCCAAGCGGTCGCCTGAGCGGATGGAACGGCTGCGCGGCCGGTTCTACGACGGGATGCGCGATCTGCACGGCGTCACGGGGGAGGTGGCGGACCGGATCTTCGAGAAGCTGTACGCCTTCGCGAATTTCGGTTTCCCGGAAAGTCATTCGCAGAGTTTCGCCGCGCTGGTGTTCTACTCGGCGTGGTTCAAGCTGCACCACCCGGCGGCCTTCTGCGCCGGCCTGCTGCGGGCCCAGCCGATGGGGTTCTACTCCCCGCAGTCGCTGGTCGCCGACGCCCGCAGGCACGGGGTCCTGGTGCACGGGCCGGACGTGAGCGCCAGCCTGGCGCACGCCACGCTCGAGGGCGACGGACTGGAGGTCCGGCTGGGTCTCGGGGAGGTGCGGCACATCGGTTCGGCACTGGCCGAGAAGATCGTGGCGGCCAGGTGCGAGGGCGGGCCCTACACCTCCCTGCTCGACCTGACCGGCCGGGTGGAGCTGACCACCCCGCAGGCGGAGTCGCTGGCCACCGCGGGTGCGCTCGGCTGTTTCGCCGGGTCGCGCAGGCAGGCGCTGTGGGCGGCGGGGGCGGCCGCGGGGGAGCGGCCGGGCCGGCTGCCGGGGATGGGTGCCTCCACCGTCGCGCCCACCCTTCCCGGGATGAGCGACGTCGAGCTCGCGGCCGCGGATGTGTGGGCGACCGGGGTCTCGCCGGACTCCTATCCCACCGAGTTCCTGCGTCCCCAACTCGACGCGCTTGGAGTGACCCCGGCGTCGGGGTTGCTGGCGGTGCCCGACGGCGACCGGGTGCTGGTCGGGGGAGCGGTCACCCACCGTCAGCGTCCGGCCACCGCGGGCGGGGTCACCTTCATCAACCTCGAGGACGAGACGGGGATGGTGAACGTGGTCTGCTCGGTGGGGCTGTGGGCCCGCTACCGCACGCTCGCACACACCGCACCCGCGCTCCTGGTCCGCGGGAAGGTGCAGAATGCGGAGGGTGCGGTGACGGTGGTGGCGGACCGGCTGCAGCGGATGGACCTGCGGATGGCGGGCAAGTCCCGGGACTACCGGTGAACCGCGCCGAGTGAACGCCGGGGCGTGTCGGAGCTCCGTCCGCCGTCGCCCATCGGCCTAGCATCCCCGGTATGAAGGCACCCGCGCTCGCCACGATCCTGATCCTGATCGCATTGTTGGCGGGCTGTGGTGGCGGCGAACCCGAACAGTCGCAGTCCGACTCGCAATCCTCGCCCGCGGCCGGTGCCGAGGCGGGCATCGCGCCCGATGCGAAGCTCGCCCCTGCGCCCGCGGAGGGCCTCGCCGAAAGGCAGGAGGTCACCACCGGTTCCGTCTCGCTCACCGCGGCCGACCCCGTCGACACCGGCCGCACCGTCGTGCGCATCGTCGAGAACGCGGGCGGACGGGTCGACGACCGGACCGAGCGCCCACGGACCGACGACACCGAGCCGAGCAGTTCTCTGACGGTTCGGATCCCGGCGGACCGCCTCACCGCCACCCTCGACGAGATCTCGGGCCTGGGCGAGGTGACCGGGGTCAGCGTCAGCAGGAGCGATGTCACCATGCAGACCCAGGACCTCGACGCGCGGATCGGTGCCCTGCAGGCCTCGGTCACGCGACTGCAGGGGCTGATCGCGACCGCCGCGAACACCGCGGATCTCATCGAGGCCGAGAACGCGCTCTCGCAGCGGCAGGCGGAACTCGACAGCCTCGTCGCGCAGCGACGCGCGCTGGCCGACCAGGTCGAGCTCGCGACCATCTCGATCGACATCACGACCGACGGGCCGGGCAGCGCGGACCCGGACAGTTTCTGGGACGGCGTCGTCGCCGGGTGGCACGCGTTGCTGTCCGCGTTGCACGGACTGATCGTCTTCCTCGGCCGGGCCGTCCCCTGGGTGGGCTTCCTCGCGCTGGTCGTCCTCGTCGGGTACGCCCTCGTGCGGCTGGTCCGCAGGCGCTGACCCCCGGCGTCCCGGGGTGTGACCGGTCACGCCCACGGCCATGGAGATACCCGAGGGGGTATAGTTCGATTCGACTGAGAGGAGTCGCCGTGAAGGTCGTCATCGTGGGTGGGGTCGCCGGAGGCATGTCCGCCGCGACCAGGTTGCGTCGCCTGGACGAGGAGGCGGAGATCGTCGTCTTCGAGCGCGGCGCGCACGTGTCGTTCGCGAACTGCGGGCTGCCCTACTACGCGGGCGGGGTCATCGAGGACCGGGAGGCGCTGCTGCTGCAGACCCCGGAGAGCCTCGCCGCCCGGTTCCGCCTCGACGTGCGGGTGCGCACCGAGGTGGTCGCCGTCGACCCCGTCGCCAGGACGGTCACCGTCCGCGATCTGCGGACGGGCGAGGAGAGTGCGGAGTCGTACGACTCGCTGGTGCTCAGCCCCGGCGCGAGCCCCATCGTCCCCGACATCGAGGGCGTCGGGCGGGCGCTGGTCCTGCGCGACGTCGAGGACGTGGACCGGCTGGTCGGCGAGCTGAATGCCGACGCCCGTACCGCGGTGATCGTCGGGGCCGGGTTCATCGGCGTCGAGCTCGCCGAGAACCTGCGACGCCGTGGACTCGAGGTCACCGTCGTCGAGCTGGCCGACCAGGTGCTGGCCCCGCTCGATCCCGAGATGGCGTCGCCGGTAGCGGATGAGCTGCGCGGCAACGGCGTCCGGCTCGAGCTCGGCACCCAGGTGACCGGAATAGGCGCGGACACCGCGACCCTCGCCGACGGCCGCCTGATCCCGGCCGATGTCGTCGTGATGGCCATCGGGGTGCGGCCCGAGACCGCGCTGGCGGTCGGCGCGGGCATCGAGGTCGGGCCTCGCGGCGGCATCGTGGTCGACGCGAGCATGCGGACCTCGGTTGAGGGGGTCTACGCGGTCGGCGACGCGGTGGAGAAGACCGACGCGCTCACCGGCGGCGCCGGACTGGTTCCGCTGGCGAACCCCGCGAACCGGCAGGGCCGGCTGGTCGCGGACGTGATCGCGGGCAGGCCGGTGCGGGCGCGCCCCGTCGTCGGCACGGCGATCGTCGGGGTGTTCTCGCTGATGGTGGCCGCGGTCGGGTGGAACGAGAAGCGGTTGCGCGCCGCGGGCCGCGGGTACCGGGCCATCCACACGCACCCGCAGTCGCACGCCGGCTACTACCCGGGCGCGCAGGGCATGTCGCTCAAGCTGCTCGTCGACCCGGAGACCGACGCGATCCTCGGTGCCCAGGGCGTCGGCGGCGACGGCGTCGACAAGCGCATCGATGTGATCGCGACGGCCATGGTCGGCGGCCTCACCGCCGCCGAGCTGGCAGACCTCGAACTGGCCTATGCGCCGCAGTTCGGTTCGGCGAAGGACCCGGTGAACATGCTCGGCTACGTCGCGGACAACCTGCGCACCGGGACCACCGCCACGGTGCAGTGGCACGAGCTGCCTGCGCTGGTCGAGGCCGGTGCGGTGCTGGTGGACGTGCGCACCCCTGCCGAGTTCGCACAGGGCTCGATCCCCGGTTCGCTGAACATCGAGCTCGACCAGTTGCGCTCGCGCGCAGCCGAATTGCCGGACGGCGAGCTGGTCGCGATCTGCCAGGTCGGCCAGCGCGGCCACACCGCGACCCAGCTGCTGCGCCAGCTCGGGCGCAGCGTGCGCAACCTGGACGGCGGCTACCGCACCTGGCAGGCAGGGCGGATGCCGGTCGGCGAGTTCGTCTAGGCGCGATACCTACTCGCGCACAAGCCGCCGGGACGCTAGCTCTCGTCGTCGGCGGGGGCCTCGCCGGGCTGCTCGTCGGTCTCGGCCTTCGGGGCGGGCGGCTCGTCGTCGTTGGTCTCGTCGAGCACGCTCACCGTCACCCCGTACGGCAGGAACCGCACCAGTCGCCGCGGGTCGGTGTTGTTCTTGTGCATCCGCAGCGCCTCGAGCTCGGTCGCGAACACCTGGTCCACCCGGGCAGACCCGTCCTCGTCGACGGTGTAGATGGCCCACACGCCGTCGCCGGTGTCGCCCGTCGTCTCCGGCCTCGGCCGGGGCCACGACGTGCTGGTTCCCACGTTGAACGAGTGCGAGTAGGGGATGCCCGCGTCGTCGAGGAACCTGCCGAATTTCTCGGCGGCGTCGCGCAGTCCCGCACTGGCCTCGCGGGCGATGCGCTCGATGTCTTCCGGATCGATGCCGAACGGTCCCCTGCTGCCCATGGAAATTCTCCTTGGTCGCCCCGGCTCGTCGTCGACCCGGGATTCACCTCCAGTGTGGCCGCAGCGCGTCGGTGGCGCCAGGACCTCGGGTCACCAGGGTGCGGACTCCTGCTCGGCGAGCGCGCGGCGCGACTCCTCGTGCAGCACTTCCAACAGCTCCTGCTCCAGCGCGACGAACTCGGGCGAGGTGACGACGGACAGTTCCCGGGGCCGCGGCAGGTCGACACGCACCTCCCGGCGCACGGTGGCGGGCCGGGCCGACAGCACGATCACCCGGTCGGAGAGGTAGACCGCCTCACGGATGTCGTGAGTGATCATCAGGACCATCCACCGGTACCGCTGCCACACCTGCTGTAGCCAGTCCTGCATCTCGGTGCGGGTCAGTGAATCGAGGGCGCCGAACGGCTCGTCGAGCAGCAGCAGTTCGCGGTCCTGGACGACCGTGCGCAGCATCGCGGCGCGTTGGCGCATCCCGCCCGAGAGCTGGAACGGGCGGGCGTCCTCGAACCCGGACAGGCCGAAGATCGGGAACAGCTCGCGGGCGCGGCGCCTGGCCTCCCGCTTGTCGATTCCCTGCACCTCGAGCCCGAGCGCGGTGTTGTCGAGCACCGTTCGCCACGGGAACAGCAGGTCCTTCTGCGGCATGTACGCGCTGTGCGGGGTTCCCGAGGCCGCCCCGTCGCCGACGAGCACCCGGCCCGAGTCCGGCGAGTCCAGCCCGGCGAGGATGTTGAACACCGTGCTCTTGCCGCAGCCGCTCGGGCCGATGACGGAGACGAACTCGCCGGGCGCGGCGTCGAAGGACACCCGGTCCAGCACGAGACGGGCACCGCCGCGACGCCCGGGCAGCGGGTACGACTTGGTGACCCCGTCGAGCGCGATCCTCGATCCCCGTGCCTCAGCCATGGCCGTGCTCCATCCGGGACCACGGGGCGACGACCCGCTCCACCGCGAAGGTGAGCAGGTACAGGGCGATGCTGATGACGGCGGTCACCAGCACCGCCGCCAGTACCAGGTCGGTGCGGAACGAGTTCTTCTGCAGGCTCATGTAGATGCCGAGTCCCTTACTGGCCCCGACGTACTCGGCGAACACAGCCCCGACGACGGCGTAGGTGATGCCGATGCGCAGCGCGGTGAAGAACCTCGGCAGGGCGGACGGCAGCCGCACATACCGGAACACCTGCCAGCGCGAGGCGCGCATGCTGCGCAGCAGCGCACCGGCCTCCTGTTCGGTCGAGGCGAAGCCCTCGATCAGCCCGATCGCCATCGGGAAGAAGGTGGCCAGCGCGATCACCAGGACCTTCGGGAGCAGCCCGAACCCGAACCAGATGATCATCAGGGGGGCGATCGCGATGATCGGCAGGGTCTGCGAGGCCACGAACAACGGCACGAAGGCGCGGCGCAGCCACGGCGAGAAGTCCACCAGGATCGCCAGCGCCCACGCCAGCACCAGCGACACCGAGAACCCGATCAGGGTCACCGTCAGCGTGGCGCCCGCGTGCACGGCGATCTCTTCGCGGTGCCCCCAGCCCTGCTGCGCGACGCGAGCGGGCGACGGCAGCAGCTGCGGACGGATCCCACTGACGTCGACATAGATCTGCCAGGCGGCGACCAGCGCCGCCACCACCACCAGGGCGGGGGTCAGTCTACGAAGGGCCGAGGTAGTCATTGGTGAAGTACGTCGACCAGTCGGGTTCGGTGGTCAACGGGTTGCCGTCCGGGCCGGCGAGGAGTCCGTGCTGATAGAGGAATCCCGAGTTGCCCGCCCATTGCGGCAGGGTCTGGGTGCCGACCTTCCCTGTCGCGTCCTTCATGTACTCCCCGGCGAGCATCCGCTGGCTCTCGATCACCAGCGACTCGTCGTTGAAGGCACCCGGGTTGGCCTCGATGAGCAGCCGCGCGGCCTCGTCCGGGTTGTCCGCGGCGAACTGGTAGCCCCGCTGCAGCGCCTGAACGAACTTGCGGGCCTGCTCGGGATGCGACTCGAGCCAGTCCTCGTTGCCGTCGACCACGATGGCGTAGGCATCGGGGAACCCGTAGTCGGTGTAGCGGAAGTACCGCATCGGGGTGCCCGCGTGCTCGGCCTCGATGCCCTCCCATGCGAAGTAGGAGACGGTGAAGTCGGCCTTGCCGGAGTAGACGGCGTCGTATGCCGACGTGCCGAGGGTGACCGAGTTGAAATCGCCGGTGCCGCCGTCGTTTCGGATCACCTGGCGGAGCGTCTCGTTCTCGCCCGGATCGCCGAAACCGGCGTAGGTCTTGCCGTCGAGGTCCTTGGGACTGACGATGTCGGCCCGGTCGGCGCGGACGCCGATCGCGGTCGCCCAGTGCTGCAGCGGAGCCAGGACCGACACCGTGTGCGCGCCCGAGGCCCGCGAGAACGTGGACGCGTCGTGGGTGCTGATCCCGAACTCGGCGTTCCCGGCGTCGACGAGGGTGTCGACCGCGGTGTTGTTGTACGGCAACACCTCCACGTCCAGTCCGGCGTCGGCGAAGTACCCCTTTTGCTGCGCCACGAAGAGCCCGGTGTGGTTGGTGTTCGGGGTCCAGTCGAGGGCGAACCGGATGGTCTCCCCGGAGCCGCTGTCGGAGCCGCACGCGGTGAGCAGCGACAGCGAGGACAGCGCGACGACGGCGCCCGCGAGCGCGCGGCGGATCCGGGCGGTCACGGCGCGGGCCAGGGCTGCGGGTGGAGCGCGGTGTCCCAGAACAGGAGTTCGTACCGCGTCGCGATCGTGAACGCCTCGACCATCGCCTCGCGCTCGCGTTCGGTTGCGGCACTCGCGGCCGCGTCGACCAGGGTGCGGGCGGTCGCCGCGGACGTCTGGAATTCCTCGGCGTCGTAGGTGGACACCCACTGCGCGTAGGGATGTCCGGGATCGGCGGCCAGCACCTTCGCCGCGCCGGCGGCCAGGTCGCGCCCCACCTCGGCGTAGATCCAGAAGCACGGCAGGATCGCCGCGGCCGCGACCGGGTACGGCTCGGTTGCCGCGGCCGCGATCAGGTAGGAGACGTAGCCGAGGCAGGTCGGGGAGTGCCGGGGTTCCTGCTCGGCGGGCGGCAGCACCCCGCCCGACAGCAGATCCTCGTGCAGGGAGGTCTCGACGACGGCCGCGCTGGCGGCGGAGGTCGCCCAGAAGGCGGCGGATGCCGGGTCGGGTGCCCGTGAGGCGAGTACGGCGAGTGCCTTCGCGTACCCGCTCAGGTACAGCGAGTCCTGCTCGACGTAGAAGCGGAAGACGTCGAGCGGCAGGCTTCCGTCGCCGAGGCGGCGGAGGAACTCCAACTCGTCGATCGCGACGCGCAGCGTCTTGGTGTGATCCCACAGGTGTTCGGTGAAGCGGTCAGTGGTGCCCCCCGTGGTGGGCGTATGCGAAGCCATGACATCCCTTCGTCAGCATTACCTGGCCAGGTTCTCGGGTCTGCTCTCAGCCCCGCGACTTGCGGAGCACCCCGTGTCTCAACACGGCAGACATTAGCATCTGCGCAGGCCAGGGCCGCACCCGCCCGCGGTCGCATACCCCGGCGGGTACCATTGGAGTCGACGGATCCGGACGTGAGAACTGAGGAGTGGCGAAATGACGGGTGACGAGGAGAGCATCGCGTTGGTGCTCAACAGGTTGCGGCGCGCGCAGGGCCAACTGGCGGGCGTCATCTCGATGATCGAGAGCGGTCGCGACTGCAAGGACGTGGTGACCCAGCTCGCCGCGGTCTCGCGTGCGTTGGATCGCGCCGGCTTCAAGATCGTCGCGACCGGCCTGCGCGATTGCCTGTCCGGGACCAATCGCGACAACCAGGAGCCGATGACCGAGGCGGAGCTCGAGAAGCTCTTCCTGGCGTTGGCCTGAGGCCGCGCCGCGCGTCGGCGGCGCCAAGGGACGCAACCCCGCTCGGGCATCGCGGAATATGGGATCCGGACGCTTCTGGCCGTGTGTCGCGCGCCCACCTGAACGTCGGCATAGCAAGATGTAACCCGGCCGCGCGCTGAATGATTCGGCGTGCGGACGGCGATCTGTTCATACCGAATGAGGTGTTGGCGTGTCCGTGGGAATTGGGCTCAGGGTGGGCAGCATCGTGTCGCACACGGTGATCGCGTCGAACGACGCGGGAACCCCGGACCCCATAGTCATCGTCCGCGACACGGTGCTGCATGTTGGCTCCGACGGGAGCACAGTGCTCGGCGGTGCCGGGCAGGACGGCGCTACGGAGCACACGCTGTCCGGGTTCCTGTCGAGAGTCGGCGAACCCGAGGGGGTCGCGGCGAGCGACGGCACCCGGTATCGGGCGGAGGATGTGGTCGCGACCGCGATCAGCAGCCTGCTGCACGAGTGCGAGCCGCTGCCGGACCACGGCGGGCGGGACGGTGGCACCCCGCACGTCTGGGCGACCTACCCGTCCAACTGGGATCCCGAGACCGTGGCGGACCTCCGCGAATCGCTCGACTACGGCGGCATGCCGCAGATCACGCTGGTGTCCGACGCGGAGGCCACTTGCGCCTGGTTCGAATCCGAGGTCGCGGAGCAGCCGGGTCAGCTGATCGGGACGTACCACGCGGACGACGCGGGAACGTCGGTGAGCCTGGTGCGCTCGGGTGTGCTGGTCGGCCGCTCTTTCCGGTTCCCCGCAGGCAGCGGGACGTCACCCACCGCGCAGCTCTCCACCGCGCTCGGCGCGTTCGGCTGGCTGCCCTCGAACCTCGATGCCGTGATCGTGACCGGGGACGGACTGGTGGCGCGGGACACGGTCGCGTTGAAGGGCGTCGCGACCGCGCTGACCGACCGGCTCGGGGTGCACAGCGTGGTGGGGCCGGGCCCGGAGCAGGCCGCCGCACTGGGTGCGGCGATCCTGGCCGCCGGATTCCAGACCCCGGCGATGGCGATCAGGCGGATCGGCCTGCCGCCGTCGTACGACGTCACCGAGGTGATCAGCGCGATCCCGGGTTCGGTGCGTGAGGTGCGCGAGGTCACCGACGCCCACGAACGTTCGAGCCTGCTCACCGCGTCGGCCGTTGGGGCGATCCAGGCCGTCTCGGACGTCGATCCCGACGATGACCAGGAAGGCGACGACGGCGACGCCCCCTCGGGAGGCGGCAGGCCGCTGGTGCTGGCCGGTGCGCTCGCGCTCATCGCGGCGGTCGCCCTGATCGGCGCGGTGCTGGTGTTCCTGCTCTGACCTCACCGCGCGACGGGGCTCATGGGGCGGGGACGAGCAGTGTCCTCGTCCACACCCCGCGCGCGGTGTTGGCGGCGACCACGGCCCAGATGCCGAGCAACAATGCGAACAGGGCGACGGAAAACCACTGGACGGCAACGGAATCTGTAGCCATCCCCAGTGCCCCCGCCCCGACCGCGCAGGCGCCGAGCGGGAACGTGAAGCTCCACCAGCTCATCGAGAAGCGGAGCCCGCGGCCTGCGGCACGGTACGTGAGCAGGCAGGCGAAGCCGAGCACCAGCGCGCCGATGCCCGCGACACCGGTGCCGTAGGCGACGCCGAACGCGCGGAGCCCGGCGGCCGCATCGGACGAGACCGCGGTGCCGGAGACCCGGCCGAGCAGGTTCGCGGCGGCGATCGACTGCCCGATCACGCCCAGCGGGATCCACATCGTCGGGATGGCCTGCACGCCGGGCAGTCCCGCGCGGGCGAGGTGTCCGATCACCACCGCCATCGTCACGACGGCCGCGGTCAGTGCCATGGCGAACAGCGCGTAGCAGCCGAGTAGCATGGTGAGCCGGGCCTGACCCTCCGGCAGGTGGGGGATGAGCGCCGCCCCGGTGGCGGCGGACACCATCGGCGGCACGACCGGCATCAGCCACACGGGGCTGGGAATGCCGCCGGACAACATGCGCGGCGGCACGATGATGGCCGCGGTCACCCCGGCCACGGTGCCGAGCGCCCACAGGAGCGCGGCGGCCACGACGGCGGAGGGGCCGAAGATCTCGGTGCCGACGCCGGCGGCGCCTGCTCCGACGGTCAGCACGGCCATCGGCAGCGCGCCGTAGAACGGCGCCATCGCCGGATTGCGGGCGTAGCCGAGCGCCTGCTCGCGATGCCGCACCCAGTGGGCCGCGAATGCGACGGAGAGCAGCAGCAACGCTGCGGTCGCCAGCACCCAGAACCCCCGCGCGATCGAGTCGCGGCCCGGCAGGTCCACCGGCAGGGAGGCCGCGCCAACCGCGATGATCCCAGTGCCCATCACCACTGCGAACCAGTTCGGCGTCAGGTGTGCCAACGCGGGGCTGCGGCGAGCGATTGGGGCTGGGGCGGGGTCGCGGACGATCGTGAGCATGATTAAAGACTGCCGCCCGGACGTCGGCGCCGGTAGACGGCTTGTCGTTGGCTTGTCACAACCTCAGGTTGTGACGGCCTATCCTGTTGGTATGCCGTTGTCCCCGCGCGTCCCCGAACTCGCCGCCCTCGACGTCCTGGTCTCCGTCGCCCGGCTCGGCAGTATGGGGGCCGCGGGGCGCGAACACGGACTCAGCCAACAGGCCGTCAGCGCGCGGATCCGCTCGGCCGAACGCCTGCTCGGGATCAGGGTGTTCGACCGCGCCACCACCGGCGTCACCCCGACCTACGAGGGCGGGTTGGTGCTGGAGTGGGCGGCGGGCACCCTCGCCGCCGCCGAGGAGCTGGCGTCGGGGATCTCGGCGCTGCGCGGCGAGCGCGAGGCCAACCTGACCGTGGCGGCGAGCATGACGATCGCCGAGTACCTGGTGCCGGGCTGGACGGTGACCATGCGGCGCAAGAACCCGACCGTGGTGACCTCGGTTCGGCTGCTGAACTCCACCGACGTCGCGGCCCAGGTGCTGGCGGGGGAGGCGGACCTCGGCTTCGTGGAGGGGCCGGACGTGCCGGCCGGGCTGCACGCGCGGGAGGTGGCGCGCGACGAATTGGTGGTGGTGGTCCCGCCCGGGCACCCGTGGGCGAGCGCGGCGCCGATCACCCCTGTCGAGCTCGCCAGGACGCCGCTGATCCAGCGCGAGTTCGGTTCGGGCACCAGGAACACGCTCGAGAACGCCGTGCCGGGGTGCGTGAACCCGCTGCTCGAGCTCACCTCGTGCACGGCGGTCAAGGCCGCCGTCGTCGCGGGCAACGCGCCCGCCGTGGTGTCCTCGTTGGCGGTGGCGGCGGATCTGACGGACGGACGATTGGTGTCGGTCGAGGTGCAGGGCCTGCGATTGCCGCGCAGGCTGCTCGTGGTGTGGTCCGCCGACCGCGGTCTGCGCGGGCCCGCGCGCGACTTCCTCGACATCGCCGCGGGGTGAGGGCTCGGTGTCCGGGATCAGGGTCGTCGCCGCGCAGATCAAGCCGAACAGCAAGAAGGGGCCGCTGGTCGAGACCCTCGAGGACGGCACGCTGCTGCTCTACGTGCGCGCGCCCGCGGTGGAGGGCAAGGCCAACAAGGCGGCCGAGGAGTTGCTCGCCGCTCATCTGGGCGTGTCGAAGAGATCGGTGCGACTGATATCCGGGCAAACCTCCCGCCACAAGCGCTTCGAGGTGCAGGATTGATCCGTGTCCGAATGGGACGGTGAGGGCTACGCACAGGTCAGTGGTCTGCAGCGAACACTGGCCGAGAGGTCGCTGTCCGGTCTCGAGTTGACCGGTGCCGAACGCCTGCTCGACGTCGGGTGTGGCGACGGGTTCATCACGCTCGCCCTGGCCGGGCGGCTGCCGAGGGGGTCGGTGGTCGGCGTCGACGCCTCGGCGAAGATGGTCGACAAGGCCCGGTCCCGGCCGGTGCCCGATGGGGCGACCGCGACCTTCCTCGTCGCGGACGCGCGCGAGCTGCCGTTCGAGGACGAATTCGACGTGGTGGTCTCGTTCAACGCGCTGCACTGGGTGCGCGAGCAGCGGCGGGCGCTGGCGGGCATTGCAAGGGCCGCGCACCCGAGCGCGCGGGTGATCATCCAGATGGTGTGCGCGAGCGAGCGGCCGAGCCTCGAGTCGGTGGCCATGCGCGTGTGCGGGGAGCAGGCGTGGGCCGCGTCGTTCGCCGGGTTCGAGGCGCCGTACATCCACGTGGACCCCGCCGCCTATCCGGAGCTGGCCGCGTCGGCTGGCCTCGTCGTGACCGACCTGCGGACCTCGGATCTCGACTGGGACTTCGGATCGAGGGACGAGTTCTCCCGTTGGTGCGCGGTGGGTTTCGCGGCCTGGACCGCCCGGCTGGACGCGGACCGGGTGCCGCGGTTCGTCGACGATGTGGTGCGCGCCTACGAGGAGGTCTCGGGTGGCGCAGGCCTGTTCCGGTTCACCCAGATGCGGGTGGCGTTCGCGGTGGCGACCGCGACCCGCTAGCTGCCGCCCGCGAAGCCTTGCTGGCGCCACGCCTCGTAGACGACGACGGCCGCGGCATTGGACAGGTTGAGCGAGCGCCTGCCGGGGACCATCGGGATCCGCAGCTGGGCGGTGACGTGCGGGTCGGCGAGGACCTCCTGCGACAGCCCGGTCGGCTCGGGGCCGAACAGCAGCACGTCGCCGGGTTGGTACTCGACGTCCGCGAACGAGGTCTGCCCGTGCGCGGTGAACGCGTACACCCGCTCGGGTGCCAGCGCGGCCCACGCGGCCTCGAGGTTCTCGTGCACGGTGACCGAGGCCAGGTCGTGGTAGTCCAGCCCTGCCCGGCGCAGCTTCGGCTCGGACAGGTCGAAGCCGAGCGGGCCGACCAGGTGCAGCTCACACCCGGTGCCCGCGACAAGACGGATCGCGTTGCCGGTATTCGGTGGGATGCGCGGCTCGTGGAACATCAGTCGGAACACCGCATCAGCTTGCCACCGGATGCGGCGGGCCGTTCAGCGCCCCGGGCCGTCGAGAGGTCGTATCGTCGATACAGACTCGATTGGAGGCCGACATGGAGATGCCACCCGAGGCCCGCCGCCACATCGCCGAGGATCACGTCGCCTGGTTGACCACCGTCACCGACAGCGGAGCGCCGGCACCGAACCCGGTCTGGTTCGTGCCGGACGGTGACGATCTGGTGGTGTTCAGCGCTCCCGGATCGCGCAAGGTGCACAACATCGCCGAGCGCCCGGCGGTCACCCTCAACTTCAACTCCGACCCGCACGGCACCGACATCGTCGTCATCAGCGGCACCGCATCGGCGACCCCGAACAAGAAGTCGAGCGGCATGCGCGCCTATCTCGACAAGTACGAGGCCAGCATCACCGGTGAGCTCGGCACCACGGTCGAGGAGATAGACCGGGTCTACAGCACCGAACTGCGGATCACGCCGACCCGGGTGCGCCTGACGCCTCCCGCCTGATCGGCGCCGAGTAGCAGACCGGGAACGGCAGGTGCCCGGCCACCGGTGCCCCGCCGCGTCGGTGGGTGGGGGCAGGATGGCCACATGGCACCGGATCACCCCGAGGAATTCGTCGGCGAGGACTTCGCGGACGCCCGACTGCCGCGTCAGAATTGGCACGATCGGCACTACACCGGCTGCAACTTCCGGGACGCGGACCTCAGCGAGCTGCGCACGGAGCGTGTCGTCTTCACCGACTGCGACTTCACCGGCGCGGACCTGTCCGGTTCACATCACACCGTGACGGCATTCCGGTCCTGCACGTTCACCCGGACGCGGCTGTGGCACAGCGTGTTCCGGAGTTCGAGCCTGCTCGGTTCCGCCTTCGAGGACTGCCGCATCCGGCCGATCGAGTTCGACGAGGTTGACTTCACGCTCGTTTCGCTCGGCAAGGCCGACCTGCGTGGGGTCAACCTCACCGACTGCCGGCTGCGCGAGGCCAATCTCGTCGACGCCGACCTGCGGCAGACGGTGCTGCAGTCCGTCGACCTGTTCGGTGCCCGCACCAGCGGCCTTCGGCTCGAGGGCGCCGACCTGCGCGGCGCGCACGTCGACGCCGCGCTGTGGACCAGCGCCAAGCTGGACGGGGCGAAGATCGAGATGACGCAGGCGATCGCGATGGCCACCGCGCACGGGTTGATCGTCGAGCCCTAGCGACTCCCGTCCGCTGCGATGTCGGCGTGCTCGGCTGCGGTGGCAACCAGGTCCGCCGGTTCGGCGAGATGCCCGCAGTCGCACACGAGACGAGCAGTCACGGTCCCGCCGCACCCGGCATGGTGGAACCGAAGTGCGCCTCCCGTGCTCGCGTAACGGTCGCCCCACTGCATCAAGGCGATCAGGGCGGGTAACAGTGCGCGGCCCTTGGGGGTGAGCACGTACTCGTCCCGAGTCCGCGAACCCTCCTCTTGATAGGGGCGCCGCTCGAGCAGTTTCTCGTCGACGAGCCCCTTCAGCCGCGAACTCAACGCGGCCTTCGGTATGTCGAGGTCTGCTCGCATCTCATCGAATCGGGTCACGCCGTAATGCGCCTCGCGAAGCACGAGCAGCGTCCAGCGGTCCCCGATCACCGTCACGGCGCGAGCGAGCCCGCAGTCGTCGAGCGGAACTCTCAATGCGCGTCGGTCCGGCATGCGGCCAGGCTACCAAGGTTTGACTTTCAGACCCAGGTTCCGTCATGCTGGGTTTCAATATCAAACCCAGAGTGGTGGAGGAAGCGCATGCCGATGGTCACGATCAAGACGATGCAGGGCAAGTCCCCGGAGGCGATCCGGAAGACAATGAGCGACGTGGGTCGGGTCGTGGCGGAGAACCTCGGCTACGACGCCGCCCATGTGATGGTGTTCGTGGAGGAGGTCGCCGACACCCATTTCCTGACGGCGGGACGGACTTGGGCGGAGCTGAAGCCCGTCCTGTACCCCGAGGGCTGACGGTGGGGGCCCGCTTCAGCGCACGAGCTCGCGCGCCAGCAGGTCCATCAGCAGCCCGTCGTCCCAGGTGCCGTTCTTGTTCTTCTCGTACTCGCGCATCACGCCGACGTCCTTGAAGCCCACCTTGCGGTAGCAGGCGATCGCGGGGGCGTTGGCGAGCTTCGGGTCGATGACCAACCGGTGGAACCGTTGGTCGTCGACGAGATGTGCGCACAGCACCCGCACGACCTCGGTGCCGAGGCCCCGACCCTGCGTCCCGGATGAGAGGAACAGGTCCAGCCCGGCGTGCCGGTAGTCGGGGTCCGGTTCGCAGTACCACTGAGCGAACCCGATGACCTGACCGCCCTCCAGCACCGTGTACTTGGTGGTGTCCGGTTCCTCGACCTCGGGCCAGTCGTCGTCGGGAATCTGCCACCATCTGCGGACCTCGGGCTCGCGGTGGATCTCGCGCAGTCGGTCGCGGTGTTCGGGGCGGATCGCGGTCAGCACCACCCGCGGGCCGACGAGATCGGGTGCCTGTTCGGGAGTCGTTGCCATGCCATCCAGTCTTACCTGAAACAATGGTGGCCGTGACTGCGACGATCCTGGATGGCAAGGCAACCCGCGACGAGATCTTCATCGATCTCAAAGCCCGAGTGGATGCGCTCAAGGCCGAGGGCATCACGCCCGGGCTTGGCACCGTCCTGGTCGGCGACGACCCCGGTTCCGCGGCCTACGTGCGCGGCAAGCACAACGACTGCGCCAAGGTGGGGATCACCTCGATCCGGCGCGACCTGCCCGCAGACATCACCCAGGCGCAGCTCGAGGCCACCATCGACGAGCTCAACGCCAACCCCGAGTGCACCGGGTACATCGTGCAGCTGCCGCTGCCCAAGCATCTGGACGAGAACGCCGCGCTCGAGCGGATCGACCCGGGCAAGGACGCCGACGGACTGCACCCGGTGAACCTGGGTCGGCTGGTGCTGGGCAAGGAGGCGCCGCTGCCCTGCACCCCCCGCGGCATCGTGCACCTGCTCCGCCGCTACGAGGTGCCGATCAACGGCGCGCACGTGGTGGTCGTCGGCCGCGGCGTCACCGTCGGCCGGCCGATCGGTCTGCTGCTGACCCGTCGCAGCGAGAACGCCACCGTCACCCTCTGCCACACCGGGACCAAGGACCTCGCGGCCGAGGTCGAGCGCGCAGACATCGTCGTGGCCGCGGCCGGGGTGCCGGGGCTGATCACAGCGGACATGGTCAAGCCGGGTGCCGCGGTGCTCGACGTCGGCGTCAGCCGGACCGCCGACGGCCTGCGCGGCGACGTCGACGACAGCGTCCGCGAGGTCGCGGGATTCATCTCGCCGAACCCCGGCGGCGTCGGGCCGCTCACGCGAGCCTTCCTCCTGACCAACGTCGTGGAGCGCGCGGAGCAGCTCGCAGCGGGCTCCGAGTAGCACCGCCGATGACCGCGCAGACCTCCGCACCGACGGCGAACCGTTGGGTGCGCTTCGCACGCAAGAACCTGCCGCTGCTGGCGGTGTTCGCGGTGGTGCTCGTCGCGGTGGTCTTCGTGCTCGCCGACCGGTGGCGGCGAGGTGCCTTCGTGTTCGGGCTGGCGACGCTGCTGGCCGCCGGATTCCGGCTGTGCCTGCCCGCCGAGCGGGTGGGGCTGCTGGCCGTGCGGGGCCAGCGCTTCGATGTCGGGGCGCTGACCGCGGTCGGCGGCGCCATCGTGTGGTTGGCGGTCTCGATCGATCCGTTGGGCACCGACTGAGGGGTGCCGTGATCGCGGCGCCCGTGGTGCGCGCGCGGGTCGCGGTGCTGCCGCCGTTACGACGGCAGCACCGCGATCACGCTGCTGTGCTCACGCGGGTCGCCCTGGCCAGCGTCAAGGTCTCGTCGACCAGCGAGGTGACCCAGTCGACCTCGGTGAGGAAGCCGTCGTGGCCGGCGTCGGACCGAGCTACCCGCAGGCCGTCGCAGCCCGGCAGCAGCTCCGCCATGGCCTGGAGTTGGCGCAGCGGCATGATCCGGTCCGAGTCGATGGCGCCGACGACCACGGGGACCTGGCACGAGCCGAGCGCGGCCGCGATCCCGCCGCGGCCACGGCCGACGTCGTACCGGCTGACGGCCTCGCTGAGCACCACGTAGGAGCCGGCGTCGAAGGTCGTCACCAGCTTGTCCGCGCAGTACTCGAGGTAGCTCTGCACCGCGAACCGGCCGCCGCGCCAGATGTCCTCGCCGTGCTGGGTCGCGTTCTCGAACTGCAGGTCGAGGGCGGCCTCGCCGCGGTACGACAGGTGCGCGAACCGGCGGGCGATGCTCAGTCCGGAGTCCGGGGTCCTGCCGGTGCCGTGGTAGTCGCCGCCCTGCCAGTTCGGATCCGTGGTGATGGCGTCGATCTGGGTGGTCTGGCCGCCGATCTGGTCCGCGGTCGCGCGCGGGCCGATCGCCAGGGCAAGGGCCGAGCCGACGCGGTCGGGGTGGCCAACCGTCCATTCCAGGACGCGCATGCCGCCCATCGAGCCGCCGACGACGGAGGCGAACCGTCGGATGCCGAGGGCGTCGGCCACGGCGACCTCGGCCTCGACCTGGTCGCGGATGGAGATCAGCGGGAAGCGTGAGCCCCATGGCTTTCCGTCGGGGGCGGGCGAGCTCGGTCCGGTGGTGCCGCGGCAGCCGCCGAGCACGTTGGTGGCGAGGACGCACCATTCGTCGGTGTCGATGGGGGCGCCGGGGCCGACCATGCCGTTCCACCAACCGGGGGTGGCGTGCTGGTCGTCGGCGGGGCCGGTGACGTGTGAGTCGCCGGTCAGTGCGTGCTCGACGAGCACGATGTTGTCGAGATCCGGGCTGGGGGTGCCCCAGCACTGGAGGGCGACGGTGACGTCCGGAAGCACGCCCCCGCCCTCCAGCTGGAGCGATCCGATCTTGATCTCGGTCAGACGCCCGTCCGTCGGCGGAAACGCGACGACGCTGCGGGTGCCCGGCTCAGCGATGACCGCCGTCACGGTGGCGTCGGTCGCGAGCTGCTCGACGGGGGTGCTGAGGTTGATCGTTGGCGTTGACACGGCGCAAATGTTATCGATCAAGCGTCCAGGAGGAGGCCAATCCGGAAATCTCGCGCTGCCCTGATTCGGCTTGCCCGAGAGCGGCCCCGATGCGGCCGATTCGGGCCAAATCCAGAGTCTCGCGGAGTAGTTTGGTGACCCATTCTGCCTCGGTGAGGAAGCCGTCGTGCCCATCCGCGGACCGCACCAACCGCAGGCCATCGCAGCCCGGCAGGTGCTGCGCCACCTCCTCGAGTTGGCGCAGCGGGAACAACCGATCAGAGTCGACGCCGCCGACGACAACCGGGACCGGGGTCGACGCCAGGGCGGTCGCGACCCCGCCCCGGCCGCGACCGATGTCGTGCCGGTTGATGGCCTCGGTGAGGACCACGTAGGAGCCGGCTTCGAAGCGGGCGACCAGCTTGCGGGCCTGGTATTCGAGGTAGCTCTGCACGGCGTATCGGCCACCGCGCCACGGATCTTCCCCGGCCTGCGGTGCATTCCCGAAAGCGTCGTCGAGACCCGACTCGGCGCGATAGGACAGGTGCGCGATTCTCCTGGCGACGCTCAGTCCGGCCTCAGGGGTCCTGCCGGTGCCGTGGTAGTCGCCGCCCTGCCAGTCGGGGTCGGCGGTGATCGCGGCGATCTGGGTGGTCTGGGTGCCGATCTGGTCCGCGGTCGCGCGGGCTCCGACCGCCAGGACAAGGGCCGAGCCGACGCGGTCGGGGTGGCCGACCGTCCATTCGAGGGTCCGCATGCCGCCCATCGAGCCGCCGACGACGGAGGCGAACCGTCGGATGCCGAGGGCGTCGGCCACGGCGACCTCGGCCTCGACCTGGTCGCGGACGGAGATCGCGGGAAAACGTGAGCCCCATGGCTTTCCGTCGGGGGCGGGCGAGCTCGGTCCGGTGGTGCCGCGGCAGCCGCCGAGCACGTTGGTGGCGAGGACGCACCATTCGTCGGTGTCGATGGGGGCGCCGGGGCCGACCATGCCGTTCCACCAACCGGGGGTGGCGTGCTGGTCGTCGGCGGGGCCGGTGACGTGTGAGTCGCCGGTCAGTGCGTGCTCGACGAGCACGATGTTGTCGAGATCCGGGCTGGGGGTGCCCCAGCACTGGAGGGCGACGGTGACGTCCGGCAGCACATCGCCGCTCTCCAATCGGAGCGAGCCGATGGCGACCGTGACCAGTGAACCGTCTGTCGCGGGGAAGGTGGCGAGCGGTTGCGGGAGGGTGGTCGAAATGGGGTGGATCACAGTCGAGCGCACGGCGCAGATGGTAGCGACCCCGCGCTCACAAAAATGGTGATAATGAAAATACGTTCGGCAGTGTGAGAATCGCCCTACTCGGCGGAGCCACGGCCGGCCCTGGCCAGCCCCATGGTCTCGCCGAGCAGCGTCGTGACCCATTCGGCCTCGGTGAGGAAGCCGTCGTGTCCGTAGCGGGAGTTCACCACGCGCAACCCGTCGCACCCCGGCAGGTGCTCTGCCAGTTCCTCTTGCTGCCGGAGCGGGTAGAGCCGGTCGGAGTCCACGCCGCCGACGATCACCGGGACGGGGGTGGAGGCGAGCGCCGCCTCCACGCCGCCGCGGCCGCGGCCGACGTCGTGCCGGTTCATCGCCTCGGTGAGCAGCACGTAGGTGCCGGGGTCGAAGCGGGCGACCAGCTTGTCGGCCTGGTGTTCGAGGTAGCTCTCCACCGCGTACCGGCCGCCGTGCCAGGTGTCCTCGCCCGGCTGCGTCGCGTTGCCGAACCGGGTGTCGAGTTCGTCCTCGGTGCGGTACGTCAGGTGCGCGATCCGACGGGCGATCCCCAGTCCGGTGCGGGGCACCCGTCCGGTGCCGTGATAGTCGCCGCCCTGCCAGTCGGGGTCGGCGGTGATCGCGGCGATCTGCGTGGTCTGGGTGCCGATCTGGTCCGCGGTCGCCCGCGCCCCGACCGCGAGGATCAGGGCGGATCGGACGCGGTCGGGGTGGCCGACCGTCCATTCGAGGGTCCGCATGCCGCCCATCGAGCCGCCGACCACCGCCGCGAACCGCTCGATGCCGAGCAGGTCGGCCAGCGCGAGCTCCGCCGACACCTGGTCACGGATGGAGATCTCGGGAAAGCGCGATCCCCACGCCCGGCCGTCCGGGTCGAGCGAGGCGGGCCCGGTGGTACCGCGGCAGCCACCGAGGACGTTGGTGGCGAGGACGCACCATTCGTCGGTGTCGATGGGGGCGCCGGGGCCGATCATGCCGTTCCACCAGCCCGGCGACGGGTGCTCGTCGTCCACGGGACCGGAGACGTGTGAGTCGCCGGTCAGCGCGTGCTCGACGAGCACGACGTTGTCGAGGTCGGCGCTCGGCTCTCCCCACGCCTGCACGGCGAGGGTGACGTCGGGCAGGACGACCCCGCTCTCGAGTTCCAACGGGCCGATGCCGATGCCCGTCAACCGCCCGTTCGGCGGCGGGAACCCCGCGAGGGACGGTAGGGGTCCCCGCGGAGGCCGCGCCGAACGGGCGTCTGACTCGGAGCGCACTGTCAAGATGCCGCCGCCGCGAGACCGGCCTCGAGATCGGCCAGGATGTCGTCGATGCCCTCGATGCCGACGGCGAGCCGCACCAGGCCCGGGGTCACGCCCGACGCCAGCTGCTCATCGGGGGTCAGCTGCGAGTGCGTCGTGGAGGCGGGGTGGATGACGAGCGAACGCACGTCACCGATGTTGGCGACGTGGCTGTGCAAGGTGAGGGCGTTGACGAAGCTCTTGCCCGCGTCGACCCCGCCTGCCAGCTCGAACGCGACGATCGCGCCCGCACCCTTCGGCGCGAGCTTCTGGCCGCGCTCGTACCACGGCGACGAGGACAGGCCGGCGTACGCGACCGAGGTGACCTCGGGCCGGGCCTGCAGGAACTCGGCGACCCGCTGGGCGTTCTCGACGTGCCGCTCGATGCGCAGGCTCAGCGTCTCCAGCCCCTGGCTGATGAGGAAGGCGTTGAACGGCGAGACCGCCGCACCCACGTCGCGCAGGAGCTGCACGCGGGCCTTGAGCGCGTAGGCGGGCGCACCGAGGTCGGCGAACACCGCGCCGTGGTAGCTGGGGTCGGGCGTGGTGAAGTTCGTGTGTCGGCCCTGGGTCCAGTCGAAGTTGCCGCCGTCGACGATGACGCCCGCGATCGCCGTGCCGTGCCCACCGAGGTACTTGGTCGCCGAGTGCACCACGATGTCCGCGCCGTGCTCGAGCGGCCGGATCAGGTACGGGGTGGCGACCGTGTTGTCCACGATCAGCGGGATGCCGTTCTCGTGGGCAACCGCCGAGACGCCGGGGATGTCGAAGACGTCGTTCTTCGGGTTGGAGATGGTCTCGCCGAAGAAGGCCTTGGTGTTCGGCTGGATGGCCGCGCGCCACTGCTCGAGGTTGTCCGGGTCCTCCACGAAGCTGACCGTGATCCCGAGCTTGGGCAGCGTGTAGTGGAAGAGGTTGTAGGTGCCGCCGTACAGGCGCGGGCTGGAGACGATGTGGTCGCCCGCCTCGGCCAGGTTGAGGATCGCGAACGTCTCGGCGGCCTGACCCGAGGCCAGCAGGAGCGCCGCAACGCCCCCCTCGAGCGAGGCGATCCGCTGCTCGACCGCGTCCTGGGTCGGGTTCATGATCCGGGTGTAGATGTTGCCCGGCTCGGCCAGTCCGAACAGCGCCGCCGCGTGGTCGGTGTTGTTGAACGTGTACGACGTGGTCTGGTAGATCGGCAGCGCGCGGGCGTTGGTCGTCGCATCGGACGTCTGGCCCGCGTGGATCTGCTTGGTCTCGAAGCTCCAGGCAGCGGGGTCGGTGACGGGGGTGTTCTCGCTCATGTGTTGTCTACTCCAAGAAATTGGGGGAGATCGGCGCAGCTCGGGCGCCAGGGGGCAAGACTGGGTCCTATCTGCGACAACAACACATGGTGAACCTCCGGTGGGTCGTGGCCCGCTTTTGTGGGTCCGTCCCGACGGACCCGCGCTTGTCATCCGAACTGTTTCTCGGACAACCCGGTCATCACCCGGGGCACCCCACCGCGGATGGAGGGTTGCCGACCAGCTAGCCGGGGCTTGATGCTGGCACTCATGACCGCCCCCGATATTAGCGGCTCGGGTCGAGCGGTCGAAAGCGAGGTCGGCGTTTCGGCGTGGCGGAGGCGCCGCATGGGACCCGGCAACAGCGGGTGACCTGCATTACAGGGCTAGGCTGCGGGTCGCAATCATCAAGTCCGGGCATCGCCCGAGTTTCGAGTAGTTCGCAGGGAGACCGATAGTGAAAGCCGCCGCAACGGCGCTGACCCGAGGTCTCACAGCCCGGCACATCAGGTTCATCGCGCTGGGTTCGGCCATCGGGACCGGCCTGTTCTATGGATCGGCGGAAGCGATCAACCGGGCC